>NZ_MDUX01000061.1 GCF_014736495.1 Candidatus Dactylopiibacterium carminicum
ATGCTCACATCCAGTCGCCCGGCAACGTCCGCAACGCTATGTCCGCGATCGGTCACTTGCTTGACCGCTTCAATCTTGAACTCTTCCGTGTATCGCTTGCTACTCATAGACACCTCCACTTGGTTGCCAGCTTAAGGCTTCGAAGTGTCTAGTGAACCGGGGGCGATTCAGTGCGAGGTGCTGCGTACCGACTCTTCTATCTTCGACGTATGGGCACGTTTTACTGTCGCAGGCGAGTCGTTACGCAATTACCAACCGGTTCTTCCAGCAGATGTTTCCGAGTGCCTGGCTCTGGAATGTGAGCATGGCTTGCGCCTGATCATGCGGGCGCATGATCTCATTTCGGACATCACCCGGGCCCGAGTATCCATGCCCAAGAGCAGTGAAGAGTTTCGTCAGCACTGTGACGCATTTCTCGCCATCAGACACCGGAACCAGGAGCGTATGGCTGAGATAAGCACAGCCCTTTGAATCGGGCTTCAGGGCTCTTCTGCAGGCAGTAATACGGTGAATTCTGCTCCACCATCCGGATGGTTTGAAGCCTGGATGCTGCCACCGTGGTCATGCATGATGCGCCGGCTGATGGCCAGCCCCAGACCGGTGCCTCCACCTGCGTTGTGACTGCCCTGCACGAAGGATTCGAAGATGCGCTCCATGTCTTCGGCGGCAATGGCCGGCCCAAGATTGTGGACAGAGAAGCCCATCATGTGTCGGCCGTTTGCATCGATATGTTTGGTGACCAGTTCTATGCGGATACTGCCGTTCTCCGGACTGAAACGCACGGCATTGGATAAGAGATTGACCAGCACCTGCGTAATACGGGCTCGGTCAAAAACTGCGATCAGAGGTTCGTGATCCTCAGCGAAAATCCGCAGATGCTTGGTTTGCAGCAAGGCCGAGATTTCCGCTATGGCGCCCTGAATGGTGGCGACAAGATCATGTCGCTGCTTCTCGTAGGTCATCCGATCTGCCTCGAGCCGTGAGAGGTCGAGTAGATCGTTGAGTAAGCTCAGCAGGCGTCGGCCTGCGTTTTCGATGCGTTCGAAGTAACGGCCCAGATGACTGGATTCATCGCCCGCGGCCCGTTGCCGACCCATTTCCGCGAAAGACAGGATAGCGTGCATCGGGGTGCGCAGTTCATGCGACATATTCGTCAAGAAGCGGCTTTTGGCCTGACTGCCCGCTTCGGCCAGATCCCGTGCTTCGGCCAGTGAGCGTTCGACTTCCCGGCGGTGCTGGATATCGATAAGAAAAGCGAACCGGTGGCTGGCTTCGCCTTGTTCGTTCCCCAGGCTGCCACGCTTGATCAGGAAAGCATGCAGCATCTCGCTGCCAGCCACGGGCAATTCGAGCTCTTCCTGCCCCCCTTGAGAAAAATCCATAGGGAAGATGCGCCGGGCAAGCACGTCGCCCCAAACCGCCTCGGGAGTCTGCCCCAGCAGCATGCTGCGCGGGATCCCGATCATCCGGCACAAGGCCTGATTGACATCGACGAACTGGCGCTGGGTATCGATAAGGGCAAAGGCATCTGCAGCAGTATCCAGAATCGAGCGCTTGATCGCTCGGACTGTTTCAGCGCCAAAGCGGCACTACGCTGTGCATTCACATCCTCGAAGATGAAGACCACGCCCTTGGCAAGATCCTGTGGGTCTAGGGCCCTGGCGAACAACGAAGCCCAGAAGCTTCCCCCTTCACGCCGGCGCAGTTGGGTTTCCGCACGGAAGGTTCCGCCCATCGAAATCCGACTGTGCAGCGCGCCACGCAGTTTGTTGTATTCCTCTTGCGACAGGTAAACGAGCTGCTCTGGTAATCCCGTGATTGATTGCTGTTCATACCCGAACAGGGTTTCGAAGGCTGGATTGATCAACTGAACCTGCTCGTTCACCGACAGCATGATGGCCAATGGACTGGCATCAAGGATGTTGCGGATCTCTCGGGTCTGTTCGGAAACGAGTTCCTGAAGATGATCCCTATGCCGACGAAGCTCGGTTTCGGCGGCATAGCGTTCGCTGATGTCCCGCAGGGTCACGCAATATAGATCGCGCCCGGCATCCGTCAAGGGAGCCAGCGTGATGGCGACCGGAACGCGTTTGTCGTCGCTGCATGACAGGAAGCCTTCGCTGTGGTGAGACTGATGCTCAAGAAGATCGGCACGCAATCGTTCCCAGGCCAGTGCGCCGTCCGTGAGCAGCTCGGTGATGTTTCGCGTCGCCAGTTGCGACTGGGACAGGCCACAGACCTCACCAAGAAGCCTGTTGGCATAACACAAGCGGCCGTCAGAGGTGCACCACAGGATCATGTCGGGAGATTCGTCGACCGTGTATTGGGTCAGGTGCAGACGTGCCTCGGACTCTGCCAGGCGCCTGATCTGGCGCAGCAGCAGATAGAGCATGACGCTGAGGATAAAGATCGCAAACAGCCCGG
Organism: Candidatus Dactylopiibacterium carminicum; assembly: GCF_014736495.1. Taxonomy (GTDB): domain Bacteria; phylum Pseudomonadota; class Gammaproteobacteria; order Burkholderiales; family Rhodocyclaceae; genus Uliginosibacterium; species Uliginosibacterium carminicum. The sequence goes on from NZ_MDUX01000061.1 coordinate 2,425, forward strand.
AGAGCGCACGGACCCATGCGCTCTGATAAAAATGCTGCAACACCTGGCCGGCATCCAGGCTTACGCGGACCGTCAAGGGCAGTGACGAGCTACTTTGCAGCTGCGCCACGAAACGATCTTCTTCCGCATAATCCATCCGTTCGAAACCGTGACGCAGACGCAGCAGCAACTCGTAGCTTGCAGGCAGGATCTCGTTCAGAGGGGTTCCAAGGACGTGAATGTTCAGCGGATAGTTGAGCAGTATCACTCCGTCATTGCGCAGGATTTCGACGCGGGTACCGCGCTCGAGGTGCAAGGATTCATAGAAGCGCAAGAAGTAGTCGGGTTCGACCCCCGAGAGCAGCACGCCGCCAAAGTTATTGTCCGCGACATTGACACGGCGGGTCAGCGGGATCAGCCATTTGTAGTCGGTCCGGCTGATGATGGGTTCCCCGATGCGCAAGCGGGTTTCGATGTTCTTCTGGTGGTAGGGGAAGTAGCTACGATCGGACAGACTCACGCGCCGCGTCGGATATTCCAGCCCGTGCGCGCGCAGAACCCCCTTTGAATCGATAGCGATGATGGCGCGGATCTGGGGTGTGTTCTCCACCTTACTCTTCAAGCGTTCGTAGGCCCAATGCTCGTCAACGCGATCCATACCCCCGGCCCGTTCGATATCCTCGGCGACGTTCTGCATGGCCTGATCTACCGAGACGAAGGAGCGGGTAATGTGTTCATCCAGAGAACGGGCCAGTGATAGCGCTTGCCGCTGTGCTGCAGCCAGCGTGTTGTAGTAATCCTCCTTTGTGAACCAGACCGATGCCACGACCAGCATCAGGACGGTGGCCACATAAAAAATCCAGACCCCCTGGCGTATACGCTGCAGTGCCGGCGGCATGCGAGAAGCCTTCGGCAAATGCGGGGACAGGGGGGCTGGATGGGCCGGATTCATGCGTGAGTGTGTGACGTCGGGAAATGGGGCCGTCTGCAAGCGGAATGTCGAATTATGGCCGCCCAAGCAGACTCACACGGTAACGAAAGACTTGTGGGCAAGACCCGCACTGTTGCCCTTCGTTGATGGCAGGGAGGTCGAATATCAGGAGACATGCTGTTCCAGTACATGGTGAGCGCCCGGTCCCTGAGCCAGCGTTTTCTGCAGGAAGGGAAGTTCTAGCTCAAGTGTCTTTGCCAATGTCCAGGGAGGATTGACGATAAACATGCCACTGCCATACATGCCGGACCCCTCCGCCTGAGGCTCGCGTACACAGAATGCTGCGTAGAGCCAATCCCTGCCGGCAATGGTCTTGAGTTTCGACGCCAGGTGTCGCGATTCGGGGCGAGACAACAGCGGAAACCAGATAGCGTAGGTACCGGTCGCAAATCGCGACAGGGAATCCTTCAACGCTTCGCAGACACGAGCATAGTCCTCACGCAGCTCATATGAAGGGTCAATCAGCACAAGCCCCCGACGGCTGGGGGGCGGAAGCAGGGCCTTCAGGCGCGAAAAACCGTCTTCTCCGAAAATCTGCGTCTGCTTGTCGGTATGGCCCAGATATTCGTCGAGAAGACGCAGATCCGTGCTGTGCAACTCACACAGGCGGAGGCGGTCCTGAGAACGCAGCGCCTGCTGGGTCAGCCAGGGAGAGCCGGGGTAAGCACGCAGGCTACCATCCGGGTTGCAGGCGCGTACCTGGGCAACATAGTGCGCCAGCGCCAGCGGCAGATCGGAACGCTCCCACAGCCGACCGATTCCCTCGCGGTACTCGCCGAGTTTTTCCGCATGCGGGCTGTCCAACGCATAGAGGCCAGCACCGGCATGCGTATCCACGACCCAGTAGGCTTTGTCCTTCTTGCCCAGATGCTCCAGCAACTGCAACAGAATAGTGTGTTTGAGCACGTCGGCGTGATTGCCAGCATGATAGGAATGACGATAACTGAGCATGCAAAAACCTTCAGGAACAGGGCGGAGGATTGTAGGCCGAACGCATGCAAATCTGCGTACTAAGACCGCGTCGGAATGCTGCAGAGCCGGCGAGTAAGGAGTATCTTCGCGCTCTTTCTTGATTCCGTGAAGGCAGGCGTGATGGACGAAGGACGTATCTCGGCGCTGGAGGAGAAGCTTTGCTTGGCGGATGACATGCTTGACGTGCTGAATCGCACGGTCTTTCGCCAACAGGAGCAGATCGAGCAGTTGCAGGCCCAGATCCGAGTGTTGTACCAGCAACTGCAGGCGCGCGCGCCTGAATCTGGCGAACCTCGTGATTTACGCGAAGAGATTCCCCCGCATTACTGATCTGACCATGCGAACCCTGCTTGTAATGCTGCTATGTATGCTGGGCGGACAATCCGCGCTGGCCTGGAATGGCCGTGGTCACGCCCTGGTTGCCGAACTGGCCTGGCAGGCACTCACCCCGGAGGCGCGTGCTGATGTGGAAGCTTTGCTTGAAGGTGACCTGGATGCCCGGGGAGAGCCTTCGGGGCGTGATCGTCTGACACAGATTGCATCCTGGCCAGATGAAATAAGGGAACATGAGCGTGCCAACAATCCTGCGGCCTACAGAGGCTGGCATTCCCGCACGAACCAGGTCTGCAGCGAAGCGCTCGGCAAGTGCCCCAAAGGACTTTGCGTGGATGAAATCATCGTGACACAAACGCAAATATTGGCGGATCTTCAGCGCAGCCATCGAGAGCGCAACGAGGCACTCAAATGGGTTGTGCATCTCGTTGGCGATCTGCACATGCCTTTGCATTCCGGCGAGCAGGGAGCAGCAGGCAGCAAGCCGGCGCAGTTGTCCGGAAAGAAGCAAAAGTCGGGTAGCACGCTTCACACGGTCTGGGATGACGCCTTGCTGGACGCAGCAGTGAAAGGATGGAAGATTCCGGCGCTGGATGAACGCCCAACTCAGCCACCTTATTCCCCTGCAGAGCCTAGGCGCTGGATGCTGGAGAGTCGTGATGTCTCCCGTGACAGCGTATTCGCAGGTCTGCCAGGGTTCGCATGTGGTCAGCCAACGCCCGATCAATTCGAACTGGATGCTGCCTATCAAGCCGCCAGCGTGCCTGTCATCCGTCAGCAGATTCTGTTGGCAGCCCAAAGGCTGGCCGGGTTGCTCAACGCCAGCCTGCGATGAAGGACGAAGCAATTCAGGAGAGGGAAGCCCCTACGCTATTCAGTGGGCGTCGTTACAACGCCTACAACGACTGGGTTCGTGCAACCCATGGCGGCCGATTACAGAAGATATCCGTAGAGGCAGGCTTCACCTGTCCGAACCGGGATGGCTCATTGGGCATCGGTGGCTGTAGTTTCTGCAACAACGACGGCTTCTCTCCTTCTTATCTGCGAGAACAGCCGACGATCCGGGAACAGATCACGACCGGAATGGCCTTCATGCGTCGGCGCTATCCCGACGCAAAGCATTATCTCGCCTATTTCCAGACCTATTCGAACACCTATGGCGACCTCCAGCGCCTGGAGGACACCTATCGTGAGGCATTGGCGCAGCCGGGCATTGACGGGCTGGTGATCGGCACGCGTCCAGACTGCTTGCCTGATGAGGTGCTGGATCTTCTGATGCGCTTGGCTCGGGAATGCCTGGTAGAGCTGGAGATCGGCATTGAGTCTTGCAATGACGAAGTCCTGGCCGACTGCCTGCGAGGGCACGACTTCGCCTGTAGCCGCGAGGCTGTCACGAGAGCCGCAGCGCGGGGGCTTTTCATCACCGGGCATTTGCTTCTGGGCCTACCGGGTGAGACGCCGGAAACGCTACGCACCGGCGCCTGGGCACTGGCACAACTGCCACTGGATGCGCTGAAATTCCATCAGTTGCAGGTGGTACGGCATACGCGCCTAGCACAACAGTACCTGCGTGATCCGGCAAGTGTGCCACTCCTGGACCCACAGACCTACCTGGAATGCGTGGCGGACATGCTTGAGTGCTTGCCCCCGGATTTCAAGATCCAGCGCCTGGGCAGCGAAGTCCCGCCCAGACTGCGGCTGTCGCCGGATTGGGGCTTCCGGCTATCGGAGTTCCCGGCCCGACTGGATGCCGTATTGCATGCCAGAAACAGCTGGCAAGGGCGATTTCATCCGCCCTGATCGGATTCGTTTCGCCTGTATCAAAGCCTACAAACGCTGCTTGTGCTGCAATGCGCAAGCGGCATCTCGCCGTGACCCTTCCTCTGGAGCAATGCTGCATCATGATCGACCGTCCCTACGTCGAAAAGTCCGCCGCCAGTGGCGTGCGCAAGATTTCCCTGCTTGAACGTGACCCTGGCCGCTACCTGGCCCGTGCAATCCTGGCCGGGATGTACCTGTCCATCATCGTCTTCGTCTATTGGAGTCTTGCCCACAACCTGCACGACTCTCCCTTCGGCAAGGTAATCTCCTCGGCCTTCTTCGGTGTCGGGCTGTGCATCATTGTCTTCACGAATGCCGAGCTGTTCACGAGCAACAACATGTATCTGGCCGTTTCTTCGGCCGAAGGCAAGACGACCTGGCTGCAGAGCGTTTTGCTATGGACAGTGTGCTACGCCGGTAACCTGATTGGCGCGATCATCGTGGCCCTGTTGCTTTACGGCGCGGGCACCCTGGATGCACTGCCACTTGACCATGCACTGTATGACGGGGCAGCCCACAAGGTACATCAGGGGGCTTTCGCCATCTTCATCAAGGGCATCCTGGCGAACTGGATCGTCTGCCTGGCCGTGCGCCTGGCGCTGAGCATGAAGGAGGACATCGCGAAGATCACGATCATGATCACGGTAGTCTTCATCTTCCTCTATCTAAGCTTCGAGCACTCGATCGCCAACATGGGCACCTTCTCCATGTCCTTGTTCGGCAATGGTTCCATCACTGCACGCGAGGCTATCTTCAATCTGGTGTTCGCCACGGCGGGCAACATCGTCGGCGGCGCGCTCTTCGTGGGCATTCCGTTCCGCTACATCAACCCGGCCGAGATTCGCGGCAACGGCTCCTGACGACGGAATTCGGAGGCCGTCTTTCATGTGGCATGACCGGCGGCTTCCCTGAAGCGACTCCTAGTGCTTGTTCTTCCTAAAGTTTTCATTGCCCTGGCCGAAATTCCTTTCATCGCCGCCGTCATTCAAGACAGCCAGATGGAGGAGTCAAGTGAGCCGAGGCAGTGTGTACGGAATCAGCAGGGTAGATAACGAGGTCAGCCGCACCCACGGCTGGCTCGTGACCGTCCAACGGCGTGGCGAGATTTTCCGCAAGCATTTCAGTGATGGAGTGCATGGCGGCAAGCAGAAATCTTTCCTGGCTGCAAAGGCGTATCGTGACGAGATCATCGCCAAGCATCCGCCTTTCTCGATGCGCGAATACTCGAATATCGTCAAGAAAAATAACCGTTCCGGCGTGGTGGGGGTATGCCGCTACTGCGCTTCGGAGACCCGCGATCTGCCAGAAGAAAAGCAGCGCTGGTTCTGGGTGGCTTCCTGGCCTCTGCCGGATGGGCGCCGCAAGCGCGTGAAGTTCTCGGTAAAGAAATACGGAGAAGAAGGTGCATTCAAGATGGCACTGAAAGCACGCAAGGATGCACTGAAGCATCTGGATGGTGAATTCAACCCTGGAGCGGTACGCCGCAAGCCCGTACGGCGCGGCAAGACTGCTGCCGGTTCAGATGCCCGTCCGTAGTTTGTTCACCACCGTCTGTAGAAAAGCCCGCCTCAGGCGGGTTTTTTCATTGGCTATCCATTTCTTCAGCCCGGATGACAGTCGATGAAGCGCTGGAGCAGGGCATGGAGCTGAGCTTCGCGGACAGGTTTAATCAGTACTTCATTCATTCCGGCAGCAAGGCAGGCTTCCTGATCCTCCAGGGCTGCGTTTGCCGTGATCGCAACGATATGGATCTGCGGTTTGCGGACAGGTAGCCCGGGAAGCCCACCCTCACGGATCAGGCGTGTGGCTTCATGACCATCCATTTCCGGCATTCGACCGTCCATCAGTACCAGATCAAAGTCGGTTCTAGCCAACGCTTCAAGCGCTTCTCGCCCATTGCCGGCAATTTCTACCGTATGACCCATCTGGTGTAGTTGTGCGGAGACTATCAACTGGTTCACACGCACGTCTTCCGCGTACAGGACGTGCAGCGGGCGAGCATGTGGGCGCAGACCGTGTTCTTCCACAATCTCATCTGCTTCGGCCAGCCCCAGTTCCAGCTGAAATGAAAACAGGCTGCCTTGCCCGGACTCGCTCTGCGCCTGAATACTGCCATTCATGGCTTCAACCAATTGCCGGGTAATGGCGAGTCCCAGCCCGGTGCCACTGAATCGCCGCGTGCTCGACGTGTCGGCCTGCTGAAACATCCTGAATAGCCCAGGCATGGCTTGCGTCGGGATGCCTATGCCCGTATCGGCCACGCTAGCCTCTAGCAGCAATCTGTTTGTCTGCTTGGCTGGTCTGGTACGGAAAGCGATGCGCAACTCACCCCGCTCGGTGAATTTGATGGCATTGCTCAGAAGGTTCACGAGAATCTGCTTCAGACGTCCCGGATCCCCCCGGACATGCTTGGCTAGCGATTGATCCGTGTCGACCAGGAATTCCAGCCCTTTCTGTTTCGCTTGGATGCGCCACGGTGTCAGCGCGGCCTCCAGGCATTCCGGCAGGTTGAAGGCCAGCTCCTCGAGCTTCAACTTGCCGGCTTCGATGGCAGAGAAGTCGAGGATATCGTTGAGGATGACCATCAGGTTCTCTGCGCTTTGCAGACCATTGGCCAGGTAATTCTGGACGTCGGGGGATATCCCCCGCGTGGAGAGTGCCAGCTGCAGGGTGCCGATCACGCCCGATAGTGGGGTGCGGATCTCATGGCTCATGCTCGCCAGGAAGTGCGATTTTGCTGCACTGGCCTGCTGCCAGCGTTGCTCGGCCTCCCGCCAGTTGGTGATGTCGAAATTTGCCCCGACAATCACTGGATTCCCCTGGGGATCAAGGCAGCTACCTTTAGAGATGATGCGGAATCGTTCTGCGCCGGTCACGGGATGGGGCAGGCGCTCTTCCTTGAGTACCATCCGGCCGGAGAGCACTTCCTGGTCTTCAGCGATCACACGTTCAGCAAAAGAGGAATCCTTGGCCAGATCGTAAGGAGTCCTGCCCAGCAAGGAATCTGCACCCAACATGCGCTCCTTGCTGAAGGCCTGGTTGATCATCAGATAGCTGCTGTCTGCAGCCTTGATATAGACCGGCTGCGGAATCACATCAATGACGCGCTGCATGTAGGTCTGCATCCTCTCCCGTTGCAGCGTCTCGCGGATGAGTGCCTCCTGCATGCGGATTTCCGTATGACGGAGCCCCGTAATGTCGAAATGGGCACCGATGATCAAGGGCTCGCCACGTGGTCCGTTACACAAGCGTTTCGACCCCAGCCGATAGCACTCTTCGCCGGTGATGGGATAGGTGGTGTGTTGCTCCTTGGATACGACGTTACCATCCAGTACAGCGGCATCTTCCTGCGCTACGAGCTCACTGGTCTGTTCATCCCGTGCCAGATCGAAGGATGTCTGCCCGATCAAGGCACTTGCACTGACACGTCGTTCCTGGGCAAAGGCTTCATTGACCATCAGGAAGCGGGCTTGGGCATCCTTGATGTAGATCGGCTCCGGAATGGCATCGATGAAGCGTTGGGTAAACTCTCGCCAACCCGTTTCCGTGTTGCGCAGGTCGGACAGGATGTGTGCGATCCAGGCCAGCAAGGCCAGCAGCAAAAGGTCAAGCCAGGACGGCAGGGAAAGGAAATACAGACACGAAGCCGTGACGGACAGGAACAGCGCGTAAAGCAGAAAGCCCCGCCATCGTTTGCGCATCAGCTATCTCCTTGTGTCCGGCTGGCCGGTAAACCGAGCAAAAATTCCTTCAGTGCCTGCCAGCGAGCGGGCAGGGCAGAATCGCGGCTATCCGCCAGTGCCTCAAGCTCTCCGGACAGGTTGAATACATCCTCATCTCCGGTGTAGCAGGCACCACCACGGATGCTGTGGAATTCACGTGCCAGCGCCTCAGCATCGTCGACTGACATCAGACGCTCCACCGTTTCGATGTGCGACGGTATCTCCGCATCAAAGACCTGGCGCATGCGCAACTGGAACAGCCGCTTCTGGCTGCTGCCAGCAGGCTTGCCTGTGCTGGCCTCTGCATCGTCCTGCTCCCGGATCGTCTGCGAGATCAAGGCATGCAGGCGTTGTTCGTCAACCGGCTTGGTCAGGAAATCATTCATGCCGGCGTTCAGGTAGGCCTGGCGATCTTCCTTGCCCGCATTCGCCGTCAGCGCAACGATGAGGATGGCAGGATTGCGGACACGGATCTCGGGCAGCCCACCCGCACGGATCGCCCGTGTGGCCGCCACGCCGTCCATGCGAGGCATGCGCCCGTCCATGAGCACGAGATCGTAATCACGTTTGGCCAAGGCCACGATGGCATCAAAACCGTTCTCCACGATGTCGATACGATGCCCCATCTCCTCCAGCAGCTCGCGGATGACCATCTGATTGGTCGGGGCATCTTCCGCGCACAAGATCTTCAGGTGTCGGCTGTGCGGACGTACGGCCTGTCCTGTTTCCTGATAGGGCTCCAGGGCACCAGCCTGCAGGGGGACGCTGAACTGAAAACTACTCCCCCTGCCCAGTTCGCTTTCCACTCCGATTTCACCGCTCATGGCTTCGACGAGCTGACGGCAGATGGCGAGCCCGAGGCCTGTGCCACCGTATTTCCGTGTGGTCGAGCTGTCTGCCTGCTGGAACTGCTCGAAGATCCTGCTGCGTGCCTCCGCGGGAATTCCGATGCCGGTGTCCCGGACTTCGCAGCGGAGCAGATAGAGTTTTCCCTCGGCAGGGCTAGCATCCATCGTGACGCTGATGCTTCCACGCTCCGTGAATTTGAGCGCATTGCCTACAAGGTTCAGAAGGATTTGTCTCAGGCGCGTCGGATCACCCCGCAAGGCGCGCGGCAGGTGATCACCGAACAGCACCTCGAATCTCAGTCCCGCTGCACGCGCCTGCTCCTGCGAGACCAGCAAGGCTTCCCGGACGAGACTGCGGGGGTCGAAATCAATCTCCTCCAGGCTGAGTTGCCCGGACTCGATCTTGGAGAAGTCGAGGATGTCATTGATGATGGCCAACAGATGCTCGGCGTTCGTCGCGCAGATGCTGAGCTTTTCGCGCGCCGGTTTGCCCAGAGGCTCGCGTCGCAGCGTGGTGCGTAGCATGCCGATCACACCGGAGAGCGGCGTGCGGATCTCGTGGCTCATACTGGCAAGGAAATCGGATTTCGCCTCGCTGGCCCGCTCCGCACGGATTTCGGCTTCCCGCCAACTGGTGATGTTGAAGTTTGCTCCGACGATGACGGGCAAACCCTCTGCATCAAGGCTGCTGCGTTTGGAGATGAGCCGGTAGGTTTCACGGCCGGTAATCGAGTGGCGCCGCTTTTCTTCCTTGAGAATGATCTCGCCGGACAGTACCCGATGGTCTTCCTCCAGAACCCGCACGATCTGTGTCTGGTCATGTTCGATCTGTTCGGGGCCCAAACCGATCAGTTCGTCCGGCTGGCGTTGCAGGTCGGCCGCGAATGCCTCATTGACCATCGTGAAACGGCTATGCTGATCCTTGACGTAAACGGGCTGCGGAATCACATCGATCAGGCGCTGCATGAAGGTCTGGACCCGCTCCCTGAGCGCAGTCTCGCGAGCCAACGCATCCGTCAGCTCACGTTCGGCGATCTTCCAGCGTGTCAGGTCCAGGTGGGCCCCGACGATGACCGGTGCACCTCGCGGGTCGCTGCTGCGGCGCTTGAACACGATACGGAAGACTTCCTCGTTGGAGGTCGGATGCCGCGTGTGCTGCTCCTTGTAAATATCCTCTCCACCAAGCACCAGTCGGTCTTCCGCTTCGGATGTGTCACTGGCGACGGCATCGTTGCCCAATTCGTGGGCGGTCAGTCCGATGATGGTTTCGCGCAAGACCCCGCGCTCGCGAGCGAACGCCGCATTGGCGAGCAGATAGCGCCCCTCTGCGCTCTTCACGTAGACCGGGTCGGGCAGCAGATCGAGAATGCGCTGTATATAGAGCAGCGTTGCTTCGTGCAGGGTTTGTTCGCGTGCCAGTGCGGCCTGTAGCCGGCGCTCTGCCTGCCGCCACGGGGTGATGTCGAAGTGAGCGCCGATGATCACCGTGTTGCCTTCGGCATCCTCGCAAGCCTGCTTGCTGATGATGCGGAAGCGTTCTGCACCGGTTTCGAAATGCGGGAGATGCTCTTCCTTGAGCACAGTTTCGCCCGCAAGCAACCTGTCGTCCTCTTCGCGTACCCTCGCAGTAGTGGCTTCCGTGTTGTAAGCGCGGGTTCCCAGCAGCTTTTCTCGGGTACTGCCGTACTCCCGAGAGAATGCGTCGTTAACCATCAGGTAGTAACCGTCTGGATCACGAACGAAAACCGGCCCCGGGATAACGTCGATGAGGCGCTGGGTGAAATCGTGCATGCGATCGCGCATTGCACGCTCGCGATCCAGTGAGGCCGCCAGCTGATTTTGCGCCTCACGCAGCTCGGTGATGTCGAAGTGGGAACCAACGATGACCGGCGCACCAAAACGATCAGGGCAACTACCTTTAGCAATGATCCGGTACACGGGCTTGCCGGTCACGAGATGGGTCTTGTGCTCCTCCTTGCGCAAGGCGCTACCGCCAATTACAGCTTCATCTTCTTCTCTTTGAAGTTGCGCAGCGGCTTGATAGCGCTCCGGAATACCGTTCGTTCCGATCAATGTCTCGCGGCTGACACCCTTGTCGCGGGCAAAGGCTTCGTTGACCAGCACATAGTGACTTTCGGCGTCCTTGACATAGACAGGGTGGGGAATGACATCCAGCATGCGTTGCAGGAATGCATCACTGGCCGCCTGTGCTTCATCGGCCTTGGTTTCAGCACGTACTGCAGCTTGAATCTGACCACGTAGCAGATAAAGGCCAGGCAGCAAGCAAGCCAGTGTGCTGGCAGGGACGGCCAGCCAGAGAGGAGGGGCAATCAGCAGCAGCAGGATGGAGCACAGGCCAGCCCAGATCACCCAGGCAAGGATGGGTTTGGTGGCGTTATGCACCTGATGGCCGCACATCTGGGAAGAAGAGTTCATGGCTCTTGGCTTATCGGCCCGGGGACGAGAGTCTTGATGGTTTTTCATTGTGGCACGGCCTACTAAGCGCCCCGGGAGAGCTTGGTGTACTGTGCTAAAATCCACCGTTTGTTGGTTTATCTCATGGGGCGGTGGCCTTGGCCATTGTTTCACTCCTTTTGATCTGGGAATTTCCGCATGCAAACGAATGAAGTGACCTTGGGCGCACTGGAGCGCCGCATTGATCTGGCTGTGTCGCTGGCCGATATCGAGAAGGAAGTGGCTGCACGCGTCCAGCGTGTGGCTCGCACGGTCAAGATGGCTGGTTTCCGTCCCGGCAAGGTGCCGCTGAAGCTGGTCGAACAGACTTATGGCCCGCAGGTGCGTGCGGAAGTTCTGGGTGATGCCGTCGAATCAAGTTTCCGTCTGGCTGTCCAGGAACAGAAATTGCGTGTGGCAGGTACTCCCAACATCGAGCCGAAGCAGGACGCGGCCGAAGGCAAGATGGAATTCGTGGCCAGTTTTGAAGTGTTCCCTGAAGTCGTGCTGGAAGATCTGACTGCGGTCGAGATCGAGCGTCCGGCCCTCAGCGTGGGAGACGCCGAGATCGACCGCACCATCGAAGTGCTGCGCAAGCAGCGCACGGCATTCGAAAAGGCCGAGCGCGCATCCCAGGAGGGAGACCGCGTGGTGATCGATTTCACTGGGCGCAAGGATGGCGAAGTTTTCGCGGGCGGTCAGGCAAGTGATTTCCCCGTGGTGGTCGGTGGTGGCCAGATGCTGCCGGAATTCGACGCTGCGTTGCGAGGTCTGTCGGCAGGTGAAAGCAAGACTTTCGATCTGACCTTTCCGGCGGAATATCACGCCAAGGAATTGGCTGGTCAGGCAGTACAGTTCGAAATCACGGTGAAGGCCGTGGAAGTGCCGATCCTGCCGGAGGTGGACGCCACATTTGCCCAGGCGCTGGGCGTCGCGGATGGTGACGTAACCAAGATGCGTGCCGAGATCAAGAGCAACCTTGAGCGAGAAATCGCCCGCCGTATCCGTGCCCGTGTGCGCGATCAGGCGCTGGAGGCGCTCTCCAAGGCTGCCGGTTTCGAAGTGCCCAAGGCACTGGTCGATGGCGAATCGGAGCGCATGGCTGAAGCTGCCAAGCAGGATCTGGTCCGCCGCGGTGTGGATGCGAAAAATGTGCCGGTGGAAAAAGCCTGGTTTACCGAGCAGGCCTCCACGCGCGTCAAACTTGGCCTGATTGTTGCCGACCTGGTCGACAAGCATGATCTGCAGGCCAAGCCCGAACAGGTGCGCGCCCGCGTCGACGAAGTGGCGCAAACTTATGAACGGCCCGAGGAAGTGGTGCGCTGGTACTACTCCAAGCCTGAAAACCTGCGTGACGTGCAGGATGCCGTGGTCGAAGAAAATGTGGTCGAGTGGGTGCTGGGCAAGGCCAAGGTGGCTGAGCGCGCAGTGAGTTTCGACGAGCTGATGGAGCAAGCTCCTCAGGCTTGATGCTGTAGGGGCGCCAGCCTTCGGGCTGGCGCCGTTTCCCGGATTCGCGAGGAGAAGCAATCTTGAGTAATCCAGTGACACAACAGAACGTCTGGGATCCCGTCGGTCTTGGATTGATCCCGATGGTGGTCGAACAGAGTGGCCGCGGGGAGCGCTCCTACGACATCTATTCCCGCCTGCTCAAGGAACGCGTCGTGTTCCTGGTTGGGCCTGTCAATGACGTCACGGCCAATCTGGTGGTAGCGCAGTTGCTGTTCCTCGAATCCGAAAATCCGGACAAGGACATCTACTTCTACATCAACTCTCCGGGTGGATCGGTCACTGCCGGGTTGTCGATCTACGACACCATGCAGTTCATCAAGCCGGATGTCAGCACGCTCTGTGTGGGGCAGGCGGCCAGCATGGGTGCTTTCCTGCTGGCGGCGGGCGCCAAGGGCAAACGTTTCTCTCTGCCCAACTCGCGCATGATGATTCACCAGCCTCTGGGGGGGTTCCAGGGGCAGGCCACCGATATCGAGATCCATGCCCGGGAGATCCTGAATCTGCGCGCCAAGCTCAACCAGATGCTGTCCCTGCATACAGGCCAGAGTGTGGAGCGCATCGAACGCGATACCGATCGCGATAATTTCATGTCGGCGGCCGAGGCTGCCGAGTACGGCCTCATCGACAAGGTGCTCACCAACCGCAGCGATGCGGCCTGAGTGAAGCACATCAACTAGGACGGCTGAAAATGGCGGACAAGAAAGCTGGTGGCAGCGACAAGCTGCTTTACTGTTCGTTCTGCGGCAAAAGTCAGCACGAAGTACGCAAGCTGATCGCAGGGCCTTCCGTATTCATTTGCGATGAATGCATCGATCTGTGCAATGACATCATTCGCGACGAAATCGGTGCGGATGGCAACACGCGCATGGAAAAGGGCGAGCTGCCCACGCCGCGCGAGATCGCGGAGATTCTGGATCAGTATGTGATCGGCCAGCTCTCAGCCAAGCGAATTCTGGCTGTGGCGGTCTACAACCACTACAAGCGTTTGCGCCATCCTGCGCGCAATGCGGACGACGTCGAGCTGGCCAAGAGCAACATCCTGCTCATTGGCCCGACCGGCTCCGGCAAGACGCTTCTGGCTCAGACGCTGGCGCGACTGCTCAACGTGCCTTTCGTGATGGCCGATGCCACCACGCTGACGGAGGCTGGCTACGTTGGCGAAGACGTCGAGAACATCATCCAGAAGCTGTTGCAGAAGTGCGACTACGACGTCGAGCGTGCGCAGCAGGGGATCGTCTATATCGATGAGATCGACAAGATTTCGCGCAAGTCCGACAACCCTTCGATCACGCGTGACGTTTCGGGCGAAGGCGTGCAACAGGCACTGCTGAAACTCATCGAGGGCACGGTGGCTTCCGTGCCACCGCAAGGCGGGCGCAAACATCCCAACCAGGATTTCGTGCAGGTCGATACCGCCAACATCCTGTTCATCTGCGGTGGTGCCTTCGATGGCCTGGAGAAGGTCATCCGCAACCGGACCGAAACGGTGGGAATCGGTTTCGGGGCCGAGGTGCGCTCGCGCAACGACAGCAAGGTTTCCGAGGCCCTGCGCCAGTGCGAGCCAGAGGATTTGATCAAGTTCGGTCTGATCCCCGAATTCATCGGACGCCTGCCGGTAGTTGCAACCCTTCAGGAGCTGGATGAGGTCGCGCTGATCCAGATCTTGATCGAACCTAAGAATGCTTTAGTCAAACAGTACGCAAAGCTATTCTTGATGGAAGGGGTGGAGTTGGAAATCCGCCCCGAGGCTCTGCAAGCCATTGCGCGTCGCGCCATCAAGCGCCGCGCCGGTGCACGCGGGCTTCGCTCCATCCTGGAGAGTGTGCTGCTCGATATCATGTATGAACTGCCCAGCATGGAGAATGTCAGCAAGGTGGTCATCGACGAAAACACCATCGATGCCGGAACTGCCCCGCTGCTGATCTATGCCGAGCAGCCCAAGGTTTCAGGCTCGAACTGAGCGCGAGGAAATCAGGCCCGAAAGGGCTTGATTCCCGAACGTCTGCCCCCAGCTTGTCTGGGTACGCCCCCCGAGAAACCTCCTATGTCAAACAAGCCTGAACTGCCTGCCGAAACCATCGAATTGCCGCTGCTGCCGCTGCGCGACGTGGTGGTCTTCCCACACATGGTGATCCCGCTGTTCGTCGGGCGCCCCAAATCCATCAAGGCATTGGAAGTGGCCATGGAAGGTGGCAAGAGCATCCTGCTGGTGGCGCAGAAGTCCGCCGCCAAGGATGAGCCTTCCGCCGAAGATGTCTACGACATCGGTTGCATTGCCAACATTCTGCAGATGCTCAAGCTGCCCGACGGCACCGTGAAGGTATTGGTCGAAGGTGCGCAACGCGCACGCGTGGATTCCATCGAGGATCAGCGCAATCTGTTCGTTGCCCAGGTTACGCCCGTAGTCAGCGATGAGCGTGGCTCGCATGAAATCGAAGCGATGCGTCGCGCGATCATCAGTCAGTTCGACCAGTATGTGAAGCTCAACAAGAAGATCCCGCCGGAAATTCTGACTTCGCTGGCCGGCATCGAAGAAGCTGGCCGCCTGGCCGATACCATTGCAGCGCATCTGCCGCTCAAGCTGGAACAGAAGCAGGCCGTGCTGGAATTGTTCAATGTCGGCGAGCGCCTGGAGCGCCTGCTGTCGCAGCTCGAAACCGGACTGGACATCCTGCAGGTCGAAAAGCGCATCCGTGGTCGTGTGAAGCGCCAGATGGAAAAGAGTCAGCGCGAGTACTACCTCAACGAACAGGTCAAGGCCATCCAGAAAGAGCTTGGCGAAGGCGAAGAGGGGGCTGACCTCGAAGAGCTTGAGAAGAAGATCAACACTTCCGGCTTGTCCAAGGAAGCGCTGACCAAGGCCCAGAGCGAGCTCAAGAAGCTCAAGCTGATGTCGCCCATGTCAGCCGAAGCCACGGTGGTGCGCAATTTCATCGAAACCCTGACCGGGCTGCCCTGGAAAAAGAAATCGCGCATCAGCAAGGATCTGGCCGAAGCCCAGAAGGTGCTGGACAAGGATCACTTTAATCTCGACAAGGTCAAGGAACGCATCCTGGAATATCTAGCCGTACAGCAGCGCGTGGATCGCCTGAAGGCGCCAATTCTGTGCCTGGTCGGCCCTCCCGGCGTCGGCAAGACCTCGCTCGGGCAATCCATCGCCAAGGCAACGAACCGCAAGTTCGTGCGCATGTCGCTGGGCGGCGTGCGTGATGAGGCCGAAATCCGGGGTCACCGCCGTACCTATATCGGCTCGATGCCCGGCAAGATTCTCCAGAACATGGCCAAGGTCGCCGTGCGCAACCCGTTGTTCCTGCTGGATGAAGTTGACAAGATGGGCGCTGATTTCCGCGGCGACCCCTCCTCGGCATTGCTGGAGGTGCTGGATCCCGAACAGAATTCGACCTTCGTCGACCACTATATCGAAGTGGAGTACGACCTGTCCGAAGTGATGTTCGTGGCTACCGCCAACTCGTTCAACATCCCCGGCCCCTTGATCGACCGCATGGAGATCATTCGTCTTTCCGGCTACACAGAGGACGAGAAGGTCAATATCGCCCAGCGCTATCTGCTGCCCAAGCAGATGAAGAACAACGGCGTGAAGCAGACCGAGCTGTCAGTCACCGAAGAGGCATTGCGCGACATCATCCGCTACTACACGCGAGAAGCCGGTGTGCGTAGTCTGGAGCGCGAGGTCTCGCGTATCTGCCGCAAGGTGGTGAAGGCGCTGGTGCTGAAGAAGCGTGAGTCCAAGGTCGTGGTGAACGCCAAGAATCTCGACAAGTATCTTGGCGTACGTCGCTATTCCTTCGGCATGGCCGAAAAGGACAATCAGGTTGGTCAGGTCACTGGCCTTGCCTGGACTGAGGTGGGCGGTGAACTGCTGACCATCGAAGCGGTGAATCTGCCTGGCAAGGGCAAGATCATCACTACGGGCAAGCTGGGTGAAGTGATGCAGGAATCCATCCAGGCAGCACTCTCGGTGGTGCGCAAGCGCGCTTGTCAACTGGGGATCGCCGAAGACTTCCACGCCAAGAGCGACATCCACATCCACCTGCCTGAAGGCGCCACGCCCAAGGATGGTCCTTCCGCAGGTATCGCCATTGCTTCGGCACTGGTTTCCGTGCTGACAGGGATTCCGGTACGCGCCGATGTCGCCATGACTGGTGAGATCACGCTGCGCGGTGAAGTGCTTCCCATCGGTGGACTCAAGGAGAAGCTGCTTGCCGCGGTGCGCGGTGGTATCCGCAAGGCCCTGATTCCGCAAGAGAACGTCAAGGATCTGGCGGACATTCAGGGTGACATCAAGGATCGCATCGAGATCATCCCGGTCAAGTGGTTCGACCAGGTGCTGGAGCATACTCTTGAACGTCAGCCTGAACCCTTGCCCGAGACCGAAGCCCCCGCTCCGGTGGTTGCGACAGAGTCTCCCGGTGACGTGGATGACACCGGAACGCTGGTGACTCACTGATGAGATGGAACGGGGCGCCTGTCGCCCCGTTCCTGTTTCAGCGCGGCATCAGCTGGTGTTTTCGAACTGCATGCCGTTTAATCTCACAGTCTCATTCGCGGATCGAACATGGAACCGAAACAGCCGAGTGTGCGGGCCGGGGTTCTCTCGCTGAACATCAACTCCAAATCGGCCCTGTATGCGGCCTACATGCCTTTTCTGAAAGGCGGTGGGCTGTTCATCCCGACCAACCGGAATTACGCGCCTGGAGACGAAGTCTTCATGCTGCTGCAGTTGATGGATGATCCGACCCGCTTGGCGGTCAAGGGCAAGGTTGCGTGGATCACGCCGGCCAACGCGCAGAACAACCGGACTCAGGGGGTGGGCGTGCAGTTCGCGCCCGATGAAGGCGGCAGTGTGGTCAAGGTGAAAATCGAGCAGGTGCTGGGAGGGGCCCTGGGCTCCAGCCGGCCGACGCATACGCTTTGAGCGCGACTTGTACATCGTCGTTACTGCAAGCCTAATGCCAGTCAGTTAAGCGCCAGAATCTCCGATTCGGCGTCATCCCGGCGTAAGCCGGGATCCAGCGGATGGGCCTGAAAAGACTAGATTCCGGCTTATGCCGGAATGACGGCATTGTTTTAACTGGACGGGATTAGGAAAAAGCCCGGTTGTTGTTTTGTAGAAGACTCATGTTCATCGATTCACATTGCCACATCGATTTCGAAGATCTGGCCAATCAGGAAGAGGCCTTGTTCGAGCGCATGGCCTCCGCGAAGGTGACTCACGCTGTCTGCATCGGTGTGAATCTGGAAAATTTTCCACGCATCCTGAAGATGGCCGATTCACACCAGAATCTGTTCGCCACCGTCGGAGTTCATCCGGAAAACACGGAAGGCGAAGAGCCTGATGTGGCATGCCTGGCGGCACTGGCGAAGCATCCGAAGGTCATCGCCATCGGCGAAACCGGGCTGGACTATTACTGGCACAAGGATCAGCCTGAATGGCAACGCGAGCGCTTTCGCGTGCACATCCGCGCTGCGCGCGAAGCCGGACTACCGCTGGTGATTCATACTCGCGACTCAGCGCAGGATGTACTGCGCATCCTGACGGAGGAGCGGGCAGACACGGTCGGCGGTGTGATGCACTGTTTCACCGAAAATCTCGCTGTGGCCGAAGCCGCCATGGCTCTTGGTTTCCACATTTCCTTTTCCGGCATCCTGACGTTCAAGAACGCGGCCCAGATCAAAGAAGTGGCCGCGAGCATCCCGCTGGAACGGATCCTGATCGAGACAGATTCACCTTATCTGGCGCCGGTTCCCTATCGAGGCAAGCTCAACGAGCCATCCTATGTGCCACGTGTGGCAGCCGAGATCGCACGGCTGCGCGGCATCGGGATAGAGGCTGTCGCCAACGCCAGCAGCACCAATTTCTGGCGCTGCTTTCCACGCGCAGCTGAGGCACAAGGAGCCGCCTGATCAGCGGAACACGAACAATCGGTTCAGCACGTAGCCAGAGAGGGCAACCAGGCCCACTGAACCGACGACTCCTACCAGATAGTGCAATGCCAGCCATTGCGCAATTTCGACGCTGGCCCAGGAAATGAGCAGCCCGCTCAAGGACACGGCGAGAAATCGTGGGTAGCGGCCGAACCCGCCTTTTGAGCCTGCGAAAGTCCACCGGCTGTTGACCGCGAACGAAAAGAGATTGGCGCAGACAAAGGCCAGTGCATTGCCCAGAGACGGCCGCCAGTGCAGCCACTCCACCAATACCAGCACCACAAGCAGGTGCAAGCCGGTATTCGCCACGCCGACCGCACAAAAGCGCAGGAAACGCCTGAATTCCTCGTGAATCATGGAGTCCCGGGCGTATGTCGCTGCACGGCGCGGATTGCGAAGGGCGGGCGGCGTTTGCTTTCCAGATAGACGCGCCCGAGATATTCCCCGATCACACCCAGGCCGATCAGCTGCAGGCCGGACATGAACAGCATCACCGTCAGCAAAGAGGCGTAGCCAGGCACATCGATGCCGAACAGCAGCGTACGCAGCACGATGAAGGAGCCATAGGCGAATGCGCTAAAAGCCACCAGGAAGCCGATATAGCTCCATACCTTCAGCGGCGCGATTGAATCGCCCCCGGTTCACTAGACACTTCGAAGCCTTAAGCTGGCAACCAAGTGGAGGTGTCTATGAGTAGCAAGCGATACACGGAAGAGTTCAAGATTGAAGCGGTCAAGCAAGTGACCGATCGCGGACATAGCGTTGCGGACGTTGCCGGGCGACTGGATGTGAGCATCCACAGTCTGTACGCATGGATCAAGCGCTACAGCCTGACGCCGCAGGAGCGTCAAACGCAGGATAGCCAAGAGGACGAGTTACGTCGGCTACGAGCCGAGCTCAAGCGGGTAACCGAGGAGCGCGACATCCTAAAAAAGGCCACAGCGTACTTTGCCAAGCAGTCCGGGTAAGGTACGCCTTCATCGAAGCGCATCAGAACGTCTGGCCAATCCGACGCATGTGCAAGGTCATGCGGGTCCATCCGAGTGGGTACTACGCCTGGCA
>NZ_MDUX01000015.1 GCF_014736495.1 Candidatus Dactylopiibacterium carminicum
CCACTTGGTTGCCAGCTTAAGGCTTCGAAGTGTCTAGTGAACCGGGGGCGATTCACATGGCATGTTGCTGCTAGCCCTCAAGATGGGTGCAGATGCTCCAGCAGCACAAGAGAAACCACCCGACACGCTGCAAACACGACTAGTGCTAAGCACACCTGTACCAATGGCAACCACAGCACGTGTTGCCAAGTCCATCAACCCCAAGACCAGCAGTACATCAAGTACGACTTCCGCCAAGCAAGATGCAGCGGGACCTAAAAAGCATTATTAGTCTGCTGACAGCTTGGAGCAGCAACCAGTACCAGTCTCGGCGCCAGACATAAACTGGCTCGAAGGCTCCGACCTTCCGACTGCCAATGTGCGCGTGCGGCTCTACATAGATACCGAAGGCGAGGTTCGCCGCGTTCAGATCATGGCCGAGAACGCCGGGGAGTGGGCTCCCTTGCAGCGCATGTTTGAGCGCACGCGCTTTCTGCCCGGACGACGCGCCAACGCAAACGTGGCCAGTTGGCTGGAAATTGAAGTGGAGGTCTTGGAGTTGCTCCGCGTCCTGTAATACGGCCAAGCCAAGGCTTTCAGCACAGCCTATTCAACCCATTCAACGCCGCCACACGATAGGCCTCAGCCATCGTCGGATAATTGAATGTGGTGTTCACGAAATAGGTGATGGTGTTGTTTGGCGCAGGTTGCATCATGATGGCTTGGCCAATGTGGATGATCTCGGAAGCCTGGGCACCAAAACAATGGATGCCCAGCACTTCCAGCGTATCACGGTGAAACAGAAGCTTCAGCATGCCCGTGGTCTGGCCTGCAATCTGTGCGCGTGCCAGGCTACGAAACAGGCTGTGCCCTACTTCATAGGGCACTTTGGCTTCGGTCAGTTCCCGCTCGGTTTTGTTAAGTGAGCTGATCTCCGGCAGTGTGTAGATTCCTGTCGGGATTTCCCGTGCCAACTCCGACTGATAGACACCATCAACCAAGTGGGCGGCCGCATGGCGTCCTTGGTCATAGGCTGCCGACGCCAGGCTGGGCCAACCGATGACATCGCCCACTCCGTAGATATGGGGCAATGCGGTCTGATAATTCTCATTGACGGCGATCACTCCGCGCTTGTCTGGCTGAATGCCCAGGGACTCCAGCCCCATGTCGTCTGTGTTGCCCTGACGACCATTTGCCCATAACAGATAGTCCGTCTTGATGCGTTTGTTGGATTTGAGTTCGAGCACCACGCCATCCTCCTGCGGAATGACACGGGCAGCCTCTTCGTTATGGCGAACCAGCACGCCCTGCTCGCGCAGATGATAGGCCAGTGCATCGACGATCTCGTCATCCAGGAAAGACAACAGTCGATCCCGCGTGTTGATGAGATTCACCTTGCAGCCGAGGTTGCGGAAGATCGATGCGTATTCGCAGCCGATCACGCCTGCACCATAGATCGTGATGGATTCTGGTGATTCATTTAGGCGCAGAATGCTGTCGCTGTCATGCACACGCGGATGCGTGAAGTCGATTTCCGGTGGATGGTAGGGGCGCGAGCCGGTCGCAATCACGAATTGGTGGGCACGCAAGATCTCCTGTCCGCCATTGTGGAGTGCGACCTCCAATGTATTGGCATCGCAGAAACGTGCTCGGCCGTGAATGACCTGCACCGTATTGCGATCGTAGAAGCTCTGGCGCATCACCACCTGCTTGCGGATCACGCTCTCCGCCGTACGCAGCAAGGCAGGGAAAGAGATCCCCATTTCCATGGCGTCATGAAACTGCGGGTTCTCGCGTATCTCGCGCAGACCGGAAATTACCTGACGCAATGCTTTCGATGGGATGGTCCCCCAATGGGTACATCCGCCACCGACGAATTCGTACGCTTCCACCATGGCAACCGATTTGCCCGATTTTGCGCATTTCATCGCAGCCCCTTCTCCTCCCGGGCCCGAACCGATCACCACCACGTCAAATTGCTGCATCGATGTTCTCCGAGCGATCTTGCTGACATACCAGACGTGACATCCAGCGTTCCGGCTTGAATGTTTCGATTATCCTGCCTTTGTCGTAGCACATAAAGCAGATCGACCATAAGCAAGCCATCCACGAGCATGGCATGGGGAGGCCTGCGGCCATCGTTGCTATACTTGGTCGCTTGCCCGCAGCGGACCTGCCCGGCCATCCCCAATCGACCTGTCTGATTCCGGAAAGAGACTCATGAGCGACGCCAAGATCATCTACACCTTCACCGACGAAGCACCTGCCCTTGCCACCTACTCCTTGCTGCCGATCATCCAGGCCTTCACCAAGTCGGCTGGCATTCAGGTGGAAACCCGTGACATCTCGGTGGCCGGCCGCATCCTGGCGAACTTCCCCGAATTTCTGAAACCGGAACAGCAGATGGCCGATGCGTTGGCTGAACTGGGGGCACTGGCCAAGACACCTGCCGCCAACATCATCAAGTTGCCGAACATCAGCGCCTCAGTCCCTCAGCTCAAGGCAGCAATCAAGGAGTTGCAGATTCAGGGGTATGCCGTGCCGGATTACCCGGAGAATCCCACGAACGAAGCAGAACAGAAGATCAAGGGGCGCTACGCCAAGGTGCTGGGCAGCGCCGTGAATCCTGTACTGCGCGAAGGCAATTCGGATCGCCGAGTGGCCAAGGCAGTCAAACAGTACGCACAGAAACACCCGCACTCCATGGGCGCCTGGAGCCCCGACTCACAATCTCATGTGGCCAGCATGACCTCCGGGGATTTCTATGCCAACGAGCAATCCGCAGCCATTTCCGCCGCCGGCACATTGAAGATCAAGTTGGCCGGCCAGGCAGGCAGCAAGGTGTTCAAGGAAGTCAAGGTCAAGGCTGATGAGCTCATCAGCGCCACCTTCATCGATACTGGTGCGCTGCAGGCCTTCTATGCCAATCAGATCGCAGATGCCAAGGCAAAAGGATTGCTGTTTTCCCTGCATCTGAAGGCGACCATGATGAAGGTTTCCGACCCCATCCTGTTCGGTCACGCTGTCAGCACCTACTACAAGGATGTATTCGCCAAACACGCCGACACTTTTGCCAAGCTAGGCGTGAATCCACGCAACGGCATCGGTGACGCCTATGCCAAGATCCAGACGCTGCCCGAAGTTGACAAGACAGCCATCGAAGCTGACCTGCGCGCAGCAGAGGCAGCCGTGGCTGTCGCCATGGTGGATTCGGACAAAGGCATCACCAACCTGCATGTCCCCAGCGACGTCATCGTCGATGCCTCCATGCCGGCAGCCATCCGCAGCTCAGGCCGCATGTGGAATGCAGCCGGTAAGCTGCAGGACACCAAGTTCGTGATCCCTGACCGCTGCTACGCTGGCGTCTATCAGGCCGTGATCGACGATTGCAAGGCCCATGGCACTTTCGACGTCACCACCATGGGCAGCGTCAGCAATGTCGGGCTGATGGCCCAGGCCGCCGAGGAATACGGCTCACACGACAAGACCTTTGAAATCACCGAGGACGGTGTCGTCACGGTGACCGATGAAGCCGGCAAGGTACTCACCCGCCACGAAGTCAAGAAGGGTGACATCTGGCGCATGTGCCAGACCAAGGATGTGGCCGTTCGCGACTGGGTCAAGCTTGCCGTCACCCGTGCCCGTGCCACCGGCGCCACCACCATCTTCTGGCTGGACTCTGCGCGCGCTTACGACCGCAATCTGATTGCGCGCGTCGAAACCTACCTCAAGGCCCACGATACCGCTGGCCTGGATATCCGCGTGCTTGCTCCGGTGGAAGCCACCAAGCTCTCGTTGGAGCGCATCCGCAAAGGGCTGGACTCCATCTCAGTCACCGGCAACGTGTTGCGCGATTACCTCACCGACCTTTTCCCGATCCTGGAGCTCGGCACCAGCGCCAAGATGCTCTCCATCGTGCCCTTGCTGGCTGGTGGAGGCATGTACGAAACCGGTGCCGGAGGCTCTGCGCCGAAGCATGTGCAGCAATTCCTCGAAGAGAACTACCTGCGCTGGGATTCGCTTGGCGAGTTCCTCGCGTTGCAGGTCTCCATCGAAGATCTGGCCGCCAAAACCGGCAATAGTGCTGCAGCTGTACTGGCAGAAACGCTGGACACGGCCAACGCCAAATTCCTGGAAAACGACAAGTCGCCTGCACGTAAGGTCGGACAGACCGACAACCGTGGCAGCCATTTCTACCTGGCGCTCTATTGGGCACAAGCACTGGCCGGACAAACCAAGGATGGCGCACTCGCCGCAGCGTTCAAACCGGTAGCGGAAAAACTGACGGCTGACGAAGCCAAGATCGCCAAGGAGCTGATCGATGCCCAAGGCAGACCGGTGGATATCGGTGGCTACTACCACGCCTCATCAGACAAAGCCGCTCTCGCCATGCGCCCCAGCGCCACGCTGAATGCCGTGATTGACGCCTTGCGCTGAGCCGTCCCTGGAGAAACAAAAAGCCCCGGAACTCCGGGGCTTTTTCATTTACGGGTACGTTCAGCCCGATTACTGCCGCCCGGTACTGCCGAAACCACCAGCGCCACGCTTGCTGACATCGAACTCGTCAACCACGTTCAAAGCCACTTGCACCACCGGCACCACCACCAGTTGTGCAATGCGGTCCATCGGCTGGATGGTGAAAACTTCATTGCCACGATTCCAGGTTGAGACAAAGAGCTGCCCCTGGTAATCCGAATCGATCAGGCCAACCAGATTGCCCATCACGATGCCGTGTTTGTGCCCCAAGCCAGAGCGCGGCAAGATCAACGCTGCCAGCTTCGGATCCGCCAGATGGATGGCCATCCCCGTGGGGATCAGGTGGGTATTGCCGGGATTCAGCGTCAGCGGCGCATCGATGCAGGCACGCAGGTCGAGGCCGGCGGCACCGGCAGTGCCGTACTGGGGCAGGTTGTCGCGCACGCGCGCGTCGAGGATCTTGATGTCGAGTTGGTGCATGGTTGCCTTACGTGACAGTGACAGGTGACGAGTGATGGGTGGATGACTGGCGCGTTCAGCCAGCCATAGCCCGCATGCAGCGCAGCGAAATCCGGGCTATGCGCAACGGGATGAAGGCGAAACGGATCAAACCTCGACCTCGAAGCCAAGATCGATATCGACCGCGGATAAACCCTTGATGCCCCAATCTTCGCGCGGTATTTCGCGCAGGCGCACCAGCAGGTGGTCCGGCGGGATACCGAGCACGGCAAGCCGCTGCGCCAATTCGGAGTAGAGCTTGCGCTTGGCTGCCGGCGAACGACCGGAAAACAGATCGATGCTGATCAAGGTGAAACGCTCGGGTTGTACCTTGTCCGTCGGGCACGCGAAGCGCTCTGGCGGATGCACGCTCAGCCGTACGATGCGGTCATGCTCGGGAATCTGCAGACTGCAAACCAGCGCGGCATGCACGCTCTCG
Organism: Candidatus Dactylopiibacterium carminicum; assembly: GCF_014736495.1. Classification (GTDB taxonomy): domain Bacteria; phylum Pseudomonadota; class Gammaproteobacteria; order Burkholderiales; family Rhodocyclaceae; genus Uliginosibacterium; species Uliginosibacterium carminicum. Next base: position 5,393 of record NZ_MDUX01000015.1, read on the forward strand.
ATCAAGGCTTGCTCTTCAGCCGGACTGTACTGGCGCCGGACTTCAATATGAACGACAGGCATCCTGACCTCCTAGCCGCCGGTGGCCAGCAACTGCACCAGATGCCCGACGATACCGACGGCGACCTCGCGCTTGCTGGCACGCGGCAGCGGATGGGAGCCCCAGGCGTCGTACAACACGACCTGATTGGTATCACCGCCCATACCGTCCTGCACCAGATTGCCCACCACCAGTTGCAGGCGCTTTGCCTCCAGCTTGCCGCGCGCATAGCTGTCGAGATCGCGGCTCTCGGCGGCGAAGCCGACGCAGAATGGCGCAGCCGGCAATGAAGCCACGTCAGCCAGGATATCGGGATTGCGTTCCAGCCGAATTGCCGGCAGTTCGCCAGCTTTCTTGATCTTGTCTGCAGCCACATCGACCGGACGGTAATCCGCCACGGCAGCCACGCCGACAAAGACATCTGCCTCCCCCACGTGCTGCATCACGGCCTGATGCATCTGCGCAGCGGTCTGCACGTCAATACGCTCCACACCATAAGGTGTAGGCAATGAAACCGGACCGCTCACCAGTTGTACACGGGCGCCGGCCTGTACAAACGCACGCGCCAACGCGTAGCCCATCTTCCCGGAGGAGATATTGGTGATCCCGCGCACAGGGTCTATGGGCTCATAGGTAGGGCCTGCGGTCATCAGTACACGCCTGCCGGCCAGAGGCTTGGGTTGCAGGAAAGCGGCCAGCGCCTCGAAGATCTCCACCGGCTCGCTCATGCGTCCTTCGCCAACCTCGCCACACGCCTGCTCGCCCGCTGCCGGTCCGATCACAGCCACGCCATCAGCACGCAGTCGTTCGACATTACGCTGGGTCGCAGGATTGCCCCACATCTGCTTGTTCATCGCCGGCGCCACCAGGAGTGGGCAATCCCGCGCCAAAACCAGCGTGGAAAGCAAATCGTCGGCCAATCCGTTCGCCAGCTTGGCCAGGATGTTCGCCGTAGCGGGCGCGATCAGCAGCGCATCCGCTGCCCGCGTGAGTTCGATATGGCTCATATTGTTGGCACGACGATCATCCCAGGCCTCGGTCCACACCGAATTGCCCGAAAGCGCCTGAAACGTGGTGGGCGTCACGAAGCGCACACCGTTTTCCGTCATCACCACATGTACGCGCGCACCGGCCTTGATCAGCAGACGCACAAGCTCAGCCGCCTTGTAAGCGGCGACTCCACCGGAAACCCCCAGTACGATGGTCTTGCCAGCCAGTTCACTCATGAGCAGCAACCGTCACATGAAAAGGGGAAGTGATTCTAGCCGCAATGCCGCCCGATCAGGGTAACCCGCCGCCAACAGCAGGAAGAGCTGCAAGCCCCTCGGCCAACCAGGCAGATCAACAAGAGACGACGCACGACGAAGGAAATTGGTCTCCTTCATGTACAAACTTCGCAGGATTTGTCCTGCGACATATTCCCGGCCCTTGAGGCGGTACTAATCTACACACGGTCTCGATCCTTGGCTTTTTGAACTTCGTCGCCCAATCGTCGAAGTCGCGCCGGCCAGCGCAGGAAAGAGGCTTACTTTTCATCGCTGCCGCCCCGCCTCCTCTGTAGCTCCTGCCCTCGTGCGCAAGCACGAAGGCCTCCGCCATCAGCGCCGGCTGACTTCCTCCTCCCCGCTTCCCGAGTCGCAAATGAAGTTTTCCCGTGTATCCCCTTTTCTCCGCGTCCTGCACTGGAGCGTGGTTGTCCTGACTGTTGCACTTCTGATTACCGGTATTTTCGTACTGGCCCGCTTTCCAGACACCGACCCGTCAAAACTCACAACAATCCTGCGTCACATGGTTCTCGGATTTCTGGTGTGCGTTGCAGTCCTGATCCGGATGTCTCTGCGCTTTGCCGGCAAGTACCCGCCGCCGGTCCTGTCAGGCATCACCTGGGTGGATCTGCTGGCCAAAATGGTTCATTGGATCCTCGATTTCATGGCTGTACTGATGGCTGTGACTGGTGTGGCCCTTGCGCTGCAGAGCCACCTGTTCGAAGCCATCCAGGACGGAAACGGCATGCCCGCAAATATGGCCAGAAACCCCTTGCTGCTGATTCATGCCTTTGTGGCCGGACTCTTTATCTCCATGATCTTTCTGCATGTAGCGGGAGCCCTGTTCCATCGCTTCATCCTGCGAGAGAGGAAACAGGACAATACGCTGGTCGACAGTAACGATCTGACCACTGTCTGACGCCTCCGCCAGTACTGATCGGGCAGCCCGCATGTCACCTATGTCCAGAGCATGTCCCGGGCAACAATCCGGGCTTTCTTTCTCAGCCCTGACACATATGGCAATCACCGACTGGCCCGAAGACGAAAGACCCCGCGAACGCCTGCTGGCTAACGGAGCCGCAGCATTGTCGGACGCAGAACTGCTGGCGATATTCCTTCGTGTCGGCATTCGTGGCAAAAGCGCCGTGGATCTTGCACGCGAACTGGTCACGCATTTCGGTAGCCTCGCGCGCCTGTTCTCGGCCTCGCTGCGTGAGCTCCGCACATTTCCAGGCATGGGAGACGCCAAGTTCGCCCAGTTGCAGGCTGTGCTGGAAATGGCACGGCGGGCGTTGGGAGAAGAGATGCGCTGTCGTGACGTGCTCGGCACCCCTGGTACCGTACGCGACTGGCTTCGACTCAAGCTCGCACATCTGCAGCATGAAGTCTTCATGGTGCTGCTGCTCGATGCACAGAACCAATTGATCGAAGCCTGCGAACTCTTCAGGGGCTCGCTCACACAGACCTCTGTCTACCCCAGGGAAGTGGTAAAGCTCGCACTGGCGCACAACGCTGCCGCAGTGATCCTCGCACACAACCACCCTTCCGGCCTGCGCGAAGCCAGCCACGCCGACGAGATGCTCACCCAGGCACTCAAGCAAGCGCTGGCGCTGGTGGACGTCCGCGTACTGGACCACTTCATCGTCGCTGGCCAACAGACGCCACTTTCCTTTGCCGAGCGCGGGCTGATATAGTGGCCGGCTCTCGCACGCCATGAATACTTGAGTCGGGAACAGACTTCCGGCTATAATCGCGCGCTTTACGGAACCAGTTACCGGAGCGAGATATGTCTCGAGTGTGTCAAGTCACGGGCAAAGGCCCGATGGTGGGGAACAACGTTTCCCACTCCAACATCAAGACCAAGCGTCGTTTCCTGCCGAATTTGCAGAGCCGTCGCTTCTGGGTTGAATCCGAAAACCGCTGGGTCAGCCTGCGCGTATCCAACGCCGGCCTGCGCACCATCGACAAGAAGGGCATCGAGGTCGTTCTCTCCGAGCTGCGCGCTCGTGGCGAAAAGATCTGATCTGCCACCAACCTATTAGCGGAGATTAATCATGGCCAAAAGCGGTCGCGAAAAGATCAAGCTGGAATCCACTGCGGGTACCGGCCACTTCTACACCACGAACAAGAACAAGCGCACCACTCCGGAAAAGCTTGAGTTCATCAAGTACGACCCGGTCGTTCGCAAGCACGTCGCTTATAAGGAAACCAAGCTGAAGTAAGCTTTGTGCGGCGCGGCCCGCACGCTCACTGGCTGGTTCCGACCTGCTGTATCCAGAAAAGCCCGCTCCACGCGGGCTTTTCTGTTTGGAAACCGGCACAAGCACCCAGGCAGCCATGCGATGCTGCCACTTCGAAACGGTTCATTGCCATGCCCCACGCTTCTACCGAAAACCTCAACGTCGTCTCGTTCGACGCCATGCTCTCTCCCGAGGAGATCAAGGCACGCGTACCGCTGTCCGACACGGCGGCAGCCGCAGTCGAGTCCGGTCGGGCCACCATCAAGGCCATCCTGGATCGCCAGGATCCGCGCCCGATGGTCATCGTCGGCCCCTGCTCCATCCACGATCCGGTAGCTGGGCTGGACTACGCCCGGCGCCTCAAGGTGCTGGCTGACGAGGTGGCTGACACACTGTACGTGGTGATGCGCGTGTATTTCGAGAAGCCGCGGACCACCGTAGGCTGGAAGGGCTTCGTCAACGACCCTCGCATGGATGACTCCTTCCATATCGAGGAAGGCATGGAACGCGGCCGCCGCTTCCTGCTGGACATCGCCGAACTGGGTTTGCCCGCGGCTTCCGAAACGCTGGACCCGATCGCGCCGCAGTATTACGGCGATCTGCTTTCCTGGGCCGCCATCGGCGCACGCACCACGGAATCGCAGACTCATCGCGAAATCGCCTCAGGCCTGTCTTCACCGGTCGGTTTCAAGAATGGTACCGATGGCTCGCTGGACTCCGCCGTGAATGGCTGTCTCTCCGCTTCACGGTCACATGCGTTTCTTGGCGTCAATGATCAGGGGCTGACCTGCATCGTGCGTACACGCGGCAATCCGTACAGTCACGTCGTATTGCGGGGGGGGGCCGGCCGGCCGAATTACGACACTGTTTCCGTATCGCTTGCCGAGCAGGCGCTGACCAAGGCCGGCTTGCCCGCCAACATCGTCATCGATTGTTCGCACGCCAATTCCTGGAAGAAACCGGAGCTGCAACCGCTGGTGATGAAAGACGTGGTGAGCCAGCTACGCAACGGCAACCGTTCGATTGTCGGCGTGATGATTGAAAGCTTCATCGAGGCCGGCAACCAGCCGATCCCCAAGGATCTTTCCACCTTGCGCTACGGTTGTTCGGTCACTGATGGCTGTGTGAGCTGGGACACTACCGCGCAGATGCTGCACGACGCCCGCACTGCGGTGCGTGAGACCATCGCGGCGCGGCGAACCTGAATTCCCCTGCAACAGAAAACTCCACTGAAAGGCAAACCCATGCATCTGGTCACCCCCTTCAAGGCACTACGCCCGGCCAGCGGCCGCGCCGCCGAGATTATCGCACCGCCCTACGACGTGCTCTCATCGTCCGAAGCCGTGGCACGTGCCGCCGGCAAGCCGTGGAGCTTCCTGCATATCTCCAAACCCGAGATTGACCTGCCCGAAGGCACCGATACCTATTCCCCGGCCGTATACGCCAAGGCCGCCGAGAATCTGCAGAAAATGCTCGACGCCGACGTGATCACGCGCGACGACAAGGCTTGTTACTACATCTACCGCATCATCATGGGCAGCCATGTGCAAACCGGAGTCGTCGCGGCAGCCTCCGTGGTCGAGTACGACAATGGGCGCATCAAGCGTCACGAATTCACCCGCCCGGACAAGGAGGATGATCGCGTACGCCAGATCGAAGCGCTCAACGCCCAGACTGGCCCGGTCTTCCTGGCCTACCCCGAATCACCTGCCATCGATGCCGTACTGGCAGCGACCATTACCGGTACGCCGGACGCGGATGCCACGGCTGACGACGGCATCCGTCACACCCTGTGGGTGATCCGCGACAACGCTACCATCGAAACGCTGACCAAAGGCTTCGATGCCCTGCCCGCGCTCTACATCGCCGACGGCCACCATCGCTCCGCGGCCGCTTCGCGCGTGGCAGCCGCCCGCCGCAGTGCCAACCCCAACCACTCCGGCGAAGAAAGCTGTAACTACTTCCTCTCCGTGATCTTCCCCGCCCATGTGTTGAAGATCATGGATTACAACCGCGTGGTCGCAGATCTCAACGGTCTGTCCAAGGACGAACTGCTTGCCAAGGTAGCGACCGGCTACACGGTAACCCCCTCCGCTGTGCCGGTAAAACCGGCGGTTTACGGCGAGGTCGGCATGTATCTGCCCGGTCAGTGGTACAAGCTGGCGGTCAAGCCTGAACTGATCCCGGCCGATCCGGTCGAGCGCCTGGACGTCAGCCTGCTCACCACTCACATCCTCACGCCCGTACTTGGCATTGCCGACCTGCGCCGTGACAAACGCATCGATTTCGTCGGTGGCATCCGCGGCCTTCCGGAACTCGAAAAGCGTGTGAATTCGGGTGAGATGGCCGTGGCATTCGCCATGTTCGCCACCACCATGAACGACCTCATGTCGGTTGCCGACGCCGGCCAGGTGATGCCGCCCAAATCCACCTGGTTCGAGCCCAAACTGGCCGACGGCATGGCATCCCACGTGCTGGACTGAGCTTCATCACACGGACAAGACAAAGCCGGCAATCGCCGGCTTTGTCTTGTCCGCCATCACCAGTTCCGATGAGGCCCGGATAATGGCTTCCTTCACCCCAGCGCGCGCAGATGCTCCAGCACCGGATACAGGAAGGCCTGGCCCAGATGCTGGCTGCGCGCACCATTCCAGCCGGTATGCGGGTCAGGCGCATTGGCGTTGTCCTTGAACGGCATCTCCAGGGTCAGGGACACGCAGCCGAAGTTCGCCGCCACCCACTTCGAGGCCAGCGTCATCATCTCGTCAGTAAAGCGGTCATCGGTGTAGCCATGTTCGGTCTGAAAGTCCGGGCTGGCCCATTTTAGGTTGGCCAGGAACGCGGCCTGGAGCGCCAGATTACGGGCCCCGTAGCCGGGCACCATGTGGCTTCCGTCGATGAAGACATAGGGCAAGGTCTCATCGCCATGGATATCGAGGAAGAGATCCACGCCGGTACGCCGCATTGCCGTCTGCAGATGCAAGACTTCAGGGCTGCGTTCGAGTGTGGGGGAATGCCATTCGCGGTTCAGGTTTACGCCGAGTGCATTGCTGCGCAGATGCCCCAGCACGCTGCCATCCGGATTCACGTTCGGAACCAGATGGAAACAGGCTTTGGCGCGCAATTCCCGCGCTACGGGATCAGAAGCATCAAGCAGGCGGCGGATGAAGCCTTCGATGAACCATTCGGCCATGCTCTCGCCCGGATGCTGGCGTGCCTGCACCCAGACCTGATGCGTCCCTTCACCGATGTGCAGCACATCCAGATCACGCCCTGCCAGACTCGCACCGATGCGCTCCACACGTACCCCGGCTGACCGCGTACACCAGCCCAGGAAATCCAGTCGCCGCTCCTGCGAGTAGGGCTCGAAATAGGCGAGCCAGACGGTGTCCTGTGCCGGCGTGAATTCAATCACCAGTTGCCGGCCGTCGTAATTCGTCTGCGGAATGCGAAACCAGTCCGCCCGATCATAGCTTGCTGCACAGCGATACCCATGCCAGCCATCGGCATAGCTGCACTCACCGGCATTCTCGATCACCAAACGCAGAGGTTGTCCGCGAACACCATGCAGGCGGAAATGAAACCACTGCATGAAAACACCACCGGCATCGTGACGGATGGCAAGGCGGACGTTGGTGGGATCCCGTGCATCCCGGATCTCGATGTTGCCGCTATCGAACTGGCTGCTGATATGGATCATGTTGGATCTGGAGGAGTGATCAGAATTCAGGCGGCTTCGCGGCGGAACACCCAGCGATCGCCATCCGAGGCGGCGGTCGACCAGGCGTAACCCTCCAGATCGAAGCCTTTGAGTGCTTCAACATCGGTGATGCCATTCACGATGGCATAACGACTCATCAGCCCGCGTGCACGCTTGGCATGGAAACTGATGATCTTGTAGCCCGCACCCTTGCGCTCTTCGAACACCGGCGTGACCACGCGCGCAGCGAGCTTCTTTGGCCGCACCGACTTGAAGTATTCCTCGGAGGCGAGATTCACCAGCACTGGCGAACCTCCTTGTGCGGCCAGCTCGGCATTCAACGCCAGCGTGATGGCGTCCCCCCAGAAGGCGTACAGGTTACGCCCCGCCGGATTGGAGAGCCTGGTGCCCATCTCCAGCCGATAGGCCTGCATCAGATCCAGCGGACGCAGCACACCATACAGACCGGAAAGAATACGCAGATGCTGCTGGGCAAAAGCGAGCCGGGCGGCATCCAGTGAATACACATCCAGCCCTTCGTACACATCGCCATTGAAAGCAAACACCGCCGCACGCGCATTTTTCTGGGTAAACGGCCGATGCCATTCCGCGTAACGCGCCACATTGAGGCTGGCCAGAGGATCAGAGATCGTCATCAACTGCGCCAGCTCGGCCGGACTCTTCTCGCGCAGGATGGCGACCAACGCCTCAGCCTGATCCAGAAAAGCCGGCTGGCTCGGCTTCACATGTGCCGGCACGGCACGCTGATAGTCGAGGGACTTGGCTGGAGAAACGACGAGCAACATGCATTCACTCCTCTTCTGTGCCGGAGCCCGTACTCCTGGCAGTTTCCGCCTCGGCCAGAAGGCGTTGATGCTCGGCAATCATCGCTGCACGACTCTCCGGGGTTTCCAGGCTGATGCGCCCCAGGCGGCCATCACGGTAATCCTGCAGCAGTACCAGCGCGGCTTTTTCCAGATCCAGACCGCCGCCCCGGATACGCATGCCGCGTCGCTTGGCCACCGCCTCAAGCACGGCCGGGCCATCCAGCCCTTCCGCCGCAAAGCCATAGCGCTCGGTCAGCCGCACCGGATAACGCTGCAACAGCGCATCGGCCAGAAAGCTGGCCACCTCTTCATCGATCACCGCATTGCGGCCGATGGCATGGCTTGCTGCCAACATGTAGCCGTCGCTGTCGTATTCGATCTTGGGCCACATCATGCCCGGGGTGTCGACCAGCATGTGGCGCGCATCCAGATCGGCACGCAACTGCGATTTGGTCACGGCCGGCTCATCCCCCACGGCCGAGATCTTGCGCCCGAGCAAGGCATTCATCAGCGTGGATTTGCCGACGTTTGGAATGCCCATGATCATCATGCGCAAGGGCTTCACATTATCGTTGCGGTGCGGCGCCAGCGCGCGGCAGAGTGCCGGCACGCGGGCAACGTCGGAAGCCTTCTTGCAGGAAAGTGCCACCGCCTTCACGCCGGGTTGCGCATCGAAATAGGCCAGCCAGGCCGCAGTGGCTTCTGGATCGGCCAAGTCTGTCTTGTTGAGGATTTTCAGGCACGGGCGCTGCCGATGCGCACGCAGCTGCGCGATCATCGGGTTGGCGCTGGCCATGGGCAGGCGAGCATCAAGCACTTCGATGATCACGTCGATATTGGCCATGGCGTCGGCGGCCTTCTTGCGCGCCGAGGTCATGTGGCCGGGAAACCACTGGATGGGCATGGAAAATCCGTTCGCGGACGACAGCACGCATTGTCCCACGCCCTGCCCCGTCTGCGCGCCCCTGTGGTTTAATCGCGAGCCATGAACGAGGAATTCCGCATCGTTGCCCTGGTCGGCAAATATCAAAGCGCAGACGTCGCCGAGTCGATCACGCGCATGGCCTGCTTCCTGCAAGAACACGGCCTGGAAGTCTGGCTGGAAGAAGGCACGGCACAGACCGTCGGCCGCCAATGCACGGAGCGGGTGGCAAGCTTCGACGTCATCGGCGAGCATGCCGATCTGGTCATCGTGATCGGGGGCGACGGCAGCATGCTCACGGCGGCACGCGCGCTGGCCGGCCACAACCTGCCCGTGGTGGGCATCAATCAGGGACGCCTGGGCTTTCTCACCGACGTTTCGCGTGAAGACATGTTCACGCGCATCTCCGATATCCTCGAAGGCCGTTTCCTGCGCGAACGCCGCTCGTTGCTGGAGGCCGAGGTCTGGCGGCATGGCGCCAGGGTGTTCACCACCACGGCGCTCAATGACATCGTGCTCTCACGCGGCGAGATCGGCCGCATGATCGAATTCGAACTGCATGTGGATACCGAATACATCTACTCGCAGCGCTCCGACGGCATCATCGTTTCCACGCCGACGGGCTCGACCGCCTATGCGCTGTCGGCCAACGGCCCGATCCTGCATCCGCGTCTGGCCGGCATCGTACTGGTGCCGCTGTGTCCGCATGGACTCACCTATCGCCCGCTGGCGCTGGCGCAGGACAGCGTGGTCGAACTGGTCATCCTGGGCGATCGCCGCTGCATGCTGCACAGCGACGGTCAGACACTGTTCGAGACCCTGCCCGGCGATCGCGTGCGTGTGCGCCGCTCCACGCACGGCGTGACGCTGCTGCACCCGGAAAATTACAGTTACTTCGCTGTGCTGCGTGAAAAGCTCCACTGGAGCGCGCCGCCACACCTCTCGTGAGACCTTCCCCATGCTGCGTCGTCTGCTGATCCAGGATTTCGTGCTGGTCGATCGTCTTGAGCTGGATTTCCGCCCCGGCTTCGGTGCCCTGACCGGCGAAACCGGAGCCGGCAAGTCCATCCTTCTCGACGCACTGTCGCTGCTGCTGGGCGAGCGTGCCGATGGTGGCATGGTACGCACGGGTCGCGAGCGCGCCGATCTGAGCGCCGAATTCGATCCCTGCGCGGAAGCGCAAGCCTGGCTGCGGGCCAACGATCTGGCCGTGGAAGACGACGGAGTGCTGCTGCGCCGTGTGGTGGATGCCGGCGGCCGCTCGCGTGCGTACATCAACGGCACGCCGGCCACCGCCACGCAATTGCGCGAACTGGGCGACTACCTCGCTGACATTCACGGACAGCACGCCCACCAGGCACTGCTGCGCAACGACGCCCAACGGGAGCTGCTGGATGCCCACGCCGGGCTGACGCCATTGGCCCGTGAAGTTTCCGACCTGTGGCGAGCGCTACAGACCGCACGCCGCGCACGCCAGGAAGCCATGGCAGGCATGGAGGCGCTGCTGCGCGAGCGCGAGCTGCTGAGCCACCAAGCCGAGGAACTTGGCCGGCTGAATTTCGAGCCAACCGCCTGGGACGCCGTCAATCAGGAACACACTCGTCTGGCCAATGCCGCCGGCCTCATCGAAGGCGCCACGACCGCATTGGAAGCCATCAGCGAACGGGATGCGCCGCTGAGCAGCGAGACCGAACGCCTGGCAGCCCGGTTGAGCGAACTGGCTGCGCATGACCCGGCCCTGAATGAAGTGAGCGAACTGCTCTCCGAAGCAGCAATCCGTCTGGAAGAAGCCGGCCATGCCTTGCGTCGCTACCAGGATCGCCTGGAGCTTGATCCGGCCCGCCTGCGCGAGGTCGAACAACGGATCGAGGAGGTGATCGGCTGCGCGCGCAAATACCGAGTCGGCCCCGAAGAACTGCCGACCTTGCTCACCCAGGCCAATACGCGCCTGGCGCAACTCACGGATCTTGCCGATCCGGAAGCCCTGGCAGCACGCGAAGATGCGGCAAAGCAAGCCTTTCTCAAGCGCGCCGAGGTACTTTCACAGCAGCGCGCCAGCGCAGCCGCCAAACTTGGCGAGGCGGTCACTGAAGCCATGCAGGATCTGGCCATGAGCGGTGGCCGCTTCGAAGTGGCCTTGTTGGTAGAACCTGAAGGTGCCGGCTTCGGGCTGGAACGCGTGGAATTCCAGGTCGCTGCCAATCCCAGCCAACCCTTGAGACCGCTGGCCAAGGTGGCCTCGGGCGGCGAACTGTCACGCATCGGCCTGTCGATCCAGGTCATCACCTCCGAAGCGCAGGCCGTACCCACACTGATCTTCGACGAGGTCGATACCGGCATCGGCGGACGTGTGGCCGAGATCGTCGGCCGCCGGCTGCGCGAACTGGGCACAAAACGCCAGGTGCTGTGCGTTACCCATCTGCCGCAGGTGGCCGCGCAAGCCAACTGGCAATGGCGCGTGAGTAAAGAGCAACGCGACGGGCAGACGCTCTCCAGCCTCCTCACGCTGGATGAAACCGGGCGCATCGAAGAGATCGCACGCATGCTGGGCGGTGTGAACATCACCGAAACCACACGCAACCATGCCGCAGAACTGCTGGGGCTCGAGGTACGGCACACAGCGCGGATCTGTAACAGAAACGCGCAACGACGATCAGGCAGGCATCGCCGTTTGGGTGGATACTGATGGCAGCCATGTCCTTCAAGGACAAAGGCTCCGAATCCCATCGCAGTACGAAAATCACCTCATGACCGCCAGCCTCACCCATCTGCAGCGCATTCCTCTCTGGCCTGATGCCCCCCCTGGTTCCGTGGGCATCTCCCTCACCGAAACCATCGAAGAGCGCAGCCCGGACACGGCCCAATTCCGTGACCGCGCCGTCACCGCCATCGGCAGCCCCAGCATCACCGCCTGGCTGCCGGAAAAGCCCAACGGCAGCAGCATCGTGCTTGCCCCTGGCGGTGGCTATGTACGCGTGGTTCTGGACAAGGAAGGCCACGAGATCGCGCAATGGCTCAATAGTCTCGGAATCACGGTCTTCATCCTGCTCTATCGCCTGCCCGGCGAAGGCCACGCCGCGCGCGAAACCGTGCCGCTGCAGGATGCCCAGCGCGCACTGCGACTGGTACGCGCCAACGCTGCAGCCTGGGGGCTGACGCCGGACCGCATAGGTGCCATGGGCTGTTCAGCCGGTGGCCATGTGATCGGCTCACTGGCAACGATGTTCGACCGCAAGGTCTATACCGCCATCGACAGCGCCGACGCACAATCGGCACGCCCGGACTTCGTCAGCCTGCTCTACCCGGTGCTCACCATGGACGAACGCTGGGCCCACCCGGGCTCACGGCTGAATCTGCTCGGCGACACACCGGATGACGCCACGGTGGCGGCCTGGTCCTGCGAGCAACAGGTCAGCCAGGCCACACCGCCCTGCTTCATCACCCATCCGGGAGACGATGCCTCGGTGCCTGTCGAGAACTCCCTGATGCTCTATCGTGCCTTACGTGAAAAGCGTCTGGACGCCGCCCTGCATGTGTTCGAGGCTGGCGGCCATGGTCACGGCATCCGCCTCGCCCAAGGCAAACCGGTATCGATCTGGACGGACGTGTTCACGCACTGGCTGCGCGGCCACAAATATCTCTGAGCACGCAGGAGCTGGCTCCGTCCGCTCAGGCGGACGGACGCTTCATGTGCTGAAGGATGCGTCGCCGCGTGTGTCGCGCATGCTGCACCCATCCGCCGGCCATCCAGCGGCCGGCCATGACGAAGCCGCGACAGCACTCGTCGGCGGCATAGCCGACCCAGATGCCGGCGAGCCCCCAGCCCCAATGCACGCCGCACAGCCAGGCCAAGCCAACGCCGAAGACGAAGACCGACACGGCGCTGACCTTCACCGGAAAGCGTGCATCTCCGGAGGCGCGTAGACCACTGGTAACCACGATGTTGAAGGTCCGGCCGAATTCCAGTCCCAGCTCGATCAACACGATCAGACCGACCAGCTTCAATATCTCGGGATCGGCCGTCAGCTTGCCCACGACGACAGGCGTCAGCCAGGCGGACAGCAGCGCGCAGATCATGATTGCCGCCAGCCCCCACCAGGTGGCGCGCCACAGCAAGCGATTGGCCTCACGCAAACGCCCGGCTCCCACGTGATGGCCGACCAGAATCTCGGTGCCGAAACCCACCGAATTGGTAAACAACGTGACCAACTGCACTGCCTGGAAGACGTAGGCATGCGCCGCCAGGGCTGCCTGTCCCAAGCTGGCGACCATCGCCACACTGATGATGAAACTCACCCGCCAGGCGACCTTTTCTCCGGCACCGGGCAGGCCTATATGAAGGATCGCGGCCAGCGGTGCACGTTGCAGGCGCAGCCAGTCGCCCGCGCGCAGGGTGATGCCCAGCCATTGCCGCCAGACGCGCCAGGCCAGGGCCACCGCACAGACACGCGAGATCGCCATCGCCAGCGCCATGCCTGGCAGCCCCCAATCATCCCAACTTCCTATGCCCAGCATCAGAGGTACCGACAGCAGCACCTGGGCGAGATTCATGCCGAGCACGATCTTTATCGACTCGCGGGTATAGGTGAAGGCGCGCAGCACGGCGATCATCGTCATCGACACCGCATCGAAAAGCAGCGCCAGGCCGAGCACGGTCATGTAGGGCACACCGATGGGCATCAACTCCGCCGGCAGATGCATCGCCACAAGAATGGGCGCCGATCCCAGTCCGAGCAGCAGCAGGGTAGCCAGCCCGACCCAGGCCGAAGCCGCCAGCCCCGTACAAGCCACGCGACGTGCCCCCGCCTTGTCGCCCGCACCGTGATGCTGTGTTACCACCACGCTGGCGCCAATGCTGATCACGCGGAACAGGATCTGCAAAGCACCGAATATCTGCCCCACCAGGCCAAAGGTGGCCACGGCACCGTCCGAAATCCGGCTCGTGAGCCAGAACCCGAACAGCGCCATCAGCACCATGAAGAGGTTTTCGACGAAGATCGGCCAAGTGATCGGAAACAGGCGAAGTTGTGCTGCATTTTGCATGTCTGCGATTTTAGCGTTCCACACAGGGTTTGCCTGACAAAGCTTGTGGCAAGATGGCTCTCGGTGCAGACGCTGGTTATCCTTGAGGCTTTTGGATCTTCGACAAGGAGCAGTCATGTTCAACGACCTCGCCGGCAAGCGCGTACTCATTACCGGATCCACCATGGGCATCGGCCTGGCCACCGCTCAAGCTTTCGCAGCCCTGGGGGCCAAGGTAGGCATCAATGGCCGCCGCGCTCCGGAGAATCTCGCCAGCCTGCTCGATGGCATGCATGCCGCAGACGGAGAAGCTGCCTTCTTCGCCGCAGACCTCTCCAGCCGAGAAACCTGCCACCAGTTGGTAGCAGATTTCGTCACACGCTTCGGCGGCATCGATGTGTTGATCAACAATGCCGGCGGCCTGGTCGGGCGCAAACCCCTGCCGGAAATCGACGACGACTTCTTCGACGCCGTGAATGATCTGAACATGCGCTCGGCCCTGGCCTGCACCCAGGCTGCGCTGCCGTATCTGAAGACCGCAGCGCAAACCAGTGGCCAGACCAGCGCGGTGATCAGCGTGGGGTCGATTGCCGGCCATACCGGTGGCGGACCGGGCGCAGCGCTTTATGGCGCGGCCAAGGCTTGGCTGCACAACATCCACAAGAACTGGGTGGATTACCACACGGCCGACGGCATCCGCTTCAACATCGTCTCGCCTGGCGTGGTGGACACTGCCTTCCATGCCGACAAGAACGAAGAAGTACGCCAGCGCATCAGCAGCGGAATTCCGATGGGGCGGTTCGGCAAACCCGAAGAGGTGGCGCCGGCCTTTCTTTTCTTCGCCTCGCACGCCTGCGCTGGCTACATCACGGGGCAGATCCTGGATGTGAATGGCGGACAGTTCATGCCCTGAATTCGCTCAACCGAACAGGTGCGCAACCAGGAAGCCCAGTACGGCGCCTGTCAGCAATCCGATCCAGAAGCGATCAGCGGATGCCGGCTCCGATGCGGGAGCTGGCATATCGGCCGGCTGAACGGTTTCCCAGGCCAGTACCCGCTCACGCGCCCTGACGTAGTTTTCTTCATCGACCACGACTCGCACGAAACCCGCCGCTGCGAGATCTCCTACGGCGCCTTGCAACTGCTCGCCCTGTACCCGGGCGGCAAAGCCTTCCTGACAGAGCAGATCGCAGACCATGTGCGCATCCAGCGCGTTGGCTGCTTCATAGACACAACGCATGGACACCTCCCGACGAGATCCGGCATTGAATGATCGGGATACCTTCCCGCGCCTGACGCGGGAGGTTTTCAGGACCTCCGATGGCAGGCCGCCACATATGGGGGCCTGCCATCGGCCTCAGGACTCCAGCACCGGCAGATCGAGCGGTGCCTGCGGCAGGGTCAGCAGCACCTTGTCCACGCGGTGCTTGTCCATGTCGACCACCTCGAAGCGCATGCCAAGGCATTCGAAGTAATCCGCCGGGCGCGGTACGCGCCCCAGCATGTGCATGACGAAACCACCGATGGTGTGGAAACGGCCAGAATCGAAGCCAGGCAGCTCCCCGAGCTCGAAAAGATCGGCAAAGCGCTCCAGCGTCATGGAAGCATCCAGCAGCCAGCTGCCATCCTCGCGTTGCACTGCGTCGGCTTCGGCTTCTTCATCGTCGGCCGGCATCTCGCCGACGATGGCGGTGAGTACATCGGTCAGCGATACGACGCCTTTCAGCTCGCCATATTCATCGACGACCAGCGCAAACTGCACACGCGACTTGCGGAAATTTTCCAGCAGTTGCGAAGTGGTCACAGTTTCCGGCACATACAGCGGCGTACGGGTTGCTGCTTCGATATCGAGTTGCTCACCAGCCAGTGCGGGCTTGAGCAGATCAGCAACGTGCAACACGCCGATGATGTTCTCCAGCCCGTCACGACAGACCACCAGACGACCGTATTCGCTGTCGGCAATAGTCTTGCGTGCATCCTCGATGTCTTCCAGATCGATGAATTCCACGTCCTTGCGTGGCGTCATGATGGTGCCGATGCGTTGCTCGTCCAGGCGCAGCACGTTGGAGACGATTTCCTGCTCGCTCTCGTGGAACACGCCGGCTTCCGCGCCCTGCTCCATCAGCACCTTAATTTCTTCGTTGGTCACCGGCGGCTCTCCCGAGCGGCGGGTAGCGTTGAAGAAGCGCAGGATGGCGTCACTGGAAACTGAGAATAGCCAAACCAGTGGCTTGGTAGCATGAGCCAGCCAGACCATGGGACGGGCGATGAACGAGGAGATGCTTTCCGGTGCCAGCAAGGCCAGGCGCTTGGGCACCAGTTCGCCCAACACAACGGAAAGATAGGTGATGAACACCACGACCGCGCCCACGGAAAGCGGACGGGCATAACTGGTCAGCCATTCGAACTGGACCAGCCAGGCTTCGATCGGACGGGCCAACGCATCCTCACCGACGACGCCGCTGAGAATCCCGATCGAGGTAATGCCGACCTGGATGGTCGACAGGAAGGAAGACGGTTCGTCATGCAGCCGTATTGCGACCTCTGCGCCCTTCGAACCTTCGTCTGCAAGCCTTTGCAAACGGGCCTTGCGGGAAGACACCATGGCAATCTCTGACATGGCAAAGATCCCGTTCAGGGCAATCAGCAGCAACAGCAGCAGGAACAAATTCATACTCATACAGGGGTGCCGGCCAGATCCGGCTAGGGATGAACACAGCTGCAGCATAACATGCTCATTTTTCCGGGCTGGGCATGAGGAGTACTCGGTGCCATCCGGCCCGACACCCAATGCGGATCCATCAAGGGTATCCACGGCCAACAAGTCCGCTCCAACGGTGACGCGAGCCCTCGCATACCGGAAGAATGTCGCGGCGCAGCAAAGATTCTCAGAAAAAATCCTTGATAATCATCAATCAAGACGCGCTCCAGCTATCAGAGACTGATCAAAGTCTCATTTCGGCAACATTCACTTGAGGTATCCCAAATGAAGAACCGATGGCTCATCGCCCTGGCTGCAGTAGGTATCCACATCTGCATAGGCTCGGCTTACTCCTGGAGCGTGTTCTCCAAACCCCTGCAGGCAGCCTTCGGCTGGAGCCTCAAGGAGGCCAACCTGACTTTTGGCATCGCAATCTTCTTCCTGGGCATGTCTGCCGCAGTGATGGGGCACTACGTCGAGCGTAACGGCCCGCGCAAGGCTGGCATGCTGGCCGCCATCTTCTGGGGGCTCGGCCTGATCGGTGCCGGCCTGGCAACCAAGATCGGCAATCTCTGGCTGTTGTGGCTCTCCTATGGCGTGATAGGCGGCATAGGCCTGGGGACAGGCTATGTGACGCCCGTCTCCACGCTGGTCAAATGGTTCCCGGACCGCCGCGGGCTAGCGACCGGGATGGCCATCATGGGTTTCGGCTTCGCTTCGATGATCGCCGCGCCCATCATGGCCAAGCTGATCGAGGCGCTGGGCGTTTCCACCACCTTCTTCATCATGGGCTCCGCTTACCTGGTGATCATGATGTCTTCCGCGCGTTACCTTGAGCCGCCGCCCAAGGACTGGAAACCAGCTGGCTGGGACGGCTCCATGGCCAACAAGAACGTCAAGGCGGACCTTTCCAACGTGACGGCCAACGAAGCGGTACGCACAAAACCCTTCTACGGCTTGTGGATCATGATGTTCATCAACATCACTTGTGGCATCGCGATCATTTCGGTCGCCTCACCACTGGCACAGGAAGTCACCGGCATAAGCGCGCTGGCCGCAGGCGCCATCGTGGGTCTGGTCGGCGTATTCAACGGGCTGGGCCGTATTGGCTGGGCCACGGCATCCGACTATCTGGGCCGGCCGAACACCTACATCATCTTCTTCGCCTTCCAGATCGTAGCGTTCTACTTCCTGCCCTCGCTGTCAGCCGCGCTGATCTTCCAGGTCGTGCTGTATGCAATCATGACCTGCTACGGCGGCGGTTTCGCCACGCTGCCGGCCTACATCGGCGATCTCTTCGGCACCAAGCAGATTTCGGCGATCCATGGCTACGTGCTTACTGCCTGGGCCATGGCCGGCGTGGTCGGCTCCGGCCTGGCCTCCTTCCTGCGCGAACAGACCGGCAGTTACGCTGCCATGATGCAGGTGTTTGCGGCGATCTTTGCTGTCGCGTTGGTGGTTTCCATTGCCATGAAGATCTATGTCGCACGCGCTCACGCCGCAAGGCAGCGGCCCGATCGCGATCAACTGGCAACGGAAAAGGCCGTCTGACGGCCTGCCACCCTGCGCAGGGAAGCCCGCCCTGACCCGGCGGGCTTTTTTATTGTCAGAATGACGGCTTCAAGGAGCCTGCAATGGACATTCGACTGCACTCTGCCTCAGATACAACCAGCCTGGATCTCGCGCTTGCCGATCACGTCGGTAGACATCTCGATGCTGCATTAGTCGCGCGTGGCGAGGCTTGGCTGGTGGTTTCCGGCGGACGCACGCCACAAGGCCTGTTTGCGCATCTGGCGCGGCAGCCACGCAATTGGTCGCGTGTATCCGTCACCTTGGCCGATGAGCGCTGCATTCCTGCCGACGACGCCCTGAGCAACACCCGCCTGATCCGTGAGCATCTGCAACAGAAAACTGCCGCTGCCCTGCGTTTCGTACCGCTAACAGAAAACACGCACTTTCCTGCGCAATTCGATTTCGTGCTGCTAGGCATGGGAGATGATGGCCATACCGCTTCCATTTTCCCCGACAGTCCGCAACGCGATGCCGCGCTGGCCATCGACGCTCCGGACTGGCTGCAAGTCGATGGTGGCAATCCTGTACCACAACGCATCACTCTGAGCGCTCGTCGCCTGCTCGCCAGCCGCTCGCTGGCACTGCATGTAACCGGCGAACGCAAGTGGCAGCTCCTGGCTCAGGTACTGGCCCGACCACAGCCCGCACTGCCGGTCAGCCAACTGTTGCATGCGCCACACCCTGACAAGGCCCTTTTCTGGGCCCCCTGAACAACACAGCCTGCAGACTGAAAACCGGATAGTTCTTCATCATGAACCCTGCTCAAACCACTGCCTGGACCGGACTCGCCGAGCATGCCACCCGGCTGGCATCGCAACACCTGCGCGAGCTCTTTGCCAACGATCCTGCACGCGCCATGCGCCTGCGCGCCCAGGCTTGCGGCATCCTGCTCGACTATTCAAAGAACCGGGTCGATGGCCCTGTGCTGCACGATCTGCTAGCCCTGGCCGAAGCTTGCGGCCTGCACGCACGCATCGAAGCGATGTTCACCGGAGCGCCCATCAATGGCACAGAAGGCCGCGCCGTGCTGCACACGGCGCTGCGCAGCCAGGACGACACGCCCGTATTCGTCGCCGGTGAGAATATCCTGCCCGCAATCCGTGCCGTACGCGCGAGCTGTCACGTCTTTGCCGGACGTGTACGCAGTGGCGAATGGCGAGGCTATGACGGCCAGACCATCACCGACGTCGTCAATATCGGCATCGGCGGCTCCGATCTAGGGCCGCTGATGGTCTGCGAGGCACTCAAACCCTATGCCGACGGACCGCGGGCACACTTCGTCTCCAACGTCGACAGCCTGCATCTGACGCAAACACTGGCCACACTGGACCCAGCCCGTACCCTGTTCATCATCGCCTCCAAGACCTTCACCACGCTGGAAACGCTCACCAATGCGCGCACTGCTCGTGCCTGGCTGGTTGCGGCTGGAGGTGAGGCAGCAGTGGCCCGCCATTTCGTGGCGGTCTCCACCAATGCGGAAAAGGTGGCGGCCTTCGGCATCGATCCGACCAACATGTTCGGCTTCTGGGACTGGGTGGGAGGCCGCTACTCACTGTGGAGTGCCATTGGCTTGCCTATCGCGCTCGCCATCGGCCCGCAACGCTTCGACGAACTGCTGGCAGGCGCCTACGCCATGGACCAGCACTTCCGCCATGCGCCACTGGACAGAAACCTGCCCGTGCTGATGGCCCTGCTGGGCATCTGGTACGTCAATTTCCTCGATTGCCACAGTCAGGTCGTCGCTCCATACAACCAGACTCTGCACCGCCTGCCTGCCTTCCTGCAGCAGCTGGACATGGAATCCAACGGCAAGCGGGTGCGCGGCGATGGGGAGGCTGTCGGCTACGCCACTGGTCCGGTGATTTGGGGAGAGCCCGGCACCAATGGCCAACATGCCTTCTTCCAGCTCTTGCACCAGGGTAGCCAGATCATCCCCGTCGACTTCATCCTCGCTCTCAAGCAGCCAGGCCAGATCGCGGTCCACCGGCGTGCACAGATCGCCAACTGTCTGGCCCAAGCAGCTGCATTGATGCAGGGCAAGACCGAGGACGAAGTCCGCGCGGAGATGCGGGCAAAAGATATCCCTGATGGCGAGATCGAAAAACTGCTGCCACACCGAGTGTTCCCGGGCAATCGACCGAGCAATCTGCTACTGATGGACGATCTCTCGCCCGAAAGCTTGGGTGCGCTGCTGGCGCTGTATGAACACAAGGTCTTCGTGCAAGGCGTGGTCTGGGGAGTCAACTCCTTCGATCAATGGGGCGTGGAGCTGGGCAAACAGCTCGCCAGCGGCCTGGAGCAACGCCTGGACGGCAGCACTACACCAGCCTACGACCCGTCCACCGAAGCGTTGCTGGCCTATATCGCCCGGCAATGACTCTTCCGGTCGCAATGGCCGGCCATTTCCGGAGCATCGCCGGGCATAAGCCCGGCATCCCCGCCCTGATACTGATACCGCCGCGGGCATGCTACTTGCAGTTTTCTGTCATCCATCGACGCCAGGAATACAGATCCGGTTGACCTGGATACAACGGCCAGGCGCATTGCTAGGAAATGCCCCCACAGCCTGAGCCGCTCCCGCTTTCCGTTCTCAAGGAGTGTTGCATGCATTTCCCAAGACTGGCCATGCTCGTCATGTGCCTGGCACTGCCCATGGCCCACGCAGCCGATACGCTGGACCGAATACGCCAGACGCAGACTATCACCATCGGCAACTGAGAGGCTGCCCGCCCTTTCTCCTTCCTGACGCCAGAAGGCCAGGCGAGTGGCTATTCCATTGAGTTATGCCATAAGGTTGTAGAGCGTATCCGCAAGGAACTCAAGCTCTCCGAACTGAAGCCCCGTTATGTCACCGTCAGTGGCGCCGAGCGCATTCCCAAGCTGCTGAGTGGTGAAATCGACCTGGAGTGCGGCTCTACCACCAACACCAAGGCACGACAAGAACAAGCCGCGTTTTCCTACACCATCTTCGTCGCCGGCATGAAGGTGCTTACGCGCAAGGACGCGAGCATCTCGGACATCCGTAGCCTGAATGGTGCAGGCGTGGCACTGAGCAAGGGCACGACCTCTGAAAAACTCTTCCTGCAACTACGCGAGAAGGAAATCCAGACCATGGCCTTGCAGACTTTTCCTTCGAATGTCGAGGCGCTCAAAGCACTGACCGAAGACAAGGTATCCGCCTTTCCGCAGGATGACGTCCTGCTCTCCGGAGTCATCTCCACCCTGCCGGACCGTGACCGTTACATCCTCGCTGGAGAATATCTCTCCATTGAGCCCTACGCGATCATGGTTCGCAAGGAAGACAAGGCACTGCTTGCGTTGGTCGATGCCACGCTGGCCAGCCTCTATGGTTCTGGAGAAATTCATCGCATCTACGACCGCTGGTTCAACACCAGCCAGTTGCAAGTACCGATCTCCCGACTCACACGCGAAGCCTTCACACGCCCCTCACGTGACTCCGGTTTCGCCAAAGTTCTGGGCTACACGCTGTAGGAATGATTCGATAGTAAAAAAGCCCCATTTGGGGCGCTTTTTTTTGTTCGTGGCGGGGACCTCCTCTCTTCCAGGAAGAACGGAGGGCATACCGGGGTTGATGGCACGGCTGATCTATGGCGCGGTGCTTCGGGTGCATGAGTGCTGCACGCTGCTGATGCCCGGCATTAGTCGTTGGTATTGGGAGACACTCGTGCTCTGCATTCCTAAAGGGTCCAAGCCCCGTCGCGCCTCCCAACGCATTCATTGCGGCGCCCCCATAGAACTCATGCCTCATCCTTCACGTTTGTCGTGCGCTGAATTGGAGCCACGGACTCAGGGGAACCTCAAGGGTCCCAGAATCGCAACGGTGTCTGGCTGCATGGTCGTCATCCCTAGCAGCTGTTCCGAAGGAGGGATATCGCCCCCGTGTTGTTTGAAGTCAGACAACCAATTCTCAAAAGCAATCCCTAAGGGCTTGGCGTGGCAAAGAAACAAGCCTAAGGCAGGATGTGCCACAAAGAACTCCGATCTGAAACCATATCAGGGCACCTCGGGAACGCACAGCAGCATCTGTCCCGCACGCGCCCCCAAGCACCGGAGCCATCCGCAATTCGGTTTCACGACGAGGCTAGGGCTAATCGCGGACACTCACTCCCTCTGCACACCCAAAAAACTGCCTAAACCGGGAAGTCTAGAAGGGATTTCCCCCGCACTACCTGAGTCGCCCCAGCTTCCCTAGACAGTTCCAAGCTCCATGAAATACTGCTTTTCGTAGCCTATCGGAGGCATGCCATTCGCCTTACTTTGCTGATGCCATTCTTATGGATGAGATTACCGTTCTCGTCGTATTAATAGCTAGTAGCCTCACCACACTGAAGGAGCCGGCTGTTGATGCCATAGTCTAGTCGCCGCCGAACCTGCGGTGGTAGGCACGGTTGGCCACAGTGCCGAGCGCGAAGGTTCCCGAGGGGGATGGTGCCCAGTTCGCCATACGCATTGTAGCCGTGCCAATCTTCGTCCGCCCAGATAAGTCGGCACTGAAACTTCTCTATCCAGAAGAAAGCGTGTTTGAAGCACGTGCGCAAATATGGACGAGATGTGGTGTGGGTAAAAACAAAAAAGCGCCCTGAAAGGCGCTTTCTGTCTATGTTTCTGGCGGAGAGGGGGGGATTCGAACCCCCGTCAGGATATTATCCTGAACACGCTTTCCAGGCGTGCGACTTAAACCACTCATCCACCTCTCCGCGAAGCTCGGCATTATAGCCAGGCTCTGACCAAGGAGGCAAGATCTCTTCACTCTTTCAACGAAGCAAAGGCTTGACGCGTGCCTTGAAAGCCGCAGCATGCTCTGCACGTTGCGTCTGGTTGAGTGCGACGATGATCTCGTTACCCAGCCGGATGTACTCGCGAAGGCAATCCGCCTTGTTCAGCTGTTTCTGGAAGGCGCGTGCACGTTGCGGAAAATGTTCCCGTGCAACTTCAGCGTAAAGCTTCTGCAGCGCCTGAAAACGCGCATCTTCATCCCCCATGAGGGTCGTTGCCACAGCTTCGGAGATCGGAGCCTCCATGACAGGCGGCACCATTGAAACCGGAATCGCGTCGGCCTTCTGTTCGATCAACCCTGCAATCTGCAGATGCTGGAAATGCTGTTGATCCTCATAGCCGATTCCCACGCCGGACAGTGTGCTGACCAGGTCGAACACGCTGCGACAGCCATCGATCATGATCAGCAGGGAGCGAGCGCGAGGGTGCAGACGCAGGCGTCGCAGCTGGATTTCCTCGACTCCGGCCGGAGTCTTGGTGAAGACCAAACCATCCATCTGGATTTCTTTCAACATTGTTTGGGATTACTGCATAAGAATAATTCTTATGCCCCCGTATTTTCAATGTGTTGTTGAACCAAACCGTGACAAAGCGCTTGGCGGCATTCAATCAGCCAACACTGCGGGTGGAGGCAGGGTCCCCAGGAAGCGGCAGACTTCGTCCTCAACGCGGGTGCGGCGCATCGGTGGCAGGCTCTGCCAGACACGGCGGCCATAGGGCTTGGTGATCATGCGAGGATCACACACCATCAGCACACCTCTATCGCGCTCCGAGCGGATCAGGCGACCCGCCCCCTGCTTCATACTGATCACCGCACGCGGCAACTGATATTCCATGAAGGGATTGCGCCCCTGCTTTTCCAGCCAGGAAACACGTGCCTTCAGCACGGGATCATCGGGAGGGGAGAATGGCAGCTTGTCGATGATCACAACCGACAGCGCATCGCCCGGAACATCCACGCCCTCCCAGAAACTCTGGCTGGCCACCAGCACCGCATTGCCCAGCTGACGGAAACGCTCCAGCAGTTCACTGCGCGAGGCCTGCCCCTGGATCAGTAGCGGAAAATCCAGTGCCAGACGGTGAAAGCGTGCCTCCAGCCCTTCATGCAGCGTCTTCATCGCACGCAAGGATGTACACAACACGAAGGTTCGCCCTTGGGCGGCCCGGATCACCGGCACGGCGGCTTCGAGCACGGCATCCAGGTAGGCGGGGCTGTTCGGGTCGGGCATATTGTCTGGCGCATACAGCATGGCCTGCTCGCCGTATTCGAAGGGGCTCCCCCAGATACCGGTCTCCGGCGCGGGGTCCAGCGCATCCAGCCCCAGCTCGCCACAGTAATGACCAAAGCTCTTACCGACCGCCAGGGTGGCCGAGGCAAATATCCAGCTCTTGGCATTGCCTTCCACCTGCTTGCGAAAAATCTTAGCCACCCGTAGCGGCGTAGTATTGAGCGTGGCGGACTGGCTAAATACCTCCACCCAGCGGATGCTGTCGGGCTGATTAAGGCGACGCCAGTTCATCAGGCGCTCATGTATTTCGGTGGCACGCTGCCAACATTTTTCCAGCCCTTCGGAGCGCTCCGCCTGCGACTCGGCCAGTTGGACGAAATGCTCGAGTTCGGCTTCGACGCCATCCAGCGCGCTACCGAAGCCAGCCCGGTCAGCCACCTGATCGAAGGACAGGCGCGCATTCTCGCCCGGAATGGCCAGACGCAGATCCTTCGCAGCCTTCTCCAGGGTACGGGTGGCTTCTTGCAAGGGCAGGAAATCCCGCGCAGAGGCGAGTACTTCATGCCGTGTGTCGCGCGCCAGATCCAGCATCTGCCCGGTGGAAACCGAATCCCCAAAGAACATCGAGGCTGTTTCCGGTAGCTGATGTGCCTCGTCGAAAATCACGGTGTTGCAGGCGGGCAGCAGCTCCCCCATCCCTTCGTCACGCAACATCACGTCGGCAAAGAACAGATGATGGTTCACTACCACGACGTCCGCCTCCTGCGCCGCTCGCCGCGCCGCCATCACGAAGCATTCCTTGGCATTGGGGCATTCCTGGCCCAGGCAGTTGTCCCGCGTGGACGTAGCCGCCAGCCAGACGGTGGAATCTTCGGGCACTCCGGCACATTTGCTTTTGTCGCCCGTCTGTGTATGCAGTAACCAGCGGGCTATGGTCCGGATGTGCGCGGCGTCCTCGCGATTGAGGAACCGGCCCTCCAGCTGGGCACGCGCAATATGGTAGTGGCAGGCATAGTTCTGCCGACCTTTGAGCAGCGCCACGCTGACAGGCACCTTCAGCGCCTTCCGTACGGCAGGCAGATCGCGATGGAAGAGCTGATCCTGTAAGGTTTTGGTACCGGTGGAAACGATAACCTTACCGCCAGACAACAATGCCGGCACCAGATAGGCGAAGGTTTTGCCCGTACCTGTTCCCGCCTCGGCCACCAACAGGCGGTTGCCATGGATGGCACGCGCGATCGCCTGCGCCATCTCCAGCTGCTGGGGACGCGGGCGAAAACCGGGGATCACGCGGGCGAGCGTGCCCTCGTCGCTGAAGTGGGGAAGCAGGTCAAGCATGGGCGGGCGATCTTAGCACGCACGGCCCTGCCCTCACCGCCGGACAAATTGCTGCAAAGCCCGTCGGCTGCGCATTGCCGGCAACCACACAGGGAGCTAGAGTGCGCAGGCCTCGCTGAAAGATAGATGTCATGAACATGCCCACCGGAACACGCACACACGCAGACGCTGATCGCCGCCTTTCGCTCAAGGAGATCCTGCACCTGTTGATCGAAGACGAACTGGGTTTCGCGCGGGGACGCCGAACGCATCCATCACGAGCGACATCGCCACAAAGCCGGACAGCACCCCCTCGCACTCATTGCAGAGCATCAGCTCAAATCATTGCAGCCCCCTCATCGGCTGCTGCATCTGGAAACCCTGACCGAATGGCTGGCGGGAAAACTGGAGGTGGAGTACTTCCACATCGATCCGCTGAAGATCAACTTTGCAGCCGTCACCGAGGTAATGACTGCTGCCTACGCGGCGCGCTTGCAGGTCTTGCCGGTGCAGGTCAGTCCACACGAGGTAATGATCGCCAGCGCGGAGCCCTATGTCCGTGAGTGGGAACGGGAGCTGCAACCCGTACTGCGGCGCCCTATCCGGCATGTTTTCGCCAATCCGGCCGACATCCGCCGCTATCAAGTGGAGTTCTACAACCTCGCCCGCTCGGTCAAAAAGGCCTCGCAAGACGAGCAGTTGCGTAGCGGGGTCAGCAATTTCGAACAACTCGTTGAACTTTCCAAGACCAATCGCCAGTTCGATGCCAACGAACAGCACATCGTTTCCATCGTTGACTGGCTCTGGCAATACGCCTTCGAGCAGCGCGCCTCGGACATCCATGTGGAGCCACGCCGTGAGATGGGTATCGTGCGCTTTCGCATCGACGGGGCGCTGCATCAGGTGTATCAACTGCCGATGTCCGTCATCAATGCGATGACGAGCCGCATCAAGATCCTCGGCCGAATGGATGTGGTGGAGAAACGCCGCCCGCAGGATGGCCGCATCAAGACCCGCACACCGCAGGGCACCGAGGTGGAACTGCGGCTATCCACACTCCCCACAGCCTTTGGCGAAAAGCTGGTGATGCGCATTTTCGACCCGGATGTGCTGGTGCGTGGATTTCCGGAACTGGGCTTCTCGCCGGATGATCTCTCCCGCTGGCAACACATGACCTGTCAGCCCAACGGCATCATCCTGGTTACCGGCCCTACCGGTTCGGGCAAGACCACCACGCTTTACTCCACACTCAAGCAACTGGCCACCCCGGAGGTCAACGTCTGCACCATCGAAGATCCGATCGAAATGGTGGAGCCCGCCTTCAACCAGATGCAGGTACAGAACAGTATCGATCTGGGTTTCGCCGATGGAGTGCGCGCACTGCTGCGTCAGGACCCGGACATCATCATGATCGGCGAAATCCGCGATCTGGAAACTGCCGAGATGGCGATCCAGGCAGCACTCACAGGCCACCTGGTGCTCTCAACCTTGCACACCAACGACGCGCCCTCGGCCATCACTCGACTTCTGGATCTGGGAGTGCCGGCTTATCTGATCAACGCCACCCTGCTTGGCGTGATGGCTCAGCGTCTGGTGCGTACCCTGTGCCCGCATTGCAAACGCATCGTCCCGGCACAAAACGAGCATGAAACCGCATGGCGCCAGCTGGTTGCCCCCTTCAAGGCGGCCATGCCTTCCCAATTGCATCAGGCCACAGGCTGCCTTGAATGCCGCAATACCGGCTATAGCGGCCGAGTGGGGATCTACGAAACCTTGCTGATGTCACCGGCACTACGCACACAGATCCAGCAGCAGGCCGATCTCGCCACCATTCGGCAGCAGGCCATGCGCGAGGAGATGAAACCCTTGCGCATCTCAGGCGCCCTGAAAATCGCCCAGGGGCTCACCACGCTGGACGAGATCCTGCGCGTGGCACCGCCCTCACAAGACGAAATGACAGGCTGACTACCTATACCCAATCATTCCATTTCCCACGGACGGAATACCAAAAGAAAAAGGCTGCCCGAAGGCAGCCTTTTTTCAGCACAAAGTGCACCTATCAGTGTTCGCCGAGCACCGAAACAGTGATGTTGGCCAGCACGTCGGTGTGCAGAGCAACTTCAATCTGGTTGTCACCAATGGTCTTGATCGGGCCATTGGGCATACGGACACCAGACTTCTCGACCTTGTGACCCAGCGCTTCGAGCGCCTCAGCGATGTCAGCGTTGGTCACGGAGCCGAACAGGCGACCATCCACGCCGGCCTTGCGGACCAGCTGAACGGTAAGACCTTCGACCTTGCCAGCAGCAGCTTGTGCCTCGGCCAGCTTTTCGGCAGCGACCTTTTCCAGCTCGACGCGGCGAGCTTCGAACTCGGCCAGGTTGTTGGCGTTGGCACGCTTGGCGCGGCCGCTGGGGATCAGGAAGTTGCGCGCGTAGCCGTCCTTCACATTGACCACGTCACCGAGATTGCCCAGGTTGACGACCTTTTCAAGCAGAATGATTTGCATCGTGTATCCCCCGGATTACTGGTGCAGGTCGGTGTACGGCATCAGCGCGAGGAAACGCGCGCGCTTGATGGCGGTCGACAGCTGGCGCTGGTAGTGGGACTTGGTCCCTGTGATGCGGGCCGGCATGATCTTGCCGTGTTCGGTGATGAAATCCTTCAGGATTTCGATGTCCTTGTAGTCGATCTCTTCGATCTTCTCGGCAGAGAAGCGGCAGAACTTGCGGCGCTTGAACAAGCCACCACCACGATTGCCGCCCTTCTTTTCATCCTTCTTGGGCCTGAATGCCATGATTAATTTCCTTCCAACAATTCAAATGTTCTGACGTGCAACACCGGATTGCGATTTTTCGCGCTTTTTGCGCCGAGAAACCCTTCGATCAGGATCGAAGTCCCCAGTGGCACCACCTCAATCTGTTGCGCTACCGCGCCAACCGCCCTGATAGCAAGTTCGCAGGAGACTTCACGTTCTACCTCCGCCTCGACCTGTCGCGAACCATGTTCGATCCGCAGATCCAGGACCGGAACCCTCGCCGGCGTCCAGCGCAGCGCTTCACGCGCCACCAGAATGCCGCCGATGCGGACCGTGTTCTCTGCTCCCTGCGGCATCAAGCCTCGGGTTGGGCAGATGCCTCGGGCTTGGTTTCTTCAGCAGCGGCCGGGGTCAGCGAACGGGACTTCTCTTCCTTCATCATCGGGGAAGGTGTAGTCACGGCCTTCTTGGTACTGATGGTGAGGTGGCGCAGCACGGCGTCATTGAACTTGAACGCGTGCTCGATTTCGTCGAGAGTTTCCTGGTCCACTTCAATGTTCATCAGAACGTAGTGGGCCTTGTGGATCTTCTGGATCGGGTAGGCCAGTTGACGGCGGCCCCAATCTTCCAGACGGTGGATCTGCCCATTGCGCGAAGCCACGAGGGTCTTGTAGCGCTCGATCATAGCGGGCACTTGCTCGCTCTGATCCGGATGGACGATGAAAACGATTTCGTAATGTCGCATGCGGACTCCTTACGGGTTGGAAACAGCCCCCCGGCATGCGTACCGGTGGAGCAAGGGAACCAAAGATTCTAAACGGATGCTTGTCGACAGGCAAGCACGACTATTTCAAAGCAGCTTTCCGGGGTTAAACAAGCCACGCGGATCCAGCGCTTGCTTGATACGGGCCATTAATTCCAGTTCCAGCGGAGACTTGTAGCGCCGGATCTCCTCGCGCTTGAGCTGGCCCAGACCATGCTCTGCAGAGATGGAACCATTCAGACTGGCCGCCACGTCATGCACGATACGATTGACCTCTGCCGTGCGTGCCACCAATGCTGTATTCGCTTCTCCACCTTCGCGCATGGATGCGTTGTAGTGCAGATTGCCATCCCCGGCATGGCCGAATGCCACGATGCGGACACCGGGAAATGCCGCCTGAAGTGCAGTATCCGCGCGTTCGAGAAAGGTCGGGATGGCGCTGACCGGTACCGAAATATCGTGTTTGATGCTGATGCCGTCCTTTTTCTGCGCCTCCGAGATATTCTCGCGCAAGGCCCACAAGGCCTCCGCTTGTGCCTCGCTCTGCGCCAGCGCGGCATCGAGCACCCAACCACGGCCGAAGCCTTCTTCGAGCACCCGCTCGCAAAGACTGACCAAGGGTGACGCTGCATCCCCGTCGGCCAGTTCGACCAGCGCATACCAGGGCGCTCGCGTCTGCAACGGTCGGGCACAGATCGGCATGCGTGCGAGCAGCAGTTCATGCGCTTCCGCACTGACGATTTCGAATGCGCTCAGGCGCTCGCCGCACCGCCCTTGCAGGAGCGATAGAAAATCCATCGCTGCTGACGTGTCGGCCATCGCCAGCCAGGCCACACTGCGTGTGGCAGGTAAAGGATG
Organism: Candidatus Dactylopiibacterium carminicum; assembly: GCF_014736495.1. Lineage (GTDB taxonomy): Bacteria > Pseudomonadota > Gammaproteobacteria > Burkholderiales > Rhodocyclaceae > Uliginosibacterium > Uliginosibacterium carminicum. Next base: position 35,403 of record NZ_MDUX01000015.1, read on the forward strand.
AAGCTTGAGCACGGCTGCGGTGATGACACCCAGCGTACCTTCGGAGCCCACGAAGAGCTGCTTGAGGTCATAGCCAGTGTTGTCTTTGCGCAGCCCGCGCAAGCCATCCCAGATACGGCCGTCAGCCAGCACCACTTCCAGTCCCAGGGTTAGCTCGCGCATATTGCCGTAACGCAGCACCTGTACGCCTCCTGCATTGGCAGCCAGGTTGCCGCCAATCTGGCAGCTTCCTTCGGATGCCAACGACAGAGGAAACAAACGACCCTGTGCCCTGGCAGCTTCCTGGACAACCACCAGTGTGCAACCGGCCTCGGCCGTCAGGGTAGCATTCACCGGGTCCACAGCACGGATGCGGTTAAGACGAGAAAGCGATAGCAGCACCTCTCGCCTGCCCGCATGTGGTACGCCAGCGCCCACCAATCCCGTATTGCCCCCCTGCGGCACGATGGGTACGCCAGCTTCGGCACACGCGCGCACCACTGCGGCCACCTCCTCCGTGCTGGCAGGGCGCGCCACGCAGAGCGCTTCGCCACGATAGCGTCCGCGCCAGTCTTCCTCGTAGGGGGCGCAAGCCGGGCCGGCCGGCAACACGTGAGCGTCACCGAGCTGATTGCGCAGGTTATCGATCAGGGATTGCATGTCAGGGTTTGCGCGCCAGGGCGTCAAGATACTCGGGCAGGATGGCCAGTTGCGGCTTGCCCGCCTCCGCCAACCACAGATTGATGCGTGTGAGGCGGGCAAGCAGGCTGGCCCGCCCTGCATCCGTACTGGCCAGGCTGGTCAGCTGACTGGCCAGCGCCACCGCCTCACGATGCTTTTCCAGCTCTGGCGGCAGATAGCCGGAGTTGCGCAGTACACGATAAGCCGCCCGCTGATCTGCGGGCACGAAGCTCAGATCTTCGTCGGGCAATGGGCGGCCCGCGCCCTCCAGATGTTCAAACACGCCCTCCGCGAGCGCTCGCTCGATATTCTGCTCAGCCAGAAGATCGAGCAACAGCATGTTATTGCTCCGCCCACAGCGGTTCGGCGTAGAGATCATGCACGTCGCAATCGGTCACCCGCACCTGGTAGAACTTGCCAACTTCCATCTCGCTGCCTTCGGGCACGATCACCAGACCATCAATCTCGGGAGCATCCCCTTCGGAGCGGCAAATGGCGCCTTCGTCAGGATCGATCTCATCGACGATGACCACGATCTCACGCCCGATTTTCGCTTCCAGCCGCTGGGTCGAGATGTCTTCCTGAAACTCCATCAGGCGTTGGCGACGCTCTTCGCGCAATTCGGCAGGCACGGCGTCCGGCAAGACGTTGGCGGTAGCACCTTCGACCGGTGAATAGGCAAAGCAGCCGACACGATCAATCTGTGCCTCGCCCAGGAAGTCCAGCAACTGATTGAAGTCGTCTTCCGTCTCTCCCGGAAAACCAGTGATGAAGGTCGAGCGGATCGTCAGCTCCGGGCAGATCTCGCGCCAGCGACGGATGCGCTCCAGATTGTTCTCGGCACTTGCCGGCCGCTTCATGGATTTCAGGATGCGCGGGCTGGCATGCTGAAAGGGCACATCCAGATAGGGCAGGATGCGGCCCTCGGCCATCAACGGCAGGATGTCGTCCACGCTGGGATAGGGATAGACGTAGTGCAGCCGGACCCATACGTCGAGCTGCGCCAGCTCCTGACATAACTCCTGCAGACGGGTCTTGACCGGACGGCCATTGACGAAACCCGTGCGGTACTTGAGATCGACACCATAGGCGCTGGTGTCCTGTGAGATTACGAGCAGCTCGTTCACGCCAGCATCGACCAGCGTCTCGGCTTCGCGCACCACGTCATGGATCGGGCGCGACACCAGATCCCCGCGCAAGGACGGGATGATGCAGAAGGTGCAACGATGGTTGCAGCCTTCCGAAATCTTCAGGTAGGCGTAGTGATCCGGCGTCAGTCGGACCCCCTGCGGCGGCACCAGATCGGTGAAGGGGTCGTGAGGTCTTGGCAGGTGTTGATACACAGCGCTCATCACTTCGTCTGCCGCATGCGGCCCGGTCACAGCGAGCACCTTGGGGTGCGTCTGTTCCACGATGCCGCGCCCTGCCCCATCCTTCTTCGCGCCCAGACAGCCGGTAACAATCACCTTGCCATTCTCGGCCAGCGCCTCGCCGATCGCATCCAACGATTCCTCTACGGCGGCGTCAATGAAACCGCAGGTATTTACGATCACCAGGTCGGCACCATCGTATTGCGGCGCAATATCGTAGCCCTCGCCACGAAGGCGGGTGAGGATCTGCTCGGCATCGCTCGACGCCTTGGGACAGCCGAGGGAGACAAATCCCACGCGGGAAGTATGTTGCTTGTTCAAGGAATGCTCTCTGTGTAAACGTCACGAGCCTGCGCCACGGCGCAGGCTCATAGGCAGTGATGGGACGGATAGTTTATTTGCGTTCCTGGGTTTCGTCACTGGCGAACGGAAACGCGCTGAACATGTTGCGCGCCTGGCTGTTGATCTGGTCCTGCATCTGCGAAAACATGCGCTGAGTCTGCTCCATGTAGGTTCCCATCATGTTCTGCATGGCAGGCCCTTGGAAATTCAGGAACTGGGTCCACATATCCTTGCTCATCGGACTGTTCTCGCCGTAGAGCGCACTGGTCTGCTCCTGCAGTTTGGCCTGCATCTCGGAGAAAGCCTTGATGTTGTTCTCCAGATAACGCCCCATGAAACCCTGAATGGCATTGCCGTAGAAACGGATCATCTGTGCCAGCAAATCGCTGGTGAACATCGGTGCGCCGCCGGACTCCTCCTCGAGGATGATCTGCAGCAGGATGCTGCGGGTGATGTCTTCGCCAGACTTGGCGTCGACCACCTGGAAGCTGTCTTGCGCGAGAACCAGATCACGCACGTCGGCCAGCGTGATGTAGCAACTGGAGACCGTATCGTAGAGCCGGCGGTTGGGGTATTTCTTGATCAGTCGGATAGCTTCAGCCATGTTGCCTTGTCCCCAGTGTGGTTTTCATGTTGCGCTGCGGGGCGGATTATAACAGTGCGCAAAAACGGCCCTGCAGCAAGCTGCAAGGCCGTGTTGCGAACAAATGTCACAGCATCGGGCGTGACCGCAAAAATGCCAAGGATGCATCGGCAGGTGGGCACAGCGAGACCAGCGCCGCTCAACACATATGCAGGCCGCCATTGATATTGAGGGTAGCGCCCGTAATGAATCCGGCCTTGTCGGACGCCAGATAGGCACACAGATCGCCAATCTCATCGGGTCGCCCCAGGCGGCCAACCGGAATGGTGGAGATGATTTGCTCGCGCACTTCTTCCTTGATCGCCATGACCATGTCGGTCCCGATATAGCCGGGGGCAATGGCGTTCACGGTCACACCCTTCCTGGCGACTTCCTGCGCAAGTGCCTTGGTGATGCCGAGAATACCGGCCTTGGCCGCTGAATAGTTGGCCTGACCAAACTGCCCTTTGACGCCGTTGACCGAAGAAATATTGATCACACGCCCGAAACCACGCTCAGCCATCAGTGGCAGCAACGGATGCGTCACGTTGAAGACGGAATCGAGGTTGGTGGAAAGCACCGCATCCCACTGGCTCTTGTCCATCTTGCGGAAGACCGAATCGCGCGTGATGCCGGCATTGTTGACCAGAACGTCGATCCGGCCGATCTCTGCCTCGATCTTTCTGATCATGGCCTCACACTGCGCGTAGTCGGTGACGTCAGCCTCACCGATCTTGAAATCGAATCCTTCAGCCCGTGTCTTTTCCAGCCATTCCTTGGCTGGAGGAAAGTCCGGCAGGCAATTGGCTACCACGGTCCAGCCATCGTTGGCCAGAGACTTGCAGATCGCAGTGCCGAGGCCGCCCATGCCACCTGTCACCAACGCCACATTCTTTGCCATTTGCATCTCTCCTTCTTCAGATCATCGCGCCACGGGGATGGTGACGCCACCACATGCAGCAGGGATTGCGGCCCGCTGCGTCTCGATACATCGGAAACATCAGACTGGCGAGTAGTTCCGCCACATGCCGACAGCGCAACAGGTGAAAAACAAGCTTCAGGCCCGTTCTTTCACATACCGGCCTGGTGCCGCTTCTATCTGCCGGTATTCGCGTGACCCCAGCTTGCTACGCGCAGCCACCAGATCTCCGCTGCGTGCCTTGAGCCACTCCACCCAATTCGGCCACCAGCTGCCACGGTGCTCCACCGCACTTTCAAGCCATTCCTCCGCAGTCGCCACAGCCGTCGCATTGGTCCAGTAACTGCGTTTGTTCTTTGCCGGCGGATTGACCACGCCAGCGATGTGACCACTGGCACCAAGCACGAAGGTGCTTTCACCGCCAACCAGGCGACGCCCCAGAAAGGAGGTTCGCCACGGCACGATGTGGTCTTCACGTGTGGCCACGAAATAACTCGGGCAATTGATGCGCCCGAGATCGATGGACTCACCCAGCATGGTGAGCTTGCCAGGTACGCGCAGGTTGTTTTCTAGATAGGTGTTGCGCAAGTAGTACGCGGCAAATGGTCCGGACAGATTGGTGCTGTCGGAATTCCAGTAAAGCAGGTCGAAAGCCGTCGGGGTATTACCCTTGAGGTAGTTGTCGACCACGTAATTCCAGATCAGATCGTTCGGCCGGAGAGCCGAGAACACCTGAGACAACTCGCGTCCATGCATCAGACCGCCTTTGCCGATCGTAGCTTCGCGCGCCGCCACGAATCTCTCATCGATGAAACAAGCGATATCGCCCGTCTCGGAAAAATCGAGCATGGAGGTCAGGAAGGTCGCGCTTTCAATCGGATCTTCCCCGCGGGCGTATGCCACGGCCAGCGCAGACGCAAGCAGTGTTCCGCCAATGCAGAACCCCAGTACGTTGGGCTTCTGCACTTTGGTCAGCGTACGCACGATCTGCAGGCTGAGAAGAATGCCTTGGTCCAGATAATCGTCCCAGCCAAGCTGCGCCTGGGCGGCGCCCGGATTCCTCCAGGAGATCAGGAATACCGTGATGCCCTGCTCGACGGCGTAGCGGACAAAGGAATTCTCTGCCTGCAGATCGAGAATGTAATACTTGTTGATATTGGGTGGCACGATCAGCAGCGGCTGCTTGCTGACCTTCTCGGTCAGCGGCGCGTACTGGATCAGCTGCATCAATTCATTTTCGAAGATCACCGCCCCTTCGGTGGTCGCCAGATTGCCGCCAACCTCGAAGGCCGCATCATCGGTCATCGAGATACGGCCTTTCTCCACATCACCGATCAGATTCAGCAATCCCTTGCTCAGGCTCTCGCCTTTGGTGTCCAGTGCTTTCTGCACGACTTCAGGATTGCTCGCCAGGAAGTTCGAGGGAGCAAGCGCATCCACGTATTGGCGAGTCATGAACTGCAAGCGGCTTTTCGCGACCTTGTCCGTGATCGGCAGCGCATCCGCCACGGCAGTCAGGAAGTTGGCGTTGATCAGATAAGCCTGCCGCATGTAGTCATGCAGCGGGCTGGAACTCCACTCCGGCGCGTTGAAACGCCTGTCTCCCGCACCGGGAGAAACGATGGGCTCACTCTCCACGCCTGGTTTGCGCTGGGCCATCGAACGCCACAAACGCCCATGCAGCTCGGCGTGTTCGCGCTGCAGTCTGCGGATCTCGTCATTCTCCAGCCCTGGTGCCGCAGCTCCGCCAAAGGCTGGGAAACCCGCCAGATTGCTCGGCGGAGCACTCTCCGTCACCTTGCCAAGCATGCCGAAGAAACCCTGCACGAAATTCTGGCTTGCCCGTACCCAAGCTTCCGCAGTTTCCCGCGATTGCTCCGGATTGATCATGCACGCTCCTCCTGAAATAGAATCCGGGAATACACAGGCCCGCTTGGACGTACCTGCCATGATGGAGCGGCCATTGTTGCCATGCACAAAGAACAGCGTCAATCGAGGCCCGGAAGCCTGCCCCTATGTACATAGTCGTAATCGCCTGGCTTTTTGTCGCACTGCTGGTCGCACTCGATCAGGCGTCAATCATCGCCATGCTCCTGAGCTTCATGTTCGGGGGTGTGCTCCCGCTGGCACTGCTGTGGTGGATTCTCGGGACGCCAGCACGATCCCGCGCTAGGCAGGCCAGAGAGTCTCGCAATAAAGACTGACACCGTGCATCACATGCCACGCAGGGCTGCAAGCAAGGCCTCTATGTCCTCAGCCAGAGAAATCCGCCAGTTCATCGTTTCACCGCTGGCGGGATGTACCAGCCCGAGCTGGAAGGCATGCAGTGCCTGTCGTGAAAACCCACGGGTGACCGCTGGTGGTGTACGGCGACCAGCATAGACAGGATCACCGATCAGGGGATGCCCCAGATGTGCCATATGCACGCGGATCTGATGGGTGCGCCCGGTTTCCAGCACGCACTCCACTGCACACGCACCCGCAAAACGCTCGATCACCCGAAAATGCGTACGTGCCTCGCGCCCACCCTGTACCACTGCCATCCGCGTACGCTGGGTAGGATGGCGATCAATCGGTGCGTCCACCACGCCACTGGCTGGCGTATCACCGGTCACTACGGCCAGATAGTGGCGCTTCACGGTGCGTGCCTGCAGTTGACGCACGAGGTCAGTCTGTGCCGCCAACGTGCGCGCAACGACCATCAGACCGGAAGTATCCTTATCCAGGCGATGCACGATCCCCGCACGTGGCACGGTTGCCAGCGCAGGATCGTGGGCCAGCAAACCATTGAGCAGAGTCCCAGTCCAGTTGCCGCTCCCTGGATGCACCACCAGCCCGGCAGGCTTGTTGATGACGATGATGTGCTCGTCCTCAAATTCGATCTGCAGCGGGATCGGTTCCGGCTCGGCGGTTTGCAGAGCAGGATCGGCCTGGATCCAAAGTTGAAGGCGCTCACCGCCGCGCATCCGTGCGCGGACATCGTGCAAAGTCTGCCCGTCGCTACAGACACGCCCGTCACGGATCCAGGTCTGCAGGCGGCTGCGCGAGAACTCAGGCAGCAGCCCTGCCAACGCCGCATCCAGACGCAGCCCGGCCAGGGTCAAAGGAACAACGAACTCACGCAGGTCGCCTTCTGGGCTTCCGCTATAATCGTCGTCATTACTCTCGGTAGGTATCGGAATGTCTAAGCTCACCCTGCGCAGGGTACCGTTTGTCCTCGCCCTGTGCCTGCTGACTGCCTGCAGCAGCACACCTCCAGCCCCTGCTGCAACGGATCCTCAAGTCGCCTACCGACAGGCCAAAGAGCAGCTGGATGGGGGCCTCTTCGAAGATGCGATCAAATCCTACGAGCAGCTTGAAGCCCGCTTCCCTTATGGCCGCTACGCGCAGCAGGCCCAGCTCGATATCGCCTACGCCTATTTCCGTCAAGGTGAGGCGGAATCTGCCCTGGCTGCCTGTGATCGTTTCATTCGCCTTTACCCCAACCATCCGAATGCCGACTACGCCTACTATCTCAAGGGGCGCGTGTATGAGAATGACCGTATCGACAGCTGGTTCTCCTTCTTGCCGCAGCAGCCACTTTCCGAACGTGACTCCACTGCGATCAACAATGCGTTCGAAACCTACCGTCTGCTGAGTACACGCTTTCCGAATAGCCGTTACGCAGTCGATGTCCAGGAACGCATGCGCAATCTGGTCGAAGCCCTGGCGACGCACAATCTGAACACCGCTAACTACTACCTTGCGCGACGCGCGCCACTAGCCGCAGCCAACCGTGCCCAGGAAATCATCACCCGCTTCCCGCAGTCGAAACAGGTCGAGGATGCATTGGTCGTCATGGTGCGTGCCTATCGCGATCTGCAACTGACCGATCTGGCCAGTGACGCCGAGCGCGTGCTACGTCAGAACTATCCCAATAATCGCTTGGTCACCGGCGGGTAATCTTCATGGCACTGGAAACGCTGCTGCTGTTTTTACCCGCAGCGTTCCTTCTGTCCCTCGTCCCCGGGCCGGACAATCTCGGCGTGCTGGCGCTCGGTCTGGCGCAAGGACGCCGCGAAGCACTGGGATTCGCGCTGGGATGTTCGGCCGGCTGTCTGAATCACACCCTACTGGCCGCACTCGGCGTCACCGCCCTGTTGCGAGGATCTCCGCTGGCTCTAGGTGCTTTGCAATGGGCTGGTGCAGCATGGCTCGCCTGGATCGGTTGGCAGACACTGCGCAGTCGCCCAGGAATCAGCCCCCAGGAGGCAGCGCCGGATGTAGAAGGCTTCACGCAGCAATTCCGCCGCGGGCTCATCGCCAATGCCATCAATCCAAAGGTGGCGCTTTTTTTCCTGGCGTTCCTGCCTCAATTCGTCTCTCCGCAAGGCTGGGCTACCGGCTGGCAGATCGCAGTGCTGGGCCTGCTCTTTGCGATCTGCGCGACGCTGATCTTCAGCGGCATCGCCCTGACGGCAGCGCGCCTTGGGGGCTGGCTCAGACGGCATCCGCGAAGCGCTGCGACACTGCACTATGGCAGTGGCCTCCTGTTTCTCGCACTGGCGCTGCGATTGCTTCTCTCACCCCTGGATGCCCAGCCACGCGCGGGGTAGAACAGTAAACGATTTCCATCGGGACACCTGCTTCCTAATCGAAGTGCTTTTCATCAGGGGAAACCCAAACTTGACCCGGCAAGTTAAACGTTTTACCTTAAATCATCACAAACGCTAGCCCAGCATTTTCCCGAGGAGACATTCATGTCGAACCATCGCATCACCCCAGCGTTGTCGGCAGCACTCGCCTGTGCTGCGCTGGGGCTTTCGCTCCCTGCGCACGCCCTGCGTGAAGCGCCATCGCTCGCTCAGACCGTAGCTGCCAAACAACTACCACCCATGGCCCAGCGCCTGCCCGAGAAGCCTGAGGTCGTGACGCCGCTCAAGCAGACCGGCACCTACGGCGGCACCTTGCGCACAGCAATGCGCGCCAGCGCAGACCACAACAGCATCCTGCGCGTGGTCGGCAATCAAGGGCTGGTGCGCTGGAGCATGGACTTCAACAACGTGCTGCCCAATCTGGCCGAGTCCTGGACCCTGAGCCCGGACGGCAGCGAGTACACCTTCGTATTGCGCCGGGGCGCACGCTGGTCCGACGGGAAGCCCTTCACTGCGGAGGATGTGCTGTTCTCGATGAACGATCTGGTCTACAACCGTCAGTTCTTCGTCAGCCCGCCCGAGCAATACGTTGCCAAGGACAAACCAGCGGTGATCAGCAAGGTGGATGAATACACCGTGCGCATCAAATTCGCAGGCCCCAACCTACTCTTCCTGGAGCAGCTCGCCACACCGATCGGCCAGCATCCCACGATGTATCAAAAGGCCTATTGCAGCCAGTTCCATCCGAAATACAACCCGAAAGTGGACGAACTCGTCGCCAAGGAAAAGCAGAAGGACTGGGCCGCGTTGCTACGCCAGAAGTGCGGTGACATCGAAACCCCGTCGCGCTGGAGCAATCCGGAGCGCCCGACGATGGATCCCTGGGTAATCAAGGAGCCTTACACAGGCAATGCCACCCGCGTACTGCTGGAGCGCAACCCTTATTTCTGGCAGGTGGACACAGCAGGCCAGCAGTTGCCTTATCTTGACCGCGTACAATTCCAAGTAATCTCCGAGGTGGAAACCATCGTGCTGGCCGCCCTCAATGGCCAGCTTGACTACCAGCATCGTCACATCACCAGCATCCAGAACCGGCCCGTCCTGGCCGAGAACGCAGCCCGCAGCGGCTACAAGGTCATGGCCCTGCCCGGCACGGGGGCCAATTCGGTGGGCCTGTACCTGAACCACTCGACGCAGAATGCCAAGCTGCGTCCGCTGATGCGCAACAAGGATTTCCGCGTGGCGCTATCCCTGGCGCTGGATCGCAAGGAAGTGAACGACATCGTCTATCTCGGCCAAGGCTTGCCTTGGCAGATCGGGCCGTTGAAACAGTCGAAGTGGTACAATGAGAAGCTAGGCACCCAGTATCTAGAACATGATCTCAAGCGCGCCAATGCTCTGCTTGATGGCCTCGGCCTGACCAAGCGGGATAGCGACGGCTATCGGCTATACGCGGACGGCGGACGCGTTTCGCTGAATGCCATCGTCTCCATTGCCTGGAGCAACCAGGTGGAGACACTGGAGCTGGTCCGCCGCCATCTAGCCCAGGCGGGCATCGAATTGGTGATCCGCAGTTCGGAACGCTCGCTCTTCTACGACCGCGCCAACAATAATGACTACGACATCAGCGTCGACACCGTGCCTGGTGGCATGGACGTCACGCTGAACCCACGCGCCATCGTCGCCATCAACCCGATGGAATCCCGCGTGAGCCTGCCCTGGGCACGCTGGTACCTGTCCGGCGGCAAGCAAGGTGAAGAGCCCTCGCCCGCCATGAAAAAACGCCTGCAACTCTTCGATCAATGGCGTGTCGCGCCCACACCTGCCGAAGCAGAGCGCCTGCTGCGTGAAATCCTGGCGTCTGCCGCTGATGAGTTCGAGATGATTGGCGTGGTCCGCTCTCCCAGCGATACCGCAATCCGCAACCTCAAGCTGCAGAACGTGTATGAACAGATGCTGGTGAGCTGGGTCTATCCCAACCCCGCCCCGGCGCTGCCGCAGCAGTGGTTCTTCAGCAAGTGACCCCGGAACCCGCAGAACAGGCGGGCATCAAATAACCTGTTCGTCCTCCTCCATTTAGGCCCCGGCTTCCACCGGGGCCTTTTTCTTGCCTTCGGACTCCCGCCATCACTCCGGCCAAAATCTGCGCTTTGCCGCCAGGGCCTAGAAATAGGCAGCACGGTCGTAAACCCGACAAAACAGTCCCTTTGCTTTGGACATTGATGCACCATAACGCGCCATGCGACACGGAGGGGCACTCCGGCGCGGTTCTTGCGTCAGCACTCCATCGCGCCCGAGCCACTGCGGCACGCGTTTCCTCCCTGAAACCCAGAAGCTCACAATATGAATCCAAGCACCCTCGAAATCATCGGCAGCGTCCTCTTCGCCATCGCGCTGATTCACACCTTCTCGGCAAAATTCTTCGAAAAACTGGCCCATCGTCAGCCCGGCCACGCCGGCGTCTGGCATCTGCTGGCAGAGGTGGAAGTCGTCTTCGGTTTTTGGGCCATGATCCTCGTGCTGTACGTTCTGCTGACCCAGGGCAAGGATGCGATGGCGCATTTCCTGGATTCACAGAACTTCACCGAGCCCATGTTCGTATTCGCCATCATGGTGGTCGCCGGCTCCCGCCCCATCCTCCAGGTGGCGCTGCGATGCATGCGCATCATGGCGGCGCTGGTACCGCTGCCAAGAGGCGCGAGCTTCTATCTCGTCACACTTTCACTGGTGCCACTGCTCGGTTCGTTCATCACGGAACCCGCTGCGATGACCCTGGGTGCGTTCATCCTCTATGACCGCTACTACACAAAAAACATCTCCACGCGCCTGAAGTACGCCACCATCGGCGTACTTTTCGTCAATGTTTCCATCGGCGGCACCCTGACGCCTTACGCAGCCCCCCCGATCCTGATGGTGGCCGGCAAATGGAACTGGGATCTGGCTTTCATGTTGACCACCTTCGGCTGGAAATCCGCCATCGCGGTCTGCGTAAACGCGCTGGGGGCGACCTTGCTTTTCCGCAAAGAGCTGGCGGGGCTTCAGCATGAAACCCAAAGTGAAAGGGCGCCTGTACCATTGCCGGTCATCATCGCCCACCTCCTGTTCCTTGTCGGCGTGGTCGTGTTTGCCCACCATCCTGCGGTATTCATGGCCTTGCTGCTGTTCTTCATCGGCTTCGCCCATGCCTATGAACGCCATCAGGATTGCCTGATCCTGCGTGAGGGCCTGATGGTGGCTTTCTTCCTGGCTGGGCTGGTGGTGCTGGGAGGCCTGCAGAAATGGTGGCTGCAGGATCTGCTGGCCGGGCTTTCGGATACCACCTTGTATTTTGGCGCCACGGCACTGACCGCGATCACCGATAACGCAGCGCTGACCTATCTGGGCTCGCTAGTGGAAGGCGTGGATGACGCCTTCAAATATGCGCTGGTCTCCGGTGCCGTCACTGGTGGTGGCCTCACGGTGATTGCCAACGCGCCCAACCCGGCGGGCTATTCGATCCTGCGTACAGCGTTCGAGGACAACGCAGTGAACCCGCTTGGCTTGCTCGCCGCAGCAGCGTTGCCGACGCTGGTAGCGATCTGCGCCTTCCGCCTGCTCTGAATGCGTGCCGCTTGTCATGCCTGACGCATGGCAAACGGTTGCCTGTGGGGTGACGAAAGAGAAATCAGACACCCCGCCGCCGGGGCAGATGGGCACCTTCCGATTCCAGCGCAGGCCTGTGGGCTATATCGGAAAACACCGGATCCGTCAGAAAGCCCATCATGCAAGTCGAAGACCAATCCCCGGCAGGCGAACGCCGCGAAACGCTCTCCGAGCTAGAGGACCTGCTGCATGTCGTACAGGAGATGTGCCGTCGCCTGAGCTATGAAACCCATGGCGACGCGTTTCCCCGGGTACAGGAACTCAGCGCGCTGCTCCTTCAGGCCCGCGAACTGGTATCAGGCCTCCGTCAGGCGGAGGCAGACTGAATCAGCCGACCCGGGCTGTCGAGGCACGTGGCACCAGCCGTGGCTCCAGCAGAACGTCGCGCTCGATGCCGGACTTGTCGCGCACGGCCTCCAGCAACAGATTCATCGCGGCCTCGCCCTGCTCTTCACTGCGCATGTTCACCGAGCTCAGTGGCGGGTGCATGAAAGCCGCCACGGGGATGTCATCGAAGCCGGCAATGGCGACATCCTCCGGCACGCGGATGCCCAGCGTCTGTGCCTCATGCATCAGGCCGATCGCAACCAGATCGTTGTAGGCAACCACGGCATCCGGGCGCTCATTGCGTAGCAGCAGGGCGGAAGCCTCACGCTGCCCGCCTTCCATGGTGGGCCACTCCACGGCATGTGTGATCGGAGAGAGCCCGGCCTCCTGCAAGGCTTCGGCCAAGCCCGCCAGGCGCTCACCATCCCAACGTGCCTGTGGAAAGCCCAGGTAGGCGATACGGCGACGACCCGTCTCCAACAGATGGCGACCCAGCATATAAGCCGCACGATGACCATCGGTACGCACGCAACGGATGCCTGCGGCATCGCGGCGTCCGAAGAAAACCACGGGCTTGCCGAGCTCTCCCAGCCAGGCAAGCGACTCATCCGGCAGGCGCGAACTCACGACCAAACCATCGACCCGCCCAGAAAGAGCCTCCAGCAGTTGCCGTTCGCTGGCGGCACGTTCCTGCACGTCGACCACCAGCAGGTTGTAATCCTGCGCCAGCGCCACCCGGTTCGCCCCCTTGATGATATTGGCGAAGTGGGGGTTGCGCACGTCCTGCACCGCCAATCCCACGGCGCGGGTCTGGCCGGTGACCATGCTGCGTGCCTGGGGATTCAGCCGGTAGCCCAGACTGGCGATCGCCTCGGCCAGGCGCTTTTCCACTTCGGGCGTAAAGCGTTGCAGACCGTTGAGATATTTCGACACCGTGGCCGTGGATACCCCGGCAGCAGCAGCAACATCGCGAATCGTGGGCGGGCGTTTGGCAGGCATGGCATTCAGACTCGCGGAAGGTAACGGCGTTACCTTATTGCCGACAACGCCCCATAGTCAATTACCCTAATCAATGTTGACTCCCTGGCAGGACAAGCCTAATCTATAAGTTAATCGTTTAACTGCAATTTTCCCATGAGTCTTCCTTACCCCTCCCCGTTCATGGATGCCCCACCGTCCCCCCTCGCCAGAAGCCCTTTCGACGAGATCGTGACCCAGCATTTGCTGCCACAGCTCGATCATTTCTGTGCCCGGCTTCTGGCGGAACGCAGGGATCTCCAGCTCGACGGCGAACTGGTATTCAGCGGCAAAGACAAATTCCTGCCGGGCAAGATCGCCAAAGGCATGAGTTATCTGCTGCTGGCACAACCAGTGGGCTCATCGGCGCAGGCCAGGCACCTTGCCGCATTCGGAGAAATAGCTCAGCTGACCCTGGAGGATGCCAACGACAGCTGGGGCATCTATTACTACCTGTCTGCCCTCAACGGCTTGCGTGAAGCCGGCCTGCTGACACGCGCCCTCAGCGCTGGCCAACTCGCCGCACTGGCCGACAAGCTGGATTGGCGCCATTTCGTCGATGCGGAAAGCTTCCGCCTCAAGGAACTGCCGACCAATTACTACGGCGTAGCCTTCTCCATCGCCCGCCTGCGCTTCCTGCTCGGCTGGGAAGACTCACGCGCCAGCGAGATCCTGCTCGACAAAACGCTGGAGCACTACCGCACTTACTCGGGTGAGTACGGCTTTTCCGATGAAACCGAGGGCCAAGGACGCTTCGACCGCTACAGCGTGCTGCTGGTCGCCGAAATCTGCCAGCGCTTCATCGAAACCGGGCTCGAGGTCACGGAACAGCTCCGCATCTGGCTCAAGCGCGCCAGCGACGTAGTACTGGGCCAGCTCTCAGTGAATGGCGCCGGCTTCAGTTTCGGCCGCTCCATCGGCGCCTACGGCGATACAGCCTTCGTCGAGATCCTGACCACGGCCGCCCACCTGGATCTGCTGACACCCGCACAACTCGATCTGGCCTACGCCGCCTGCACGACCAGCGCGGCCCGTTACGCGGAATTCTGGTTTGATGCCGAAACCCATTCCGTCAATCTCTGGGATCGTGGCCGTCGCACCGACACCTATCGCGGCAAGCATCGCATCCTTGGCGAAAATCTCAGCCTGCTGCACCAGCTGTTCTACACCGCGCGCCAATGGGAAGCGCTCGGCTTCCATGGCAAGCCACCGATGGCAGACTTCTCGGCGGCGCTCGCTGAGCTGCCACGCCATGCGCTGACCTGGTTCGCCCGCGGCGAGCATGACCGAACCTTGATCACCTGTCGTGATGGCACGCATGTGATCAGTCTCCCCCTCATCAGCGGTGGCAGCGGTTACCACAGCCAGAATCCCTACTTCAGCATCCCCTTTGCCGACGGCCTGATCCAGGCCGCACCGGATACCGGGTGGCCGCAGCTGTTACCCCGCCTGCTGCTCGCGGATGGCAGCGAACTGATTCCGGCGGCGTTCCAGCAAGATCTGCAGATCGAGCAACAGGGCGAACAACTGCTGGTCCGCTTCCACCAGGCCGCACTGGATCGCCTGGGCGGAACGGAACCCCAGGCGGACACTCGCGTACGGGTCAGCACCACCTACCGCTTCGCACCGGGTGAGATCACGCGCGAGGATTGCTTCACTCCACAGGAGCCCTTGCAGGGTGCACGCCTCAGCATCGAGTTCGGCAGCTTCAGTCGCCTGCCGCAATGTGAAGGATGCGAGGTACGCTTCGCGGAGGGGCTGGTGAATGAGATCGCATTCGAAGGCGCGGAACAATTACAGGTTGCCGACATATCGACCGATCCGGACTATCACACGCCCACCGGCCCCTTGCTCACCCGCGTACGCGCCGAAACCGGCGAGCTGCCCGCCGCAGGCCCCTGGCGCCTGCGCTGGCATATGCGCTATCGCAACTAATGCCACTCGGGCAGTTGTAGCGCCATCAATCCTGTAGCGCCGCAGCCTCCAGCATGCGCCCACCACGCAGGCGGATGCTGCGATGGCAGGCATTCGCCAGCGCCTCATCGTGAGTCACGAGCAACAAGGTCGTACCGGACTCTCGGTTCAACGCAAAGATCAGTTCGATGATCTGGCGGCCGGTCTGCACATCCAGATTGCCGGTCGGCTCGTCCGCGAACAGAATCGCGGGCTGCACCGCAAAAGCCCTGGCCAAGGCCACGCGCTGCTGTTCGCCCCCGGAAAGCTGGCGCGGATAGTGGCGCCCGCGCGCGTCCAGCCCCACGCGCTCCAGCCAGTGGCGGGCCAGCTGCGCGGCATCGCGCCGCCCGACCAGCTCCAGCGGCATCATCACGTTCTCCAGCGCGGTCAGGGCCGGCAGCAACTGGAAAGACTGAAACACGAAGCCGATCCGCTCGCCACGCACGCGCGCCCGCGCATCCTCATCCAGCACGGAAAGATCGTGGCCAGCCAGTTCGACACTGCCAGCGGTGGGAACATCCAGCCCGGCGAGCAATCCCAGCAGGGTGGATTTGCCGGAGCCTGACGCACCGACGATGGCCACGGTCTCGCCGCCGGCCACCTCGAAACTGATCTCCTGCAGAATATCGAGCGCGCCGCCATCGGCCAGCGCCACGCGCTTGCCCAGTCCGCTGACCCGTAGAACCGTTCCGGAGGCTTGTTGCATGTCTCGTTTCATGGTGTTCCTGTTTGCTTGTTTGATGTTGCCTGCCGCACAGGCAGCCACGATCCTGGTCTGGGGCGACAGCCTCTCGGCCGCTTACGGCATCCCGCAGGAAACGGGCTGGCCGAAGCTGCTCGAAGCCAAGCTGAAAGCCGAAGGCTACCGGTACGCAGTAGCCAATGCCAGCATCAGCGGCGAAACCACGGCCGGTGGCCTGGCCCGCCTGCCCGCCGCGCTGGTGCAGCACAAACCGGATGTCGTGATTCTCGAGCTGGGTGCCAATGACGGCCTGCGTGGCCTGTCGCTGGATGCCATGCGCAGCAACCTCGACACGATGATCCATGCCTCTCAGAAGGCCGGCGCCAAAGTGTTGCTGGTCGGCATGCGCATGCCGCCGAACTTGGGCCCGCGATATACCGACAAGTTCCACGCGACCTTCACCGGGCTGGCAGCCGAACGCCGTACTGCGCTGCTGCCCTTCCTCATGGAAGGATTTGCCGGGCAACGCGATCTTTTCATCGATGACGGCATCCACCCGACAGCCAAGGCGCAGCCGCTGATCCTTGCAAACCTGTGGCCGAAACTGCAGCCCCTGCTGCGCAAATGATCCCGCCGCTGGCGGCTATGCCCCGTCCGCACGGGCTGTTATCATTCTTGGCGCTACTGTGCGTAGCAGCATTTCTTTTGAATCAAAGGTATAGCGCATGGCGGTCTTCGCCCTTGACGAGATTTCCCCGATCCTGGACGAAAACGTCTGGGTTGCGGACAGCGCACACGTGATCGGCCGGGTGATCCTCGGCGCCGACGCCAGCGTGTGGTTCAACGCCGTATTGCGCGGCGACAACGAGCCGATCACCATCGGCGCGCGCACCAACATCCAGGATGGCTGCGTGCTACATACTGACCCCGGTGTCCCACTGACCATCGGCGCGGATGTCTCGGTAGGCCACATGGCCATGCTGCATGGTTGCACCGTGGGCGAAGGCAGCCTGATCGGCATGAACGCCACCTTGCTCAACCGCTCCGTGATTGGCAAGCATTGCCTGATCGGCGCCAAGACACTGATCCCGGAAGGCAAGGTGATTCCGGACCGTTCGCTGGTGGTGGGCACGCCCGGGCGCATCATCCGCGAACTGACCGACGAGGAAGTCGCCCGCCTGGCGGCCAGCACCGACGCCTATATCCGCCAGGCACGGCGTTTTCGCGCCGGCTTGCGCAAGCTTGCATGATCGCGCTGATCCAGCGCGTACGTCATGCCTCGGTCAGTGTAGAAGGCCGCGAGGTTGGTGCTATCGACGCAGGGCTGCTGGCCCTGGTCGGCATCCAGCGTGAGGATGATCAACAGGCTGGTCAGCGTCTGCTCGACAAACTGCTGGCCTTCCGTGTCTTCTCCGATGAGCGTGGGCGTATGAACCGCTCGCTCGCGGATACCGGCGGTGGCCTGTTGCTGGTCTCGCAGTTCACGCTTGCGGCCGACACCCGCAGCGGCACACGCCCCAGCTTCACGCCGGCAGCCCCGCCCGATCTGGCGCGCACGCTGTTCGATTCCTTCGTCGAGAGCGCCCGCAGCCGGCACGGCAAGGTCGCCTGCGGCGAATTCGGAGCCGACATGCAGGTCAGTCTGCTCAACGATGGCCCCGTCACTTTCTGGCTGGAAACATGAGACGCCTTTTCGCCGCTTGCTCACTTGCCCTGCTCGCGGCCTGCGGTGGCCAGCCCGCCAAGCGCCCCACTCCAACGCCAACGCCTGCCGAGCGTCCGGCTCCCCATCTGCGCCTTGAGGATCAATACGCCGCCAACGAAATCGTCCTGCGCGCCATGGGGCTGCTCGATACCGGCTACCTCTTCGGCGGCCGCAACCCGGAAGCCGGGCTGGACTGCAGCGGCATGGTCAGTCTGGTAGTGGAACAGGCCACCGGCCTGCTCTTGCCGCACAACGCCGCGCAGATCGCCTCGCGCACGCGCAAGATCGCACGCAGTGAATTGCGCGCAGCGGATCTGGTGTTCTTCAACACCAATGGCAAGCCCTATTCGCACATGGGCATCTACCTGGGTGACGGACGCTTCATCCACGCGCCCTCCTCACGCGGCAAGGTTCGCGTCGAAAGCATTGACAAGGCCTACTGGACGCAGCGCTTCACCGCCGCACACAGCCTGTTCTGATCGCGCGCAAAGGCTCCCGGCAACGGCGTTGCGCCGTTCCTGCAAGGCGATTTGTAATAGACTCCCGCCCTTGCCATTGAACAAGCCATCAACATGAAACGCAACCGTTTCGGGCGCCGCAGCAGCCTGCCGCGCGAAGCCGAAGAGCTGCTGCGCCTGGCCAGTGGCCTGGCGGACTCAGGCAGCCGCGCCGAAGACAGTTACTGGGAGGCGAGCCTGTTTGGCGCCATCATCGATCAGCTCCAGGGCGCCGGCGAAGAAGTGCTCAACGCCACGCTGGATCAGGCCTACATCGCCAATCCGCGTGCTTACGATGTGCTGGCCGACTGCATCGAAACCTGCGCGGAACAAAATGACGTCGCCGAAGGGCAACTGCTGCTGATCGCGGCCCCCCTGCTGGCCTGGTCGCGTTTTTCCATTCCCGCCACACCAATCCCAACCAAGGTACTGCAGAACCTGCGTGTGCATCTGCAGGCCCATGTACTGGCGCGTAACGTCAAACTCGCTCTGGCCGACGTGCTGTTCAGCCCAGACCAGCTGCCGCAGGGTTACTGCGATACGGCATCCTTCACCGCCAGCCTTGCGGACGCCGCCCGCAACGGTGCCACGGCAGCCATCGATCCCTCGGCACTGCCGGAGACGAACCGTTTTCTCTCCGACGTACGCTATTTGCTGGGTGCCGTCATCGTGCTCCCCGGCGAACCTGTGTTCCGCTGGCAGGAGGCCGATGGCTCACGCGAACAGGCACTCTCACAATGGCGTTCCCAAGGGGGCGCCTGCCTGCAGCCATTGCTGCCCGGCTGTGCCACCGAACTCGTGCTACCGGATGCCTATTTTGCGGCCTGCCGCGAGGCAGACCGCGCCTCGCGCCCTTACTCCATCCAGGCGTCGGTGGCCTTCCTATCCACTACGCTGGATGTCTCTCCAGCGGAACTACGCGCAGTAATCGCTCCGTTCCACGAGCAGCAGCTCGAAGAATTCCGCATCGGCTTCACACACGGCGATGGCGGCCAGGTGGTACATGGCGTGGTCTGGCCACTGCTGGGGCAGGAAGATGACCCGGCCGAAGTGCTGGCCCAGATCGGAAGCATGCTCAAGGAATGCGGCATGACGCGCATACAGCAACTGGATCAGCGCTTCCCTCTCGAGTACTGCGATGATTGCAGCGTACCGCTCTATCCGTCTCCCGAAGGCGAGGCGGTGCATGCCGAGCTGCCCGAAGCGCAGGCAGAGCAAGTGCCTCGCCATCTGCATTGATAGCCCCCGACCGACACCCTATACGCGGAAACCGAATCGTGAGTACCACCGAAAAGCCCGCCGCCAGTGCGGCCACACCGACTACCAATTTTCTTCGCAACATCATCGAGGCCGAGCTTGCCGAGGGCAAGTTCGTCGGCCGTGGCTGGGCCGGCCAGCCAGGTGAGGGCAGCCTGCATGCAGCAGCCCCTCTCGACCCGGCAAAGATCCGCACGCGCTTCCCGCCCGAGCCAAACGGCTATCTCCACGTGGGGCACGCCAAGTCGATCTGCCTGAATTTCGGGCTCGCTCGCGATTTCGGTGGTGTCTGTCACATGCGCTTCGACGACACCAATCCCGAAAAGGAAGAACAGGAATACGTCGACTCCATCCTTGATGCAGTACGGTGGCTGGGCTTCTCGTGGGACTCGAACGACACCTCGCATCTCTTCTATGCGAGCAACTATTTCGACTTCATGTACCACGCGGCCGAACTGCTCATCGAACGTGGCCATGCCTACGTCGACCAGCAGAGCGCGGATGAGATGCGTGCCACCCGCGGCACGCTGACCGAGCCGGGGCAGAATTCCCCCTGGCGCGATCGCCCGGTAGAGGAAAACCTGCGACTGTTCCGGGAGATGCGCGAAGGCAAGCACACCGAAGGCAGCCTGGTGCTGAGAGCGAAGGTCGACATGGCTTCGCCCAACATCAACCTGCGCGATCCCGCCATCTACCGTATCCGCTTCGCCGAACACCACAACACCGGCAACAAGTGGTGCATCTACCCGATGTACACCTTCGCGCACCCGATCGAGGATGCGCTCGAACGCATCACGCATTCGATCTGCACGCTGGAGTTCGAGGATCAACGGCCGTTCTACGACTGGCTGCTGGCGCAGTTGCGTGACGCCGGCATGTTCGCCGATCCGTTGCCGCGCCAGATCGAATTTGCGCGAATGAACCTGACCTACGTGATCACCAGCAAGCGCAAGCTGATGCAGCTGGTCAACGAAAAACACGTGGATGGCTGGGACGATCCGCGCATGCCCACCATCGTCGGTTTGCGCCGCCGTGGTTACACCCCTGCGAGTCTGCAGATGCTGGCCGAGCGCACAGGCGCCTCGAAATCCAATTCCTGGATCGATTTTTCGGTGCTCGAAGGCTGTCTGCGCGAGGATCTCGAAGAAAAGGCCGCACGCGGAATGGTCGTACTGGACCCGCTGCGTCTGCGCCTCACCAACTGGGACGCCCTCTTCGGTGCCGATCATGTCGAGCCCTGCACGGCACCGGTCCACCCGCATCATGAAGAGATGGGGGTGCGCAAGTTCAATCTGACACCGGAAATCTGGATCGAGCGCGAGGATTTCCAGGAGATCCCAGAAAAGGGCTTCCGGCGGCTCTATCCGCCCCGCACCGATGCAAACGGCGCGGAGATCGCGGGCAACATGGCACGCCTGAAATACGGATACGTGATCAGGTGTACCGGCTGCGAGAAAGATGCGGACGGCAAGATAGTCACGGTACTGGCCGAGATCGTGCCGGACACCAAGAGTGGCACACCCGGCGCCGACAGCGTCAAGGTCAAGGGGGTGATCACCTGGGTTTCCGCTTTCCTGGGGTTGCCGGCGGAAATCCGCCTCTATGACCGCCTGTTCACAGATCCGCAACCCGATGCGGGCGGCAAGAACTTCCTCGACGCGCTCAACCCGGAGGCCAAGCGGATTGTCCAGGGCTGGATCGAGCCTTCACTGGCACAAGCCATGGCAGGAGCCAGCTTCCAGTTCGAACGCCACGGCTATTTCGTCGCGGATCGCATCGATCACACGCCTGGCAAGCCGGTGTTCAATCGGACCACCACGCTCAAGGATAGCTGGGGCAAATAAAGAAAACGGGCCTCTTCCGAGGCCCGTTTTTCATCCAGCATTCCGTGCTCAGAAACGGTAGAACGCACTCAGTGTCACTTGGCGGTCAATGAAATCATAGGTGTTCTGATTGGAGTCGCGTTTTTCGTAACGCAAGCCGAGATTCAAGGAGAGGTCCGGCGTCACGGCATGTTTGGCCGCCATACGCAGCACCTGGATGCGATCCGTACGGTCGGAGTTGTCATTGACCACGTTGCCTGACGAAAGCGCCTGATAACCATCGAATTTGCGATGGCGATAAGCGACCTCGCCAGATAGCTCAAGTTTCGCCGTGGCCTGCCAGCTCGGGCTGACGGACAGGCCGGTCGTTTTTGCGTACGAGCCCCAGCCGTCTCCGACGGAACCGACATCGCGCGCCAGACGCGTCTCGATGGTGGTTGCCCCGGTTGGCTTGAACCGATAGGCCACATAGCCGGCAAGACCTGTGAAATCCAGGTAGTCCAGATTCTCATGGCGACTGCGGACCAGGGAAATGCCTGAATCCAGCGTTGAGCGGCCTGATGCGACCCAACGGCTGTTCAGGCGCAGCTCGTCCTGGTTGTAGCTGTAGTCGTTGCTGCCACTACGGTTGAAGTAGTCGTAGACACTGCGCCGGTAACGCAGCTCGACATAGTTGCCGGTACGCGGCGCATACCGGACGCCAGCGTCATAAGCATCAACTCTCGATTCGCCGGAGCGGAACTCCTCAAGGCTATTACGGTTCTCCGCCTGAGTCACACTGGCCACTCCCAACCAGTCACCAGCTATACGCAACAGTACGTCGCCACCATAGGTTTCTGTAGTGAGCATGTTCCGCCCGGACCAGGTGATGCTTTCGTCGAAATTGCTCATGGCGCGGGAGCGTCGGTAGAAAGCCCCGGCCTCGCTGGCTGTGCCGAAACCCATCCGCCAAGCCAGGAAACCCTGATAGGACTGGTGATCGAGTCTCGTGAATTCCTGGTATTTGGCCTGGGTGGCCCCCAGATCACCATAGACGCGCTGACGGCCGAAACTCTTGTTCATCTCGCCACGTACCGTGGTGTACGAGATCAGGTCATCCTGCTGGGAATATCCCTGGGGCAGGCTCTCATCCGGGATCCGGAAGACGTTGTCGTCATAGGAAAAACTCTGCCCGATATTCAAGCCGAACACGTCACCCTCCGAGGCAGCCAGCGTCGAAGGGGCATGAATGGCAAGCATGAGGGCCAGGAACAAGGCCGGGCGGATGGCTTGCGGCGCGGGGGAGGCTGAGGGGTTCATAGTGTGGGATCTTCTTCGTAGCGGAGTGGCAGGAAAGGCCGCACGGGCGACGCCGACCAGCAAGGGAGCCTGAAGAATTGCAGCATCCCGCTCAGGGGGCAGCAAGCAATATCTCACGAAGAGCAAGAAATACCTCACGAATCCGCGCTGAAAAGGTATGAGGCTGGGGTATTCTCACACCCCTGACTCACTGCTGACCCTGCAAGATGTTGGGCATTCTCGAACGCCAAAAATTCGGTGGTCTTCTGCGCTCGCGCGTCACCTTGATCAGTGCGATCGAGATGTTTCTCGATCCCTGCGTGATCATGAGCTGCCTGCTTGCCACGGCCCTGTGGTTCGACGAACCGCTGGGCGCGCAGTACATGATTCTTGCCCTGCTGGCTTTTTCGCTCAGTTTCCCCGGCAACCTGAGCCTCATGGATTCGCAGCGCCGCATCGTGCGCAAGGGCATCATGAGCTGGGGGCTGGTGATCGGTCTGCTGTTCCTGTTCGGCTATGGGAGCGGGCTGGACCGCTTCTATCCCAACAATGTGCTCTGGAGCTGGGCGGCGCTGAGTCTAGTCTGCGTGCTGGGCGCGCGCCTGGGGATACGCAGCTGGCTGCCCCGCCTGCTGGCGGATCGCCGACGCAACCCCGCAGTGGTGGTTGGCGGCAACGCGCTGGGGCAGACCCTGGCCCGGCAATTTGCCAACAGCCCACATCTGGGTGTGGAGGTACTTGGCTTCTTCGATGATCGCAGTGCCGAACGCCTGGCCGCGGAAAACGAACACAGCCCCGAATTGCTTGGGCGGCTTGACTCCCTGGCCGATTACGTCAAGCACAATCACATTGAGCAGGTCTACATCGCGTTGCCCATGGCCAGCCAGCCACGCATTCTCAAGCTGCTGGACGACATGAAGGACACCACGGCCTCCATCTACTTCGTGCCGGATATCTTCGTGACCGACCTTATCCAGGGGCGCATGGAGACCGTCAATGGCATCCCGGTGGTTGCTGTCTGCGAAACACCGTTCACCGGTCTCAACGGCGGGCTCAAGCGCGCATCGGATATCGTCCTGGCTCTCCTCATCCTCGCGCTGATCTGGCCAATCCTGCTGATCTGCGCGCTGTGCGTAAAACTCTCCTCCCCTGGACCGATTATCTTCCGGCAACGCCGTTACGGCCTCGATGGACGGGAAATCCTGGTCTACAAATTCCGCTCCATGACCGTCTGCGAAGATGGCAGCGTAGTCACCCAAGCTACACGCAATGATCAGCGCATCACGCGCTTCGGTGCCTTGGCACGCAAGACTTCGCTGGATGAACTGCCCCAGTTCATCAACGTGCTGCAAGGACGCATGAGCATCGTCGGCCCTCGTCCGCATGCCGTCGCGCACAACGAGCTATACCGCCGGCAGGTCAAAGGCTACATGATCCGCCACAAGGTCAGGCCCGGCATCACTGGCTGGGCCCAGGTGAATGGCTGCCGTGGAGAGACCGAAACGGTGGACAAGATGGAAAAGCGCATCGAATACGATCTGGAATACCTGCGCAACTGGAGCCTGTCGCTGGATCTCTGGATCATCGCCAAGACTGTCGGCCTCATGCTGAAGGACAGTAAAGCCTACTGACGAATATCGCGTAAAAACCGCCGCAAGAGGAAAAAACTCAGAAAAATCATGGCCGCGTAATCCGATGTCCCTATAATGAGTAGGCGTTTTGGTGTAGCACGAATGAATTAGCCCTTAGAGGCATTACATCGGAGTCCACCGTGGCCAGGGACAAAGTCTTCCCACCGCCTGCCGGCAGCGCTTATCAGTGCACGCGCATCCAGCGTGCGGATCTGTGCGTGGACCAACATCCTTTGCTGTTTGAAAGTCTCCGTGAACTGGCGTTGGAAAGCTGCCTAGAAGTCGCTGGCTGCACGCTACGCATCGGGCTGGCAGCATCCACATGGCAACTGCAACAGGCGCGTGCCCTGCTGGAGCATTTCCAGCTGGCGCCGGCCAGGGTCTTCGACCCAAACCACGCAGCCCATCCAGAAGATCACGCGGTAGCACTCGCACTATCAGTCGGCCCCGTAAGATCGAGTCAGCCCCGAGCCCGCGGCGTCATTGCGCTGCACCGCGACAGCACACACGGATTGCATCTCGACCGTCGCCATCGTGCCAGTCTCGATCGTTTACGCGCGTGCGGTGCCCGGCTGGCCGAAGTCGAACAATTAGTCTTTGATCGCAGCGCACATCTCACGCCTTTACTGCCGCCCATGATTCAGGTGCTGGCCGAATCGGTCAGTACCTGGGGTATCACAGACATCGTTACAGAATGCCCGCGGCAGCATGCTTCCTTCTATTGCACGCAATTCGGTTTCCGGCGCGTCCGTGATGCAAGTTGCCACAGCAGCCATGTACTGCTGCACCTGCCTGAACTCCGTATCCAGAAATTGCAATCCCTGATGAGAACAAACTGAGCATGTGCCTGGCCGTTATCGCCGGTGCGTCACGGGGGCTGTGCTCAGCCTTGGCTTAACCACTGCCTGCAGCTCGGAACCACGCTCGTTGAATTCTCGCGCAGCGCGCCGCACCCATGGTCAGTACGATGTGGCCTGAGCAAGCCGCTGGCTGCACAGGCCTGCATCCACGCGACGTTGGCTCCCTTGAGCAATCACTCCTGGACTGAAATCCTGGCCTTCAACAAGGCAGCTGTGCTGACTCCCGTAGGACCACTCACGCGTGTCAATGCGGAAGCAGTACTGGAACGCCTGAATCTCAACCTGGGCAGCGGTCTGCTGTTCATGCAGACGATACTCAGCACTTTCACCGATATGCCTTGCAGCAAGACACTGGTCAATCTGTCATCCGGTGCGGCAATGCGAGGGCTGGCGGATTGGTCACTGTGCTGTGCCAACAAGGTTGGGCTGGATGGTGCGGTCCACGCGCTGGCGGTGGAGCAGGAAGCGCTTCCTCATCCATTCCGGCTCCTGAATCGCCCCCGGTTCACTAGACACTTCGAAGCCTTAAGCTGGCAACCAAGTGG
>NZ_MDUX01000016.1 GCF_014736495.1 Candidatus Dactylopiibacterium carminicum
GCTCGATGTGGGATTCGACTATGCATAGCGCTTGACGGCCAAGACGGTTGCTCAGACGCCATCAATGCCTATCAGCGCAGGTTCACCAGGGTCTGCATGATCTGATCCTGGGTCTTGATCGATTGCGCGTTGGCCTGGTAATTGCGCTGAGCAGTGATCATGTTCACCAGTTCAGCTGTGAGATCGACGTTCGATTCCTCGACGGCCCCGGCGGTCAGTTCCCCGAGGTTGCCGGAGTTCGGTGTGCCCACCAGCGGCTGCCCGGACGAGGGCGATTCGGCCCACAGGTTGCTCCCCAGCGAGATCAACCCTTGGGCATTGGGGAAGTTGGCCAGCACGATCTGACCCAGATTGCGTGTCTGCCCGTTGCTGTAGCGTCCTTGGATAATGCCATCGCTGTCGATCGTCACGCCGGACAGACGGCCGGAAGCGTAACCATCCTGAGTTTGCCGGTTCACACCGAAGGCACTGCCATATTGCGTACTGCCCGTCAGATCCAGAGAGACATCGAAAGGCGTGGCCGCGCCAGTCGTCACGGCAAGCCCGGCAATGGTCAGCGGCATCGTGGTGGTGAGCTGGCCAGCAGTGTCAAAAGTCAGGGCCGTAGGCGTGGCGGATGTGGCGCCACCGTCGAGCTGGGTATACATGTTCCAGCTGCCGGAACCTTGCGTCACGAAGTACAGGGTCATCAGATGGGAGTTGCCCAGGCTGTCATAGACCGTGACGGAAGTCGATGAGTTGTAAGTGCTGGCATCCGGCGTCGTGGCACCGACAACCCACGGGTTGGCTGGAGCCGTCTTGCGGGAGTCGAGGCTCAGCCCCATCTCGATGGAGGAGGTCTGTACCGGCATCAGGTCGGCCGTATCCACGTAGATGTCCTGCGGATTCGCCGGCAAGATCGTACCGGTGGAATCGGCCGGATAACCTGTTAGGCGATACCCTTGCGAGTTGATGACGTAGCCGTTCTTATCGATCTGGAATTGACCATTGCGCGTATAGGCGATGGCACCATCCAGATTCATGCGGAAGAAGCCGCCACCATTGATGGCCACGTCCAGCGGATTGTTGGTCGGCGTGATGTTGCCCTGGTTGAAGGTCTGCGCGACCTTATTGACCGATGTACCGATACCGACCTGCAACCCGGCACTGGCACCGTTGAGCGCGGAAGCATACACATCGCCAAAGATCGTGCCGGACAGCTTGAAGCCGACGTTGGATGCGTTGGCCACGTTGTTGCTGATCACGTCGAGCGACTTGGAGGCGGCATTGAGCCCGCTGAGACCTTGTTGAAATGCCATGATGAGCTCCTGATTACAGAATCAGCTTGATATCGTTGAGCGAAACGCGTCCCAGACGCCCCACATCGACCAGGACTTCACTGCCCCCGGTCACCACACTGCCAACCGTCGCCAACTCGAGCGTGGAGGCCTTCACCTTGTCACCGTTGGAATACGCGGTAATCGTCATCTTGTAGGTACCATCAGCAACAGTCGTGCCTGCAGCGTTCTTGCCATCCCATACGAACTCGTGTGTTCCGGCATCCAGCGCTTCGTAATCCATGCGCTGGACCTCCAGACCGTTCGAGTCGGTGATGGTGATGGTGACCTGGTCGGCCCCAGATGCCAGTTCAAAGCCGCCGACACCCATCCCTTCATAGACCTGCACCTGATCCCCGGGCACCAGCACGGCATGCCCGATCAGTGCAGATGCCTGCAACGAATCATTCGATTGCAGCCTGTCCACCAGGCTTGTCAGCGTGGTGTTCAGGTTGGTCACCCCTTCCACAGTACTGATCTGTGCAAGCTGCGAAGTCATTTCCGCGCTTTCCATCGGGCTCAGAGGATCCTGGTTCTTGAGCTGAGCAGTCAGCAGCGTCAGGAAACGGGTCTGCACCTCATCCGCGGCACTTGCCTTGGTGGTGGTGCGGCTGCTGTTAATCGAGGAATAGATATCCGTCGAGGTATTGGTAGTAACGGCCATGTCAGATACTCCCGATCATTTGCTATCAGCTCTGCCCGATGGTCAGAGTCTTCTGCATCAAAGTCCGCGCAGTCGTCATCACTTCTGCGTTGTTCTGGTAAGCACGCGACGCCGAAATCATGTTGACCATCTCTTCGACGGCATCAACGTTAGAGAGCGTCACGTAACCCTCTGCATTCGCCACGGGGCTCTTCGGGTCATAGACCAGCCTGCCGGGTGCAGCGCTCTCGACGATCTGCTTCACCCGCACGCCCTGCCCGCTGTCTCCCATCGGCACCGCCTGGAAAACGACCTGCTTGGCTCTGTATGGCTGCCCGTCCGGCCCTAGCGCGCTCTCCACGTTGGCCAGATTGCTGGCGGTGGTGTTCAAACGCACGGACTGGGCGTTGAGTGCGGAACCGGCAATCTGGAAGACATTGAGCATGCTCATGATCAGTCTCCGCTTACTGTCCGCTGATGGCCTGCTGCATGGTGCGCAGCAAACCGTTGATAAACGTCAGGCTGGCTTCGTACTGCAACGCGTTTTCAGCAAAGGCCGCACGCTCTGTATCCATATTGACCGTATTGCCGTCCACGCTGGACTGCAGTTCTCCGCGATATAGCGGAGCGCTAGAACCATCTTCGGCTCCCCGCCCGGAAATATGGCGTTCAGAAGTATTTGCCAGTTGCAGTGGGCCGGTACGCCCCGCCATGACCTGATTCAGGGAAGAGCGGAAATCGATGTCCCTGGCCTTGTAGTTGGGCGTATCAGCATTTGCGATGTTCGCAGCCAGGACTTCCTGGCGCTGGGCACGCAGATTCAGTGCCGTCTGGTGAAAGCGCAATGCGTTGTCGAGCTGGACGTTCATCTTCTCCACTCCACTCAAAATTTCCTCAAACAGGACCGCCGCACCCATCGCGCCATCTCCAGATTCCCTGGCGCTCTCTTTGCAGCTTCCGTGCCATGCATGCTAAGACCGCAAAACCAGGCACGAGAGAGCGATAAAGCGGCAAAACGCCCGCCAATCCGGCAAAGCACGCCCAAAGGAAAAAGATTCGCCGGCAAGCCTTGCCGCCCCATTCGTCCATTGCCGCAAGCCGCACATCCCCAAGTGGGCATGGAGCCAGCTATCCTTCCTGTTCTTGTTTGGACGTCATCCCATGAAGTCGCGCCTTATCCTCTGCTGTCTGCCCCTCCTGCTTCACACTGCCATGGCCAGCGCAGACGACGCGTTCGCCGAGGTAGCACGCGCCTTTCTCGAACGCCAGACAAACGAATACCCAGGCACAGTCACCATCCAATTGAGCCCGACTCCGGAGCTCGCGCGCGGAACCCCCTGTCGCCGGTGGCAGGCCAGCCTGCCGCCAGGCGTGCGTGCCTGGGGGCGCTTCTCGCTGTCCATGCGCTGTACGACAGGCGCCACGCGTTCCCTCTATCTCGCTGTTGAAGTTCGCGTAGCGGGCGACTATCTGGTCACGGCCCGCCCAGTCAGCAATGGTCAGGTTCTCGGCAATGAAGACCTCACCACCGCGCACGGAGAGCTGACGGAACTGCCAGGCAATGCAATCTTCTCCATGCAGGAAGCCATCGGCCGCCATACTGCACTGGCCTTGCCAGCAGGCAGGGCACTGCAAGGCAATCATCTGCGCCCCCTGACGCTGATTCGCGCAGGCGACACCGTCTTCCTGCGTACCTCCGGCCAGGGTTTCAGCGTGAGCAACGAGGGGCGTGCCCTGAATGCCGCAGGGCCCGGACAAACGGTACGCGTGCGTCTCTCCAGCGGACGCATCATCACGGCCATCGCAAGTGAGCCGGGCGTTGCAGAGGTTCCGCATTGACGATGGCATTCAAGTACAAAACTCAATCGCCGTAAATTGAGCCATAGTTGCTTGAGTGCATGCGGAAAAACCCCTAAAGTTTTCCCATACGGCTCCGATAAGGCAGCTGAAGGAACATAAATTCCTTATAAAACAAAAAGCTTTGCCGGTTTATTGACCATCCGAGCCGAAGGAAAACGCCGTGAAAATCGAAACCAATGTGAAGTCGCCCGGATCGGTGACGAGCGAGCCAAGGGCCCGCCCGACACGTGATGCCGCGCCTACTGCCAGCAATGGCTCCCAGGTCCAGCTGTCCTCGTTCGCCAGCCATCTGCAGAAACTTGAACAGACCATCGCCGACACGCCGGTAGTGGACAGTGGCAAGGTGCAGGAGATCAAGGAAGCCATCACGCAAGGCCAGTTCCGTGTCAATCCGGAAAAAGTGGCAGATGGCTTGCTCGACAGCGTCCGTCAGATGCTCTCGGCCCAAGTTCCGAGCACGTAACTTTGGCTGACCGCAACGCCCTGCGCACCCGCTTACTCAGCTTGCTGGTTGCCGAAACTCGGCAGCTGGGCGAATTTGCGCAGTTGCTTGAGCGCGAGCAACAAATACTTGGGCAGCGCGATGTGGAGCCGTTGTTCGCAATTTCCGAAGAAAAGAATCGATTTGCGCGCCAGTTCCAGCAGTTCGCGGACAGCCGCACGGCTGTATTGACCCAGGCCGGGGTCGAGGCAAGCCGCGAAGGCGTGGAAAGCTTGCTGGATGAGGCAGACCTGCCCGCATGGCAGACTTATCTTGAGTTGGCCATTCGTGCTCGCAACCTGAACGAAACCAACGGTCTGATCCTCACGCAACGCTTGGCCCACAACCATCAGGCGCTAGCCATTCTCATGGCCCACTCAGACCAGCCGACTGTCTATGGCCCGGATGGCGCTTCCCGCACCCGCCCCGGATCGCGCTCCCTCGGCAGTTATTGAGGCTGACTTCCAGCCGGCACCAATCTGATATTGGATGGCGTGCCCAACGCACCATCAGCATCTCGCACCCGTAACGGAGTTTCGGGGATCGTTGCTGATTGCGCCGAAGGTGTTGCCGCCAATTCCATTTCAGGCAGCATGGACTCCACTAGGATGGTCACGCGCTTGTTGCGTGCCCGTCCTTCTGCCAATGCGTTATCCGCCACCGGGCGCTGGTCTGCATAGCCCGCCGCGGTCAATCGCCCGGGGTTGACGCCAGCAGCCACAAACAGCCTGACCACGCTGGACGCACGCACAGCCGAAAGCTCCCAGTTGGAAGGGAAAAGCGCCGTGTTGATGGGCAGACTGTCGGTATGCCCCTCCACCTTGATCGGAAATCCTCCCTGCGCCAGCACTCCCGCCACGGCATACAGCGCACGCGAAGCATCAGCACCAAGCTGCGCTTCTGCGGGCGCGAATAGCGCACTGGCGTTGATCTCGATGGAAATACCGTTGACGCCCTCTGTCACGCGTACCTGCCCACC
Organism: Candidatus Dactylopiibacterium carminicum; assembly: GCF_014736495.1. Lineage (GTDB taxonomy): Bacteria > Pseudomonadota > Gammaproteobacteria > Burkholderiales > Rhodocyclaceae > Uliginosibacterium > Uliginosibacterium carminicum. Next base: position 5,280 of record NZ_MDUX01000016.1, read on the forward strand.
GCGAACCAATGGCTCAAGCACACGTCGGACCTCATCAGCCATATTGCGCATGCGCTGAAGCATCTCAGCCTTGCGTGCCTCCAGCCGGGGATCCGGGCGAACCTGCACTTGTGGTGCTATCGCGGCAATCGGCGTAGCCCCTGGCCGTGGAGGCGGAGAGATCGGCAATGCGGTTTCATTATCGACCGCACGGAAGGCCTGAACCAGAGAGTCGGACAAGACACGATATTTACCCTCGTTGACCGAGCTGATCGCATACATGACGACAAAGAAGGCAAACAACAGGGTAATGAAGTCTGCATAAGAGACCAGCCAGCGTTCGTGGTTGTCGTGCTCTTCCTCATGGCGACGTCTGCCCATGGCACTGCCTCTCCCTGTCTATCGGCATCCTGTACCGCCCTGCTGGGCCGCATGAAGAGTCAACGGACACATGCCGCCTGGCTTGAGCCAACGAAACGGCCGGCTACTCGCCGGCCGAATCCATCGTCAGCAGAACTTGACCTCAACGCAGGCCCAGAACATCCTGCATGTCGAACAGGCCGGCGTTACGCCCCTGCAGGAACACTGCTGCACGCAAGGCTCCGGTGGCATACGGCATGCGGCTGCCGGCTTTATGCGAGATCTCCACGCGCTCTCCCAACCCGCAGAACATCACGGTGTGATCGCCCACCACATCACCACCGCGCACGGTAGCGAAACCAATGGTTTCAGGCGTGCGCTCACCGGTCACGCCTTCACGACCATACACGGCACACTCCTGAAGATCGCGCCCCAAAGCCTGCGCCACCACTTCACCCATACGCAGGGCCGTTCCGGAAGGTGCATCAACCTTGTAGCGATGGTGTGCTTCGAAGACTTCGACGTCATACCCTGAAGCCAGAATGCGCGCAGCCACGTCCAGCAACTTGAATACCGTATTGACTCCGACCGACATGTTCGGTGCGAATACGACCGGGATCTCGCGTGCAGCTTCGGCGATCTCCGCTTTCTGTTCGGCGGTGAAGCCCGTGGTGCCGATAACCATCGCACGCTTCAGATGCCGTGCCACTTGCAGATGCGCCAGGGTTGCTTCCGGACGCGTGAAATCGATCAGGCAATCGGCTTTCTGAAAAGCGGCGTTCAAATCACTGCCTACAATCACACCACAGGCAGTACCAACCAGTTCGCCGGCATCACGGCCGATGAAAGGGCTGTCCGCACGGTCAAGTGCCGCGACGAATTCTGCATCCGGCGTTGCGGCCGTGGCTTCAATCAGCATACGGCCCATACGGCCGGATGCTCCTGCAATTGCAAGCTTCACTGTCACGAACTCACTCCTGGAAATGCTTCAGCCCTGAGGGCTGTCGATGTCGATCACACGCGGCAGCGAGGCAGGATCAGGCTCCTTGGGCAGAGCACCGGCTTCCACGCGATCAAGCTTGCCGGCAACGAAGAACACGCTGGTTCTGCGATGTTCTTCCTGACCTCGCCCCGGAGAGAACTGGTAGACATAGTCCCAACGGTCAGCATGGAAGATATCGACAAGCATGGGAGAACCCATGACAAAACGCACCTGATCCTGGGTCATCCCTGGCTGCAGCTGGTCTATCGAATGCTGGCTGACGTAGTTACCCTGACGGACATCGATACGGAAGGGGCGGATCACGCTGGTCACGGCCTGGGAGGAGCAACCGGCAATGCCCCCAAGGGCAAGTGCCAGAGTGGCAAGCCGCATACGACTGGAATTCTTGAAGAAGGTCATCGGATGATGTTCGGAGACAATCGAAACAAGGCTTGACGACAGCCATCCATGTGCCGGCCCGCGTTCCACAAGCCGGCCCCAGACTATATCATACGGCCCACGCCCCAAGTCCGGAGACACAATGCCTACCACCAGCCTCAAAAAGTCCGGCCTCAAGACTACGATGCCGCGCCTGAAGATCCTGGACCTGTTCCAGCGTACAAGGGAGCGCCATCTCTCGGCCGAAGATGTCTATCGTCAGTTGCTGTCCGAAGAGATGGACGTCGGCCTGGCCACCATCTACCGCGTGCTCACGCAATTCGAGCAGGCGGGGATTCTCAAGCGCCATCATTTCGAAACCGGCAAAGCCGTGTTCGAACTGGATCAGGGCGATCATCACGACCACATCATCTGCATCAACTGCGGCCGAGCGGTGGAGTTCTATGATCCTCAGATCGAAGCCCGACAGAACGCCGTAGCCGAAGCCAATGGCTTCAAGCTGCGCGAACACGCGATGTATCTGTACGCCGAGTGCACTACGCCAGACTGTCCTAACCGCTCCGCGGCCAGCAAGAAAGCTGGCGGCTGACTCCCTCCCCGGCGGCCCAGGCCGCCTTTCTTTTGTCGAAAGCCCCGCATGAGCCAAGCAAGTCCTGCTTTTCCCTTTTCCGTCGACCTCACCGGCAAGGTAGCTGTGGTCACCGGCGGAGCCGGCATCCTCGGCGCCGCCATGTGCCGCGCTCTGGCGGCCAGCGGTGCCAGCATCGCAATCATCGGCCGCGATCAGGCCAAAGCCCAGCGTCTGGCTGATGAAATCGAAGGCAAGGGCGGCAAAGCCAAAGGCTATTCATGCAACGTGCTTGATCGTGTGGCACTCGAGCAGACAGCGGCCGCCATTGCGGCTGATCTGGGCCCGTGCGACATCCTCATCAACGGCGCCGGCGGCAATCACCCCAAGGGAGTCACCGGTCAGGAATATTTCGATGCAGCCACGGCCGGCAATAGCCCCGAGCAATCCAGCTTCTTTGATCTGGGTATGGAGGGCTTTGAATTCGTGTTCGACCTCAACCTGATGGGCACCGTACTCCCCAGTCAGGTCTTCGCACGGCAAATGCTCGGCCGCAGCGGCTGCAGCATCATCAACATCTCGTCGATGTCGGCATTCCGCCCGTTGACCAAAGTGGCTGCTTACAGCGGAGCCAAGGCGGCCGTCAGCAATTTCACGCAGTGGCTGGCGGTACACCTGGGGCAGTCCGGCATCCGCGTAAATGCCATCGCCCCCGGCTTTTTCATCACTGAGCAGAATCGCGAACTGATGCTGGAAAAGGATGGTAACTACACACCACGCGCGCAAAAAGTCATCACACAGACACCGATGCGCCGCTTTGGCGAGGCCGACGAACTCATCGGCGCCCTGCTATGGCTGGCCGAGTCCCGAGCGTCGGGCTTCGTCACCGGTTCCATCATCGCCGTGGACGGTGGCTTCTCGGCCTATTCCGGCGTCTGACTCCTTCTGCTTACCCTTCGCTCACAGCCGTGCCTGATATGCGCACGGCTTCCACCCCCCTACGCGCCAGTTCATCAGCGCGCTCGTTCTCTGCATGGCCTGCATGACCGCGCACCCAGATCCACTCGATCTGATGGCGTGCAGCCTCGGCATCCAGCGTTCGCCACAGATCTTCGTTCTTCACCGGCGATTTGTCCGCTGTCTTCCAGCCACGCTTCTTCCAGCCGTGAATCCACTCGGTCATGCCTTTCTGCACATACTGCGAATCAGTGTGCAGGCGAACCTGCACCGGACGTTTGAGTGCTGCCAGGGCACGAATTACTGCCAACATTTCCATGCGGTTATTGGTGGTGGCAGGCTCGCCGCCCCACAACTCTCGTTCGTGGCCTCCAGCCCGCAGAATGGCGCCCCAACCGCCCGGTCCGGGGTTTCCCGAGCAGGCTCCATCGGTAAATATCTCGATCTGATCCATCTGATTCCAACATGGAATGATTGAGGTCGACGCACTCAGTTGCGCCGGACCTTGTGTGCTACCGGCACCATGGCCTTGCGTCGCTTACCGTTACGCCAGGCTGGCGTGATCAAGCGCATTCCCTGCACGCGCTTGACGGCATGCATCACGTAAGCGCCTCCTGCAAAGGGCCAGGCCCAGGTACCGACAGCCTCCATGAACGCCCAGCGGCGCAGCCAGTGCTCCGTCCTCACCGGCGGTGCGTAACAGCCTACACGGCTGCTGCGCAGCTCGAAGCCCAGCAGGCTGAACCAGTCCCGCAAGCGCACGGTGGACAGGTATTGCCCACTCCAGGGCGCCTCGCCCAAATTGCCGGCCAAGGCTCGCCGCACGCCCCAAAGACTGAAAGGGTTGAATCCTGTGATCACGACCTGCCCTTCCGGCAACAGGATACGCTCTACTTCGCGCAACACCTGATGCGGATGCGAGGAGAACTCCAGCACATGCGGCAGCACCACCAGATCCAGACTCTGTGTGGCAAACGGCAATTCCTCGACCGCCGCCAGCACCGCAACGCCCCGACATTGATCGCCGAAGCCGGCACGCAACCGGTAACGCATGCGGTTCGCGCGCAGATAGTCGACGTCACACAGGCCCACCTGCAACGCGTTGAAGCCGAACATGTCAGCTACCAGCAGATCGACCTGTTGCTGTTCCCAGCCCAACAGATAACGCCCTCGCGGTGAATCCACCCAGGGCAGACAGAATGGTGAATGCGCCTCGTGCATACGACTTGGCCTAGAATCCGGGACATGAAGAGCGAGCTTCGGATTGTTCCTTTTTCCGCCCTGCGCGACAACTACATCTGGTCACTGTCCGATGGCAGGGATTGCGTCCTGGTCGATCCCGGCGAAGCCACGCCCGCGCAAACCTGGCTGCAATCGCAAGGGCTCAAACTCAGCGCAATCCTGCTGACGCACCATCACGCCGACCATACCGGCGGCGTAACCGTCTTGCGGCAGCGCTGGCCAGTACCGGTCTTCGGTCCCACAGGGCTTCCCGAAGTTGATCATCCACTCAAGGGTGGAGAGACTTTCGATCTCCCAGGACTCGACCAAAGCATTGAAGTGCTCGCGGTCCCAGGACATACGCCAGAGCATCTGGCCTATCTGGGCGCTGGTGCGCTGTTCTGCGGCGATACTCTGTTCGGCGCTGGCTGCGGCCGATTGCTCGGTGGCACGGCGTCGCAACTGCATGCCTCGTTGAACCTGCTGGCCCGTCTGCCTGGCGACACCCAGGTCTGTTGCGCTCATGAGTACACCTTGTCCAACCTGCAATTCGCCGCCGCTGTCGAGCCCAACAACCCCTTGATCGCGCAACGTCAGGCCCATTGTGTCGCCTTGCGCGAAACAGGCCAGCCGACACTTCCCGGCAACATTGCCGAAGAGCTTGCCACCAATCCTTTCCTGCGCTGCGATCAAGCTTCCGTACGCAGCGCCGCCAAGCACGTCGCCGGCCACGCGCTGGCGACGCCGCTGGACGTCTTTACCGCCTTGCGCGCCTGGAAAGACCGTTTCTGAGTTTCCCCACGCATGAATACTTCTGTCTCCTCGCTGGACGACGCGCTGGCGGCTGCCCTGGCCGAACACGAAGCCGCAGGCCTGCGGCGTGCCTGCCGCATCCAGCAAGCGGCCTGCGGCCCACGCGAGCACGATGCCGATGGCAACGAGTTTCTGGCCTTCGCAAGCAATGACTACCTCGGTCTGGCCAATGCCCCCGAACTGATTGCTGCAGCAACCGGCGCGGCCCGGCGCTGGGGGGTCGGCGCGGGCGCTTCGCATCTGGTCAGCGGCCATACTGTGGCACACGAAGCACTTGAACAGGCCTTGGCCACCTTCACGGGCTTCGAAGCTGCACTGGGCTTTTCCACCGGCTATCTCGCCAATCTGGCAGTGATGCCTGCCCTGCTCGGCCGTGGTGATGCGATCTTTGCGGACCGCCTGAATCACGCCTCCCTGATTGACGGCGCCCGGCTCGCACGCGCGGACCTTCTACGCTATGCGCATTGCGATCTGAGCATGCTTGCCCGCCAGCTGGAAGGCAGTCAGGCCCGGCGCAAGCTCATCGTCAGCGATGCAGTATTCAGCATGGATGGTGATATCGCTCCCTTGGCCGATCTACTGATGCTGGCTGACCGCCACGATGCCTAGCTGCTGATCGACGACGCCCATGGTTTCGGCGTACTCGGTCCGCAGGGGCGCGGCAGCCTTGCCGAGGCCGGGCTGAGTGCGCTACGCCTGATCCTGATGGGTACGCTGGGCAAGGCCGCTGGCGTTGCAGGAGCCTTCGTGGCCGGCAGCGCACTGCTTGTCGAATGGTTGCGGCAGAAGGCACGCCCCTACATCTTCACCACCGCTGCACCACCGCTGCTGGCCGAAGCCACACAGCAAGCGCTGCGTCTGATCGAACAGGGCGACACGCGCCGCGCGCATCTGGCACATCTGATCGAGGCGCTGCAAACCGGGCTGACCGGCCTGCCCTGGCCGCTGCTACCCTCGCGCACACCGATACAGCCACTCATTGTTGGCAGTAACGAAGCGGCAGTAACGCTCAGCGAGGCGCTGCTCGCACGCGGATTGCGCGTACCCGCCATCCGCCCGCCCACCGTGCCAGCCGGCAGCGCGCGACTGCGCATTTCCGTATCGGCCGCGCACAGCCTCGAAGACATCGGTCGCCTGTGCGATGCATTGCATGAAATTGCCGGAGGGCAGACGTGAATCTGCTCTGTCTGCATGGCTGGGGCTACGGCGGAAGGCTGTGGCAAGCACTCGTACAAGCCCTGCCGGACTGGCAGATCTCGACACCCGATCTTGACTGGCGCCTGGGAACACTCCGTCTGGCGGATGATCTGGCACGCCAGCTCAAGGCCCCCACCTGGGTGCTGGGCTGGTCACTGGGCGCTCAGTTGGCGCTACGACTGGCACAGCGTCATCCACAAGTCGTGAGCGGGCTCTATCTGATCGCAGCCAGCCCTCGTTTCGTGGCAGGTACGGACTGGCCTCATGGCCTGGCGGAAGAAACCGTGATGGCATTCCGGCAACAGTTTTCCCGCATGCCTGAGCGCGTGAAGCAGCGCTTCCTGGCCCTGCAGGTGCTTGGGGACGTGCAGCGTGCGCAGCTCGCGCCACTGCTGGAGTCCGGCCAGGTAGACGCTGACGACCCAAGCCTGCCTACCGGACTGGAAGATCTGCTCACCACCGATTTGCGCCCGATTGCGCGCCCCCTCTGCCCCATTCACCTCCTGCATGGCGCGCAGGACAAGCTGATGCCGTTGGCGGCTGCCCGATGGCTCGCCGAGCGGTACGATGCTCCGCTCGAAGTGCTTGCCGATGCGGGCCATGCCCCGCTCTTCTCCAGCCCGGAACAACTGGCCGCACGCTTGCAGGCGCTCGTCGATGACTGAGCTGGCGCTCATCCGCGCGGCATTCTCCGCAGCCGCGGAAAGCTATGACCAGGCGGCCAGAGTACAGCGACGCATCATCGCGCAGCTTGCCGGGCTGACACCCCACAGCTGTCGGGGCTTGTTGCTCGATGCGGGCAGCGGCACCGGCCAGGCAGCCTCCGTACTGCGGAGCCACCATCCCGAGGCCAGACTACTGCCGCTCGACGCGGCCATCGGCATGTGCCACCGCACGGGTGGTATATGCGGCGACATCGAAGCGCTACCCCTGAGCGATGGCAGCGTAGCCCTCTACTGGTCAAGTCTGGCCTGGCAGTGGACCGACGCATCACGCGCACTGCAGGAAGCCGCCCGCGTGCTGGCACCAGGAGGGTTGCTGCAGGTCGCCACGCTGGGGCCGGACACGCTCTGGGAGCTGCGGCAGGCCTTCCGCGGTATCGACGGACACACCCATGTTCGCAACTTCACCCTCGCCGATGAATTGCAACAGGCAGCCACCGCTGCTGGCTTCATCGACATCCAGGTGAAATGCGAAACGGAATGTACCCACACGCCTGACCTTGCAGGCCTGCTGCGCGAGCTGCGCGCCATCGGCGCCCATAGTCTGGACGCGCCGCGGCGACGCGGCCTGCTGTCCCGCTCAGCCTGGCTTGCATTCCAGGCCGCCTACGAACCCCATCGGGAAAGCGCCGGTCTGCGCGCCAGCTATGACGTGATCTATCTGCTCGCGCGCCGCCCCTGAACGGACACACAACATGCAGCAAGCCTTTTTCCTCACAGGCACGGATACCGAGATCGGCAAGACTTTCGCCAGCTGCGCCCTGCTCCACGCCTGGCGTAGCCAGGGATATCGCGCAGTGGGCTACAAACCGGTGGCAGCAGGCGCCGAATGGCTGGAGGAGCGCTGGAGCAACGAAGACGCCCGTCGGCTTCAGCAGGCCGGCAGCCCCGGCTTCACGCTGGCCGAAATCAACCCGATCTGTCTTCAGGCAGCCGTCGCACCGCACATCGCCGCACGGGAAGAAGGACGCAGCATTGAGCAGGCGGAAATCCTCACGGGGTTTTCCGCCTTGCAGCCACACGCCGAACGTATCGTGGTAGAGGGCGTCGGCGGGTTCCGGGTGCCGCTTGGGGAAAACTTTGACAGCGCCGACCTGGCGCAGAGCCTCAGGCTACCGATAATCCTGGTGGTCGGTTTGCGTCTGGGGTGCATCAATCATGCGCTGCTGACAGCGGAAGCCATCACCGCGCGGGGGCTGCCGCTGGCAGGCTGGATAGGCAACACGCTGAGCCCGCGCATGATGCGCCTAGAGGAAAACCTGGCGACCTTGCAGACACTGTTGCCAGCGCCCTGCCTGGGAATACTGCCCTTCGTGGAGACAGGCGATGCGGCCCTGGCCGCATCACATCTGCGCCTAGAGAAGCTTCACTCACCGACCACGTCGACACCCGGTGGCGGGGTAAAACGGAACTGATCAGCCGGCAACGGCGGATTGCGCTCGAAGCCGGTGAAACTCAGCATCGTGGTCTGGCCGAAGTTGTCACGCACTTCCATGGCCTGCGGCAGGTTGTCCTTGAGGCCGATGCGTACCCGCTCGAAACCGGCCTCACTGGTGCGCGGCGTGGCCTCCAGCCATTCCAGCCCGTTCGCGGTCCCATCTTCCCGCAGCGTGAAGTTCTTCTGCAGATCGTTGCTGCCCGCGAGCAGCGCGGCCGGCGTGGCGCCCAGTGTGTCGCCCATTGGCTTGATCACCACCTGCTCGAGATCCTTGTCGTAACTCCACAGCTTGCTGCCGTCCCCAACGATCAGCTGGTTGTAGGGCTTGGTGTATTCCCAGCGGAATTTACCGGGACGCAGGAAACTCATGCTGCCGCTGGCCTGCTGGCCCGGACGGCCGGTCTTGGTGATCACCTGCTGCGAAAAACTCGCGCGCGCGGTCTTGGTCTGTTCGAGGAAGTGCTTGAGCTGGTCGAGGGCGGCAGCGGAAGCAAGGGCCGGTGCGAGCAGGCACAACAGCGCGGGAAGAATTTTTTTCATGAATGCAGGATAGTAAGAATCAGGATTCGCGCGCCGGCGCCAGCACTTCGCGGGCCCCCGTGGCATTGGCGGCTGAGACCAGCCCGGCCTGCTCCATCTGCTCGATGAGGCGGGCCGCACGGTTGTAGCCGATCCGCAGATGCCGCTGCACCAGCGAAATGGAGGGGCGGCGCGTCTGCAGCACTACGGCAACGGCCTTGTCGTAAAGTTCGTCACTCTCGCCCCCGCTGCCGCCCTCGCCGAAGAGGTCGCCGCCGAATTCACCACCGCCCTCTTCGCTGGCACCGGTGAGGATGCCTTCCACGTAATCGGGCTGGCCGGTGATCTTGAGGAATTCGACGACCTTGTGTACTTCCTTGTCATCGACGAAGGCGCCGTGGACACGGTTAGGCATGCCCGTGCCGGGCGCGAGATAGAGCATGTCTCCCATGCCCAGCAAAGACTCTGCCCCCATCTGGTCGAGGATGGTGCGCGAATCGATCTTGCTCGACACCTGGAAAGCCATGCGCGTCGGAATGTTGGCCTTGATCAGCCCCGTGATCACGTCGACCGAGGGGCGCTGGGTGGCCAGCACCAGATGAACCCCTGCTGCACGCGCCTTCTGCGCCAGGCGAGCGATCAGCTCCTCGATCTTCTTGCCGACCACCATCATCAGGTCGGCCAGCTCATCGATCACTACCACGATCATTGGCAGCGGATCCAGCGGCTCCGGGTTCTCGGGGGTGAGGGAGAAAGGATTCTTGATCGGCGAGCCGGACTTCAGCCCATCGGCGATCTGCTTGTTGTAACCGGCCAGATTGCGCACGCCCAGCGCCGACATCAGCTTGTAGCGGCGCTCCATCTCCCCCACGCACCAGTTGAGCGCGTGGGCTGCATGCTTCATGTCGGTCACCACGGGAGCGAGCAGGTGCGGGATGCCTTCATATACGGAAAGCTCCAGCATCTTCGGGTCGATCAGAATTAGACGGACTTTGTCAGCCCCTGCCTTGTAGAGCAGCGACAGGATCATCGCATTGATGCCCACCGATTTGCCCGAGCCGGTCGTACCTGCCACCAGCAAATGCGGCATCTTCGCCAGATCGGCCACCACGGGGTTGCCACCGATATCCTTACCCAACGCCACGGTGAGCGGCGACGTGGTGTCGTGATAGGTTTTGGAGCCGATGATCTCGGAGAGCCGCACGGTCTGCCGCTTCGGATTCGGTATTTCGAGCCCCATGCAGGTCTTGCCAGGAATAGTCTCCACCACACGGATGCTGATCACCGACAACGCACGCGCCAGATCCTTGACCAGATTCATGATCTGCGCGCCCTTCACGCCGACTGCGGGCTCGATCTCGTAGCGCGTGATCACGGGGCCGGGATAGGCGGCCAGCACCTTCACCTCGACACCGAAATCGGCCAGCTTACGTTCGATCAGGCGAGAGGTGTATTCGAGGGATTCGACCGAAGGCGGCTCGACATCGGTACTGGGCGGATCCAGCAACCCCAGTGCAGGCAATCCGCCACCAGCAGCCAACTCGGCGAAGAGTGGTTGCTGGCGCTCCTTGTCGGAACGCGATTCGACGATGCGCAGCGGCTCAGGCTTGAGCACCGGCTCGATGTGAATGGCCACTGGGGGCGCATCCTCACGCTTCTTGCGCTCGCGCTTGACCTTCTCTTCACGCTTGACGGCCACTTCCTTGCCCGCCTGCCGATCCTGCCAGGCTTGCCGCGCACGCAACACCAAAGCCCATAAGCGCTCAAGGCCATGACCGATGCGTTCGATCACATTGAGCCAGGAAAAACCACCGAACAGGGAAAGGCCGCCAGCCCAGGCCGCGATCAACAGTAGGGTGCCGCCGGTAAAGCCCAAATAGCGCACAGCGAAACTGCCGAACTCGAAACCCACCAACCCGCCAGGAACGCCAGGCAGCATGACCTGGCTCGAATGGAAGCGGATCGCCTCCAGGCCACAACTGGTCATCAGCACAATGCCGAAGCCCAGCAGGACGATCAGCAGCGAGCGCTGATCGGAATCAAGATCATCGCGAAAACGGCGTCCGCCGACGAACAGCCCCCACAGCATCAGCAGTACCAGCCACCAGGCGGAAATGCCGAAAAGCTGCAGCAGAACATCAGCCACCCATGCCCCGAAACGGCCACCGGGATTGAGAACCTGCCCCGTTTCGACAGCATGCGACCACCCCGGATCAGCCTTGTCGTAGCCATACAGGACCATGGCCAGATAGGCCCCAGCCGCGCCCAGCAACAACCAGATGACCTCGCGCAACAAGGCAGAGATCTTCTCCGGCAAAGGCTGAGAAACGGAACGGGCAGAGGATCTGAACAAGAGAGAGAAGGGTTTGAGCAGCACGCGTAAGGGCAGGAAAAAAATGCTCTCGATTATAGCGCGCCAGCAACCCCGTCCCGGCATGGCGTCAGGCCGCGGATTCCTCTTGTCGGCCATCCTGCAGCACCAGTCCATAATGGCGCTCGCGCACCAGACCGCGCAGCTGCAGATCCTTCATCACACGCGAAACCATCTCGCGCGAGGCGCCGATCATCTTGGCAATGTCCTGCTTGGTGATGCGCTTGCGCACCACCCGCTCGCCGCCGACATCCTCGGCTAGCTCCAGCAGCAGCCTTGCTACCCGGCCATACACGTCCATCAGCGCCAGACTCTCGATCTTGCGGTCGGCCTCGCGCAGACGACCCGCGAGATTGCTCATCACGCGCAGGCAGATGTCGAAATTGTTGGCCAGCAACTGACGAAAATCCTGTTGCGAGAAAACCACCAGATCGGAAGCTGCAATCGCAGCCACGGTGGCCGAGCGCGGTTCGGCATCCAGCCCGCTCATCTCGCCGAACAGATCGCCCTGCCCGATGATGGTGAGGATCACCTCGCGCCCCTCGACATTACTGACCATCACCTTGAGGCTGCCATTGAGCACGAAATAGACATTGTCGGGCGCCTCGCCGGCGCGCATGACCACCGTGCCCCGCGAAACACGTCGCATCGTGGCCAGTTGCGCCACTGCTTCAAGGCGATCCAATTCCAGCCCCTGAAACAGCGGCAGGGTACGTAAAGCCGTTGCTGAAACCGTCTGTCTGATTGCCATAACATCTCCCCCTGGCCGATTTCTTGATCGCCATGTCCGCAGGACGCCACTGTCATTCAGCAGCATGCTGCCGGATCTGCGCTGACAGTATATGGGAGCGGTGCCGCAGGAGAAACCTTCCCGACGCAAGACCATCAGGCTATCGATGGCATAGGCGGCAGCATCTGACTACCCGGTTATACTTTCAAGCTTTCAGATTCACCTCATCAGGAGCATCGTCATGAGCACGCCCCAACATCACGCCTTGATCATCCTCGGTTCCGGTCCTGCCGGCTATACCGCAGCCGTGTATGCCGCGCGGGCCAACCTCAAGCCAGTGCTCATCACCGGTCTGGCCCAGGGCGGACAACTCATGACCACCACCGAAGTCGATAACTGGCCCGCCGACGCAGACGGGGTGCAAGGGCCGGATCTGATGGCTCGTTTCGAGCAGCACGCCCGCCGCTTCAACACCGAGATCATTTTCGACCAGATCCACACCACCAGGCTCACCCAGCGCTTCTTCCTGCTTGAAGGCGACAGCGGCAGCTACACCTGCGACGCTCTGATCATTGCCACTGGCGCCACCGCCAAGTACCTCGGTCTGCCTTCCGAAGAAAGCTTCCAGGGCAGAGGTGTATCAGCCTGCGCGACCTGCGATGGCTTCTTCTACCGGGAGCAGGAAGTCGCCGTGATCGGTGGCGGCAATACCGCGGTGGAAGAAGCGCTCTACCTTGCAAACATAGCCAGCAAGGTGACCCTGGTCCATCGTCGTGACAAGTTCCGCGCCGAAGCGATCATGATCGACAAGCTCATGGAGCGCGTGAAGGAAGGCCGGATCGCCCTCGAGCTGGACTCCACGCTGGACGAGGTCCTTGGCGACAATTCAGGCGTAACCGGCGTCCGCGTCAAGAACGTGAAGTCCGGCGCCACGCGCGAACTCGCCCTGCAAGGCGTTTTCGTGGCCATCGGTCACGTGCCGAATACCGGTATCTTCAAGGGCCAGCTGGACATGAACGAGGCCGGCTATCTGAAGGTGAAGAGCGGGCAGGACGGCAACGCCACGCAGACCAACATTCCCGGCGTGTTCGCGGCAGGCGACGTGGCTGACCATGCCTATCGCCAGGCCATCACATCGGCTGCCACGGGCTGCATGGCTGCGCTGGATGCCGAACGCTACCTGACCGCGCTCTGAAGCTTCCCGTCGCGCACGATCCATCATGCGCAAGCATCGCCTGCCACTTGCCGAACTCCGGCAAAAGCTGCATCAGCAGCCTGCCCCCCGGCCGGCTGCTGATGCAGCCTTGCCGGAAGATGGCAGTGAACTCTTTCGTGCCGCGGTAGCAGGCGCTCAGGCGTTGCCCGCCAGTGATCGCGCACGGATCGAACAGCCACGTCCGCAACCCGTGACCCGACCACGGATTGCAGAACCGGAAGCCCCTGCAAGAACACGCGAAGAGGACTGGGTCCCGGCGAGTTGGCTGACCGAATCGGCGCACACGCAGATCCCGGAAGAAGCCCGATTGCTCGGCCAGGCCCTGCAGGGCGTACAACCCATTCGCCAGACCCGGGTAGCGATGAAGACTCCAAAGCCGCGCCCGGTTCCGCTACAGCATCAGCGTGACGAACAGGCAGCACTGGCCGAATCGATCTACGCTCCCACATCGCTGGACCTGCACCTGGAAGGTGGCGACGAACTTCGCTATCTCGCCAATGGCGTGGCGCGCAATACGCTGCGCGATCTGCGCCGAGGGCGCTGGGTGGTGCAGGATGCCGTGGATCTGCACGGCTGCAACCGTGACGAAGCCCGTGAGCTGTTGGCTGCCTGCATGGGCCAGTGGCGCAAGAAAGGCATCCGTTGCGTGCGCGTAATCCACGGCAAGGGGCGTGGCTCGCCGGGCCGCGAACCGATATTGAAGCGCCTGGTGGCAGGCTGGCTGATGAACTACGCCGACGTGATGGCCTATTGCCAGGCCAGACTGGTGGATGGCGGTGCCGGTGCCCTGATCGTGCTGCTGCGTGCGGGCAACGGCCCATCTCCTCTGCTTTAGCCTGCAGCGCATGCGCATCCGGCGTTTTTCCATCTTCAAAAACAGCCCCATGCCATTGGCTGCAGGCGCCGTATTGGCACTCACCATCCTGCTCATGACCGGCTCTGCTGGGGCCAACGGCCGTCGCCCCTGTGATCGTGGCGCCGGAGGAATCTCACACTGTGAGGGCATGCAGTTCCGTTGCAACGATGGGCGGCTCAGCCGTTCAAAAAAATCTGCGATGCGCGAGTCTACGGCGACGAAGACAAGGGCAACGCACGCACACGGCAGGCAAAACTGCAAAGTGCTCGGGCAGCAAAGTCGGACGACAGCAGGAAATAGAGCGCCATCAAACGTAGCGCTCCGGTTCCCACCACTGCGCTTTACTCGAAGAACGCCTGCAAACGCTCGAACACCGGGCGATCCGCACCGTGGCGCCCCACGCTGCGCACATCCTCCAGCTTCTCGAGTTGCGCAACCATCTGGGGCAGACGTGAATCGTCCAGCACCAGCAGCCAGATGCGGCTCTCGTCGCCATCACCGGTGGGCATGCACAGGATGCCTTCCACGTTGAAGGCGCGCCGCGCGAAAAGGCCGCAGACATGAGACATCACTCCAGGATGGTTGGCCACCGTCAGCTCAAGCACCACTTTCCCGGGTTTCAGGTCGTCGTTTTCCATCCGCATCTCAGCCTCCGATCATCTCGGTGTTCGCAGCGCCCGGGGGCACCATGGGAAACACCTTCTGGTTGACGTCTATCGAGCAATGGATCAGACAAGGGCCGCGCGTGGCCATGGCCTGTGCCAGGCATGCACGCGGATCAGCGGCGGCATCAAGATCGAAGACCTGCATGCCGAACCCCTCGGCAATGCGCACGAAATCCGTCGGCCGGCGATAGTCGGCCGCAAAAATGCGCTGGCCGTAGAACAGATCCTGCTGCTGATGCACCAGGCCCAGGGATTGGTTGTTCATCAGCACCACCTTGATGTTCACACCTTCTTCCACGGCGGTATCCAGTTCCTGGATGTTCATTTTCAGACTGCCATCCCCCGAGAAGCAGACCACGGTCCGCCCGGGCTCGGCCAGCGCGGCACCGATGGCCGCTGGCAGACCAAAACCCATGGTGCCGAGCCCTCCGGAGGTCAGCAACTGGCGTGCGCGGCGGAATGGGTAGGCCTGTGCCACCCACATCTGGTGCTGGCCGACATCGGTGGCGATGATCGCCCCCTCGTCGAGCAGGCCGGCCACGGCCCGGATCAGGCCATAGTGGCTGCGCACATCCTCGCTCCCCGGCAAGGCCAGCGGATGCTGCTGCTTGAGCTCACGGATCCGCTCCAGCCAGCGTGCGCGTGGATTGGCTTGCACCCGGGGCGCCAGACAGGCCAGCACGGTAGCCACATCTCCCTGGATGGCGACGTCTGGACGGCGGATCTTCCCCAGCTCGGCTGCGTCGATATCGATATGAATCACGGCTGCGTCCGGACAGAATTCCGCCGCCTTGCCAATTGCCCGATCATCGAAACGCGCTCCCAGCACGATCAGCAGATCGGCTTCTGCCAGCGCGTAATTGGTATAACGGGCGCCATGCATGCCCAACATGCCCAGCGATAACGGATGATCCACCGGCATGGCCCCCAGCCCCATCAGGGTCATCGTCGTCGGCAAACCGGCCTGCTCGGCAAAGGCGGTGGCGGCCCCGGCCGCATCGCCGGCGATCACGCCACCGCCCAGATAGAGCACCGGCGTACGCGCGGCGTTGATCAATGCCGCAGCCCGCGCCAGTTGCTCGTCGTCGACCTGCGGAGCAGGCGTCCGCATACTGGGCAGAGGCAACTGGGCAATCTCGATGCCGGCGGTCAGCACATCCTTCGGAATGTCTACCCACACGGGCCCCGGGCGACCAGACTCAGCGATGCGGAAAGCTGCCGGGATGATTTCCAGCAGATCTCGCACGTCGCGCACCAGCCAGTTGTGCTTGGTGACGGGGATCGAGATCCCGTAGGTATCGACTTCCTGGAACGCATCGGTGCCGATCATGGCGCTGGGCACCTGGGCCGTGATGCATACCAGCGGAATCGAATCGAGCTTGGCATCAGCCACGGCGGTGAGCAGGTTGGTCGCACCCGGCCCGCTGGATGCCAGACAGACTGCCGCGCGGCCACTGACGCGAGCCATCCCCTGGGCGATGAATCCGCCCCCCTGTTCGTGACGCGCCAGCACGTGGCGGATGCGCTTGCTGGCTGCCAGCGCATGATAGAAAGGCAGAATCGGGCCGCCGGGAATCCCGGCGACCGTGGTGATGCCCTGTTGCTCCAGAAGTTGCACGAGCAACTCCGCCCCGGTCAATTGCATGATCGATCTCCTGGTGGGTGCCAGCAGGCCAGAGGGAGCAAAAAAAGCCCCCGCCAGCTCGCGCCGGCGGGGGTTGAATCCTTGAGCCTGGATCGTCCCCGTTACGGCGCGTTGCCGCCTACGCCTACTACTACGCGTACGACTACGGCTGCCACAGAAGCGGCAACAGCAGAACGGAGCACGAAGCAGGAGACGGAGTTCACGAGGTCTTGCCAAACAGAAGTGAGAAACGCATTGGCATTCAAGCACATGGCAGTGGCCTGCTCAAGCCCTTGAAAAGATACAAACCCCTGCAGGAAAAACCCGCATGCCGCCAGGATTCGAGGGCAAACCCATGAATGCAAGGCTGTTTTTAAAAACCATTAGGTAAAAGGGGCTCATATGCGCCACAAAAACTCACAAACACGCCCCTTCAGAAACACAGACTCATTCCACCGGACATTCACCACCGTCCGTGAAGATCAGCATGGCCTTGAGTGGCTTGTGCGGAAAAACTGCACGCATCGCCGCCACATAATCGGCAAGCTGCTCACGATAGGCCTGCATCAGGGAAGCATCTCCCATCTGCCCGCTCTTGTAGTCCAGCACCCAGACGGCATCATCGAACTCGACCCAGCGATCGATGCGCCGGAGCTGTCCCTTGGCATCCAGCAATGCCGTCTCATTTCCGGCACGCAGATGGCTACCAGGATCGAAGAAGCGCTGCAACGTGGGCCGGGCAAGCAGTTTTTCGGCAGTCTGGCGGACTTCCGCTGCCACTTCGGGCAAGGGCCAGCCGGCATGGTGTGCTTCCAGCCAGGCATGCATAGCAGCGCCGAAGTCTATCCCGGCGTTCGATTCGGCAGAGACCGGTGATCCCCCACGCAGGCTGCCGATACGCGGCACACTCGATCGCTTCTCCAGGATTGACGGAACGGGCACGGCATCCGCTGCCGCGCGTTCCTGTTCAGGCAAACCACCCTGAATACCGGCAGCCACATCGAGCCGCTCCAAACCGGCCGCCAGGCGTGACCAGTGTGTCGTCGCACCCGTTGCACGCGCAGGTGCGATGCCGCTGGCAATGAAAACCTGTTCGGCACGGCTGATCGCCACATAAAGGAGATTCAGCTCCTCGCGCTCGGCGGCTTTCGCTTCCGCCTCCAGCAACGGTCCCCGTAGCGGCCCGATCTCCGAGCTGCGCCCGAGCACCGAGAAATGCCCGGGCAAGCCCTGCCCGGCGGGCCAGTCGAGCAGGACCGTGTAGCCATCGGCCCGGCGCGCAGGCGCATGGGCATCGATCAGCCAGACGATGGGCGCCTCCAGCCCCTTGGCGGCGTGGATGGTCATGACGCGCACCCGCCCGCCCGCTGCTTCCGTGCCGGCTGCGATCAGCCCCTCATCCGGTGCTTCATCCTCTGCCTGCGACAGACGCGAAAGCTTATCGACCAGACGTGTCAGGCTGGGGTAACGACCGCCGTCGACGTCCAGCGCCAAGGCCAGCAGCGCCTCCAGGTTGGCCTGCACGCCCGGCCAGAGCACGGCGGGCAATACCGCGCGGGTCCGCGCGAACCAGTCTGACTCGTGAAAGATCCGATCGATGAGATCGTGCGCCGGCAGATGCGCCGAAACCTCCAGCCAGGCTTCGAGCAGTGCCCCGGCCCGCACCAGCCTCGGATTCGTACCTGCGGCGGCCAGGCTGCGCAAGGCGGGCCACCAATCGCGCCCGGCGGCGGAGAGCGCCAGCAGATCCTCATCCGTCACGGCAAAAGCTGGTGAACGCAGGGCATGTGCCAAGGCAAGCGCGTTGCCCGGATCGGCCAGGAAACGCAGCACGGCAAGCAGATCCTGGGCCTCCAGCGTATCGAGCAGCCCGCCCTGCCCCGGGCTGACGAAGGGAATGCCGGCCGCCCGCAATGCCCCCTCGTAGATGCTCAGTTGCGTCTTGCGTCGGGTGAGGATGAGGATGTCGCTGAAGCGTGCGGGGCGATCCCCCTTTGCGTCACGTATCCGCCAGCATCCGACCATCTGCCGGATACGGCTGGCGAGCTGTGCGGCCTCTTCGGCACGCCGCAGATCCTCCGGATCATGACGCGGCTCGGTCAGGGGTTGGCGCATGCCTTCAATCGCAACCTCCGCCGCGTCCTCCTGCGCAGCCACCAGGGGCAGCAGCTCCACACGCGAAGGCCAGTCCACGCGCTCCGCAGTCTGCCGCTCGAATCCAGGGACACCCTCGAACACAGCATTCATCAGATCGACAATGCCCTGCGCATTACGGAAAGTGTGCGCATTGCTGATTCGTACCGCACCGAAAGTCTGCTCGAAATGCCCGGCTGCCGCGGTGAACAGACGGGGTTCCGCACGCCGGAAACGGTAGATAGATTGCTTCGGATCCCCCACCAGGAAAATACCGGGCGGACTCATGCCGGCATCCTGGTAAGCATCCAGCCAGCCTCGCAGGATGCGCCATTGCAAGGGGTTGGTATCCTGAAATTCGTCGAGCAGGATGTGGCGGTAGCGTGCGTCCAGTCTTGCCTGTAACCAGGCGGCCGAACCTTCCTGGGCCAGCAACTGGTCGATCTCTGCCTCCAGATCGGCAAAGTCCATCACTCGCTGGGCACGCTTTAGCGCATCCAGACGTGCCAGCAGAACATCCCCCAGACGCAATGCCTGGGCATTGAAACGCGCATTGCGGCAATCCTGCAGCGCCCCCAGGCAATCGATCAGACGTGTACTCCACGCAGAATGCAGCGCTAGCAGACGATTCTCGCCGCCGTCCCCCAGGCGCTTGGCCTGGGCGGCGGAAGGTTTGCGCGCGCGCGGTGCCTGCTGCGCGGTCAGAAAGACCGATGCGATCCGCCGCAGCCAGTCCTCACCTATTCCCTGCTGGCGCGCATCCAGTACGGCCTGTGCCAGTTCGTTGCCCTGAGCCTGGTCACTCACAGTGTTCTGCCCGAGCAGACGGGCAAACTCCTCCAGTTCAGCCAGCCTTTCCGCCCCGTGGAGGGGCTGCAAGGGATCACAACCAGCCCCCAGCGCTTCGGACAAAGCCCCGACGGCGGCATCGAGATCGGCAAATTGCTTGCACCAGAGTTCCCATTCCGCACGCCGCTCGCAAAAAGCGCGCAGCAGGGCACGGGTATTGCTGGCTCCGGCCTGCTGATAAAGATCCAGCAGAGCGCTCGCCAAAGCGCCTTGCGGATCGCGCGCGCAATCCTCGGCAAGCGCATCCCAGGCTTCGTCGAACAAACGACGACCCGCCTCCTCCAGATTACGGCCGGCGAGCCCGCTTTCAAGCGGTGCTCCGCTCAACAGACGGGCGAACCAGCCGTGGAAGGTGGTAATGGTGGCTGCCGGTTCGGCACGCAGCACAGTCTCGAAAAGACTGCGCGCGCGAGGCAGTTGCTGTTCGGCCTCAAGCGGCGTCAGCCCACGCTCCACGAGCATGCTCAAGGCCTGCTCGCGGGGCACCCCGGCAAGCTCCGCCAGCAGCGAGCGCAGGCGAGCCTCGATCTCGCGCGCAGCCTTGCGCGTGTAGGTGATGGCGAGGATTTCACCCGGCCGCACACCGGCCAGCAGTAGACGCAGCAGACGGGCAGTCAGCAGCCAGGTTTTGCCACTGCCGGCGCAAGCCTCGACCGCCACGCTGTTGGCGGGGTCGAGTGCCAGCAGGCGGGCCGCTTTGCGGCGCTCTGCATCAGACATCCGTGAAAACCGTCGCCCCCAGCTCGGCACCGCTGGCATTACGCCGCATCATGCCGAACAATTCGCGGCCCAGTCCCTGCTGATGGCCACCAGCAAAAAGCGCGGGCACACGGGCAGCGAACACGGCTTTCTCCACCTCCAGTTGCAGCACGCCACGATCCGCATCCAGCAGCAGGATGTCGCCCTCCTGCACGCGGGCGAGCGGTCCTCCACTCAAGGCTTCGGGTGTCACGTGAATGGCTGCGGGCACCTTACCCGAGGCGCCCGACATGCGACCATCGGTCACCAGCGCGACCTTGAAACCTTTGTCCTGAAGATTGGCCAAAGCCGGGGTGAGCTTGTGCAGCTCCGGCATGCCGATCGCCTGCGGCCCCTGGAAACGCAATACGGCAATGAAATCCCGCTCCAACCGGCCCGCCTTGACCTCGGCCAGAAACGCATCCTGGCTGTCGAAGACCACGGCGGGTGCACGGACCAGACGGTGCTCCGGCTTCACGGCCGACACTTTGATCACGGCTCGGCCGAGATTTCCGGTCAGCAGACGCAGGCCGCCATCCGGACTGAATGGCTGGGCGGCGCTGGACAACACGCTGGTGTCGCCACTGACGGTGGATATTTCCCGCCATATCAGCCCGCCATCCTGCAGCTCGGGCGCACGTGTGTAGGCATCCAGCCCTTGACCGATGATGGTGTGAACATCGTCATGCAGCAGCCCCGCCCCCAGCAGCTCACGTATGACCCAAGCCATACCCCCCGCGGCGTGGAACTGGTTAACGTCGGCGGCGCCATTCGGATACACCCGTGCCAGCAGCGGCACTTCGTGCGACAAGGCCTCGAAATCGCTCCAGTCGATGATGAAGCCCGCCATGCGTGCCATTGCGACCAGATGCAGGGTATGGTTCGTGGAGCCTCCCGTGGCCAGCAAGCCAACGATGGCGTTCACGAAACTGCGTGCGTCCAGCATGCGGCCCAGGGGCATGAAACCTGGCCGGCCGGCAATCAGATCCAGTCCGCGGCGCACGGCCTCCTGCGTCAGCGCCTCCCGCAGTGCAGTACCCGGCGGCACGAAAGAGGCGCCTGGCAAATGCAGCCCCATCATCTCCATCAGCATCTGGTTGCTGTTGGCCGTGCCATAGAAGGTACAGGTGCCGGGGGCGTGGTAGGAGCGGGCCTCGCTCTCCAGCAAGGCATCCTGACCGACCTCTCCGGCGGCAAAACGCTGGCGCACCTTGGCCTTCTGATCATTGGAGATACCCGTGGGCATCGGCCCGGCCGGCACGAAGACGAAGGGCAGATGACCGAAACGCAGCGCGCCCATCAGCAGGCCAGGCACGATCTTGTCGCAAATGCCCAGACAAAGCCCGGCATCGAACATGTTGTGCGACAACGCGACAGCCGTGCTCATGGCGATCACGTCACGCGAGAACAGGGACAGATCCATGCCCGGCTGGCCCTGAGTGATGCCGTCGCACATCGCCGGCACACCGCCAGCCACCTGGGCCGTGGCGCCATGTTGACGCGCAGCCGCCTTGATGAGATCAGGATAGGCGCCGTAGGGTTGATGGGCGGAGAGCATGTCGTTGTAGGCGGTGACAATGCCCAGATTGGGGGCACGGACAGCCATGATGCTCAACTTGTCCTCGGCAGGGCTTGCAGCGAAGCCATGGGCGAGATTGGTACAACCAAGCTGACCGCGGTAGGGCGAACCCGGAATGGCGGCTTCGATGGAGGCCAGATAACCGGCACGGGTTTGCTCGCTACGGGCCTCTATCCTGCGGGTCAGGGCCGCGACGCTGGCTTTGGTGGACATGGCATCCCTCCTCGTTCGGCAGAGCGAGGATTATTCCATCGCTCCACCATCGTCATCGCTCCCGCCGGATTTCAACGGGAGCCGTGTTCCTCGGGCAACTGCACGAAGACCTCGCCGGGTTTGACGAGATTGAGTTCGTAACGGGCGCGCTCTTCCATCGCCTCGTAACCGGACTTCAGATCCTTGACCTCGGCAGCGAGGTCGGCGTTCCGCCGTTCCTGGGTCTGATTGGCTTCGCGGATAGCTTCGAGCCGGGCTTCGGCCTCCTGCACCTCGCGCACGCTTCCCTTGCCGATCCACAGCGGATATTGCAAAGCGATCAACATGGCAAGGAAGATCAGGGCAGGCCAGCGCATGGGGCAGCAACAGACGAAAAAAGGGCGCACCGTGGTGCGCCCTTGATTGTAGCCGTGAAACGCCCTGCGGATTACTTCAGACGCAGGTTGTAGAAGGCAGAGCGGCCCGGGTAAACAGCGACGTCGCCCAGATCTTCCTCGATACGCAGGATCTGGTTGTACTTGGTGACGCGGTCGGAGCGCGACAGCGAACCGGTCTTGATCTGACCAGCGGACAGGCCCACTGCGATGTCGGCAATGGTGCTGTCTTCAGTTTCGCCGGAACGGTGCGAAATCACGGCGGTGTAACCGGCGCGCTTGGCCATTTCGACAGCGGCGAAGGTTTCGGTCAGGGTACCGATCTGGTTCACCTTGATCAGGATGGAGTTGCAGATGCCCTTCTCGATACCTTCGGCCAAGATCTTGGTGTTGGTCACGAACAGATCGTCGCCCACCAATTGCACCTTCTTGCCCAGTGCATCGGTCAGCAGCTTCCAGCCATCCCAGTCTTGCTCGGCCATGCCGTCTTCGATGGTGATGATCGGGAACTTCTCGACCAGATCGGCCAGGAACTTGACGTTTTCCGCGGCGGTCAGGGTCTTGCCCTCGCCTTCCATCACATACTTGCCATCCTTGAAATATTCGGAAGCAGCGCAGTCCAGACCGATCAGCACATCTTCACCAGCCTTGTAACCGGCAGCACCGATGGCTTCGACGATCAGGGTCAGCGCTTCTTCAGCGCCGGCAACGTTCGGAGCAAAGCCACCTTCGTCGCCGACGGTGGTGGGATAGCCCTTCTTGTCGAGGATCTTCTTCAGGTTGTGGAAGATCTCGGCGCCACAACGCAGTGCCTCACGGAAGGTCTTGGAACCCACCGGCAGGATCATGCATTCCTGGAAGTCCAGGCTGTTGTTGGCGTGCGCACCACCGTTGATGATGTTCATCATCGGCACCGGCAGGATCATTTGGGCCGAACCACCGAAATAACGGTACAGCGGCAGGCCGGCTTCTTCCGCAGCAGCCTTGGCCACGGCCATGGACACAGCCAGCAGGGCATTGGCACCCAGACGGCTCTTGTTGTCGGTGCCATCCAGGTCCAGCATGACCTTGTCGATGTAAGCCTGCTCTTCGGCATCCAGACCGATCAGGGCTTCACAGATCTCGGTATTGACGTTTTCGACGGCCTTCAGCACGCCCTTGCCGAGATAGCGGGACTTGTCGCCATCGCGCAGTTCGATGGCTTCACGCGAACCGGTGGACGCGCCCGACGGCACGGCAGCACGGCCCATAACACCCGATTCCAGCAGCACATCGACTTCCACGGTGGGGTTGCCACGGGAGTCGAGAATTTCACGGGCGATAACGTCGACGATTGCACTCATGTGTATTCCCTTTTGAACAATTTATTCAGTGAGTTCCGGCCTGCACCAGGCTTGCTGCCCCGCACGGGGGAGTACGGCAGCCGCCAAAACCGCGCAATTCTACGCAATCAATATTGCGGCGGGTTGACCGGACACAGAAAGGCGACGGACTTTGACGCAGCGAGCGACAAACTACAAGCAAAAGACAGGCGAAGGCCGCCACGTTGCCGATCACGCATCCCGGATCACGGCGGAATGCATGCCGGCTCCGCCAGACATTTCAAAGCGTGGTCTCGATGAAACCAGCCTGTTTCACGGCCGCATCGATGGTCTTCAAGGTGACCAGCAGCTCACGCATGCGCGGCAACGGCCAGGCATTGGGACCATCCGAAAGCGCACAGGGAGGATTCGGATGCGTCTCCATGAACAGCCCGGCGATCCCCACAGCCACGGCAGCACGCGCCAGCACAGGCACATGCTCGCGCTGGCCACCGCTTCTGTCACCCTGCCCGCCTGGAAGCTGTACCGAATGAGTGGCATCGAATACCACCGGGCAACCGGTATTGCGCATGATCGCCAGTGAGCGCATGTCGGAGACGAGATTGTTGTAGCCGAAGGAAGCGCCACGCTCGCAGACGAGGATATTGTCCGCGCCGCCACTGGCCGCCTTCGCCTTGTCGACGACGTTCTTCATGTCGCCTGGCGCCAGGAACTGCCCCTTCTTGATGTTCACCGGTTTGCCACAACGCGCCACAGCCTCGATGAAATCGGTCTGACGGCACAGGAAAGCGGGAGTCTGCAGTACATCGACAACGGCCGCGACGGCTTCGATCTGGCTTTCATCATGTATGTCGGTAAGCACGGGGACGCCGATCTTCTCGCGCACCTCGGCAAGGATCTTCAATCCCTCTTCCATGCCTGGGCCACGAAAACTCTTGCCAGAGGAACGATTGGCCTTGTCGAAGCTCGACTTGTAGATGAAAGGGATCCCCAACTCACCGGTGATCGCCTTGAGCTCGGCAGCCGTCTCCAGCACCAACTCGCGCGACTCGATCGCACAGGGGCCAGCGATCAGGAAAAATGGTTTGTCCAGCCCGGTTTCGAAACCACAGAGTTTCATTGCTTGCCCTCACGCTGTGCGATAGCGGCTCTCACATACGCAGTGAACAATGGATGCCCCGTGCGCGGATTGGAAGTGAATTCGGGGTGGAACTGCACGCCCATGAACCACGGATGGGTTTCCTTGGGCAGTTCCATGATTTCAGGCAGATTCTCGGTCGGCGTACGCGCGGAAATGATCAGCCCAGCGGCTTCGAGCTTCGGGACGTAAATGTTGTTGACCTCATAGCGATGGCGATGGCGCTCGGTCACCTTGGCGCCATAGACGCTGGCAGCCAACGTTCCTTCCTTGATCGGACAGGTCTGCGCTCCCAGACGCATGGTGCCCCCGAGATCGGAACTTTCCGAGCGTTTCTCGATACGGCCCTCGCGGTCCAGCCATTCGGTGATCAGCGCCACCACGGGGTGCGGGCCCTCGGGCTCGAACTCGGTGCTGTTGGCGCCATCCAGGCCAGCCACATGGCGGGCGAACTCGATGGTCGCCAGCTGCATGCCCAGGCAGATCCCCAGATAGGGCACCTTGCTTTCACGCGCATAGCGGATCGCTGCGATCTTGCCTTCGGTACCACGTTTGCCGAAGCCCCCAGGCACCAGAATCGCGTCCATGCCCTTGAGCACGGAAATACCATTCTTCTCGATCTCCTCGGAGTCCAGGTAGTGCAGATTCACTTTGCTTTCCGTATGCAGCCCCGCATGCTTGAGCGCCTCGATCAGCGATTTGTAGGATTCGGTGAGATCCACGTATTTGCCGACGAAGGCGATATCCACTTCCCGCTTGGGATGCTCCAGCGAATGGACCAGCTTTTCCCAGATGGACAGATCGGCAGCTTTCGCCAGGATCGAAAGCTTGTGGCAGACGATCTCATCCAGCATCTGACCGTGCAGCATGCCGGGAATCTTGTAGATGGAATCGGCATCCTGCACTTCGATGACGGCTTCCGGCATCACGTTACAGAACAACGCGATCTTGCGACGCTCCTCGGTGGGAATCTCGCGATCACAGCGGCACAGCAGTACATCAGGCTGGATGCCGATCTCGCGCAGCTCCTTCACCGAGTGCTGCGTGGGCTTGGTCTTCAATTCGCCTGCAGTGGCCACCCAGGGCAATAGCGTCAGGTGCATGAAGCAGGTGTTGTTGCGGCCCTCCTCGATGCCCATCTGGCGGATGGCCTCCAGGAAGGGCAGTGATTCGATGTCACCCACCGTACCGCCGACCTCGACGATGGCTACATCAGCGCCTTCGGCGCCACGTTTGACCGAAGCCTTGATCTCGTCGGTGATGTGAGGGATGACCTGCACGGTCTTGCCCAGATACTCACCACGGCGCTCCTTGCGGATCACCGTGTCGTAGATCTGCCCTGTGGTGAAATTGTTGCGCTTGGTCATCTTGGCGCTGGTGAAGCGCTCATAGTGACCAAGATCCAGATCGGTCTCCGCACCGTCTTCAGTCACGAAGACCTCGCCGTGCTGGAAAGGGCTCATGGTGCCCGGATCGACGTTGATGTAGGGATCAAGCTTGAGGTGGGTGACGCGGATGCCGCGCGACTCCAGGATCGCCCCGAGTGAGGCCGCCGCGATGCCTTTGCCCAGCGAGGACACGACACCGCCCGTG
Organism: Candidatus Dactylopiibacterium carminicum; assembly: GCF_014736495.1. GTDB lineage: Bacteria > Pseudomonadota > Gammaproteobacteria > Burkholderiales > Rhodocyclaceae > Uliginosibacterium > Uliginosibacterium carminicum. Next base: position 31,836 of record NZ_MDUX01000016.1, read on the forward strand.
ACGAATACGTACTTGGTCATGGAAATACTTGTGCGGGAAAAACGAATGATACCGCAGCCTGTGGGGGCGGCTCAAACCCGCCGCGAGGACACAAGGGAACATTCGCGTGTGACGGACAGACGCCGAAGACGTGTCTTACATTCACCGAGCATGCATGCCTATACTTCCACCCTGACAGGAAGGTCAGAGCATGGAGACCACGAGGTCATCCATGGGTTGCCACCAGCCCTTGTGCGCCGATAACACCAACATCATGCGCCTGATGGAATCATTCACACGATTGCAGCACTGGCTGGATGCCACCTCCATCCAGCAGCGTCTGCGGCTGCTGGCCCTGCTCAGCGCTGCGGGTCTGTGCATGCTGCTGGCGCTGAGTCTGCTCGCTGGCTCGATCAAGGACGGATATTTCGAGGCGCCTGATGCACTCAACGCCCAACAGCGCCAGCTACAGCATTTCAATACGGAAACGGCACGCCTTCAGCTCACCATCCAGGACAATCTGCATGCGCCGGATGACTCGCTGGACGAACGCATAGACGGTTCAACGGAAAAGCTGCTCAGCGAATTCCAGGCTCTCAATCGCGCCGCACGGGGCAATAAGGAAGCACTCGATCTGCTACGCAAATCGCTGGACGATTTCAGCCAGGGCTATCTGGCCCTCAGGCAGATCAACCAGCGCATTGACGAACACTACCACCAGGAACTCATCCTGCCCTCGCAGACCGCTGCCGCCTTGCTCGAAAAACTGCTGCGAGAAACCTCGGCGGCGGAGCCGGCACACGCCGAGGCTTCTGCCAGGATCCACGCCGCGTTCATCGAAACCCTGCTGAAGATGAACACGTATTACACCAAGCACGAAATGACGGTGAGCCATGCGACGCGTTCCGCACTGGAACACCTCACCCAGACGATCACGGCACTGGAAGGAAAAGCGCTCAACGAAACGGAAAGACGCCAGCTACGGGATCTGCAGCGGCAGATCCAAACGATGATCAGCGGCCTTGGCAATCTGCAGCGGGCCTACGCCACACGCGATCAGATCATGCAGGACCGCATTCAGGCGGCCCTTCAGCATATCGCTCAAGGTGCCAGTCTGCTCGATGGGCGCTATACCGCTGGCGAGCAGGCGCTGCGCGCACGCTACGCCCTGCATCAAGGACTGGTAAACGGTGTCGCGGTAACACTCAGCCTGCTGGTAATTGCCGTCGCGTTCGGCCTTGGCACACTCATCTTCCGCTCCATCAGTACACCGCTGACGCAATTGCTGCACACAGTGGAAGCCTATTCGGCAGGTGATTTCCAGCATCCGGTCCCGGATGTCGGCAACAACGAACTGGGACAGCTTGCCGGCAGCCTGCGCGAGTTCCGGCTCAGCGCATTGCAGCGCAATCTTGCCGAACGTGCGTTGCGCGACAGCGAAGGGCGTTTCCGGGCGCTGTCCGACATGTCCAGCGACTTTTTCTGGGAACAAAACTCGATGCTGCAGTACACCGCTTTCTCGGGTCAGCGCGCGGGAGAGTTGTTGACCAGCAACGTACTAAAACTGGGTGTGCGGCCCTGGGAAAACCCCCGCGTGGTCGAATATGAAGATGAATGGGCCCTTCACAGGCAGCAGGTCGAATCCCACGAAGCTTTCCGTGATTTCGAGTTTGCGCTGCAGTTGGAGTCCGGCACTTATCTCTACCTGCTGGCCAGCGGCGATCCAGTCTGGTCGGAGAATGGAGATTTCCGCGGGTATCGCGGCACGGCCAAGGACGTCTCCGCCCAGAAGGCCTCGGAAGCGAAGATTCGCGAGTTCAATCTCACGTTGGAACAGCGCGTGATCGAACGCACACAGGCGCTGGAGCACTCCAATCAACAGCTATCTCAGGCGATGGAACAGCTGGTGCAGAGGGAGAAGCTTGCTTCCCTGGGCAATCTGGTGGCCGGTGTGGCGCATGAACTGAATACGCCACTGGGCAATGCACTGGTAGCCGCGACTTCGCTCCACGATCAGGTCCGCGAGATCGAACAGCGCATCGACTCCGGCAACCTGCGCAAATCCGACCTCACTGAGTTCATCCAACTCAGCCGGGAAGGCTGTGAGTTGATCGAACGCAACGCGCACCGGGCCGTCGACCTGGTGGCCAACTTCAAACAGGTCGCCGTAGATCAAACCAGCGCCCAACGACGAGGGTTCGATCTGGCACAGACGGTGAGCGAGGTCGTCGCCACGCTATCCCCCAGCCTGCGCAAACAGCAACACACGATCAGCATCGACATCCCGCCGGGTATCGAGTTGGACAGTTATCCCGGGCCACTGGATCAGGTGATCACCAACTTGGTGACCAACGCCACGGTCCACGCTTTCGCACCGGGAGATGCCGGCCACATCCTGATTTCCGCCTCCATGGTTGGCGTCGACGAAATCCTGTTGATGATCTCCGACAACGGTGTAGGTATCCCGGTGGACAAACACGCGCGCGTGTTCGACCCATTCTTCACCACACGTATGGGACAGGGAGGCAGCGGCCTGGGGTTGTACATCGTTTACAACATCGTGATCAGCTTGCTGGGCGGCAGCATCCAGTTGCTCAGCAGCCCCGGCATGGGCACTTGCTTCGTGCTGCGCCTGCCACGCATCGCCCCCGAAGTTGAGGAAGAAGACGACGCATAGGTACCCCGGGGCACGGTTACAACACGTAGCCTTGCAAGCGGTTCTCGATCAGGCGCGGATTGTCTCCGTGCGAAATGCTGATCAAGCCATCGACCATCATCTCGCGCATGGCCACCAACTGGGCAACATGTGCCTGCAGCTTCTTGGCCACGGGCAGGAAGACAAGGTTTGCCGAGCCCACACCATAGATCGTGGCCACGAATGCTACGGCGATGCCCGCCCCCAGCTTGGAGGGGTCGCTGAGGTTCTCCATCACGTGGATCAACCCCATCACCGCCCCCAGAATGCCGATAGTGGGCGCATAGCCACCGGCAGCCTCCCAGATCCTGGTCGCCTGTTTCAGATCGGCCTCCCAGATTGCGATCTCAACCTCAAGAACCTCGCGGATATGTTCCGGATCGACGCCGTCGACAAGCAACTGCAAGCCTTTGCGCAGGAACGGATCATCCAGCATGTCGATCCGGGACTCCAGCGCCAGCAGACCTTCTTTGCGTGCGGTGGTGCTCCAGGTCACCATCTGTGCGATCAGGGCCGGCTTGTTGAGTACCGGCGGCGAGAAGACCCACCCGACCATCGTCACTCCGCGGCGAAACGCACGCCACGGGCTCTGCAGCATCACAGCACCAACAGTACCCCCGATCACGATCAGGAAAGCCGTCGGTTGCACCAGTGAACTGATGTGCCCGCCTTCGAGCACCTGGCCGACCAGTATGGCGGCAAGCCCGAGAGCAAGACCGACAACGCTGATGATATCCATCCCCTGCCCTCGTCAACTCAAGCCGCGCTGCTGCTGGCGCGTCGCGAACGGCCGCGAGTGGCCTGCCCGCCGGAAATGCGCGAGCGCAACCGAGCAATCGCCTGGCTATGCAATTGGCACACACGGGATTCGGACACGCCCAGCACTTCGCCAATCTCGCGCAGATTCATGTCTTCTTCGTAATACAGGCCCATGACCATCTTCTCGCGCTCCGGCAGATCTTCAATGGCCTGGATCAAGACCCGGCGCATATTCTGATCTTCCAGCAGCGTCAGTGGATCATCGGCTGCCCCCACCACGTGGCGCTCAAGGAAATCGTCTTCCTCGTCGCTGCCGAAATCTTCGAAATAGACCAGTTGATAGCCGCGAGCCTCCTGCAGCATGCGCTGATACTCCCCCAGCTCCATGCCCAGCAACTCTGCCAGTTCGCGTTCGGTCGGCTGGCGCCCCTTCTGCTGTTCCAGCGTATGCACGGCGCTTTCGATACGGCGCATTTCACGCCGCAGGCTGCGCGGCAGCCAGTCGTTCTCACGCAGCCCGTCGAGCATCGCCCCCCGGATGCGTTGCACCGCATAGGTCTCGAATTGGGCTCCCAGGCCCTCTTCGTAACGCGTGATGGCATCCAGCAGCCCCATCATGCCGTTCTGGATGATGTCTTCCACCTGCACGCTGGCCGGCAACTTGGCCATCAGATGATAGGCAATGCGTTTCACCAGCGGCGCATAGCGCGCGATGAGCTGGTCCTTGTCCAGTGTTCCAGCCGCGTTATACATCTTGTTTTCTCTCTCTTAGTTGCCCGAAACAGCTTCCGGCAGACATGCATGCAGGAAACCCGTATGCATTTTGCACCGCCAGAACCATTCCGCGAGCCCGGAACAAACCCCTTCCCTCATTATCGCCTTCACGAAGCTTCTGCGCGATCTTACCGCGAAGCATCCCTTTTGGCGGCACGGACATCCCATGCCATCACTCAGGATGGACTCAGGCCATAAGCTCCGGACGCCGGCCAATGGCCTGAATCAAGTTCGTAAGGTAGGAATCCGTACGGGTGCTCCCCGCCCGAGAATCCAGCATGGCCGCTTCTCCCAGACTTCCAACACACGCAAGATCCACGCCGAGACGTTCCCGGACCTCGCTGGCAAATCCCTCAAGCAGCGCATTCGCAGCAGCATTCACTGCGCCAACCACGCAGACAGCTAATCTCGCCCGGCATCCGGCCCTGAGCATGTTCCTCAGTGCAATATAGGCGCGCGTGGCCGAACGTGGGTCCGCATCCAACAACAACAGCATGCGTGGTGCAGCGAGCGCCAGCGAAGAAACACCATTGTGGGTATCCAGACGGGCACACAGCAACCATTCGTCGTACCCGGCCTGCAGGCTGCGCAGCATGGCGAGCGCCCGCTGGATGCCAGAACGATGTTTGATCAGGCTTTCCGCAAGCCTTGCCGCCCGCACGATCTCCAGCCCGGCACGCGACGACACGGTACACAGATCCGCAGGAGAAAGCCCCTCCAGCCAGTCAGCCAGATCCGCACGCGGCATGCCGCCCAGCCGGTCACTGAGACCGCCACCGCGCAGGCATTCATCGACAACCAGGATCCGAACTCCTACGGAAGCCCGAAGCTCCAGTTGATACGCCAACCAGACTGTCGTCGCCCTCCCACAAGGCAATACCGCCGTCACCTCGGGGATCCCTCCCTGCAGCAAGCGGCGTAGGCCGGTGGCCTGGTCCGGGCTCAGCGCATCCATCACGCACCTTTCCGCATGTTCTCGCCAGCCGCCTGTGAGGCCATCAGCAGGCTGGCCTCACTTGCATCGAGCTTGAAGGCAGAGTCGGTCGACTGCTCGCGCAACGCCCGATGAATCAGATAATTGCGATTGGGCAGATGCAGGTCTTCAGGCACGCGTTGCCCGTTGGTCACGTAGAACACCTGAAGCTCGCGCCGGATGGCGATATCAAGCGCCGGGCCCAGCGAAGCGGCTTCATCGATCTTACTGAGAATGCAGCCGGCCAGATCCCCGCCTTCATAGGCCTGGACCACGCTTTCCAGCGTATCGCCACGCGAAGTGGCATTGAGCACCAGCAGACGCCTCACAGCTCCCGCAGCAGCAAGCATGCTGGCCTGGTCAGCCACCATCTTGTCGCGCTGGCTCATCCCCATGGTGTCGGTCAGCACCATATGCTTGCGGCGAAGATCCTGCAGGGTCTGACGTAGGTCCGACGCATCGCGCACCACATGAACGGCGACGCCGAGAATCCGGCCGTAGATGCGCAATTGCTCATGCGCACCGATTCTGTAGCCATCGGTAGTGACCAGCGCCAGCTTATCGGCGCCATGGCGTACCACACAGCGCGCAGCCAGTTTGGCTGCGGTAGTGGTCTTGCCCACGCCGGTAGGCCCCACCAGTGCATAAACACCGCCGCGATCGACGATGTCGGCATCGCTATCGATCAGATTGAGCACGCGATTGAGCTTGCCGCGCACTTCGCCGCGTGCCTGCGGCACGGAGCATTCCACCGGCACACTCTCACTCAGATCACGGGCCAATTGTGCCGAGAAGCCTGCCTCCAGCAACTCGCCCATCATCTGGGTCCGGGTCGGTGCAGTCCGTGCAATCTCGTTCCAGGCAAAACCTGCCAACTGACGCTCGAGCATGCCTCGGATGGAACCCAGCTCATCCATCAGGCGGGCATTCGTCGCCTCCAGCGTCCTGACGCGAACTTCATCCTCTCCCACACGTGGTGTCGCCTCGACCGGAGCTTCCACAGACTTTGCCAGCGACTGACGGCGGGGAGGCTCAGGCTCACCGTTAGGCAACACACGGGGCGGGTTGAAAGCACGGACATTCATCTGGGACCCTTCGCCTTCGTGCAGCGGGCGGGCGCTCAGCGTGGATTCGAAGACATGCCGCGAACGACGGGAGGTCAGCGCGGGGGTGCTTTCCTGCTCCCGAGCAAGACGGGCAATGTGCTGCCCAAGGGTGACGGTGAAATCGTGCTCGTCATCAGAGGGAGCGGGAACGGACGCAGGTGCAGGTGCCGGCGCCCGCTGCGCAGCAGGTGCGGCGCGCGGTGCGCTGGCCTCACGCACAGTGGCATTCAGATCGCTCATCTGGTCGGCCGGCATGGCAACGATCTCCACCCCGGCGGCCACCGCCCGATTGGAGAGGACCACGGCGTCCGGCCCAAGCTCTGCCTTCAAGGCGGCAAGCGCTTCGCGCGCGGTTTTCCCCACATAGCGTCTGACCTGAACCATGATTCCTCCTGCCCGCTGCCTGCAACATGCACAGGCTCTATGCCTGACCTGCCCTCATTATCGGCATGGTTTCAATACAGGCAGCGCCGGAACAGCGCGGAAAAACTACGCTTATTCGGCAGGATTTGCCGCCCCAACGGCAAATAGCGGAAAAATTCGCCGCCTCAAGTCCTCGATTTCAATCAACAGGATTGCTTCGGGCGACGGAATCTTTCTGGCGAACCAGTACTCAATTGCCGATCACGCCCACCACACGGATGGTGCGCGACTCAGGGACTTCGGCATGCGCTATAACCTTGAGGCTAGGCACCGCACGCCGCAGGAAGCGCGCCATCAACCAGCGCAGATTGTTCGGTACCAGCATCACGGCAGGCAGACCAAGATCTTCCTGCCGCTGCGCAGCGGCAGCTGTTTCGCGCAGCAGGGTATCGGCAAGCCCCGGCTCCAGAGCACCGCTTTCGGCTCCACCGCTGGCCATCGCCTGCCCCAGCAGACGCTCCAGCCCAGGATCCAACGCGAGTACGTCGATCTCTGCGCCTCCAGGGAAAAGCTGCTGCACGATGGCCCGGCCAAGCGCCACGCGTACGCGCGAAGCAAGCTCGACCGGATCCTGCGTACGCGGAGCATGTTCAGCCAAGGTTTCAACGATGGTACGCATGTCGCGAATGTTGATGCCTTCTTCGAGCAGGTATTGCAGCACGCGTTGCAACACGTGCAGCGGCAAAGTCTTGGGCACCAGATCGTCGACCAGCTTGGGCGAATCCTTGGCAATGTGATCAAGCAGGGCCTGGGTTTCCTGACGCCCGAGCAGATCGGCCGCATGGCTGAGGATCAGATGATTCAGATGAGTCGCCACCACAGTACTGGCATCCACGACGGTATAACCCAGGCCGTGCGCTTGCTCGCGCCGCCCGGCATCCACCCAGACGGCAGGCAGGCCGAAAGCGGGATCCTTTGTTACATTGCCCGACAGTTGCCCCGAGACCCTCCCGGGATTGATGGCCAGAAACTGGCCCGGATAGGCCTCTCCCTGACCAATCTCCACGCCTTTCAAAGTGATGCGATAGGCATTCGGACGCAATTCCAGGTTGTCGCGGATATGCACGGGAGACGCCAGGAAACCAATATCCTGTGCAAACTTCTTGCGCAGGCCGCGAATGCGCTTGAGCAATTCACCATCCTGACTCTTGTCTACCATCGGGATCAGACGATAGCCCACCTCCAGTCCCAATACATCGACTGGCGCCACATCCGCCCAGCTCGCCTCCAGGTTCTCCTGTGGTTGCGCCTCCTGTACGGTCGTTGCAGGCTCCGCAGCAGCCGCCTCCACTTCACGGGCCTGCTGGCCGATATACCAGGCGGCCCAACCGAAAAGCCCTGCAAGCAGCAGGAAAACCAGATTGGGCATGCCAGGAATCATCCCCAGCACGGCCAGGATGGAGGCTGTCAGTACCATCACAGTAGGATTGCTGAACAGCTGCGAAACGAACTGACCACCGATGTCGCCGCTTTCTTCGCCGCCCACGCGGGAAACCACCAGACCGGCCGCCACGGAAATGATCAGGGAGGGCAACTGGGCCACCAGGCCATCACCGATGGTCAGCAGCGTGTATTGCTCGGCAGCATGGGCGAAATCCATATCGTGCTGGCCGACCCCGACGATCAGCCCGCCAACGATGTTGATCACCAGAATCAGAATGCCGGCAATCGCATCGCCACGCACGAATTTCGAGGCACCATCCATTGCACCGTAGAAATCCGCCTCCTGGGCCACTTCCGCACGACGCCGCTTGGCTTCCTTCTCATCGATGAGCCCGGCATTGAGATCGGCATCGATGGCCATCTGTTTGCCAGGCATCGCATCCAGTGTGAAGCGGGCGCCGACTTCAGCGATCCGGCCCGCACCCTTCGTGATCACCACGAAGTTGATCACGGTGAGAATGATGAACACCACGATCCCCACCGCCATGTTGCCACCGACCAGGAAGTGACCGAAAGCCTCGATCACCTTGCCAGCGGCGTCTGCACCCGTATGGCCTTCAAGCAGCACCACACGGGTGGACGCTACGTTGAGCGACAGGCGCAACAGCGTGGTGACCAGCAGCACGGAAGGAAACACCGAGAAATCCAGCGGCTTGCGGGTGTACATCGCCACCAGCAACACCATCATGGAAACCGCAATGTTGAAGGTGAAGAACACATCCAGCAGAAAGGCCGGCAGCGGCAACACCATCATCGCTAGCACCAGCAGCAGCAGGATGGGGGCCGCCAGCTGGCGGATATTGGATGGTGAGAAAAGCTGCTTCAGATCGAGAACATTCGTGGCCATGCGTGCTTACTCCGTGGTTGCCGTCAAGGCACGGCTGGCTGGATCCAGCCCGGCGGGAACCGGGATGTTCTCGGGCACCTCGGGAGGCAGACCTCCTTCGGCGATGAACTGGTTGAGCTGATAGACATAGGCCATCACCTCGGCCACCGCGGTATAGAGCGCTGGTGGAATCTGATCGCCGATCTCGGCATGGTGGTACAGCGCACGCGCCAGTGGCGGCGCTTCAAGCAACGGTACCTGGTGTTCGGCTGCCAGTTCGCGGATGTTTCTTGCTATCAGATCCGCACCTTTTGCCACAACCGTGGGAGCGCCCATGCTGCCGGCCTCGTATTTGAGTGCCACGGCATAATGGGTCGGGTTGGTCACCACCACGTCGGCCTTCGGCACGGCTTCCATCATGCGCCGTCTCGACATCTCACGCTGGCGGGCACGGATCTGACTCTTGATCTGCGGATCCCCTTCCTGCTCCTTGTACTCCTGCTTCTGATCCTGCTTGCTCATCTTGAGCTTGTCGTAGTACTGCCAGAGCTGGAAGGGCACGTCGATACCGGCCACGATGAACAACGTTGCGGCCAGCAACACGCCGGAAAACTGCAGCAGTTGTCCGAACAGTGCCGCACCGGGCTCCAACGCCATATTAGTCAACGCGAAGAGCTCGCCCTGATGCTTCCACAGCACCAAAGCCCCAGCCCCCCCGATGAGCGTGGCCTTCAGCACACCCTTCACCAACTCGAGCAACCCGTGCCATGAAAAAATGCGCTTGATTCCGCTGAGCGGATTGAGCCGGTCAAACTTCGGTTCCAGGGCCTTGTTTGAAATGACCAGCCCTCCCATCAAGGCCGGTGCCCCCACGGCAGCGATCATCATCACGCCGAAGAAAGGCGCGAGCGCGAGCAGGGCCTCGATCGACAGCGCCTGCAAGCCCACGAGCAGACTGGTGGCATCGAAGGCTTCCTTGCGCCCGAAAGCCAGCCCCTCGCGCACCACATTGCCGACATGTCCGTAAAGCCAGCCTGACGTGATCCATAACGTGCAGGCACCTACCATCAGCACGATGAAGGTCGACAGTTCCCGTGACTGCGGAACGTTACCTTCCTCTCGTGCCTGCTCTAAGCGTCGCGGTGACGCTGGTTCGGTTTTCTCGAGATCGCTTTCCTCGGCCATGCCTGCCACCTCTCCTTGATGGCATTTTCAGCCGAACCGGCAATCCTTGCCGCCCGGAACAGGCGGCAAAACACCGCCTTATTACCGGCACCCAAATGAACGGGGCCTCCGGCACCGAAGATGCCGGAGGCCCCAAAATCACGACTGAAACGTGGAATCAGTCCGCGACAGGCGTCTGCTGATTGATCTTCACGCCGGCACGGTCACGCAGACCTGCGATGAAGGCCCGAAGATCTTCCTGCCCGAGCATGGAAGCGTACTGCGAGGCAAGCGCCTTCTGCTCGGCTTCGTTTTCTTCCAGTTGCGGCACCTCGATCTTTTCGACGCGATACAGTGCAAAGCCGTTGTCATCCTTCACGCCCACATAGGCTGGCAGTACATCGGATTTGACGCCAAAGATCTGCTTGCCCGCAGCCGCGGACACACCTGCCGTGCCACGCGTCATGACACGCGACGCCGACCAGGCGGCCTTCTGAGCCGGCGCTTCGCCCTTGCGCAGCGCTTCAAGCGCCTCTTCGCCATTCACCTGAGCCAACGCAGCAGCGGCTTCACCTTCGGCGATCATGCGGGCGACACCCTTGACCTCTTCGAAGGCCTGCACGTGCAGCGGCTTGTACTCCAGCACGCGAGCCGTAACCATGGTGCCGTCACCCAGATCGATCGCTTCGATGTTCAGCCGGTTGCGCACGGACTCTCCGGAGAACACGGCGGCCAGCAGCTTGGGATTGGCAAGCACACCCTCCGGGGCATGGTTGCGGGCGAACCAGTCGCTCTGCTCCAGCTTCAGGCCGAACTTCTCGGCCACGGGCTGCAATGCATCCTGGGCCTTGAGTACTTCATCACTGAAGGCATCGGCCTGCTCTGCAAACCTGCGGCTGGCCGCTTGCTTGCGGGCCTGCGCCAAGGCTTCGGCCTTCACCTGCTCGAAGGGCTTCACACCACCACGCTTGTCGGTGAGCTGGATGATGTGAAAACCGAACTGCGTCTCGACGATGCCGGAAATTTCCTGCGGCTTGAGCGCAAATACGGCGTCCTCGAAAGGTTTGGCCATGACATTGCGGCCAAAGAAACCCAGGTCGCCCCCTTTGGATGCGGAGCCCGGATCGTCCGAACTCTTCTGCGCCAGCTCTGCAAATTTCCCGGGCTGCGCCTTCACCTGGGTCAGCAGATCCTCAGCCTTCTTGCGGGCGGCTGCGCGATCCTCGGATTTGTCACCTTCGGCCGACTGGACAAGGATATGGCTGGCACGCAGCTTTTCCGGCGAACCGAAACTGTCGCGATTGCTGTCGTACCACTGGCGCGCATCTGCTTCGGTGACTTCGACCTGCCCCTGAAGATCGCCGGTACGCAACACCACGTATTCCACCTTGACCTGTTCCGGCGCTTCGAAACGCTTGGGATGATCGTCATAGAACTTGCGCACAGAGGCGTCATCGAGCTTCACTTCGGCCTTGAAACGCTCGTTGTCGAAGCGCCATTCGGCAACGGTACGCTGCTCGGACTCCAGTTTGCGCCACTGCGCCAGCGAGCCCTTGGGGGCCAACGCGGAAGCCAGTACCGGCATCAACAATTGCTGCTGCGCCAGCGTCTCACGGATACGCTGCTGATAGGCATCACGCGTCATCCCCATGCTACGCAGCATGACGTCATAGGCCGTGAGGGAGAAATGGCCGTTTTCCTGGAATTCGGCCTGTTTGCTGATGTATTCCTGCACCACGCTGTCCGGCACGACGATGCGCCCTTCAATGATCGCCGAGCGGATCGCCGTCTCGTTGATCAGGCGATCCAGCACGCCCGCACGAAACTCTGGGTTTTCAATCATGCTGCGATCAAAGGCTTCGCCCATCTGATCGCGCATGGCGTATTCCTGTTCACGTAGCGCCTGGTCGAACCTGCTGTTCGATATCTCGACCTTTCCGACCACCGCAGCGGCCGGTTCGCCCGCCCCCATGCGCTGATAGGCATCCATGCCGAACAAGGCGAAGGTCAACGCGATGAGCACGAGAATGATCTGGACAAACTTGCGACTATTCCGGACAGCGTCAAACATGATGATCAACCAGTAATGAAACGGAGAAAACGGAACCGCCATGTGAAAAAAGGCGAACAAGTGATGTTCGCCTTTTCCCGTGAAGCTGGCGGAGTGGACGGGACTCGAACCCGCGACCCCCGGCGTGACAGGCCGGTATTCTAACCGACTGAACTACCACTCCCGACTGGAACCGGCCATGTGTGGTGGGTGCTGAGGGACTCGAACCCCCGACATCCTCCTTGTAAGGGAGGCGCTCTACCAACTGAGCTAAGCACCCGGTTATAGCCGTGCTGCAAAGCCGGTTATTTTACTGCATCTTTGAGCGCTTTGCCAGGCCGGAATTTGGGCAATTTCGTTGCCTTGATCTTGATCGCAGCACCGGTCTGCGGATTCCGGCCTGTACGGGCGGCACGCTTGCTTACCGTGAAGGTACCAAATCCCACCAGGGTCACATCGTTTCCCTTCTTCAACGCCTGCGTGATCGCGGCCATTGCCGCATCCAGCACACGCCCTGCTGCTGCCTTGGACACATCGGACTGCTTCGCTACGACTTCAATCAGCTCGGACTTGTTCACGACAACCCCCTCTTGATAGTCAGGTTCAGCACCATGAAATTCCTGCATGTGCAGCAAAAACAAACGGGCGCCACAACTTCGCTGCAGCAGCCCGAGTTGGGCTTATAGCAAGTGGGATAACCAAAGGCAAGCCGCCCTTTCGCCGCCTGTGGCAGGATCGTTCAATGCGCGCGCAGGCGCCGGAACATCGACAGGAACAGGTCTTCAAGAAACAGGCGCGGGTTCAGTGGATGGCTTGCCGAACGCCGATGCGTATCCAGCTCGCGCAGGCTCTCCAGCCAGGCCAGCAGCGGAATCCGGGTCTGCGCCTGCAATGCCGCAGCAAAATCGGCATAGAAACGCGGCGTAGCGCCCGAGGCAACACGTGCACCATCGGCCAGCCAACGCTGAACCCAGTCGATCAGCGTCGGCATAGCGAATCCGGCCTCCAGCGCATCCTTTGCCTTCAGGCGCGCCTCCCATTCCGCAGCCAGGCGCAATGGATCGCGCTGCCCCAACTGCGCCAGATCCTCCGCCAGCTTGCGGCGCAGCCCCAACCAGACCGGTGTGGCCAGCGTCTTCGCCGCCAGTGGTAGCCCGCCGGCAAACCCCAGCAAGGCATCGTCCGCAACGTCCTGCGCCTGCAGCCAGGCCTGTGCCTGTGCTTCCGGAGGCGGCATAAATTCGATTACCTGGCAACGGCTACGGATGGTGGCAAGCAGCTTGCGCGGCGCATCGCTGGCAAGGATGAACACGGTGTTCTCCCCCGGCTCCTCCAGCGACTTGAGCAAGGCATTGGCCGCGGCCACGTTCATCGCTTCGGCCGGGTCGATGAGCACCACACGGCGCCCACCGGCATGTCCGCCCGCACCGACCTCCAGCGCAGACTGAAGCTGGCGGACCTGATCGATCACGATCTGCGTGGAGCGCGTTTTTTCCTTCTTGCCTCCTTCTTCTGCTTCCTCTTCGGCAGCTTCATCCGCAGCAGGCACAAGCAGGAAATGATCGGGATGGTTGCCACCCGCGATCCAGTTGCAATCCTTGCACTGGCCGCAGGCGAATCCTTGTGCATCCGGCTGTGTGCACAACAGCGCTTGCGCCAGACGCTCGCCGAACAGGCGCTTGCCACTGCCTGCCGGCCCTGTGAGCAACAACGCATGCGGCAGGCGTGCACCCCGGGCACGCACTGCCTGCCAAGCAGGCAATAACCAGGGAGGCAGCATTTCCGTCATTGGAATCGGGCCTCCAGGCAAGCCAGCAGTGCGGCACTGACTTCGGCAGGGGAACGCGTGGCATCCAGTACGACAATACGCCCGTCACTTCCAGCCGCGCGGCGCAGATAGGCAGCGCGCACGCGCTCGAAGAAATCCCGCTGTTCTCGCTCGAAGCGATCCGTCGCCTCGCGCCCCTGCGCTAGACGCTCCGCAGCCACGGCGGGCGGCACATCGAAAACGAAGGTCAGATCAGGCTGCAGATCGGCGTGCACCCAGGCCTCCAATGTGCGGAACTTGGTTTCATCCAGACCGCGGCCACCGCACTGGTAGGCATAGGTAGCATCCGTGAAACGGTCGCTGATCACCCACTCTCCGCGTGCCAGCGCCGGCTCGATGAGCAAGGCCAAATGCTCGCGACGCGCAGCGAACATCAACAAGGCTTCGGTTTCCAGGTGCATGGACTGATGCAGCAGGATCTCGCGCAGTCGTTCGCCCAGTGGCGTACCACCGGGCTCGCGAGTTTGCTGCAAAACATGCCCGCGACAGCGTATCCAGTCCGCACAGGCCGCAATCTGCGTACTTTTGCCGGCGCCATCGATCCCTTCGAAAGTGATGAAACGTCCGCGCATGCTCACCGCCCATTCCTCAGATAACGCGATACCGCGCGATTGTGTTCGTCCAGCGTGCGCGAAAACTGGCTGCTGCCGTCGCCTCGCGCCACGAAGTACATGTAGGAGGTCTTCTCGGGCTGCAAGGTTGCGCGTAACGCTGCACGGCCGACCAGCGCAATCGGCGTCGGGGGCAGGCCAGCACGCGTGTAGCTGTTGTAAGGGGTATCGGCCTGCAGGTGCGATCGGCTCAGACTGCCCTTGAAGGTCTGCCCCAGACCATAGATCACCGTGGGATCACTCTGCAGGCGCATTCCGATCCGCAGGCGATTGTGGAATACGGACGACACCAGGCTGCGGTCCCCGGCCTGGCCCGTCTCCTTCTCCACCACCGAAGCCAGGATCAGCGCTTCGTAAGGGCTTGCCAGGGGCAGATCCAGCTGGCGTGCGGCCCACTCCTCGTCCAGCCATCGCTGCATGCGCTGAGAGGCTCGGTGCAATATTTCGAGCTCACTGCTGCCACGCGAAAAGCTGTAAGTATCCGGGGCGAACATGCCTTCCGGCGGAACCCCCGTCATGCCCAGGCGTTCCATGATCTGCCCGTCGCTCAGCCTGCGCGTGTCATGCAGCAGATCGGGCTGCGCATACAGCACCTCACGCACGCGGGCGAAAGTCCAGCCCTCCACCAGCGTCACATCCGAATAGGCGTTGGCTCCGCTGGAAAGCAGCAGCACCAGTTCCCAGGCAGACACCGGCTTGTCGACACGATAACTGCCGGCCTTCACCTGCGAAGCATGCCCGCTGACGCGTGCAAGCCACGTCAGTGCCGGCGGCCAGACATCCAGTCCGGCATGCGCCACTGTGCGTGCCACTGTGCGCATGGAATCCCCGCGTGCCACGTCGAATTCCACCACCACCTGCTTCATCGCCAGGGGGCGCGTTGCCTGCCAAGCCAGCGCGCCGGTCACCACGGCAGGCAACAATACGAACAGGAAGAAAAGGCGCGTCAGAATCTTGCGGAACATGGACAGCAGGGCGCAGAGCGGCTGAAGGGCCGCCAATGATACATGCCCCTACCCCTCCGGCAAGCTCGCAGCCCGGCGCTATAATCCGGCCTCTGCCGCATGCCGCCCGCCGTCATGCGGCGTTGTGCTTTTCTGCCGCCAGACCATGACTACCGCCCCGCTTCAGCCCCTATCCCGGATCAACCTTCCCAAACCCGGCCAACGCCTCGACCTGCCCCGCCTGCATGGCGCCAGCGATGCCGCCGCACTCGCCCAGCTTGCCGCCACGGGCCACAAGCTGGTCGTAATCACCGCCAATCCGCTCGATGCGCAACGCCTCGTGGAGGAGATCGCCTGGTTCGCCCAAGGGCTGCGCGTGCACCTGCTGCCGGACTGGGAAACTCTGCCCTACGACAATTTCTCGCCCCACCAGGATCTGATCTCCGAACGGCTGGCCACGCTCTACGCGATCCAGAAAGGCGAGTCGGACATCACCTTGCTGCCGGCTTCCACAGCGCTCTACCGCATGGCGCCCCCCAGCTATCTCGCCGGGCACACCTTCTTCATGAAGGCCAAGGAGCGGCTGGACGTCGAAGCCTTCAAGCTGCAGATGGCACTGGCGGGCTACGAGCACGTCACCCAGGTGGTACGCCCCGGCGAATTCTCGGTACGTGGCGGGCTGGTCGATCTGTTTCCGATGGGCGTCAAACTGCCCTATCGCATCGACCTCTTCGATGACGAGATCGACACCATCCGCACTTTCGATCCGGACACCCAGCGCACCGTGTACCCGGTACCCGAGATCCGCCTGCTGCCGGCGCGCGAATTCCCGCTCGACGACAAGGCTCGCGCCCATTTCCGCGCCGCCTTCCGCGAAGCTTTCGAGGGCGATCCGACCAAGAGTCCGATCTACAAGGACATTTCCAATGGCGTCGCCTCGGCCGGCATCGAGTATTACCTGCCGCTGTTCTTCGACGAAACAGCCACGCTCTTCGACTATCTGCCGAAGAACGCCGTCCTGGTCACCCACCAGGACGTCCCGGGTGCCATCGAAGCCTTCTGGGTGGAGGCCAACAGCCGCTACCGGCTGATGGCCGGCGACCGCGCCCGCCCGCTGCTGCCGCCTGATCGTCTGTTTCTCGGCGCAGATGCCTTCTGGAGTTCGGCCAAGGCGCTACCGCGAATTGCCATTTCAGCTTCCGGTGATGCAACAAAAAAAGCCCCCCTCCCCTCTGAGGGAGAAGGAACGGCCAGCAGCCCTACTTCACCGCTGCCCGACCTTTCCGTCGAACGCAAGGCAACGGATCCGCTGCACAAGCTCAAACACTTCCTCGCCAACTTTCCCTGGCGCGTGTTGCTGCTGGCCGAATCCGCCGGCCGTGCGCAGACCATCACAGAGTACTTCGCCGAATATAATCTGAAGCCTGCAGGTAGCGCCGATCTGGCGGGTTTTCTCGCTTCGGACGCGCGCCTCGCGCTGGCCACCGGCCCGTTGTCGGCCGGCTTCGTGCAGCCTTCAGCCAACATCGCCATCCTCACCGAGAACGAGCTCTATGCCAGCCAGGCCAGGCCGCGTGGGCGCGGCCGTGAAGGCCGCAAGAGCACCGTGGAAGGCTGGCTCAAGGACCTCTCCGAACTCAAGATCGGCGACCCGGTGGTGCACCAGAGCCACGGCATTGGTCGCTATCTGGGCCTCGTCTACATGGATATGGGCGAAGGCGACACCGAATTCCTGCATCTGGAATATGCCGAAGACACCAAGCTCTACGTGCCGGTATCGCAACTGCACGTAATCACGCGCTATGCCGGTGCCGACCCCGAGAACATCGCCCTGCACAAGCTGGGCTCCGGGCAATGGGAAAAGGCTAAACGCAAGGCCGCGCAACAGGTGCGCGACACCGCCGCCGAGCTGCTGGTGCTCTACGCCAAGCGCGCCGCCCGCCCGGGACACAAGTTCGACTTCAAGCAGCACGATCTGGAAGCCTTCGCCGAAGGTTTCGGTTTCGAAGAAACGCCGGACCAGCTCGCCGCGATCAATGCGGTGGTCGAAGACATGCGCTCGGGCCGGCCGATGGACCGCCTCGTCTGCGGCGACGTGGGCTTCGGCAAGACCGAGGTGGCATTGAGAGCCGCTTTCATCGCGGTAGCCGACGGCAAGCAGGTCGCCGTACTCTGCCCGACCACGCTGCTTGCCGAGCAGCACTACCAGACCTTCGCCGACCGCTTTGCCGACTGGCCGATCAAGGTGGCCGAGATTTCGCGCTTCAAGACCGCCAAGGAACAGGCCGAGGCACTGGAGCAGCTGGCCCAGGGCAAGGTGGACATCCTCATCGGCACCCACCGCCTGCTGCAGAAGGATGTGGAGTTCAAGCGCCTGGGGCTGGTGATCATCGACGAGGAACACCGTTTCGGCGTGCGCCAGAAGGAAGCGCTGAAAAACCTGCGTGCCGAGGTCGACATCCTCACCCTCACCGCCACACCGATCCCGCGCACGCTGGGCATGGCCATGGAAGGACTGCGCGAATTCTCGGTGATCGCCACCGCGCCACAGAAACGCCTGGCCATCAAGACCTTCGTGCAGAGCTGGTCGAAGGGCATCGTGCGTGAAGCCGTGCTGCGGGAATTCAAGCGCGGCGGCCAGGTGTACTTCCTGCACAACGAGGTGGACACCATCGACAACATGCGCGAATCGCTCGCCGAACTGCTGCCCGAGGCGCGCATCGTCGTCGGCCACGGCCAGATGAACGAACGCGAGCTGGAACGCGTGATGCGCGACTTCACCACGCAACGCGCCAACCTGCTGCTGTGTACCACCATCATCGAGACCGGCATCAACATCCCCACGGCCAACACCATCGTCATCAATCGTGCGGACCGCTTCGGGCTGGCGCAGCTGCACCAGCTGCGCGGACGTGTGGGGCGCTCGCACCACCAGGCCTACGCCTACCTGCTCACCGACGCCAATGCCAAGCCCTCGGCCAATGCGCAGAAGCGCCTAGAAGCCATCAGCATGATGGAGGACCTCGGCTCCGGCTTCTTCCTCGCCATGCATGATCTGGAGATCCGCGGCGCCGGCGAGGTGCTGGGCGACAACCAGTCTGGCGAAATCCAGCAAGTCGGCTTCGCGATGTACTCGCAGATGCTCAACCGCGCGGTGCGCGCGCTGCAATCCGGCAAGGAAGTCGATCTGGCGCAGCCGCTGGACGTGACCTCCGAAATCAACCTGCACTCCCCGGCGCTGCTGCCCAACGCCTACTGTCCGGACCTGCAGGAGCGTCTCACGCTCTACAAGCGCATGTCCAACTGCGAGGATCTCGACGAACTGGGCCTGATCCAGGAAGAACTCATCGACCGCTTCGGCGAACTGCCGGACCAGGCCCGCGCGCTGCTGGAAACACACCGTCTGCGCATCGCCGCCAAACCGCTGGGCATCCTCAAGATCGATGCCTCGGACAGCCGCATCCACTTGCACTTCGAGCCAAATCCACCGATTGAGCCGATCCGGATCATCAAGCTCATCCAGAACAACCGGAACTGGAAACTCGCCGGGCAGGACAAGCTCACCATCAACATCACCGCAGACACCTTCGGCGAACGCGCCAGCAAGGTCCGCAGCGCGTTGAAACAGCTGACGGCCTGAAGCCCCGGACTATGATCGCCGCCGAAAACACCGCCTGGCTCGCCAAGCTGCGCTACCGCCTGGAGGATTTCCGCGCTACGGCCGTATTCGGCAAGGGGCAACCCTGCTCGCTGAAAATCCGGCCGCAAACGGGCTGGTTCAGCCGTGCCAATACGCCACACACCCAGGCCGGCATCGATGCGGGCTCGCGCGGCCTGCTTTCCTCGACAGTATGGCTAGGGGATCACGACACCGGACCCGAGATCCTCTGCTGTCTGGACGACGGGCCAGACCAGTGCACACTCCGTACGCAGGTCATGACGCTGCTGCTGCTCATCTTCGATGCAGCACGAACAGGCCGAAGCCAGGGCGATCCGCTTGATGCCCGGCTGGATTTGCTGCTGCGCGGCTTCGATACGCACGGAAACTATTTCGAACAGACCGTGCTGACAGCCGAAGCCGGTGCCCCGGCCATCGATCCGGACAGACTCCTCACGGCATTCGCTGCGCTTGGTATAGGCCTGAAGCAGCCCGGCCGGGCAACTGCCCTGCACGGCTGACAACCCGTCAGCCCTCTATCGCCCGAAGCGTTTCCAGAGGACAATGTGCGCCTTCCCGCCGTGCGCCACAAGCAAGCGCCGCCCCCTCCCCATTCAGGTATTTCCTCCATGTCAGATCCAGTCAGCAGCTTCGCCGAGCTGAAGCTATCCACTCCCATTCTCCAGGCGCTCGCCGAGGTCGGCTATGAGACGCCCTCGCCGATCCAGGCCGCCTGCATCCCGCATCTGCTGGAAGGCGCCGACATCCTCGGCGAAGCGCAGACCGGCACCGGCAAGACGGCCGCCTTCGCGCTACCGCTGCTGGAACGGCTGGACCCGGCCGAACGCCGCCCGCAGGTACTGGTGCTCACGCCAACGCGCGAGCTGGCGATCCAGGTGGCCGAGGCCTTCCAGAAATACGCGCGCTACCTGCGCGATTTCCACGTGCTGCCGATCTACGGCGGCCAGAGCATGGTGGTGCAATTACGCCAGCTCTCGCGCGGCGCCCAGGTGATCGTCGGCACGCCGGGCCGGGTGATGGATCACCTTGAACGCGAAAGCCTGGATCTTTCCGCACTGCGTGCCATCGTGCTCGACGAAGCCGACGAAATGCTGCGCATGGGCTTCGTGGACGATGTCGAATGGATCCTCGACCACGCACCGGCATCGCGGCAGACCGCACTGTTCTCGGCCACCATGCCGGATGCCATCCGCCGCATCGCGCACCAGCATCTGAAGGAGCCGCGCGAGGTGAAGATCAAGACTGCCACCAGCACGGTGCAGACCATCACCCAGCGCTACTGGCAGGTGCGCGGCGTCAACAAGCTCGATGCGCTCACCCGCATCCTGGAAGTCGAAGAGAGTTTCGACGCCGCCATCATCTTCGTGCGCACCAAGATCGCCACCGAAGAACTGGCCGACAAACTGGAGGCGCGCGGCTACGCGGCCGCCGCGATCAATGGCGACATGAACCAGGGCATGCGCGAACGTGTGATCGAGCAGCTCAAGGCCGGCACGCTGGACATGCTGGTCGCCACCGACGTGGCCGCGCGCGGCATCGACGTGCCGCGCGTCTCGCACGTCATCAACTACGACATCCCTTACGACACCGAAGCCTACGTGCACCGCATCGGCCGCACCGGCCGGGCCGGACGCCAGGGCACGGCGATCCTATTCGTCGCCCCGCGCGAGCGCGGCATGCTGCGCGCCATCGAGCGTGCCACACGCCAGCCCATCGAACAGATCTCGCTGCCCACGCGCGAGGATGTGGAAAGCCACCGCATCGCCCAGTTGCGTCAGCAGGTGGTAGACGCCATCGAAGCCGAGGACATGCAGTACTTCAGCGAAGTGCTGCAACAGCTGGCCGCGGAAAACGATCTCTCCCCCGAAGAGATTGCCCCTGCCCTGCTCTATCTCGCCCAGAAGGAGCGCCCGCTGCAGGTCGAAGAACAGGGATACGGCTGGGACGTCGCTACCGCACCCGCCGAAAGCGGCAAGCGTTTCGACGAACGCGCCCCCCGTGCGCCCCGCTTCGAAGGCCGTGAGGAGCGCTCGCCGCGCCACGACGAAGCTCGCCCGCCACGCGAACGCGCGCCCCGTCAGGAATTCGGCCCCGGCATCAAGACCCAGCGTTACCGTATCGAGGTGGGGCGTGCGCATGGCGTGATGCCCAAGGAGATCGTCGGCGCGCTGGCCAACGAAGGCGGCATCGACGGCAAGCTGATCGGCCAGATCGATCTCTTCGACGATTTTTCCACGGTCGACCTGCCCGAGTTGCCCGCGCCACTGCTGGGCGTGCTCAAGCGCACCCGCGTGCGCGGTCAGGCCATCCAGATCCGTCCGCTGGAGGAAGGCGAGCGCTACGAGAAGCGCAGATCAGCACCTCGCGATGCCTACGAAGATCGCCGCCCCGCACGTGAAGAGCGGGCACCACGCAAGCGTTGGGAAGGTGGCAGCACCTATCGTGACTCACGCAGTTTCGGTACTGGCGGCGAAGGCAGAACACGCAGCGAGGAAGGCGACGTTCCGCCGAAGCGGCAACGCACCGAGGCGTTCGGAGACGATCGCCGCCCACGTGGCGTCAGTGATCGCCCGCGCAAACCTTTCGGCAGCGAGCGCCCGGCATTCGCGCCGGATACCCGTGGCACGCGCCCGAAGACTGCGTTCTCGGGCGCGAAACCGAAACCTTACGACAAGAAACGCTGAGCGCTGCTCGAGATACCGGCTTCGGCAGAGCGCATTGCTCTGTCGAGGTATCGCAGCATGAACGGGAACCGCGGACGCAACGTCGCTCAGCCAAGCCCGGCCCCATTCTCAATGAGCGTCATCCCGACGAAAGCCGGGATGACGGCTCAAGACTGACGGACAGGCTTTCGCCTAAGCCCCGCTCAGGACTCCAGATGCCCCACGGCATCCAGGATCAGTCGCGAGATCAACTCGGTATCCGGCAAGGCCACGGCCACCGAAGGGCGCCCCTTGTTGCCGGTCGGTTCGATGTCCACGCCCTGGCTGCTCCGGCGCACCTTGAATTCATTGGCGCACAGACGGCAATAAACGCTGTCGCCATCCTCATGAGTGCGGAACACGTTCACCACCGGCCCGCAGTTCGGGCAGGATTGCACGCGGATGCCGATGTCGGAATGGCCCAGAATATGGTCGAAGCCCCCGGCACGGCCAAGCGACACGAAACGCGCCCCGAATTCGGCATCAAACTGACTGCCCAGCCCACGTTCGATGTGGTTCAGCGCCTCGTTCAGGCTCAAGGCCCTGCGATAAGGACGCTGGCTGGTCATGGCATCAAAGGCATCGCAGACCGCGATGATGCGTGCTGGCAGCGGAATCTCCAGCCCTTTCAGTCCGGCCGGATAGCCGGTGCCATCGGCACGCTCGTGATGGTGCAGGATCGCATCGCGCAGCAGCCCCGCCAAGGGATGCCCTTCCAGCAGACGGGCGCCCACGGCCGAATGCTCCTTGACCATTTCGTACTCGGACTCGATGAGCCGCTCAGGGCGGGTCAGCACCGCGTCCGAGATGCCGACCTTGCCCAGATCATGCAGATAACCCGCCACAGCCACCTGGGCGATCACCTGTTCGGTCTGCACGCTGCCCTCGGCAATCAGGCGTGCATAGCGCGAGACGCGCCAAGCATGCCCCACGGTGAACGGATCACGGGCTTCCACCATCCAGGCCATCGTGAACAATCCGACCAGTTCCTGCTCCATGCGCGCGCGCATCATCGTGTCTCTCTCCTGCCAGTTTCTTTATCAGCGCAACAGATCATACTCCGGCACGCCCCTCCCGCAGAGCCTGCCAGGCTTGCATCAATGCCGGTGGCAACTCGCCTTCGATCATATCCACCATCCCCAGTACCTGCTCGAGTCTGCACGACGAACATGACGCCCAGAGACGCAGGAAGGTTTTCCCACTGGACTCCCGCCGCAAGGGCTCACCCTCGGCGTCGAAATACAATGCGTCCGGTTGCCAGGCGGCAAGCGCCTGTTGCACATCCGTGCAGACACGCAACAAACCGCTGTCGGCAAGGAACAGGTATACCGCACTCATCCCAACGCCTTCAGGAACAACGGCACCTGCTCGTGCAGGTCGCCGATCAACGCGTAATCCGCAAGCTTCACGATGGGGGCGTCGGGATCCCGGTTGATTGCCACGACGCAACCAGCGCTGCGCATGCCGGCCAGATGCTGTCGCGAGCCCGAAAGCCCGACGGCGATATAAAGCCGCGGCGCCACGACGCGTCCACTCTGGCCAATCTGCCAGGCGCCCGGCGCGAACCCGGCATCCACGGCGGCGCGCGTGGCGGCCAGCGCAGCCCCCAGACGCGCAGCCAGCGGCGCCAGCAAGGCACGAAAGGCTTCGGCGGAGCCCAGGCCAAGCCCGCCAGCCACCACGATCTGGGCCGCCCCCAGCGTTGCCGGGCCGGATGGCGCTTCCACGCTCCGCGAAATCAGGGTGCGTACACCAAGATCGGGGCCGGGAGCCAACTTTTCCACCGGCGCGGCAGAACCCGCGCGAACCACGGCTTCCGCATGGCTTGAAGGATGCGCAGTCAGCACCTTCACGCGTTCCTGGCAACGCACGGTCTCGATCAGTGCTCCCGCACAAAGGGGACGACGAAAGGTTTCGGCATCCAGGATCTCCAGCACATCCGTCACCGGCGCGACATCCAGCATCGCAGCCACGCGCGGCGCCAGGCTTCGTCCGAATGGATCGGCCGCGAACACCACATGCCGATAGGCGCCGGCGAACTGGGCGATCACCATCGACAGGTTCTCTTCCTCGCCGTGCGCGTAATGCGGCGCATCGAGCACGCGCACGCGCGCCACACCGGTATGCCCCGCCAGCGCTCGGGCCGCGTCCTGAGCATCGGTTCCGCAGACCATCACATCAATCGCCGGCGCCAGCTCCCGAGCGACGGCCAGCGCCGCCAAAGTCATCCGGCCAGCGGCATGTTGCACATCCACAAGGAACAGCACGCTCATCGTGTGTCTTCCTGCACAGACAGCAAGCCTTCCGCCTGCAACCTGTCCACCAGCGTCCGTGCCGAATCCACACGCGCTCCTGGCTTTCGTTGCGGGGCCTTCGCCAGTGCCAACCGCAACAAGCGTGGCGACAGATCCGCAGCCAGCGCTTCCGCGCTTTCGAAGATGATGGGCTTTCCGCTACACAGGTCTGCTGAGCGTGGCCGAACCAACATCGGATCGACACCGACCACGGCTGGCAGCGTCAATCCAAGCCACTCATGGCTGTGGTCCAGTTCACGGCGGACACAGACGCCAGGCGCCTCCAGCCGCAAACCGGAAGCATCTGTGGCCTGCGGCCAGCCCAGCATGGCGGCCAGCATCTGCGGAATCTGCCGAGCCTCGCCATCACTCGCCCGCGCACCCAGAAGTACGAGCGAAACATTCTCGCGCTGGGCCACAGCCTTGAGCAGTTTGGCCATAAGCAGGGGCTCGAGTGCCGCTCCAGCTGCAACCAGCAGCGCCCGGTCGGCACCCATGGCCAATGCGGTCCGCAGTTGATCCTGCGAAGCCACCGATCCGCAGCTCACCGCCAATATCTCGCGCGCAAGACCTGTTTCACGCCAGCGTAAGGCCTGCTCCAACGCCACCTCGTCGCAAGGATTCACCGGCATACGCAGGCCATCCGGCGTGGCATTGCCATCTTCATCGCCAGACAGCAGCGGGCCGCCGGACGTGGGCCCAAATGCCACCATCACTCTCATGCTGTGATCTCCTGCCCTGAGAACATTCTTCCCAGGAATCAGCCCCGGCCGTCGAAAAACCTTGCTACCTCAGCCTGAGCACCGATAATACGCGACCACACAGTCTTGCTCTCCATGCCATGAACGACCATCCGCCTTCACAAACGGACAGCCGCTCCGCGCTCGACCGCACCAACTGGGTGAACTTCGCCACGACCGTGCTGGCACGAGACGGCCTTGCCGGTGTACGCATCGAAAGCCTGGCCCGCGAGCTGAATGTCACCAAAGGCAGTTTCTACTGGCACTTCCGGGATCGTCAGGCCCTGCTCAACGCCATCATCGCGGAATGGAAGACGGCACGTCTGCACGAACTGCAGCTGGAGGCCCCCCGCACCCCTGCAGAGGCAGAAGCGCAGATCCACGCCATCATCGACCGGTATTCGACGCGCCCCGATGCCGATCGTTTGCTGCTGGAGCTGGCCATCCGCGACTGGGCGCGGCGAGACTCACATGTAGCCAATATCGTCGAACAGGTGGACGTTGCCCGCCAGGCGCGTGCCACGCGTCTGTTCGAGATGGCGGGCTTTGCACCAGAGGAAGCGCGTAACCGCGCACTGTTGATGTTCACGCACGTCTTCGGACTCTCGATGATGATGTTCGAACACAGCATCAGCGAGGATCTTGCCGCGCGCCACGAAGCGATCGCGCGTCTGATCTGCCGGAAGTAGGAAGAAATCAGTTGGCCAACGTGGTGGCCAACTGATCCTCGAAGACCAGTGGCGAGGGTTTGTGGGCAGCCACGTTTTCCAGCCACTTGCGGATACGCTGCGCATCGGCCACGCGCGTATAGCGCCCCCAGGAATCCAGCAGCACGATCGCCAGCGGCTTGTCGCCCAGCCAGGCTTGCATCACCAGGCAGCGGCCGGATTCGCTGATGTAGCCGGTCTTGGAAACATCGATCTGCCAATCAGGGCTGCTGACCAGCGAATTGGTGTTGCGATAGGTCAGCGTCCGTTTTGCCCCCACGCGAACGATGTATTCCTCGCGGGTCGAAAACTCACGGATCAGGGGATAGCGCGAAGCGTTGGCCACCAGCGTGGCGAGATCGCGCGCGGAGGAAACGTTGTCCTTGTTCAGCCCGGTGCCGTCGTAGATGTGTGTATCCGCCAGCCCCATCAGCCGGGCCTTGACCTTGACCGCTTCCAGGAAGGCAGTCATCCCACCCGGATAGTGACGCGCCAGGGACGAAGCCGCGCGGTTCTCGGAAGACATCAGAGCCAGCAGCATCAATTCTTCTCGGCTCAGGCGCGTTCCCAGCGTCAGGCGGGAACTGGTGCCCTTGAGACGGTCGACGTCATCGTTGGTGATCTCCAGCACTTCACTCAGGCTTTGCTGAGCATCGAGCACCACCATGACCGTCATCAGCTTCGTGATGGACGCGATCGGCACGGCGGCATGGGCATTCTTTTCCAGCAGGATTTCGCCGCTATTGACGTCCTGCACCACGAAAGCAGAGGAGCTGAGCTGCGGATTGCCCACTGTATCGAAATCCGTATCCAGGGGTTTTGCTGGCGTCGCACGGGTACTCACCGGCGTGCTCTTCGCCTTGCGTGTGCTGGTGCCGGATTTGCTGCTCGAAGCAACCTTTCTGGACTGTGCAGCAGGCTTCTTGGTTTTCGTCGCAGACGCGTGGGCGCCGCTTTTTTGTGCCTTGGCGTTGCTCGCCGCTTTGCTTGCCAGCGTCCCCACGATCAGAATCGACACGCTCATCACGGCCAGAACGAGATGTTTCAGCTTCATGAGAACAGGCTCCCTGCGACGATCATGTTTGTAAGGCACGAATAAAAACCTGCAATTTCCATTGAAATTAATCAGATGCGGAAGATTCTTCAAAAAAATTCTACATCTGGTCGCACAAACGAAAAGGGCGCCGTTCAGCGCCCTTGTCTAGTGCCGCATCCAGTAAGCTCAGGCTGGTGCTGAAGTATGCGCGCCCTGAATCGCTGCGGCAAGCGCCATATCGCGAACCAACACATGTTCACGAAGCCAGGCCGCAAGCATCTGATCGATGTCCAGTTGTGCCGTACGCGCACCACGAGCAACGCGCGACTGAAGCGCACAGACTTCACTCACGAAACGGTCGTGTTCGGCCTTGTGCGTGGCGTAGTGCGCGTAATCAATCTCGCGCATGAACGCCTCTTCACGACTGAAATGGGTTTCAGTGTAGTTACGCAACGCATCGACGATGCTCTGCGTTTCCTGATTCACCTGACCCGTACTCATATCCTTGTTCAGACGGTCGAGCAAGGCAAAAAGCTGGCGGTGATCATCATCGATCTGCTCGTTGCCAACCGACAGATCAGGGGTCCAATTGATTGGATTCATGAAACTCTCCTTGAAGCATCAAAAAATCCTATGTCGATCCGGCGCTGGAGCGGCGCTTACGACTCACCTGCAATGATTGCGATTCGACGAAGCAAAGGGTTGACGCAACACATCAAAATGCGTTTTTTACGGTTTTCTAGACCACGCGACGCCAGCATTCCATGTCCGGTAAACGCAAAAAACCCTGCCGGTTCAGCGGCAGGGTTTTTTAAGGCGCTGTCGGAGTTAGCTGTTGAGTCTCCATTGCCCGGCCGTCTCGTTGAGGCAAAGTGCGGGGGAAATAGCGTTCCGATAGCGCTCAAGGAGGCGG
>NZ_MDUX01000062.1 GCF_014736495.1 Candidatus Dactylopiibacterium carminicum
ATGCTCACATCCAGTCGCCCGGCAACGTCCGCAACGCTATGTCCGCGATCGGTCACTTGCTTGACCGCTTCAATCTTGAACTCTTCCGTGTATCGCTTGCTACTCATAGACACCTCCACTTGGTTGCCAGCTTAAGGCTTCGAAGTGTCTAGTGAACCGGGGGCGATTCAACCCCTGATCATTCTGCTTTCACAAGAGAACATAGATATCGGTGGCTTGAGCGAAAACCGGCATGAAAGCAATGCTGTCATCGCGGCGTTGCTTGCCGGCGAACGCCTTGCGCCTCCGGCGCCTCTCCCGCCGGAATCATTCACCACCATTGAAGTCATGGCGGTCCGTCCATCGCTGGTCAATGCCAGTCGCGACTGGAGTTTGCTGCATGACGATTTCTCCCAGCGGCTTCTGCGCGTCTTCCAGCGCATGCAAGAGCACGGTTACGAGCTGGCGCTGATCGAAGGCTATCGGAGCCCGGAGCGACAGGATCAGCTTGCAGGCATGGGGGCGCACGTAACCAACGCCGGTGCTTACCAGAGCTACCACCAGTATGGGTTAGCTGCCGATTGCGCCTTCATTCGCAACGGCAAGCTCGTGATTTCCGAAAAGGATCCCTGGGCCATGCGTGGCTACGAGCTGTACGGCAAGGAGGCAGAAGCCATGGGGCTGACCTGGGGCGGACGCTGGACCTTGATGGACTTCGGTCACGTCGAGTTGCGCAACAAACGCATCCGCTAGATGACCTCCGATACCCTGAATTCCTGATCCAAGCGTATCGACAAGATGAATCGTTTTCTATCCTTCCTGACCGACAAGCGTGTGCTTGCCGTCATCGGCTTCCTGGCATTGGCTGCTGCCCTGCTGCTGTTTGCCAGGACACTCGAAATCGCCCTTGCCTGGGTCGGCGGCCTGATGCTGCTCTGTGTGGCCTGCTGGCTGCTGACCTGGGCCTGGCGGCGCCACCGTGCCACGCAGGGCAGCCGCTTCATCACCGGCATGATGGAGGCCGAGGCAGAACGCGCCGTACAGGCAGCACCGGCGGACAAGCGTCCGGAGGTCGAGGCACTGCGTAACCGCATGCTCGCCGCCATCAAGACCATCAAGACCTCCAAGCTCGGTGAGACCAGCGGCAAGACCGCACTCTACGAACTCCCCTGGTATCTGGTGATCGGCAACCCGGCCGCAGGCAAAAGTTCGGCCATCGTCAACTCAGGCCTGCATTTCCCGTTCTCCGACGTCACCGGCAGCGTCATTCACGGACTGGACGGCACGCGCAACTGTGACTGGTTCTTCACCTCCGAAGGAATCCTCCTGGATACGGCCGGGCGCTATTCCGTCTACGAAGCCGACCGTGGCGAATGGCTGTCCTTCCTTCATCTGCTCAAACGCCATCGCCCCAAAGCTCCGATCAACGGCATCCTCATTGCCGTCAGCGTGGCGGAGCTGAGCCAGAATAAGCCGGAATACGCCATCAACCTCGCCAAACAGCTGCGTTCGCGAGTCCAGGAGCTTTCCGCCGAGCTTGGCGTGTTTGCGCCGGTCTACGTGATGTTCACCAAGATCGATCTTGTCGCCGGCTTCGCTGAGTTCTTCGAGGATGCCGATGCTGCCGAGCGCTCGCGCACCTGGGGTGCCACCCTGCCCTACGATTCGGAAGGCAAGACCGATGCCGTCGCCGCCTTCGACGAGCATTTCGCAAAACTGGTCGACGGCTCGCATGAGTTGTCCGTCACACGCATGTCGATGAGCCTGGACGGCAACATCGGCGCTGGCGTACTCAGCTTCCCGCTGGAATTCGAAGGCATCCGCCCCAGCCTGCGCGCCTTCATCGCCACGCTTTTCGAAGAAAACCCCTTCCAGTACAAACCCGTCTTCCGCGGTTTCTATTTCTCCAGCGCCGTGCGTGAAGGGGCGCCGGTCAGTACCTCCGATCAACGCATGAGCGAGCTCTTCTCGCTCAAACCCAATCCCGTCAGCCGGCCTCCCGTCAGCATCTATCAAGGCGCAGGGTTTTTCCTGTCCGACCTGTTCTCCAAGGTCATCTTTGCGGACAAGAACCTTGTCCGCCAGTTCACCTCGAAAGCCAGCACCCGCATCCGCCTCGCCGGTTTCACCGCTGCCGTGCTGATCCTCGCAGCCTGTCTTTCCCTGTGGACCTGGTCTTTCCTGGCCAACGAGAAGCTGGTTGCCAATATCCAGGCCGATCTGGACCAGGCCATCAGCCTGCAACAGGATCGCAACGATATCGGCAGCCGGCTGCAAGCGCTTCAGGTGATCCAGGATCGCCTGCAACAATTGCAGGACTTCCGCGAAAGCAAACCGGCCGCACTGGGTTTCGGGCTTTATCAAGGCGGCAGGATCGAACGCCGGCTGCGTTACGAGTACTTCAACGGCATCCGCCTGGTACTGCTGGCGCCGGTCAGCGAGGCCATCGAAGGCTATCTCGGAGACGTGGTCACACAGGCGGACAAGCTCACCCCCCAGCCTGGCCTGATGCCCGTTTCGGCAAGCACTCCCGCCGCACGCAGTGGCATGACCCTGTATCGAGATCTCTCCCCCGCCAATGTCGAGGATGCCTACAACGCCCTCAAGACCTATCTCATGCTGGCCAACCGTGAGCGTCTCGAGGCCGGTCATCTGAATGACCAGCTCACCCGCTTCTGGCGCACCTGGCTCGACGAGAACCGCGGCAGCATGCCGCGCGAGCAGATGATCAAGAGCGCGGAGCAGATCCTCGGCTTCCTGCTCACACAGACAGGCCGGGCGGATTTCCCGGTCATCGACAAAAAGATCGCCCTGGTCGACCAGGTTCGCGAAAACCTGCGGCGCGTGGTGCGTGGCATGCCAGCGCGCGAACGTGTCTATGGCGAAATCAAGGCACGCGCAGCAACGCGCTTTCCCCCACTGACGGTGGCCCGCGTGCTGGGCGAGGAAGACAGCCGCCTGGTCGCGGGCAGCTATGCAATCTCCGGCGCCTTCACGCGCGAAGCCTGGACGAAATACGTCGAGCCAGCCATCAAGGAAGCCGCGAACAAGGAACTGCAATCCACCGACTGGGTCCTCAAGACCAGCACCCGGGAAGACCTGACCGTACAGGGCAGCCCGGAGCAGATCCAGAAAGCCCTCATCGAGATGTACAAGGCCGAATACATCTCGGAATGGAAGAAATTCCTGCAGGGCGTCTCAATCGCCGGCTTCCCGGATTTCGCTGCCGCCGTGGGCGGACTCAACCGCCTGGGCGACCCCGGCACATCGCCCGTCAAACGGCTGATGGAAACCCTCTACCGCGAAACCTCATGGGACAACCCCATGCTGTCTCAGGCGCAGCTCGATGGTGCCGGCAAAGGGCTTCTCGAATGGTTCAAAACCACCATCCTGCGTCGCAGCCCAAGCCAGGTACAGGTCAAAATCAACATGGCCGAAGGTGGCCTGCAGGCTCAGTCCGGCCCCATCAGCCGAGAGTTCGCGGCCATCGCGGCGCTCATGATGTCGCGCGGAGAAGGGCGTGAAGTCCTGCTCGATGGCTATCTATCCCGCCTCTCGGCGCTGCGCACGCGCTTCAACCAGATGCGCAACACGGGGGATCCGGGCCCTGCCGCGCGGCAACTCATGCAACAGACATTCGACGGCAGCGGCTCCGAGCTGGCCGATGGCTTGCGTTTCGTGGATGAGAGCATGCTCATCGGTCTGTCCGATTCACAGCGCGCCACCATCCGCCCGCTGCTGGTCCGCCCGCTGATGGAGTCATTCTCCGTCATCGTCAGGCCCGCCGAGGCCGAGCTCAACAAGATCTGGACGGCTCAGGTCTACGAGCCGTTCACACGGACCCTCGCCGCCAAGTACCCCTTCCAGGCAAATGCCGGCATCGAAGCCAGCCCGGCCGAAATCGCCCAGGTCTTCGGCCCGGACGGCGTCATCTCGCGCTTCGCCTCGGGCACGCTCGCCTCGCTGGTCGTGCAGCGCGGGCAGACCTTCACACCGCGCACCTGGGCAGATATCGGCATCGCGCTCAACCCCGAATTCACTGCCAACTATCCCCGCTACGTGGCCCCGCCCGGAGGGCCGGCGGACGCTGGAAACGGCAGCGCCAATCCGGAAACAGTCTTCCAGATCATGCCGATCCCCTCGCCCGGGCTCACCGAATACGCCGTCGAGATCGACGGGCAGCGCATGCAGTACCGCAACGGCAGCACCGCCTGGCACAGATTCCAGTGGCCGGGAGGCGGCACCCCCGGCGCACGCGTGCTGGCCACCGGCTTCGATGGTCAGGTCAGCGAGCTGGTCAACATCCCAGGCCGGTTCGGGCTGGAAAAGATGATCGGTGCGGCGAAACGCAAACGCATGGATAACGGCGACTTCGAGCTCACTTGGGGGGAGGGGCAGAAGCAGGTCAGCATCGTGCTGCGCATCATCAGCCAGCAATCCGCCCAGGGTAGGCAGGACGCCACGCCCGCACCGGCACAAACACTCAAGGGGCTGAGGCTGCCGCAGCAGGTGGTAAGCAATCCACAACTAGGCAACGTCGCCAGCGTCGAGGTGCGTTGATACATGAATGCCCCTTACACCTTGCATGTCGGCAACGAACCGCTGATCTACTTCGGCAAGCTTCCCTCGCGCGGTGATTTCGTGCGTAGCGGCAACGGCGCCCCCGTGATCAACACGCTGGATCACTGGATCTCCGCCTGCCTCGAACGCCTGGTCACCGACGCTGAATGGAAACGCCACTTCGATTCGTTGCCCGGCGTGCTCTTCGCATTCCTGGGCAGTCGCAACCAGAGCCTTCTGGTCGGCCGACTGGCCAGCAGTCAGGACAGCTCCGGGCGCCGCTTCCCCTTCCTCGTGGCCGGCAGCCTGCGCACGGAAACGCCGCTCGCCTACCTGCCCAGTCTGCCCTTGTCGATGCTGCCCGCCTGGCTCGAAATGGAACAGCTCATGAACCAGGCACGCGAAGCCAGTGACATCGGCGAGGCCCTGGCACGTATCGAAAGGAGCCCGCTGCGCGTACAGGAAGACCGCGACGAACTCCAGACCCGCATCCACACCTACCTGGACAGCAGCACCATCCAGGCGCTGCAGACACAGCTGCACGCCGCCGGCAACCCGTGCCAGCTCCGGCACACCGTGCTGGCACTGGGTCTGCTGCTCTCCCCCCTGCTTACCGGTGGCAGCAATGCGGCAAGCCGTGGCCTGGCGCTCCCCTTGCCCGAAGAGAATATCGCGGCAGTCCATGCCAGCGTGTTCTGGCTGAGCCTGATCGCCCCCTTCCTGGCGCGTGGCAGCCACGAGATCACCCTCATGCGCAGCCGCCTGGACGGTCGCCAACAACTGATCCTGGGCTTCAGTGGCGCCTGCCCGCGCGCGCTCGAAGCGGTATTCAACCCGGCACTCGCCTTCGAAACGAATATCGACCTGTGTCAGGCCGAGTGGGTGGAAGACTATCTGGCCGGGAACTACGCATTGGTCAAGCTTTCAAGCTACCTGGAACACCCTGGCCTATCCCTGTCGCAAGCCATCACCACCTTTGGCGAAGTGTTTCTCGGCACCTGAACTCCATAGAAGAAATCATGAAACTGCTCGTCTGCCTTACCGCATCTGCGCTTGCCTGCGCTCTTCCTGCATATGCCGAAACTTCCGCGCCACCGCCCTCCCGGCCGGTGGTCGTTTCCGGCACCGTGCCGGATGAAGCCACCCGCCAGGCCATTCTGGGTCGGGTACGCGCGGTTTATGGCGCCGAACACGTGATCAATCAACTGGGGGTCGGCGCAGTGAGCACGCCAGCGAACTGGTCCGACTACATCCAGAAACTGATCACGCCGGAATTACGCCAGATCCGCAATGGCGAACTCGACATCAATGGCAACGTGCTCAGCCTGCGCGGCGATGTCAGCAACGAGCAACGCATCCAGGAGATCCCCGCGCAGTTCGCCACCGCGCTGAACCCCACCTATCAGGTGCGCAATGGTCTCCGGCTGGGCACGAACGAGCAGCAGCTTCTGGATCGCGCACTCGCCGGACGGATCGTCGAATTCGCGCCGGCCTCCTTCACCCTGACACCCCGTGGCACCCAGCTTCTGGACGAAATGCTCGCCGCCATGAAGAACCTGGGCGACAGGAACATCCAGATCATCGGCCATACCGACAGCCAGGGCAGACCTGACGCCAATGCCGCGCTCTCCCAGGCACGTGCGGATGCCGTCCGCGAATACCTCATCCGCCAGGGGCTGGCCGGAGCTCAGTTGATCTCCATCGGCAAGGGCGCCCTCGAGCCCGTCGCCTCGAACGACACCCCGGAAGGCCGCTCCCGCAATCGCCGGATCGAATTCCGCATCGTCAATTGAAGAATCTCCGGAGCCCATCCATGACTCAGCCCCCGCAAACAGACACCGGCACCTGGCCCGCCCGCACGCCACGCCCGGAGCTGTTTGGCGCCGCCCCCGAAGAGAAACACGAGCACGCAAAACGCATCAGTGTGCTGGCTTCACTCGAAGACCAGACAGGCACTCCGGCCACTCGCACGAATCGTCCTCCTCGTGCAGCAATCCTGACCTACCTGATCGCGCTGCCCGTCAGCCTGCTTTTCGGCTGGTGGCTGCTCGCCGCCGAAGAAACATCCGTCCAGCCGGCACGACCTGTTCCGGTACAGCATGCTTCGGCCTTGCCACTGCCACGGCAGACGGAACAAGCAAATCAGCACGAAATCGCTGACAGCAAACCCGCACTCATCGAGCGCATGCCCTCTGCCGATCACTCAAGCACGGAAACAGGCCCTGTCCCGATCACGGCGGGTTCGGCTGACGACGCGCCCTTCCCGGACGCGATGGCTGCAACACCAACACTACAAGGCGAAGCCCCGGCGAACAGCGGAAAGACCCTGCTTTCCGCCCTCGCCGAACCCCAGACCAAGCCTCGGCACAACAACCGTCGCCCGAGCGCGCGGGCAGCCTCAAAACCTGCGACACCCCAAGTGGTGGATACCGATGTGATCTTGCTGGAAGCTCTGCTGACCCATGGCACGCACGCGCAGACGAACAGCACGCAGAACGACGCGAAGGTCAGACCATGAGCGAAGCAGCAGCCCTGCAAGGTGCGATGGATTATGGGCTGGTGGCATTCATCGACGCGGGAAGCAACACGCGCCTCCATGCGCTGGGCGAGCTGCCTCCGGCCTGCATGGGCACACTCGAACTGGAAGCGTTCTGCTCGCTTGAGGCACTGTCTTCCTTGTATCGCCATGAGTTGCTGGTGCTCTCGTCGAATGCCCACATCGATCTGGATGCGCTGCTCGGACAACAACTGAGCTTTTCCACTCGCCTGGCCGACGGCAGCGCCTATCCACGCAGCGGCTACGTGATCGAGGCCCGTCGCCTGGGTGCCGACGGAGCGCTCACGCGCTACCAGCTCAGTCTCGCCCCCTGGATGTGGCAGCTCACGCAGCGCACCGACTGCCGGGTTTTCCAGGAAAAATCAGCCCTGGAGATTGTCGAGGCGGTGCTCTCGACTCATGCGCCACATGCGGACTGGCACCTTGCCGAGGGCGTGGAAAGTTTCATTGCTGAAGCACCTAGACGCAGCTATTGCGTGCAGTACCGCGAGACGGACTATGACTTCGTCACCCGCCTGTTCGCCGAGGAAGGGCTGGGTTTCTGCTTCGTGCCGGTGGATCAGCCCCAGGGCAACGAAGCCCCCCGCCACGCACTGCTCATCTTTGCCCACAACGACGCACTGCCCGAAGATGTCTGCTCGGCCCAGCCCCTGGGGGGTTCGGGCATCCGCTTCCATCGCGCCGGGGCTCAGGAATCGCAGGATGCCGTCACCGCGCTGGGCGCACAGCGCGTGTTGCAGGCCTCCATCAGCAGCGCTTTGTCCTGGGATTACAAGCAGAAACGTGCCGTGATTGAGCAGGTGGAGGGCGAAGCTGGTCACGCCAGCGAACACCTGCCGCCATTGATCGAGCACGATGCCCCCGGCGCCTATGCCTTTGCTTCGGGCACCATGGCCGCTCGCGCGCTGCGCCTGGCGCGCGAGGCACGGGAAGCCCGCAACAAACGATTCGTCGGTCAGGGCAGCGTACGCAGCTTTGCGGTGGGCCATCGTTTTCTGTTGCGCAACAGTCCGCTGGATGACGCAGCACGAGGGCGAGGGGAATCCCCTGCGAAGGTGGACCTTCTGCTCACCCACCTGACTCAGGTGGGTGTGAACAATCTGCCCCGCCCCCAGACCGAGACCTTGCGTGTGCTGGGCGAAGTTCTGGGGGAAATGCTGACAGCGATTCCGGCCAATGCGGACGATGCGGCCGGACTGCTCGCACAAGCCGCCCAACGTGGCTATGCGAACCGGTTTGAAGCGCAACGCGTACACATCCCCTGGCGCCCTGCCCTGCAGGACGAAACGGGGATGCTGCTGAATCCTCGCCCCACAGCCCCCGGCGTACAGACAGCCACGGTCGTCGGCCCGCAAGGTGAATGCGTGCCCGGCGCCAGCGGAGAGATCCATACCGATGCCCTGCACCGCGTGCGCGTGCAATTCCATTGGCAGCAGATTGATCCCATGCTGTCCGCTGTGGCCCCTCACACCACCTGGTTACGCCTGGCGAGCCGGCATGCCGGCCCGGGCCTGGGCGCCCAGTTCGTACCGCGCATCGGTCAGTGCGTACTGGTGGGCTTCCTGGAAGGCGACATCGATCGCCCCATCGTGCTGGGCAGCCTGTTCGATGGCGCTGGCGAAAATGGCACGCAGGCCACGCCCGGTGGCGCCGACGCTGCCTCCCGATCCTTGGCGCCCGATTCCCGGTCCTTCATGAATGCGAAGGATCACAGCCCCGCGCATCAGGGCAACCGGATCGCGGGCGGTCACAGCCCGGCCTGGCATGGAGAGGCTGCGGCCTATGGGCCGATGCGCAACGCGGCCGCGCTCTCTGGATTCAGGTCCGCCGAATTCAATCGACCCCACGCGGGCTACAACCAACTGGTCTTCGACGACACGGACGGTCAGCAACGCATCCAGCTTGCCAGCACCCAGGCAGCCACCCAGCTGAACCTCGGCCACCTGATCCATCAGGCGGACAACTACCGTGGCAGCCATCGGGGAGATGGCTTCGAGCTGCGTACCGACGCCTGGGGTGCGGTACGCGCCGGCCGTGGCCTCTTGCTGAGTACCTGGCCGATTCAGGCAGCCATCGATCAGCCGAGCAGCGAACCCATGGGCGATGCCACCACCCCTGTGGCACTGCTGCGTCAGGCCACGGAACTTGCCCGCAACGCCAGCCGGATCGCAGCCACCCACCAGACCATCCGCCTGGCGGCCAACGAAGGCAGCCAGGGCGCAAACCAGAGCACGCTCAAGTGCGATCAGGCGCCCTTGCCCGCCCTGCAGCAATCTGCCAAAGCTTTGATGGATGCTCATACCGGGGCCGTTCAGCCCTCGGCGCAAAGCGCGCTCCCCCACAGCGAAGCCTCCTTGCTCACGCTCGCCGGACGCGGCGGGCTCGCCTGCGTAGCGGGTCAGGCGCAGCAATGGCACTGCGGCGAAACGCTGACCTGGGCCAGCGGGCAAGACAGCAACTATGCACTGGCCAGCCATCTGCGCATCCACACCGGCCAGGCCCTGGGGCTGCTCAGCAGCGCCACCGGCAACGAGCATCTGCAACTCATCGCCAGCCAGGGCCCCGTCACCGCCCAGGCCCAGGCCGACGCCCTGACGCTCGCAGCCAGACAGCAGCTCAAGATGGTCTCCGTCACCGGCAAACTCGACGCGGCTGCCGCAAAGAAGATCCACCTCGCCGTCGCGGGCGGCGCAGCGATCACGATTGAAGGCGGCAACATCACCGTGCAATGCCCCGGCACGCTGACCGTGCATGCGGCGAGCAAGCGTTTTGCGGGGCCGGGGAAGCTGGATTTGCCCTTGCCACAGATGCCCAACAGCGTGTGCAAATCTTGCCTGCTCGCCGCACGCGCATCGGGCTCGGCTTTCGCAGTGAAATGACGATGATCCGCTTTCCAGACGCCATCCTCCGCCACCTCGATACGCACAGTGCAGATACATCGCTGTATCTGCTTGCCGACACATCGGCCATCCCGGCATCCGAGCTGTCACGCATTGCCGGCACGGCGCCCGCATTGGATATCCTGACCCGGGCCACACCGATATGGCGAGAATGTGCCGCGCCGATTCTCCTGCAATTGCCTCGCTTCTCTGGATGCACGGCAAACACTTGGCAGGCATTTGCGGCCCGCTGGCAGTATGCCAATGCATTGGTCCTCATCGAAGGCGCGCTGTCGCACGCCACGCTGTGCCATGCCCTGCATGCAAGGACGGAAGCCATGCTGCCCGACGCCATCGCCGTGCTGCTCCGCTACTTCGATACCCGCGTTCTGCCAGTGCTGCTGACCACGCTGGAAACATCCCGGCGCGCCGCGTTCCTCAGTATTGCCAGTACCTGGCTATATGCAGACCGATACGGAATTGCCGTCACATTGCAAGGCCCGGCAGAGCAAAATCATCGCCCGCGCGCTGGAAACCGCACGCACTTATGGCATCGACCAGCTTCCCGACCAGATCGCCTACTGCACGCTCACGCTCAGCCTCGGCGCTGCCTTTCACGAGAGCACCGACTGGCAGCCCGCATTGAGCGAGGTACGCGCCGGACGGCAACGCTTCACGCAAGCTTTGCACACGGTGCTGGAGGCGGCCACCACATGAGTCCTTACATCATGACTCCCCACATCCTGAACTCAGCCATCACCATGAGACGCCTGCTTTGCGTCCTGCTCATGGGCACCAGCCTCAACGCCACCGCAGCCGGCCCCAAGCACGAAAAGGTCGAGCCTTTCCGCGCCTACAACCTCACCCTCTATGGCTACAACTACACCGATATGTCGATTGGGAGTTTTGAGGTCAATGGCGCAGGTGGGGGGAATATCGAAGTGGGTGATGCCGAGGCTGGAGGGGGAAAGTTTACCTGCTGCGCCTCGCTCTATACCCCACTCCCGCCAAACAACAATGTGCACATCAAATGGTCCCGGGATGGCAAGACCTGGTGCGAGACGAAAGTGCCGTTTTCCGGGCCCATTCCCGCCAAGCCCGAATACATGGAGGTGCACTTCTATCGTGACGGCCATATCGAGGTGGCGGTGACTGAATCCAGTTCCCCGCCTCGCTTGAAGCTTGAGCGCGCCAGT
This sequence comes from Candidatus Dactylopiibacterium carminicum, assembly GCF_014736495.1. GTDB lineage: Bacteria > Pseudomonadota > Gammaproteobacteria > Burkholderiales > Rhodocyclaceae > Uliginosibacterium > Uliginosibacterium carminicum. The sequence goes on from NZ_MDUX01000062.1 coordinate 11,172, forward strand.
CCGGGATGGCGATACGCCGAGCGCGAGCAAAACATCAACAACGATCACAAGTTCGCGAGGTGCCAGCGTGGCTACTTCTAGAGAAATCCATACACCGCTCGAACAGCGCCCCGGCGCACTGGGCTTTGCCGCCGAAGGCATGGCCTTCGGCGCGCAAGGCACACAACGGCCGGGCCTGTTCCTGCCCGCGGTCTTCAGCCTGCTTGCCATGCTGTTCGCCTGCACCACCGCCACCGCAGCCGGCCCCAAGCACGAAAAGGTCGAGCCCTTCCGCGCCTACAACCTCACCCTCTATGGCTACAACTACACCGAAACGGAGATCGGAAGTTTTGAGGTCAATGGCGCAGGAGGGGGGAATATCTCGGTCAGTACACCTACAGCGGGCGGCAGTAAGTCTACTTGCTGCGCCTCGCTCTATACCCCGCTCCCGCCGGACAACAGTGTGCATATCAAATGGACACGAGACAGCAAAACCTGGTGCGAAGCAAAAGTGCCTTTCTCGGGGCCCGTACCCGCCAATCCCGAATACATGGAAGTGCATTTCTATCGTGACGGGCATATTGAAGTTGCTGTTACGGAAACGAGCTCTCCTCCTCGTCTGAAACTGGAGCGTTTACACGGTAACAGTCGGCATCAAGACAAAAGCATGAATGTGATCAATGACGAAAAATTCGCGAGGTGCCAGCGTGGCTACTTCTAGAGAAATCCATACACCACTTGAGCAACGCCCCGGCGCACTGGGCTTTGCCGCCGAAGGCACGGCCTTCGGTGCACAGGGCACGGAGCGCCCCGGCCTGCCGCCAGCCGGTCTGCAACTGATCGTTGGCAGTGCCCTGGCGTCAGCCGTGCAGAGTGCGCAAACGCCGCCGGCCAACACCTGTCAGCAATGCCTGACGCTCAGCTTCTTCTTCGACGGCACCGGCAACAACCTCGATGCCGATGTCGGCAGCCTGCAACACAGCAACGTGGCACGGCTATTCCAGAGCCATCAGGACAACGAAGAATCTCGCGGCCTGTACGCCTTTTACATCCCTGGCCTAGGTACCTATTTCAAGGAGATCGGCGATCCTGGCAATACCACGCGCGGCAAGGGCATGGGGCACATGGGGCAGGACCGACTCGACTGGGCATTCCGCAAGTTCAACGAGGCGGTAAAGAAGGCCGCCGCACGCGCGCAAAACCCGACCAACAAGCTCCGTGCGATTCGCGTCAACGTCTTCGGCTTCTCGCGTGGCGCGACCGCTGCGCGTGCCTTCGTGCGGGATCTGGCTGCACGCTGCACGGAGCGTGGCGGGGCCTGTTTCCTGAAAGAGGGAAACCATCCCGTCGAGGTCGCCTTCCTCGGGCTCTTCGACACCGTGGCTTCGGTCGGCCTGCCCATGAGCGCCAACAATACCCCCGGCGCCACGAGCATGGGGTTGTACCGCCTCCGCACAACGCTGAAGGTGAGGGCCGAATCGAGCGAAACCTCCATCAACCGGATTGCCTTCGGCACGCCGGGCGCTGACCCTGCCCCGGGCAGCTTTGATGGGCACGCCAGTTGGGCCGATGGTCTGACGATCCCCAAGCCACTCGTGGCGCGCTGCGTGCACATGGTGGCCGCACACGAAATCCGCAACTCCTTTCCGGTCGATAGCGTGCTCAACGGCCGGCACTATCCGGACGGAGTGGAGGAAATGGTCTATCCGGGGGCCCACTCTGACGTGGGCGGTGGCTATCAGCCCGGTGAGGGTGCGCGCAGTGAGCACCACGGCGAGATGTTCAGCCTGATTCCATTGCGGGTCATGCATGCGAAAGCCTTGGAGGCAGGGGTGCCGCTACTCTCGCTCGCTGAACTGAACGAGCGGAGCGAAACAACAAAGTTGTCGTTTGCCCTCGATGACAAAGGCGCGCAGAAATTCGCCGACCTGCTCGATCACTTCCGTCACTACATGAAAGCGGCCGGCAGCGGCGGGCGCGACGTCGGCAAGGAGCTGCTGGCGCACGGCCACCTGTACCTGCGCTGGCGCTTCCAGAACATCCGCCGCAATCGCGAGGCCGCCGCGCGCCAGGCGGCCGGGCCGGAAGCGCAGACCATCCAGCAGCGCGAGGCCAGGTTCAAGCAGCAACGCACGCAACTCGACGCCGAACTCAAGCCGTTGAAGTCCGCATGGGAGGCTGCACAAGGCGAACTGCGGCGTGCCGAAACCGCCCTGCAGAACGCCCGCTATGCCAAGGCACGCTGGGGGCAGGCGATTCCGCCGGAAACCGAACGGCGGCGCGCCGTGGCCAGCGACGACGAGTCGCGCAAGAAAGAAGGCGTATCTGCGCAAGCAGGCAGAACGAGACACCTGGGCGGACGACAGCGCACTGGCCGACAACCTCGACGCCTACGATGAACGCCTGATGAAAGACGCGGAAGCCATCATCGCCCGCAGAAAATCGGACTCCGGCCTGACACTACGGCCGCACTACCAGAATCTGGTGCACGCCTACGAAGACGAGTTCGTTTACAGCCGGGGCCTGCGCGACGAAAAACTCATCACTTTTTTCGACCGCTACATCCACGACTCGCTGGCCGGCTTTGCAATCGACGCCACCCTGCCATCAGACCCTCGCGTGATCTATGTAGGTGGCGACGACAAGTTGCGCTTCGCCAGCGTGCAGGAAAAACCTGCGGCATCCTCACCCGGCCTGGCGGCCTGAGTGCGCCATGGTTCGGGACGCCGCACGACGATGATCAATGTCGTTCAGTCAAGTGTTTGTCGTACCGGGGATTCAAGAATATTTCCAGGCTGCAAGCCGCATCGCAGCCCAATACGCCATGCGCAGACATCACGGCCTGCGGCATGACCTTCCGATGGGGCGGGCACCCGATGACCCCTCCACCATTCATTCACAAGCAGACAAAGACACTTTCATGACACACGCAACAACACGCAAGCCACTTTCCATTATTGCCATCCCCATTGCCGCCTTGCTGCTCGCCGCTTGCGCAGGCGCGCCCAAACCTGTCCCCGCGCCGGAGACGGTTCAGAAACCCGCAGCACCTGCAGCCGCCGCCGCCGCGGAGAAGCCCAAGGCTGCGGCGCCCGTGGCACCAGTGCTGTCCGAAGCGCAGCGCGATCAACTGGACAAGGTGCTGGGCATGAAGATCAGCAACGCTTTCCTGCGCAAGACGATCGAGGAGGCTAAGCCGAACCTGGCTGAATTCCTGGGCCGCAATGCCTGCATCAACGATGGCAACGGCAGCGTACTCGATACGCTGGCGGCCCCCGGCGTGAGTTTTCCGGCCAGTGGCTACAACGCGCCCATGGCAGCCATGGCTTCGCATGACCAGAAGACCTGCGTCGGCGTGACTTCCTTGCAGAAGATCACGGCGATCACGATCAGGCACCTGCGCCTGGAGACGGTGTATCAATCCTCCAGCGGCGAACACCTCACGGTACGCCATGAGCTGCAGAAGCAGCCCGATGGCGAGTGGCTGTTCCTGCGCTGATCGGTTTCCGGATGAACGAGGGCCGCTCCCCGGAATCAGGGAACGGCCCTTTGCGTTTTCAGGCGGGGATCAGTCGACGATCCGGTTCAGGTAATCGCGGTCGAGAGGTTCGCCTTTGGCGGCGGCGCTTTCGCACAATCCTGCCGCACGCAACCGGCCCACGAGCTCGTCGATGCGCTTGTCTTGCGATTCGATGTGATCGAGCAGTGCATGCAGCGCCTTGGCGACAGGATCATCCATGTTGCGGGTCACGCCATACGCGGAGAAATCCTGCTCGGCCCTGTCTTCACGCTCATCCCTGGGCTCCAGCACATGCGCCGGGTTGCCGACTGCCGTGGCGCCTGCCGGCACGGGTTTGATCACCACGGCATTCGAGCCGATCTTGGCGCCGGCTCCCACGGTGAAGCCACCCAGCACCTTGGCACCAGCCCCCACCACCACGCCGGCCTCCAGCGTGGGATGGCGCTTCACGCCGCGATACAGCGAGGTGCCGCCCAGCGTTACGCCCTGATAGATGGTGCAATCGTCTCCCACCTCGGCGGTTTCTCCGATCACCACCCCATGGCCGTGATCGATGAACACCCGGCGGCCGATTCTGGCCCCCGGATGTATTTCGATACCGGTGAAGATACGTGCCAAGTGCGCGAGGAAACGCGCAAACCAGTACCAGCGCCAGCCCCACACGCGATGCGCGATGCGGTGGATCAGCAAGGCATGGACGCCCGGATAACAGGTGAGCACCTCCAGGCGGCTGCGCGCGGCGGGGTCGCGCTCGAATACGCTGGAGATATCTTCACGGATCTGGGCAAACATGAATGAAAGGTCCTGACTGGCAAACAGGGGTTGCAGATATGGGGATGCAGGCCAGCATTTCAACCGATGCCGGCGCGTTGTCAATCCTCGCTGCGGCGAAAGCGTTCCGGATGCTGGAAGCTGGCCAGCATGCCACGCAGGATGTTCACTTCGTCACGTTCCAGGCGGATACGCGAAAACATCCGCCGCAAACGCGGCATCAGGCGCTTGGGATTGTCCGGATTGAAGAAACCGCTGTCCTGCATCGCATCCTGGAAGTGCGCCATCATGCGCTCGACTTCGTCCACCGTGGCCAATTCGCCGAAGCTCGCAGGCGCTTCGCCGGGGTCGATGTTGTTCATGCGCAGTTCGTAGCACATCAGCTGTACGGCCGAACCCAGGTTCAGCGAACTGTATTCCGGGTTGGCCGGAATCATCACCGGCAGCTGGCAAAGCGCCAGCTCCTCGTTCGAAAGACCATAGGTCTCGTTGCCGAACACCAGTGCCACCTCCCCCTGCGCTGCGGCGGCCGTCAATGTCGTGGCCGCCTCGCGCGCCCATTGCATCGGCAGCGCGAGTTCCCTGCGCCGCGCGGTGAAAGCCGCGGCCATGCTAACGCCCTGCAGGGCCTCCTCCAGCGATTCACAGACCACTGCAGCGGCCAGTACATCGGTTGCGCCCGAGGCACGGGATTCCGCCTCGGGATGCGGAAAGTGCTTGGGAGAAACCAAGTACAGGCGGGATAGCCCCATGGTTTTCAGCGCGCGTGCAGCGGCGCCGATGTTGCCGGGAATCCCCGGGCGGGACAAAACCACACGAAAGCGGTTCAAAGGTTGGGGGGCTGCCATATATAATGCGCGGTTTCCTTCAGCGCCATGGCCGCTCGCGCCAGCGGCCCGCTACGAGATCAGACGCTCATGCACCCAATCCTGAACATCGCCGTCAAGGCAGCACGCCGTGCCGGCTCCATCATCAACCGTGCCTCTCTGGAAATCGAAAAGGTGGAGGTGCGCTCCAAGCAGCCGAACGACTTCGTGACCGAAGTGGATCGCGCCGCCGAAAACGCCATCATCGAAATCATCCAGGAGGCGTATCCGGAGCATTCGATTCTAGCAGAGGAGGCTGGCGAGACTGGCGCGGAGAGCGAGTTCCAGTGGATCATCGATCCTCTGGACGGCACCACCAATTTCATCCACGGTTTTCCGCAATACGCCATTTCCATCGCCATCGCCGAGCGCGGTGTGGTGCAGCATGGCGTGATCTACGACCCGAACCGCAACGAGCTTTTCACAGCCAGCCGCGGCCGGGGTGCTTTCCTCAATGACCGCCGTATCCGCGTGAGCAAGCGCGCCCGCCTGAACGAAAGCCTGATCGGTACCGGCTTCCCGTTCAAGAACATGGATCACATCGACAGCTACCTGGCGATCTTCAAGGATATCGCCGGCAAGACGGCCGGCCTGCGCCGCCCTGGCGCTGCCGCACTGGATCTGGCCTGGCTGGCATGCGGCCGCACCGACGGTTTCTTCGAAATCGGCCTGATGCCCTGGGACATGGCAGCCGGCGCGCTGCTTGCCACCGAGGCCGGCGGCCTGGCCAGCGACTTTGCGGGCGAAGGTGATTACCTGCGTACCGGCAATCTGGTGGCCGGCACGCCCAAGGTCTTCACCCAACTGCTGCAGATCATCCAGAGTCACACCAGCGAAGCACTGCGCGCCTGATCTTCGGCCGATGTATCAGCATAAGGGCGGCCCCAGGCCGCCCTTATGCTTTTCAGGAAGTACGTGGCGCCTCCGCCCAGGCCTTGCGGCACAAGCCATGCATCTCGCAGTACGCACAAGCCGAAGGCGTGCCTTGTGCCGGCAGCGGCGCGCCCTCGTACAGGGCATTGAAGCTTGCCGTGATGCATTCCTGCAGCGCCGCAGCCCGGGCTTCGGGGTCACTCAGCGCGGCTAGCCCCAGCTTGTCTCCATCCAGTGCGAGATAGCCCGCCTGCCCCACATGCGTACCGCGCAGCAAGGCGTAGAAAGCCAGTTGCACGTCGTCAGCGTCCGCCGCCTGCTTGTTGAGGGCTTCCAGCCGGCGTGACTTGTAGTCGATGAGGGCGTCCGTGCCGTCCTCTGCCTTGTCCACGCGGTCGATACGGCCGTTGAGCAGCAGGGTGCGCCTCTGCCCCAGTTCATGCTCGCGTTGCTGTTGCAGCTCACCAGCCTGCCAGCGAAACCCTTCGGCCTCGCGTGCCAGCTGCCAGGCAAGGTAATCATGCAGGCGTGCGCGCCAGCGCAGACGCCAGGCGTGGTCATGAAAGTTGTGCGCCACCGCCTGCGCGAACGCGTCGTCGCTGAACTGTTCGAGGGCCACCAGCAATCCTGCTTCATCCTGCCCGGCAAGCACCGGGAAAGCAGTATGGAAACGATGCAGGATGAGATGCAGGAATTCGCCGAAATCCCGCTTTTCTATGCCCTCGGCGAGCTCCTCGCGCTCCCCCAGACGCAAGACGTGGCGTGCGAAGTAACGATACGGGCAATCCATCAGGCTTTGCAGCGCGCTGGCGGAAAGGCGTTGCGGCACGCGCGCCGGCGAAATACCGGGCGCGGGCAAGCCCTGCGGCGCCAGCTCGGCGGCCGGCGCAATCGCGTGCGCATGCGCCTGGCGCACGACACCCAGCCCCAGCGTCATTGCCAGCGCGGCCTCCAGCACCGCCACATCGGGTGCCGGCATCATCGCTTCGTCACGGCGCAGGCTCTGCCAGACGATCATGCTGCGGTCGGCCGCCAGCAACACCCCGGCCAGATCTTCGCGCAGTTGCCGTTGCTCGGTTTCTAGCCCTGGCAGACCCAGCTCACGACGCACACCGGCATGTGTGAGCCAGCCGGGCGCACGCGGTGGGGCAAGATGCTCGCCATCCGCACCGATCACGATCACGGCCTCGAAGCTGCGCAGGCGCGAAGCGGCCAGGTGGGTGATGATCACCGGGCTATCGACGCGCTCGTCGCGGAACAGCTCGGCCTCCATCTGGCGGTTGAACCAGGTACGCCAGGCGCCGAACCGGAAGCGGCTGTCGTCATCCGCCAGCTCCGTCTGACGTGTCTCAAGCCAGCCCAGCCATTCGCGTCCGGCCATGTCGCGTTCGAAATGCGGCAGAGCCCCCAGCAATTCCAGGCTGCGCAGCAGGCGTCGCAACCATTCCGCCAGACTGCAGGCCTGCCCGGGGTTGATTTCGGCGCGCGCGGCCAGCAGGCGATCGAGGATTGCTGAGGCATCGCCTTCGGCAGCAGCGCGCAACCGGTTCATCCCGCTGGCGATACGGCTGTCGTCGATCAAGCCGGCTACGGCTTCTGCCGCACGCGCACGCGCCAACGGCTCCAGGTCGTGGAACAGCAAAGGCGCGCGCAGCAGATCGATCAAGGCGCGATGCCAGGCATCGGAGGCCAGCACTTCCAGCCAGGCATCGACCACCGCGGCCACACGCGTGGTCACCATCTTCCAGCCGGTTTCATCCTGCAGCAGCACGCCTTCGCGCTCCAGCAGGGCACGCGCACGGCGCGCGGCAAGGCGGTCGCAAGCCACCAGGGCGATGTTGCGGCGACCTTCGGCCAGCCAGTCCAGCACCTGATCGGCCACGGCCTGCCCCAGGGTTTCAAGGCTTTCGGCGCTGCACAACTGCAATTGCGTCGAAGCCTCGTGGGCGACATCAGGTGACAGCGTCGCGACACGCTCCGCCAGCACCGGCGCCTCATCCCCGCAGGGCCAGGCAGCGGTCAGCAGATCCGCCAGCGGGCCTGTCGCCAGCGCACGCTGCGGTTGCAGTACCAGCACCGGCACACGCTCGGCGGCGGCATCGATGAGTTTCTGCCAGGGGCCGGGCTCGGTACTTTCCAGCATCACCATCAGCGGCCCACGCAGGCTGGCGAGCCACTGGCTGGTCGCCAGCAACCGCGCCGCCGCGCGCGACGGACGCCCCTGTGCCTCGGCATGCCACAAGGCGCTGACCAGACGGGCCTCGAAATTCAGCGCACGCGAATTGTGCAGATCGAACGCAGCTTCCAGGCGGGAGAGCAAGCTTGCCTCGTCGGCAGGCAGAGGCAGTTCGTGCTCGGTGAGCGTGTCGAAAAGCTGGGTCAGCTCGGCCACCACGTCCCACAACATGCCTTCATCCAGCCATTCACGGCCGCGAAGCAGGTTGTGCAGCATCAACTGGCGGCGCGCATCCGGCATCACCTGCTGCGCGGCCAGCCAGGGCTCCACCATGCCGTTCAGGGTATCGGTGCGCGGCAGCAGCAAGGGGCCGCCTGCCGCTGCCGCCAGTGCGGCATTCAAAGGCTCCGCCAGCTTGAGATTGGGCAGGATCAGGCTGGCCGCGGATAGATCGGCAGGATTTTCCTCAGCGGCAGCGAAACGCAGGATCCGGCCTGCGGCGGCGGTCAGGAAGCCGGCATCCGGCGCCAGTGGAACGAGAGTCGTGGTCATGCCTCAATCCTGCCACGGCCAATGAAAAAGGCGCTGTCGGAGTTAGCTGTTGCAGGTTCTAAACTGAAAGCATGAATGG
>NZ_MDUX01000063.1 GCF_014736495.1 Candidatus Dactylopiibacterium carminicum
ATGCTCACATCCAGTCGCCCGGCAACGTCCGCAACGCTATGTCCGCGATCGGTCACTTGCTTGACCGCTTCAATCTTGAACTCTTCCGTGTATCGCTTGCTACTCATAGACACCTCCACTTGGTTGCCAGCTTAAGGCTTCGAAGTGTCTAGTGAACCGGGGGCGATTCAGAATGGTTTCGTTGAACTTGCCCCACATCAGCCAGAGCGCTATCACCAGAGGGATGAACAGCAACAGACCGACCACGCTGAACTTGAATCGCAACCCTGCGCGCTGATGGACCTGCCGCACGAAATTCACACGGTTCCACCAGTTGCATTTGACTACCCGCCCTTCCTGGAGCCGGACGCCACCAGCACGATCCTCGCGCATGCGGGCATACAACTCGGCGGCGGCTTCGACCTTTGCACGGCTGGGTTTGGTACGTATCGACAGATACCCAACCACCTGGCCGCTTTCCAGCACCGGTGTGATGTTGGCCTCGACCCAGTAGTAATCTCCGTTCTTGCAACGGTTCTTGACTAGACCGACCCAGGGATTGCCGGCTTGCAGCGTACGCCACAGATCCTCGTAGGCCGCTGGAGGCATATCGGGGTGGCGCACGATGTTGTGCGACTTGCCCAGCAGCTCCTCTTCCGAGAATCCCGATATGCGGGCGAAGTCCCGATTCACGAAGGTGATGTTCCCCTTCAGATCGGTGCGCGAGACGATCAGGATATCGTCCTCGAACTGCACCTCATGGTCGGTAACCGGCAAATTGACTTTCATGGCGTGGCCCTCGAATCGACCTCGGTTTGAATAACAGGATCACTCGGCAAGCGTTTCAACCAATCCCATCTCCGGGCTGGACATCAGCCGCTCGATGTCCAGCAGGATGATCATCCGCTCGCCCAGACTGGCTAGCCCCGTGAGGTACTCGGCACTGACCACCGAGCCCATCTGCGGCATTGCCCGGATATCGTTCGGTGCGAGCGCAACGACTTCCGACACTGCATCGACCACCATGCCCACTACCCGGCCACCGGCCAAGCTGAGCACGATGACCACCGTGAACTGGTCATACACGGGGTCGCCCAGTTCGAACTTGATGCGCAGATCCACGATCGGCACGATCGTGCCGCGCAGGTTGATCACGCCTTTGATGAAGGCCGGGGCATTCACCACGTGGGTTACTGCGTCATACCCCCGGATTTCCTGCACTTTGAGGATGTCGACCGCGTACTCTTCACTACCGAGCGAGAAACCGAGGAATTCACGGATGTCTGCGTTCATGCGGGCTCCTTCTCGACATGCCTGGCCGCAAGGCCGGCGGCTGACGTCACGACCAGGTCGGCGATGTCGAGGATCAGCGCTACACGGCCATCCCCCATCACGGTGGCACCCGAAACACCGGCGACATGGCGAAAATTCTCCTCAAGGCTCTTGATCACCACTTGATGCTGCCCCAGCAGTTCGTCGACCTGCAAAGCGACCTTCTTGTCACCTGACTGTACCAGCAACAGGATGCCGTCCTCAGGCGAATGCCTGGCCTGCAGGCCGAACAGGCGAGCCAACGGCAGCAGCGGCAGATAATCGCCCCGCACGTGCACCACCTCTCCCCTGCCGGCCACACGGCGCAAATCCTCCGAGCGCGGCTGCAGGGATTCGAGGATGTAGGCCAGCGGAACGATGAACACCTCGCTGCCGACCGCGACTGACATGCCATCCAGAATGGCCAGGGTCAGAGGCAGGCGGATCACGAAGCTCGCCCCTTGCCCGAGCACTGACGAAATCTCGATGCGCCCGCCCAGATCCGCGATGTTGCGCCGGACCACATCCATGCCTACCCCCCGACCTGAGATATCGGTCACCTCAGCTGCCGTGGAGAATCCGGGCGCGAAGATCAGTTGCCAGACCTCAGAATCCGGCATGCTGTCACTCACCGGTAAACCATTCTCCTGCGCCTTGGCCAGGATGCGCTCGCGGTTGAGGCCGGCACCGTCATCGCGCTGACTTCTACCACGATATTGCCGCCCTGCTGGCTGGCACGCAGGACCACCGTGCCGCGCTCCGACTTGCCTGCCGCACGTCGCGTCTCGGCAGACTCGATGCCGTGATCGATGCTGTTTCGCACCAGATGGGTCAACGGATCGACCAGTTTTTCGATGAGGCCGCGATCCAGCTCCGTGCCTTCGCCCTGAATCTGCAGCTCCACCTGCTTGCCAAGCTTGTGCGACAGATCGCGTACCACCCGCGGGAAACGGTTGAACACGAAGCTGATCGGCAGCATGCGGATGGACATCACGGAGGATTGAAGATCGCGGGTATTACGCTCCAGCAGGCTCAGAGCGAGCTGCAAGCGCTCGGCGATCCCGCCTTGCACATAGCTGCCCGCTTCCGCCAGCATGGCTTGAGTGATGACCAGTTCGCCGACCAGATTGATCAGTTGATCCACACGCTCGACGCTGACACGGATGGAGGCAGAGTCGGACGGCACAGCAGCCTTGACAGGCTCCCGGACTGCCGCCCGGGCAGATGCTGGAACGGCTGGGGCCAGCTCGGCGGCGACCGTGGGAGATAGCGATGACGACGATGATGCAACGGCCTGCGGCAAAGGATCGAAAAAGCCGAAGCCCTCGTCCCTCTCTGCTGCCGCGTCCGACACGCCAGTGGCTGGGAGCGGTTCGAAGAAACCGAAGCCGTCGTCGTCCGGCACGGCCTCCGATTAAGGAAACAGCCCGAAACCTTCGATGATCTCCGTGGCAACCGGAGGCACGAAGAGTCCATAGGAACCATCCTCGGCCTGCTCGCGCAGCGGCACCGCAGCAGCCTGCAGCTCCGGCGCATTGCCCAGATGCTCGAACCGCATGCACATGGCCCGGTACTCAGCTTCGTCCGGATCCTGCCCACTCCGGCAAGCCTGCAACAACGCGCGCAGATAATCGACCGCACCCAGCAGTTCGTCCGCGATAGCCTCGCTCATCCTAGCGGTGCCCTTACGTAGACGATCCAGATGGGATTCCAGGATGTGCGTCAGCCCTGCCAGCTTCTGGAATCCGAAGATTCCGGCACCGCCTTTGATCGAATGCGCGGCGCGAAAGATGCTGTCGAGGTCATCCTTGTCAGGACTGTCCATATCCATGGCCAGCAGCAGGCGTTCCATGTCAGCCAGGTGATCGGTCGCTTCCTCGAAGAAGGTCTGGAAGAACTGCGACAGGTCTACGGACATGTGGCTCCCTTTCCCGGCTGCCGCTCAGGGCAGTACCTTGGCAACGACCTGCAGCAGTTTCTGGGGGTCGAAGGGCTTCACCAGCCAGCCTGTCGCTCCGGCTTCACGCCCCTTGTTCTTCATGTCGTCGCCGGACTCGGTGGTGAGCATCAGGATCGGCGTACGTTGATACTTCGATATCGCACGAAGATTGCGGATCAACGTCAGCCCGTCCATCAACGGCATGTTCTGGTCGGTGAAGACAAGGTCGTAGGCGCCAGGAGCCCCTTGTGCCTTGTCCAGCGCAGCTTTGCCGTCGGCCGCCTCATCGGTTTCGAATCCCGCGCCCTTGAGCGTGAAACTCACCATCTGACGAATCGAGACCGAGTCGTCGACAATCAGAACCTTCCTGGGCATCTCACCCCTCCCGAAATACTGCATCTGTCAGTAACGGAGAGATAAAGCCGGAATGGACATGGCTGAACGGGCATCCCGCTGCGCCGGCAAATGCGCTCATACCACCAGCGGCACAGCTGGAAGCACTGGCATTGGCCCGAAACCCCGACGCTGCCAATGTTTGCCAGACTCAAAAACAACTTGTGCCCGGACTCAAAGCTTTCCGGCATACGCCGACCATCACATCACTCAAGCAGGCGAGTGGCGTGCCGTCAGCCTCCCTTGAGGGCAAAGGTTGGAAAAAAGCACGAATCCCGGCGCAATCAGATCAATTTCAATACCAAAAGGCATAAAAAAACCGGCCCGTGCAACACGGACCGGCTGATACTGAATTACAACGGAATCAACGAATGGCGCGATAGACCGCACCAATATCCTCGTCACCGTGCCCGTCGATGCGGACACGCTTGAAGAGTTCGTTGCTCGCCGCCGTGGTAGCGAGATTCTGGCCAAGCGATTCACCCAGTTCCAGCGCCAAGCGCAGATCCTTCTGCATGTGCTTGAGCGGGAAACTGGCGGGATATTCTTCACCGGCCAGCAACATCGGCCCTTTGCCACGGAACATCGGACAGGCCATGGCGCCGGCATCCAGCACCTCAAGAATCTGGGTGCCGTCCAGCCCCCCCTTGAGTCCCAAGGACAGGCCTTCGCCAAGCGCCGCGAGCATCGAGCCCATGACCAGATTGACTACCAGCTTCATGCGTGCGCCCTGCCCCACCGGGCCCAGGAAAAGCCGCTTTTTGCCGAGTTTGTCGAAAGCCGGACCGGCTTCGTCATAAAGACTTTGGTCGCCCGCCGTGAGCAGGATCAGTGTGCCGTCCTCGGCAGGCTTCTTGGTACCGGACACAGGCGCTTCGAGAAAGCGGCCACCGCGCTCGGTGATCAAGGTCGAGATGGTCTGTGCGGTGGCGTCATCCACCGTGGACATGTCGATATAACCGCGCCCGCTTCCGATGCCGGCAGCCACACCATCAGGCCCGCTGCAAGCTTCAAGCGCCGCAGCCGGATCAGCCAGCATCGCGAAGGTGATGTCACAGCTTTCCGCCACTTCACGCGGCGTGGCAGCCTGGCGTGCACCAAGCGCCACCAGCGGCGCACAGCGCGACGCCGTGCGGTTCCACACAGTGACTTCAAAACCAGCACGCACGAGATTGGCAGCCATTGCGCTGCCCATGATGCCAAGACCCAGAAAACCGTACTTCGCCATTTGAATATGCTCCTGTTGTTCAGCGATAGAGGATCGCGGTGGTTTGGGACCATCGCAGCGCCTCCGCTGGAATGTCAGAACCTGTTCAAAGTCTGCAGCGAGCGATGCACTGGAGCCGGAATGCATGTGGATACATGAGAATTCCACGCAGCGCATGCGCTCCGATCACAACATCGCAGCAAGACTATGAGCGGGTTATCAATGTTCTTCGTGCGCGCACATATGTTCAGGCGTGGTATTGAAGCCGCCTTCGCCGGGCACGAACTTGCCACGCTCGGCCAGAAAATCTACCAGTGCGGCGGCATCCATGCCTTCCGCACTGCAGGTATGGAAACGCGCATCGGCGCCGAAGCGTGCCACGATGGCGGTGCACAGGCTCTCGTGCGTATAGAGATGGTCACCTTCCAGCATCATCTGCATGACGGCGTGACCGTGGATGGATTCGGACATGGTCGGAACTTCCGGGGGAATGAAACGGAACGATTCTACTGCCGCAGACAATGACCAGTCGGCTCCGTAACGCTTGGCAACCTTCTACCGCAAGACATCACACCAGCCCGGCATAACGCCGCAGTACCGCCAGGGAGCCTGCCGCGCTGTGGCGGATCTGGCTCTCCTCGTAACGATGCTCGGTCCCCACCGGACAGGCCATGCGCGCCAGACAGCCCAACGCGCAGGGAGAAGTCTCGGCCAGACGCCCGGCGCGGCAACGAGGCCCGTTGAACACGCCTTCGGTCAGGGCGCCCGCCGTACAAGCCGTAATGCAGGTTTTTTCCTTGCAGCCAGAGCAAGGATGGCCAAGATCCTCCGGCTCGCTCACCGGCAGGGCTGTGTCGATGAGGATCACCGCGCGATAGGCAAACCAGCTGCCCCATTTCGCATCCACGCCCACCATGAACGGTGCTGCGTGATGCCATCCGGCCAATGCTCCCAGGCGCTGCAATCCCACCTGCACCGTACCCAGCGCCGCCGGAAAGACGAAGCGTGCCTGCGCGGCCGGCAGAGCATTCGCCAGCCAGCTTTCCACCGTACGTACGCTGTATTCGTCGATGGGGTGCTCACGGCGCAGACCTTCCGCCTGCACACATTCCCAAAGACGCCGCCCCGCATGACCGAAGAGGATCAACCGGCACTCGTGCGCCCTGGGTTGCAGCGGCGCCAGCAGATCGGCAGGCAACGCGGCGAGATCGAATACGTGCTGGCGATTCAGGCCGGCATCGTCGAGAAACTGGCTTGCGGGGAGTCGGTTCATGGATGCAGAGCATAGAGCCGATGGCCTGGCGCGGCCAGGCGTCCGGCTGAAGCCACGCCTACGCCCTGATGCTTGTCAGTCAAATCGGCGTCATCCCGGCGCAGGCCGGGGCCTGAAAACCCTGGATTTCGGCTTGCGCCAATGATGCTCCGTCTCAACGCGCCCCCACGGCCAGACGCCGCCGGCGCCTGATATTCAGCAGATTCACCGCCAGCCCCAACACCAGCCCCCAGAAGGCACTGCCGATGCCACCCAGACTCAGGCCGGACGCAGTAGCAAGGAAGGTCAGCAAGGCCGCATCACGCTCGCCCTCATCCTTCAACGCAGTGGCAAGGCTGTTGCCGATGGTGGAAAGCAAGGCCAAACCGGCGACCGTGAGAATCAAGGCATGCGGGAAAGCCACGAACAGACTGGCCACCGTCGCGCCCAACAAGCCGGTGAACAGATAGAAGACGCCTGCCCAAACTGCCGCGCGGTAGCGCTGGGCGGGATCGGGATCGGCATCCGGGCTCATGCAGATCGCCGCCGTGATCGCCGCGAGGTTGTAGGCATAACCACCGAAAGGCGCAAGCAGCAGACCGGTGAGACCTGTCCAGCCGATCAGCGGGGAGGCTGGCGTCGAGTAACCGTTGGCGCGCAACACCGCCAGTCCGGGAACGTTCTGCGAAGCCATGGTGACGATGAACAACGGGATGCCCACACCGATCAGGCTGCCAAACGAGAAGGATGGCAGGGTGAAGACCGGGCGTGCGAACGCCAGCTGTATCTGCTCGACATGGATCGCCCCCTGCCCTCCTGCGATCACCAGGCCGACCAGCAACGTCAGCGCTACTGCGTAACGCGGTACGGTATGACGCAGCAGCAGAAAGGCCAGCAGCATGGTACCGATCAGGGAGAGCTGCTCCGGCAAGGAAATGAACACATCCAGCCCGAAACGCAACAACACGCCACCCAACATGGCTGTGGCGAGCGACTGTGGCACATGGCGCATGATGCGCTCGAACCAACCGGTGGCGCCCGCCAGCGTGAGCAGTGCGGAAGAGAACAGGAAAGCCCCGATGGCCTCATTCATCGGCACCCCGGCCAGGCTGCCAGCGAGCAGTGCAGCACCAGGTGTGGACCAGGCGGTCAGGACGGGTGCGCGATAGCGTAGCGACAGACCGATGCAGGTCACCGCCATGCCGATCCCCAGCGCCCACAGCCAGGACGCGATCTGCGCCGGGGTGGCGCCTGCCGCGCCCGCAGCCTGGAAGACGATGGCCGCCGAACTGGTATAGCCCACCAGCACGGCGATGAAGCCCGCGGCCAGATGGGAAAAGGCGAAGCGGGGAAAGGCAAGGCCAGGGGGATTGCTCACGACGACACCTCTTGATCTGATAATTTTGTACGTTATAGCGCACAAACCAAGCCTAACAGATGTGCGCAATAGCGCACAAGCTGGAGTCGCACAAATGAATGACACGTCAGAAAAAGAGGCCCCCGATGTCAATCGTCAGCTTGCCCAGCGCTTGCGCGATGCGCGCAGCGAACGCGGCTGGAGCCTGGATCGGACCGCGCAGGAAACCGGCGTCAGCAAGGCCATGCTGGGGCAGATCGAGCGGGGAAAATCCAGCCCCACGGTAGCCACGCTATGGAAGATCGCCACCGGCTTTCGCTGCTCCTTGTCCAGTTTCCTCGCGCCTCCACCCGCTTCCGGGCCAGCCATCTTCCGCAACGCCGACGCGGTGCGTGCCCGCCCGGCCAGCGACCCCATGCTGGTCGCCCCCCTCTTCCCCTTCGAACCCCGCGTGGGTTTCGAATGGCTGGAGCTCACCCTGGCACCAGGCTACACACGCGAATCCGAGCCACATGCACCGGGCGTGGTCGAGCACATCGTGGTGATCGAGAACAGCATGGAAGTGCTGATCGAAGGTGAATGGCATCGCCTGCAGGCGGGTGACGCCGTACGCTTCGCAGCCGACCGGCCGCATGGCTACCGCAACTCCAGCGATGAGCCTGCGCTATGCCACAACCTGATCCATTACCCGGCCATGCACGGGCAGGACATCAGCCCGGCAGGCGCGTAAGCAGGATCTGGTCGATCTTGAAATGATCGACATCCACCACCTCGAAACGGAACCCCTGGTATTCCACGAACTCCGCGCGCTTGGGAACATGCTTGAGCATGTGCATCAGAAAGCCGGCAATGGTCTCGTAGCCCTCCTCACCGGGAAAGTATTCGATGCCCACGGTCTTGCGCACGTCGGCCAGCGGCGTCTGGCCGTCGAGCAGCCAGGAGTTCTCGTCGCGCGCCACCACCCAGCCCTGGCGATCATCCAGGGCCACGCCATCCACGAGCTGGCTGGCAATGTCATACAGCGTGATCACCCCGACCACCAATGCATACTCGTTCACCACCACGGCGAAATCCTCGCGCGTTTCGTTGAAGCGCTCCAGAAGATCGAGGATGGAAAGCGTGTCCGGCACCAGCAGCAGGTTGGTATTGGCCGTCTGGCGCAACGAAGCGCCCAGGTTCGCTGGAGACTCCACCAGCACCACGCGCAACAGATCCTTGGCATCCAGGCAGGCGAAGACGCTGTCGATACCGTCCTCGCACAACAGGTAGCGTGAATGCGGCTGCATCACCAGCTTGCTCGTGATGTCAGCCTCCGACTCGGTGCAGGCAATGAACACCACCTGATCGCGCGGCGTCATCGCCGCGCCCACGGTGCGCCCTTCCAGCCCGATCATGTTTTCCAGCAGATGGTGTTGCTTGCGTCCCAGCGTACCAGCCTCCGCCCCCACATCCGCCAGCGCCACCAGTTCCACGGCGGTGATGCCGTCATCCCGGCTTGCCGGCAAACCGAAGAGCCGGAACATCAGTCCGGCAAAGCCATTCACCAGAAACACCACCGGCCGCAACAGTCGGAGGCTCACCCGCAAGGGCGCCGCCAGCCGCAAGGCAACAGCTTCGGGCCAGAGCATGGCCAGACGCTTCGGAATCAGATCCGAAAACTCGATGAAGACCAGCACCGTCAGCAGGAAGGACAGTGTGAAGCCCAGGCTTCTCGCCAGTTCGAACTCCACACCGGCGGCGTACATCCAGCTTTCGAACAGCGGCGAGAACAGACCGTCGCCCACCACGCCCGCCAGGATCGCGATCGCGTTATTGGCGATCTGCACCGCGGCCAGCACGTCGCCCGGCGTCTCCTGCAGGCGCAGTACCGCCTGCGCACGGATATCCCCGTCATCGGCCAGCGGCTGCAAGCGATAACGCCGCGCCGAAGCGAAGGCGATCTCGGACATGGAGAAGAATGCGCTGGCGACCACCAGGGCCAGCAGCAGCCAGGCAGGATGGATCATCTTGTGCAAAGCTCCGACTCAGGATGCCGGAAGTCTATCAGGCGCCTCCACCCCGCCGGCCCAAACAAAAAGCCCGCAAGCAAACGCCTGCGGGCTTTTTCCTTTTACCACCCAGCCATCAGCTTTGCGCAGAGCGCGTAGCGAGCGGGTGAAGCTTGGGTCGAGAAGCGCAGCCGTACTGGCGGCAAGCATCACAGACTCAAGCTTCGCCCGCGCAGTAGCGCTATGCGTAAAGCTCAGCGAATGACGCGAGCGCCCTTGCCCTTCATCGCGGCTTCAACTTCTTCCACGCGCACCATGGAGGTGTCACCCGGGGTCGACATGGCCAGCGCACCGTGAGCTGCGCCGTACTCGACGGCAGCCTGCGGGCCCTTGCCTTCCAGGAAGCCATAGGCCAGACCGGAAGCGAAACCGTCACCACCGCCTACGCGGTCATAGATTTCCAGGTTGTCGCGCTTCATCGATTCGTAGATCTTGCCGTCGTACCAGACCAGTGCGGACCAGTCGTTGATCGAAGCGGTCTTGGCGTTGCGCAGCGTGGTGGCAGCCACCTTGAAGTTCGGGAAGGCCTTGACGGCGGTCTCGATCATCTTCTTGAAACCATCGGTTTCGATGTTGGTCAGGTGCTCGTCGGCGCCTTCCACTTCGAAGCCCAGGCAGGCGGTGAAGTCTTCTTCGTTGCCGATCATCACGTCGCAGTACTTGGCGATTTCGCGGTTGATCTTCTGAGCGCCTTCCTTGCCGCCCTGGCTCTTCCACAGCGAAGCGCGGAAGTTCAGGTCATAGGCCACGACGGTGCCATACTTCTGGGCCACTTCAACGGCTTCCAGAACGGCTTCAGCGGTGTTGGAGGCCAGCGCGGCAAAGATGCCACCGGTCTGGAACCAGCGTACGCCTTCTTCGCCGAACAGCTTTTCCCAGTTCACTTCACCCGGGCGGATCTGCGAAGCAGCGGAGTGACCACGGTCGGAACAGCCCAGAGCCGGACGGATGCCGAAGCCCTTTTCCGTGAAGTTCAGGCCGACGCGGGTGTTGCGGCCCAGACCGTCGAAATCGCGCCAGATGACGTGGGACATGTCCACGCCGCCTTGCATGATGAAGTCTTCAACCAGCCAGCCCAGATCGTTCTTCGGCAGCGCGGTGACGACAGCAGCACGCTTGCCCCAGCACTTGCGCATGGCACGGGCGACGTTGTACTCGCCACCGCCTTCCCACACCTGGAAAGTACGGGAATTACGCACGCGGCCGAAGCCCGGGTCGAAACGCAGCATCACTTCACCGAAGGACACGCAGTCCCACTTGGTCTCGGCGGCGGATTTGATCTTCAGTTCAGCCATTTCTCTTGTTTCCTCGATAGGGTGGATGTATCTGACATACCAAGGGCCGCCCCGCTCACGCGGGGCGGCCCTCAGGCATTCCTGGATTACTTGGCAGCCAGTTCAGCCTTGATCTTCTTGACCAGGGCGATGGTCTCGGCGACGCGCTTCTCGATGCCGGCGTAGTCCTTGGCCTTGAGCAGTTCCTTGGTGATCAGGTTGGAGCCGATGCCACAGGCGACGATGCCGGCGCCGAACCACTTGCGCAGCGATGCTTCATCCGGCTCAACACCGCCGGTGGGCATAATGCGGGTCCAGGGCATCGGGCCCATCACGGCCTTGACGAACTCGGGGCCGCCCACGGAGGAACCCGGGAAGACCTTGACGATCTCGCAGCCCAGTTCCTGCGCGTAGCCGATTTCGGTGGCGGAACCACAGCCGGGGCTGTAGGGAATGCCACGGCGGTTACACACCTTGGCCACTTCGGCGTTCAGCATCGGGCCGACGATGAACTTGGCACCGTTGGCGATGTAGATGCCAGCAGTCGGGGCTTCGACGATGGAGCCCACGCCCATGATCACGGACGGATCAGCCTTGGCGAAGTGCTTGGTCACTTCGAAGAAGACGTGAGAGGCGAAATCACCGCGGTTGGTGAACTCGATGCACTTGGCACCGCCGTTGGCACAGGCCTGGATCACGTTCTTGCAGACTTCGACATCCGGATCGTAGAACACGGGGATGATCGACTGATCCATCATCGCGGCCAGAACGGCCATACGGTCTTTTGCAGC
This sequence comes from Candidatus Dactylopiibacterium carminicum, assembly GCF_014736495.1. Lineage (GTDB taxonomy): Bacteria > Pseudomonadota > Gammaproteobacteria > Burkholderiales > Rhodocyclaceae > Uliginosibacterium > Uliginosibacterium carminicum. The sequence continues at coordinate 11,552 of NZ_MDUX01000063.1, forward strand.
CATCGAAAAATCTCCTGAAATGATGAAGCGTCGCCACGGACGTGCGACGCAAGGTACGACAAGCCCGTAATTGTCCCGCAATCCAGACGAAGGCTCAAGTCAGCCCCCCGGATGCGATGCAGACAGTCCTTGTACAACCTGGCTGGCAAGGCCAGCCACACGAGCTTCGCGATCATGGCACGTCAGCCGGCAGCCCTGTTTGACCCAATGCAAAGCACGCCCCGGATCGCCGCTTACTGCACCGCAATGGTGTGTGGCTGAAATATTTCTGCAACAATCCGCGCCTGTCGAAAACTCCGGACCCCAGTCGTGGACCTTAAGAACATCAGTCACATCGAGAAGGCATCGCGCAAGACCAGCCAGGACGTTTTGCGGCTGGGGCTTGGCCTTCTGTTCCTGCTGGGCATCATGCTCTTCGCTTTCAGCCTCGAGGGGTCCGGCACTGTCCTGGTGATCTCCGCCGTCATCGGGGCCTATATGGCGATGAACATCGGCGCCAACGACGTGGCCAACAACGTTGGGCCGGCCGTCGGTTCGCGGACCCTGACCATGTTCGGCGCCCTGACCATCGCGGCGGTCTTCGAAGCCGCCGGCGCGCTGATCGCTGGAGGCGAAGTGGTGGGCACCATCCGCAACGGAATCATTGACCCTGCCGGCATTGCCGACCCCGACACCTTCATCTGGCTGATGATGGCAGCACTGCTCGCAGGTGCCGTCTGGCTGAATATCGCCACGGCCGTGGGCGCGCCGGTATCCACCACGCACTCCATCGTCGGTGCAGTGCTGGGCGCCGGCATTGCCGCCGCAGGCCCGGGCATCGCCAACTGGAGCACGATGGGCACCATCGTGCTCAGTTGGGTTATCTCGCCCATCCTGGGCGCCATTGTGGCAGCCGCCTGCCTGTTCATCATCAAGCGCCGCATCACCTACCAGACCGACATGGCGCAGGCTGCCGGACGCGTGGTACCCCTGCTGATCGCCCTGATGACCTGGACCTTCGCCACCTACGTGCTGCTCAAAGGACTGAACCTCATCTGGAACATCGATTTCCTGAGCGCCAACCTCTACGGCGGCCTTCTCGGGCTGGCAGCCTATTTCATCACCCGCCCCTACATCCACCGGCGCGCCGCCGGCATACCGAACACCAAGCAGAGCGTGAACCAGTTCTTCACCGTGCCCCTGATCTTCTCGGCGGCCCTGTTGAGTTTCGCCCACGGCTCCAACGACGTGGCCAATGCCATCGGCCCGCTCGCGGCGATCGTCGATACCCTCGCCCATCATGGCGGCATAGCCAGCACCGCCTCGATTCCTCTGTGGGTGATGATGATTGGCGCCCTGGGCATTTCCGTGGGCCTTTGCCTGTTCGGCCCCAAGCTGATCCGCACCGTGGGCTCAGAGATCACCGAGCTGGACCAGATGCGTGCCTACTGTATCGCCATGGCCGCAGCGCTGACCGTGATCGTCGCCAGCCAGATGGGGCTGCCCGTCAGCTCCACGCACATCGCAGTGGGCGGGGTATTCGGCGTGGGCCTGCTGCGCGAATACCTGAAGAAGCGCTACGCAACCATGGTGGCCGAGATCAAGGATCACCACCCGGAAGATGATCAGGACGCCATCGATGCTTTTCTGGCGCGCTTCGAAGCCGCATCCATCGATGACAAGGGCCGCATGCTGAAGGATCTGAAAGTCCGGGCCAAACAGCAGATGGATCCCGCGCACTTCTCGAAGATGGAGCGCAAGGGCCTGCGCAAGGTCTACAAGCAGGAGCTGGTCAAACGCTCGCAGATGAAGCGCATCGCCGCTGCCTGGGTGATCACGGTACCGGCCTCCGCCGTGCTGGCGGCTCTGTTCTTCTACATGATCCGGGGCATCCAGGGCTGATTCCTGTTTCGTTCACATGCGAAATCGAAGCCTGCCCTGCACCAGTCACAGGCCCGCAATGATGTGGGCCTTTCCCCGGGCGATGGCGTTCAGCCTCCCAGCCAGCCCTTGAGCAGCTTCCGCGCGGCAGGCGCAGGCCGCTCCAATGGCGTGAGCATGCATTCTTCCTGCGCAGGTGCGCGAAGTGCCACCTGCAGTTGCAACAGTTCGTCGCGCCGGAAAGCGACGAACTGCAGCGATTCGCCAGGCTGGCAGCGCGCCAGCAGACTATCGAGGTTGCCCGCCGTCACCCGCAGCCCGTTCAATGCCACCAGCTTATCACCTGCGGAAAGCCCGCCAACCTGAGCACTGCCGCCCTCGATCACATTGGCGATGCGCACGACATTGCCTTCGGCGCGGGTGCGCAGGCCCAGCCCCGTAAGACGGGCGCCGGCCTTGTACGTGAGTTGCACGCCGAACGGCCTGAGCAGGCGCACCAGAGGCACGTCCTCGCAGCCATCCACCCAGCGGGCCAGCTCACGCCGCACCTCGATCCCGGTTGCCCGGAGGATGATCGCCGCCATTTCTTCCTCGCCCACGCCCTGTGCGGTCTGGCCGTATTCACGCCACAGCAGGCGCATCACATCGTCGAGTGACTTCTTTCCCTCGCTACGCGCACGCAAGGTGAGATCCAGCCCCAACGCAACCAGTGAGCCTTTCTGGTAGTAGCTGACGATGGCATTCGGGCTGTTCTCGTCCTGACGGTAATACTTGGTCCAGGCATCGAATGAAGATTCGGCCACGCTTTGGCGCAAGCGCCCCGGATTGCGCTCCACTGCGGTAATCGTCTTGGCCAGCAGCGCAAGGTATTCCTGCGGCTTGATGAGCCCCGCGCGACGCAGTGCCAAATCGTCGTAATAGGACGTGAAGCCTTCGAACACCCACAGCAGGCTGGTATGGTTCTCGACATCCAGGCGATAGGGCAGGAAAGCCGCCGGCTTGATGCGCTTGACGTTCCAGGCATGAAAATATTCGTGGCTGCACAAACCAAGGAAACCACGATAGGCCTCACTGGTCCCTGTGTCGCTTGGCACTGGCAGATCATTGCGCGAGCACAGCAGCGCGGTGCTGTCGCGATGCTCCAGACCGCCGTAGCCATCGCCGACCACCATGGTCAGAAAGAGATATCGCTGGAACGGCGGCGGTGTTTCGCCAAAAAAGGCGATCACCGCCTCACAAGCGCGCTGCAGATCAGCCGCCAGCCGCTGCGCATCAAAACGCACCCGGCCGGTGACCACCATTTCGTGCGGCACGCCGGCCGCCGTGAAATGCACACGCTGGAACTCACCCATTTCCACCGGATGATCGATCAGGCTGTCGTAATCGGCCGCCTCAAATGCGCCGAAACCGGTCTTGTCTACGCTGCGCCGGCCAGCCGCCGGCAAGGTAGTCGCAAGTTGCCAACGCGAAAGGCCGGGGGTCTCCGGGCGCTGGATTTCAACGCGATGGGACTGATGCTCACGCCCGGCCACACACAGGAACAGCTGTGTGCCATTGAAGAAGCCATGACTGGCATCCAGATGCGCGCAGCGCACGGACAGATCCCACGCATACACCAAGGTCTCAACTTCCAGCGGCAGGGCCGGCTTCAGGCGTGCCGTGCGCCAGCTGTGCTTGTCCTGCTTCTCCAGCCTTACTGGTCGGCCACCCTGGCTGGCCTTGATCTCGATGATGTTCTTCGCAAACTCGCGAATCATGTAGCTGCCTGGAATCCAGACAGGCAGGCTGAAAGACTCTCCTTCGGCCCTCGGCTCAGCCAGTTTCAGGCAGACACGGAACAGGTGGGCATGCGCGTCGTGAATCTCGACGCGATATTCGACGGGAGCGGGCATGGCGGATCAGCTCGAACGGGAAAGTCTGGAGTGTGACAAGCTTTGCCGCCGGCCGCAAAACATCGGCACGATTACCGCATGGGCACACGGCCCGGGCTACGGGGCTTATGTGGGAGCGGCTTCAGCCGCGAATCCTCCACTTCATTCGCGGCTGAAGCCGCTCCTACGAAACCCGCTTGCCTGCTTTTCGAAGGAGCGAACCAAGGTCCACGAAACACAGGCTGCACCTGTACAGCGTTCAGGCCTAGCAACCAAAGCGGACCGCTCATCTACCCATCACGCCTGTGCAAACAGCGCCAGTGCCGCCGCCACTTCGTCGGCCTCCACCCCTTCGCCAAGGCTGGCCGGCACTTCTCCCAGCGCCGCACCGCCCTCGGTTTTCAGGCGGCCAACCCACTGGCCGGCCTCGCGCCCCTGCTCAAAGCCTTGGCTTTGCAGCAACAGACGGCCATCGGCGGCGGAAAGCTTGAAGTAGAACCGGCCATCCGCCTCGCGGTACTGCTTGAACACCGGCAGCTGTGGCGCGGCATTCTCCTTCTTCACGGCCACGGGAGCCACCGGCAAGGCGTTGAACTGCCGCAAGCCCACGGATTCGCGCAGCTCCGCCAGCAAAGGCGCGGCGGTCGCACGGGCCTTGCGCGCCCCTTCCTGCAGGATTTCCTCAATCGCTTCGGGCTTGCTCATCAGGTCGTTGTACTTCTCGCGCATCGGCGCGATGTCGCGCTCCAGCACGTCAAAGAAGCGTTGCTTGGCTTCGCCCCAGGCCAGCCCGGCGCGCAGGTCGGCACGGAAAGCCTCGCGCTCGGCAGGCTGCGCAAAAGCATCGAACAGGGTCACGAGATGACTGTTGTCCGGATCCTTCGGCTCGCCAGGCAGGCGCGAGTCGGTCACGATGCGGGCCACAGCGGCCTTCAGGGCCTTGGCACCGCCTTCGAACAGTGGAATAGTGTTGTCGTAGCTCTTCGACATCTTGCGGCCGTCCAGCCCGGGCAGCGTAGCCACGCTTTCCTCGATGGCAGCTTCGGGCAGCACGAACAGATCCCGGCCATTGCCGAAGAGGTTGTTGAAGCGCTGGGCGATGTCGCGTGCCATCTCGATGTGCTGGATCTGGTCGCGGCCCACCGGCACCTTGTGCGCCTTGAACATCAGGATGTCCGCCGCCATCAGCACCGGATAGCAGTACAGGCCCATGGTCACGCCGGCATCGGTTTCCTCGCTGGCGGCCTCGTTCGCATCGGTTGCCGCCTTGTAGGCATGCGCCCGGTTCATCAGGCCCTTGCTGGTCACACAAGTGAGCAGCCAGTTCAGTTCGGGGATCTCGGGGATGTCGCTCTGACGGTAGAAGGTGACGCGCGAGGTATCCAGCCCAACAGCCAGCCAGGTTGCGGCAATTTCCAGCCGTGAGCGCAGGATGCGCGCCGGATCGTCGCACTTGATCAGGGCGTGGTAGTCGGCCAGGAAGAGGAAACTTTCGGTACCGCTCTGGCGGCTGGCGGCGATCGCCGGGCGGATCGCGCCGGCATAGTTGCCAAGGTGGGGAGTGCCGGTGGTGGTGATGCCGGTGAGGACGCGCAAGGACATGATCGGATTCGGTGGGTTTGTATAGCCGCAGAGAGCGGGAGTTTACCCGCTCACTTCAAACAAATGCCCAAGATCATCACCGTTCCTTGAGGCTTTCATGTTGATACTGCATGAGCGGGGAGAGGAAATACTCGATGACGCGCCGCTTTCCCGTCTTGATTTCCACGCCGACCGCCATGCCGGGAGACAGGCGAACTTCCCTGCCATCGACCTGCAAGGTAGCTCAATCCAGCCTGAGGCGGGTTGCGTAGATCAGACCGCGCTTGTCGTCGTTGATCGCGTCGTTCGAAACGGATACGACACGGGCAGGAAGCGTGCCGTACTTGGTGTATTGGAAAGTCTCGATCTTGACCTCGGCTTCCTGCCCTTCACGCACGAATCCGACGTCCTTGTTTTCCAGCATGGCTTCTATCTCGACCGACTCTTCGTCCGGGACAACCAGCATGAGCGGGTCGGCTTCTTTCACTACGCCACCGATGGTGTGGACTGCCAGTTGTTGTACCGTTCCTGTCACTGGCGCGCTCAGCACATTCTGCTGGTTGCGCGATTCGGGCTTGCGCAGCTCCTGCGCCAGACTGTCGGCCTTCTGCATGCCTTCATTCACACTGTCGAACTGGATGCGCCGTGTTTCGGATGCAAGAGCCGCCAGTGAGGCATTGGCTGTCCGCAGGGACGCGAGGATTTCCGTCAGACGGCTACGCTGCGTCGCCAGATCCGCCTCCAGCTCGATGCGGGCCTGTTCTTTTTCCAGATAGCCGTGCCGAGAGATGAAGTTCTTGTCTGCAAGGTTTCGATAGTCTTCAGCCCGCTGCTGGACGATAGGCGCTGTCTGCTCCAATTTGCGTACCAGTTCATGCGTCGACCTCAGCTCGGCTTCTCGTTGGGTGACATCGCTTTCAAGCCTGGCGCGCTTGTCTGCGTATTCCCGGTACTGCCCGTCAAGCAGCCTCAGCGTTTCCTGCCACAGTGCTTCTTGAGTGCCTTCGGGGCGAAGCAATACGGGCATGCGCCCCGTGTCCAACAAGGCCAGCATGCCTTGAGCACGCAAGACCTGTAAGCGTGCTGCCACCAGTTCGCGATTCAGCCGGTCCCGTTCGGCAGCGGTGATCGTTGCGTCGAATTCGATCAGGACATCGCCCGCACGGACATGCTGCCCGTCACTAACAAGGATGGCTTTGATGGTGGATCGCTCGAAGGGCTGAATGGTTTTGGTGCGGCTTCCCGGGACAATCTTGCCGGAGGCGGTGGCAACGATGTCCATCCGGCCAAAGATGGCCCAGGATAGAGCGCAGGCTGCAAAGGCAATCAATAGCCACATGGCAACGCGAGGCGCGGGGAATACCGGTGTTGCTTGCAAGGATAGGGCCGCCGGCAGGAATTCAGCCTGAGCACGCGTGAAGCCCGGTCCGTCCATCGCATGTCGCTGCTCCCAGGCTTGCCTGAAGACTGCCGAGTAACGTTTGAACAAATCGGATGCCGCTTGAATTCTGAGCCTCAGGGTCATTCGATCACCCTTGTTGCATACGATGAAGTTTTGCGTAATGCCCGCCGTCCCGTGTAGTCAGTACGGCGTGCGTGCCTTCTTCTACGATCTGCCCGCGCTCCATGACGATGATGCGGTGGGCGTCACGCACGGCGGAGAGTCTATGCGCGATGATCAGGACGGTGCGCCCCTTGCAGATGGCCTTCATGTTTTGCTGGATGATGTGCTCGGATTCATAGTCGAGCGCGCTGGTGGCTTCGTCGAAGATCAGGATGCGCGGGTTGCTCATCAAGGCGCGCGCGATCGCCAGACGCTGGCGTTGTCCGCCAGAAAGCGTGGAGCCATGCTCGCCGACAATGGTGTCGTAACCCTCGGGCAGTTCGGTGATGAATTCATGCGCGCCCGCCAGTTGTGCCACGTGCAGCACGGCCTCCAGAGGGGCGCCTGAGTCGGTCAGGGCGATGTTGTCGCGGATTGAGCGGTTGAAGAGCATGTTGTCTTGAAGCACGACACCGATCTGCCGACGTAGCGAGGAGGCATCGGCCAACGCGAGATCGACGCCATCGATCAGCACCCGGCCACGCTCGGGCACATAGAGACGCTGCACAAGCTTGGTCAGCGTGCTCTTCCCCGATCCTGAGCGGCCAACGATGCCGATGACTTCACCAGGCTGAACGCTAAGGCTGACATCCTGCAATACGGGTTGTGCTTCAGGGCGATAACGGAAGCTCACCGCATCGAAGACGATCTGCCCTTTAACAGGAGGCAAATTGCTTTTGGCATTGGCTGTTTCAGTACGTGTGTTGAGGATGTCGCCCAGACGCTGCACCGAGATGCCGGTTTGCTGAAAGTCGGTCCAGAGATTGGCGAGCCGCATCACGGGCTGGGCAACATGCCCGGCCAGCATGTTAAAGGCGATCAGTTGCCCGATGGAGAGTTTGCCGTCGATCACGAGCTTGGCGCCGAAGTAGAGCGTGAGCACGGTGACGAGCTTTCCCACCAGGCTGACGCCGGCATTGGCCAGGGTGCTCAGCGAAACGGTACGAAAGCCTGCCGAGACATACGCTGCAAGCTGCTGGTCCCATTTGCGGGTCCATTGCGGTTCGACCGCCATGGCCTTTACCGTGTCGATGCCGGTGATGGTCTCGACCAGAAAAGCCTGGTTCTCCGCGCCGCGATTGAATTTCTCCTGCAGGCGTCCGCGCAGCACCGGAATGATCAGTGCCGAGATCAGGGCGTAGCACGGCAGCGACAGGATCACGATCAGGGTGAGCCAGCCGCTGTAGAGCAGCATCACGCCAATGAAGACGACCGAGAAGAAAAGGTCCAGTACCAGGGTGACTGAATTGCCCGTGAGAAAGGCTCTGATGTTTTCCAGCTCACGCACACGCGCGACCGAGTCGCCGACCCGACGTGCCTGGAAATAGGCCATTGGCAGGCCGAGCAGGTGGCGAAACAGGCGTGCGCCCAGTTCGACGTCGATACGGCTGGTGGTATGTGCAAAGACTGAATCGCCCCGGGTTTCCTAGACAGCCCCGAGCTTCATGAAATACTGTTTTTC
>NZ_MDUX01000017.1 GCF_014736495.1 Candidatus Dactylopiibacterium carminicum
TGCAGCAGAGAAACGAGATTATGGGCAACCAACGACCACTCGTCAACCACTTTCTACAAAAAGATCTTTAACCCCCGCGCCCGTCGCGATGAGCTACAAACACAAAAGCGCCCCGCTTCGCGGGGCGCTTTTGCTCGAACAGACTTACGGTCTGTTTAGTCTTTCTTGAAGCTGAGCTTTTCCTTGATGCGTGCCGACTTGCCGGAACGATCACGCAGGTAGTAGAGCTTGGCGCGGCGCACATCACCACGACGCTTCACTTCGATGCTAGCCACCAGCGGCGAGTAGGTTTGGAACGTACGCTCCACGCCTTCGCCAGAGGAAATCTTGCGGACGATGAAAGAGGAGTTCAGGCTGCGGTTGCGCTTGGCGATGACCACGCCTTCGTACGCCTGCAGGCGCTCCCGGGTACCTTCCTTCACCTTGACCTGAACGACAACGGTGTCGCCAGGAGCAAAATCAGGGATGGTCTTGCCAAGACGAGCAATCTCTTCTTGCTCAAGTTGCTGGATTAGATTCATGCGTATCTCCTAAAGAAACAAATTAGGACCTGTGTTGCAGGTCGTTCGCGCAGAGCAGGTCGCCACCTGATGCGCGCCGTCGTTATGCCTCGCGGTGTTCTGCGAGGCTGTTTTCCTGCCTGAATTCCTCAAGCAGTGAATTTTCTTCCTTGCTCAGCTGGCGCCTCCTCAGCAGATCAGGGCGCCTCAACTCCGTCCGCCCCAGCGCCTGCTTCAAACGCCAGCGCCGTATCTCTGCATGATTGCCAGAGAGCAGCGCCGCAGGGACCCTCTCTCCGTCAAACACATCTGGGCGCGTGTAATGAGGACAATCCAGCAACCCAGCGAAAAACGAATCCTCTACAGCAGACTCTGGATCGTTCAAAGCGCCGGGCAGTAGCCTCACCAGTGAATCGATCAGCAGCATCGCCGGCAATTCGCCACCGGAAACCACAAAGTCGCCAATGGATACTTCTTCATCCACGCAGGTATCGATCAGGCGCTGATCAACACCTTCGTATCTGCCACACAGCAGAATCAACCCGGCTTCCTGCCCCAAACGCATGACTGCTTGATGGTCTAGCGGCGCACCTTGCGGCGACAGGTAAACAACCCTTGCCTTCTTGCCCGTCGCTTCAACCTGCCCCGCCTGTGCGGCAGCAATCGCTTTTCGCAGAGGCTCCACCAGCATCACCACGCCAGGACCGCCACCAAACGGACGATCATCTACGGTCCGATGCGCGTCGGAGGTGAAGTCTCTTGGATTCCAGCACCGCAGAGACCAAAGCCCTCGTTCCTGCGCCCGGCGAGATATCCCAAAACCGCTGATTGCCTCGAACATCTCGGGGAAGATGGTGATCGCATCAAAGCGCTTCACGCCGGACTCCATCACCAATCCACTTCCCAATCCACCTTGATGACCTGGGATACAAGATCCACATCCAGTACATACGCACCAACAAACGGGATCAAACGAATGGCTTCGCCTTGCTCAACTTCCAATACCGAATGGGCTCCGGTATCCAGCAACCCGCAAACCTTGCCAAGTTCGGCCCCTTCGCGGCCAAGAACACTCAGACCAACCAAATCTGCCCAGTAATACTCATCCTTGGCAGTTGGCGGCAAAGCCTCCCTGGGGGCCGCGATGAAACAACCATCCAACGACTCGGCAGACGTACGGTCACACACCTCTGCCAATGCAGCCACAAGACCTTTGCCATGAAAGCGCAGGCCTCGCGGCAAAAACACCTGCCAATCCTCGCTTCGCGTGGACTCGGGATTTCGTCCGACCCACCACTGCGGCATCCGCCGCCACGAGAGAGGATCATCCCCCAACGGCTGGACCTTGAGCCAGCCCTGAATGCCAAAAGGGGCGACAACGCGCCCCATCACGATCATTTGCCAGCTGCTTGAATCAGACAGCAGCCTTGGCGTGCTGCTTGACCAGACGGGCCACCGTCGGCGACAGCTGGGCGCCATTCTGCTGCCAGTAGGTCAGGCGCTCGACGTTGAGCTGCAGACCGGTCTCGGCACCAGAGGCGACGGGGTTGTAATAGCCCACGCGCTCGATGAAACGACCGTCACGACGGTTGCGCGAATCAGCGGCAACGATGTTGAAGAAGGGGCGCTTCTTGGCGCCACCACGGGCAAGACGGATCACAACCATGTCAGGAATTCCTCGGTGTATGGAGACAAGCTCGCAAGAAAATGCGCGAATATAACGGATCGAACACGGAAACTCAAGCGAGAGACAAGCGCTGACACAACTCTCGCACCAGCCCCGCCTGATTGAGCGTGTAGAAATGCAGGCTGGGGGCGCCACCTTCAATCAGTCGCTCGCAAAGCGTGGTCACTACGTCCAGGCCAAAGGCGCGCACACTTTCCGCGTCGTCGCCAAACCCCTCGAACCTGCGCCTCATCCACTGAGGGATTTCCGCTCCGCAACTCTCGGAGAAACGCGCAAGCTTGCTGTAACTGGCAATCGGCATGATGCCCGGTACCACAGGCACCGTCACGCCGGCACGGCGTACGGCGTCGACGAAAGTGAAATAGGCGTCCGCATTGTAGAAGTACTGGGTGATCGCCGAATTGGCACCCGCACGGACTTTGTTGACGAAGGCTTTCAGGTCGGCTTCGTAGCTGCGCGCCTGAGAATAGATTTCGGGATAGGCTGCAACCTCCAGGAAGAATTCATCGCTGCTTTCCTTGCGGATGAACTCGACCAGCTCGTTGGCGTACCGGAACGCCCCCGGATCAGCCATGCCGGACGGTAGGTCACCACGCAGCGCCACGATACGCTTCACCCCGATCTCCCGAAAGTCGGCCAGATGCTCGCGGATGCTCTCCTGTGTGGCGCCGATGCAGGACAGATGAGGCGCGGCACCAATCCCAGCCTGACGGATCTCGCGCACGACTTCCAGGGTGCGGTCTCTTCAGCCAGTTCATCCCTGACTCCGCGCAGTTTCTCGACGCCGGCGGCAGTCGCCGGGGGGAAGAATTCAAGACTGAACTCCAGTTTCTTACTCATTTCGATTCCTCAACGTTGCACCTTGCGGGCGCAAACGAAAAACTCGTGATTGCCATCACCACCGGTGATCGGACTATTGCACCAGGCGAGCACCTCCAGCTCCGCTTCGGCACAAGCCTGGCGTATCCGTGCCTCCACGTCGGCATAGCGTGCGGCGTCGCGCACGATGCCGCCCTTGCCCAGCGCCTGCGGCCCCAGCTCGAACTGCGGCTTGGCCAGAGCCAGAATCCGCCCGTCCGAGGCCAGCAATGCCGGCCAGCGTGGCAGGAGCAGCGTCAGCGAGATGAAGCTGGCGTCACAGACGATCAGATCGAACCCTTGAACCGGAGCGCCCGAACCAAGCTGGTCCCGACTCAATTCACGGGCATTCAGACCTTCGATGGTCTTGCAGCGCGGCTCGCTCACCAGCCGGGGATGCAGTTGCCCATGCCCGACTTCCACACCCAGCACGCTCGCAGCCCCGGCCTGCAACAAGCAATCGGTGAAGCCGCCGGTGCTTTGTCCGACATCCAAGCAATGCCACCCCTGCACATCGAGCCCGGTCTCCTGCAATGCTCCCGCCAGCTTGAGGCCGCCACGAGAGACGAACCGATCGGTATCGTCCGGCGTTACCAGCAGCTCGGCAGAGGCCGGAATGCCGTCCGATGCCTTGCGCACTGGCTTGACGACGCCCAGATCCCACCAACCGACCCGCCCGGCAGCGATCATCCGCTGCGCAGCCGTACGCGACTCGGCCAGCCCACGTTCGACCAGCAACTGGTCGGCACGCGGCTGTCCGCGCCCTTCGACTGGAGCCGCCCGGGTCATTGCGCGCGGCTTGGGCTGGCGGGAATGGAAGGAGTACACGGGGCGGCGGGCCCGATCGAGCTCAGTAGCGGTAATGGTCGGCCTTGTACGGACCTTCCACCGGCACACCGATGTATCTGGCCTGCTCTTCGGTGAGCGTGGTGAGCTGCACGTTTAGCGTCTTCAGTTGCAGACGTGCGACCTTTTCATCCAGATGTTTCGGTAGCGTATAGACACCTACCGGATAGTCGGCGGTCTTCGTGAACAGTTCGATCTGCGCGATGGTCTGATTCGCGAACGAGGACGACATCACGTAGCTCGGGTGGCCAGTGGCACAACCCAGGTTCACCAGGCGCCCCTTGGCCAGCAGGATGATCCGGCGGCCAGAAGGGAAAATCACGTGATCCACCTGCGGCTTGATCTCTTCCCACTGATACTTCTCGAGCGAAGCGACATCGATCTCATTGTCGAAGTGGCCGATGTTGCAGACGATGGCATTGTTCTTCATCGCCGCCAGGTGCTCGTGACGGATGACATGGAAGTTGCCGGTAGTCGTCACGAAGATGTCAGCCTTGTCGGCTGCGTATTCCATCGTGACCACACGGTAGCCTTCCATGGCTGCCTGCAGCGCGCAGATCGGGTCGATCTCGGTGACCCAGACCTGGGCAGAGAGCGCGCGCAGCGCCTGAGCAGACCCCTTGCCCACGTCGCCATAGCCAGCCACCACGGCGATCTTGCCGGCGACCATCACGTCGGTCGCGCGCTTGATACCGTCCACCAGCGATTCACGGCAGCCATAGAGGTTGTCAAACTTGCTCTTGGTGACCGAGTCATTCACGTTGATCGCAGGGAACTTCAGTTCACCGCGCTGGTGCATCTGGTACAGACGATGCACGCCGGTGGTGGTTTCTTCGGTCACGCCCTTGATTTCCGCCAGACGTACCGAGTACCAGGTCGGATCAATCGCAAGCTTGGCCTTGATGGCAGCAAACAGGATGGTCTCTTCTTCTGACCCCGGTTTGGCCAGCAACGAGAGGTCCTTCTCGGCACGAGCTCCCAGGTGCAGCAGCAGCGTGGCATCACCACCGTCGTCGAGGATCATGTTGGAGTAGCCACCGTCAGTCCATTCAAAGATGCGGTGCGTGTAATCCCAATATTCGGTCAGCGACTCGCCCTTCTTGGCGAACACGGGAATACCCGCTGCGGCGATGGCGGCGGCGGCATGATCCTGCGTCGAGAAGATGTTGCATGAAGCCCAGCGCACGTCGGCGCCCAGCGCCTTCAGCGTCTCGATCAGCACGGCGGTCTGAATCGTCATGTGCAACGAACCGGTGATGCGCGCTCCCTTGAGCGGCTGGCTTTTCGCAAATTCCTCGCGAATGGCCATCAGGCCGGGCATCTCGCCTTCGGCGATCCTGATTTCCTTGCGCCCCCAATCGGCCAGGGCAAGGTCTGTGATCACATAATCATTGGATTGAGCCACGATGTTCTCTTTGAACAGGTGGCCGGATCGGGAGGGGAGCAAGAGATGGCTCACCGTCTACCCGTGCCCGGCACGGTTGAACAGGTGAGCGCAGTTGGAACGAATCCCGCCGATACGGCGGGTTCCGAGCCTGGGATCGCAAAAGGATCTCGCAGCGCTCCTCGGAGGTGCTGGATTATAGGCGACTCAGGCGCGGCGCGCAGCCATCCAGCCATGCAGCTCATCCGCCGACATGGGTCTGGCGTATAGATAGCCCTGCGCTTCCACGCAGCCCAGCCGCGCAAGCAAAACCGCCTGCTCCGGCGTCTCGACCCCCTCGGCGATCACCGCTTTGCCCAGGCGATGTCCGAGCTGGATCACCACACCGGCAATGCTGGCATCCAGGGAAGTTTCGCTGAGCTCCAGCACGAATGCCCGGTCGATCTTCAGGCGATCCACGGCAAGGCGCTTGAGTTGCGCCAGCGAGGAGTAACCCGTGCCGAAGTCATCCACGGCCAGCTGTACGCCCATCGTGTGCAGCGCGTCCAGCGTCTGGCGCACATAGGCGGCGTCTTCCATGGCGATGGATTCCGTGATTTCCAGCTCCAGACAACGCGCATCGATACCGGTTTCCGCGATGATTGCGCGCAGATCGACCAAAAAATCCGGGTGCCGGAACTGGATCGCCGACACATTCACGGCCATGCGCAGGCCCGGCTGGCCGTGCGCATGCAGGTGTGCGAGTTCGGTACAGGCATCGCGCAGCACCAACAGGCCGATTTCACGAATCAGGCCGGATTGTTCCGCCACCGGGATGAACTGATCCGGACCGACCAGCTCACCGCTGTCGGTTCGCCAGCGCACCAACGCTTCCAGACCTACCAGCGCCTGGGTGGCGATGATCAACTGCGGCTGATAGACGACAAAGAAGCCCCCGCTGCGCAGACTCTGGCGCAATCCCGTGAGCAAGCCGACGCGCTCCTGCGTCTGCCGTGAATACTCCGGCCGATACCAGGCGATCGATCCGCGCTGGTGCTGGCGTGCCATACGCAGGGTCTGGAATCCGGCCTCCAGCACCGCAGCACCATTGGCACTGGCCACATCCCCCAGGCGGGTCAGGCTGATGGTCACCGACACCATCGCCTCCTGCCCCTGCACCGGCAATGGCTGCACGAACAGGGATTTCAGCTCTTCTTCTGTCAGCAGCCCGGCATCGCCGAGCACGGCAAAAGTATCCGCAGCAATGCGCGACACCGTCAGCGAGTCCGCCAGCCGTGTGCGCAGGCGCTGCCCTACGGCGCGCAGCAACTCATCGCCGAAACTCTGCCCGAGCGCTTCGTTGATCTCACCGAAACGATCGACGTCGATCAGCGCCAATATCTGCGCAGCCTCCGCGCCGGAACGTTGCAGTCCGTCCAGCGCCTCGCTGAGCCAGCGGCGATTGGGCAGTCCGAGCAGACTGTCGTACAAGGCTTCGTGATGCAGATGCTCGAGCAACGCATGATTGTCGAGGCAAGAGGCGAAATGCCCGATAAAGATGTCCAGCACGCCCTCATCGACGAAACGTGGCAGGCTTGCCGGCAATTCTAGATAACAGGTCATCAGGCTGCCATCACGCGCCGACAGCGAAATCGCCAGCCCACGCTCGCACCAACTGGCGCCGCCAGCGTCCGAGCTCTCCTGACAACACAGCACGATCTGCGTATCCGGCAGCGCCGCCAGCCCATGCCCGAGCAAGGACTTGAAGTCCTTGACAGCACAGATGATCTTCACATCGCCTGAACGGGCATCGCGCCGCATGGCAAATCCGTTGACCGGCGCGTGCAGCAGCTGTGCCAGTTGCTCCAGCACCGTTCGGGCAAACGACTCGTCGTCAGCCTGCCCCATCAGATTCACACCCGCGTGCAGGATCTCGCGCAAGGTGCGGCGGTTGGCTTCAAGCGTACGGATCTGGCGATAGGCACGAATGGCCGAGGAAAGGCAGGTGTAAACCTGGCCCCGAGTGAGCTGGGCCTTGCTGCGGTAGTCGTTGATGTCGTAATCGCGAACAGCGGCAATTTCCGGCGCGAATCCCGGCTGCCCTGTATGCAGCACGATACGTGTGTCGTGCAGGCCGAGATCCTCGCGGATGGCACGCACCATCTGCAGACCGGCGTGCTCATGCTCCATCACCACATCGAGCATGACGACCGCGATATCCGCCTCGCGCGCCAGGATCTCCAGCCCTTCCCGCGCAGAATAGGCATGCAACCACTCGATGCGCCCATCGAGCACGGGCAGCTTGCTCATGGCAAAGGCCAGGGAACGATGCACTTTCTCGTCGTCATCAACAATCAGGCAGCGTTATGCCCGACCGGAAGCCTCCGGCTCGGGTTCGGGCTGCTCCATGGCAAACGACATCGGTGCTTCGTGTTGCGCGTCCGGATTTTCCCGCACCGCCACGTACCCCTTTCTTTGTAAGCGCGTCATCCCCAAGGAAGACATTTTGTACGGATCGTGCAGTTAATTCTGAAGGCCGAGCAGGCGCTCAGCAAGCGAAAACTACTTCGAAAGGCATATGGCACACCAAATAGCCTATCGCCCCCAATCAATGACGTCCGGTTTTCCCGGAAACAAGAAGGGCCACCCATCGGGCAGCCCTTCATGTTTTGCTCACGCCAGATACGCACCGTGCCGATCTCGGCAACGATGGCACCCGGGAAAGAATGCGGTCAACACGCGCCGCTCACAACCCGGCCGCCGCGCGCAGTGCCGCAGCCTTGTCCGCATGCTCCCAGCTGAACTCGGGCTCGCTACGACCGAAGTGGCCATAAGCAGCCGTCTTGGCGTAAATCGGACGCAGCAAGTCAAGCATCTGGATGATGCCCTTGGGCCGCAGATCGAAATGTTCCGCCACCAGTGCGGCGATCTTCTCATCCGCAATCACACCGGTACCCTCGGTGAACACCGTCACGTTCATCGGTTGCGCAACACCGATGGCGTAGGCGACCTGAACCTGACATTGCCGAGCCAGGCCGGCGGCCACGACGTTCTTCGCCACATACCGCGCAGCGTAGGCTGCGGAACGGTCGACCTTGGATGGATCCTTGCCGGAGAAAGCACCGCCCCCGTGCGGACAAGCGCCGCCATAAGTATCCACGATGATCTTGCGGCCAGTCAGGCCGCAGTCGCCCTGCGGGCCACCAATCACGAAACGGCCAGTCGGATTGACCAGATACTTCGGGTTCTTCAAAAGCTCGGCCGGAATCACAGCCTTGATGATGTCTTCGATGACCGCTTCACGGATGGTTTCCTGCGAAACTTCCGGTGCGTGCTGGGTGGAGATCACGACGGTATCCACTTCCACCGGCTTGCCATCGACGTAACGGAAGGTGACCTGGCTCTTCGCATCCGGGCGCAGCCAGGCGAGGCGGCCATCCTTGCGCAGTTCGCTCTGGCGCTGCACCAGACGGTGCGAGTACCAGATCGGCGCGGGCATCAGGTCGGGCGTCTCGTCGCAGGCATAACCGAACATCAGGCCCTGGTCGCCAGCCCCCTGGTTCAGGTAGTCGTCGGATGCACGATCCACGCCCTGGGCGATATCGTTGGATTGCTTGTCGTAGCAGACCATCACCGCGCAGCCCTTGTAATCGATGCCGTACTCGGTGTTGTCGTAGCCGATACGGCGCAGGGTCTCGCGCGCAACCTGGATGTAATCCACGTGGGCATTGGTGGTGATTTCGCCGGCCAGCACCACCAGGCCGGTGTTGCACAACGTTTCGGCGGCCACGCGGGAGCGCGGATCCTGGGTCAGGATCGCGTCGAGGATGGCATCGGAGATCTGGTCAGCCACCTTGTCCGGATGGCCTTCGGATACAGATTCGGACGTAAACAGATAGTCGTTCGACATTATTGGCTCCGCAAACAACAAAACCCCGGATGATTGTCGGCGCGGCCGACTTCGGGGTTCGAGCGGACGACGCTTTAGCAGAATTTCGATGTCGGCTGCCGCCGCACCACCGCCCTGCAAGTTGTCTTTAACTCGGCGGTTCCCGGATTATTGGCGAGCGCCCCCTATAATGCAAGCCCCGAAAACCAGCCGTCCAGTCGTGCCCCGCCTGCAACTCCTGCCTTTCCTGTTCCGCCTGCTCGGGCGCTGCTCACTACCCTGCCTGCATCATCTGGGAGGCCTGGGCGGCATGCTGGCCCATGCCCTGTCGCCTCGACTGCGCCGGCATCTGCGCGAGAACTACGCGCGTGCGCTGGGCCGCCAGCCCACGCTGTCCGAACGGCTTGAGAATGCCCGCGAAACCGGGCGCATGATGCTGGAGCTCCCCTTCGTGTGGCAACGGCCACTGGATGAAGTGATGGCGCACGTGGTCGAGGTGCGGGGCATGGAGCATATGGACGCCTTGCGGGCCGAGGGCAGCACGCTGCTGGCGCTGACGCCGCACATGGGCTGCTTCGAGATCACCTCGCTGTACATGGGCCGCTTCATGCCCTTCAGCATCCTCTATCGGCCTCCCAAGCAGAAAGCCATCGAACCCCTGCTGCGCGCGGGACGCGAGCGCGGTCAACTGACCCTTGTCACGGCCGATCTCTCTGGCGTCCGCCAGATCATCAAGGGACTGCGCCAGGGCATAGCCACCGGTCTGTTGCCGGATCAGGCGCCCGGCAAGGGCGAAGGCATCTGGTCGCCGTTCTTCGGCCGCCCGGCCTACACCATGACGCTGGCGGCCCGCCTGTCCGAGGTGAAAAACACCCGGGTACTGCTGTTCTGGGGCGAACGCCTGCCCGGACGTGGCTGGCGGCTGCACATCGTACCCCCTCGGCGACCGATCGAAGGTTCGCTGGAAGAGCGCGTACACGCCATCAATCACGAACTCGAAACGCTGATACTGCGTTGCCCGGCGCAATATCTGTGGGCATACAACCGCTACAAGACGCCGGCCGGCGCGCCGCAACCAACCGTGAATGGTGAATCGTGACGCGCGCTTCGCGCTGGGTGAATGGTCACCCCATTCACACCGGAGCCCACATCCACAATTTCACCCTTCACCATTCACCCCACACGCAATGACCCGCATCTTCCTTGCCGGCCTGTGGTGTTTCCACTGGCTCCCACTCCCCGTCCAGGCGGCCTGCGGCTGGCTGTTCGGCCATCTGCTGTACCTGCTCGTGCTGCCGCGCTGCCGCGTGCTGGCAACCAACCTGCGCCTGTGCTTTCCGGAAAAGTCCGCGGCGGAGCGGCGCCACATGGCGCGGCGCGTCTGCGTCGCCGTCACGCGTTCGATGCTGGAGCGCGGCGTGTTGTGGTGGGCATCCGAAGCGCGGATCCGCCGGCTGGTCGAGCTGAATGGCGTCGATCGCATCCGCCAGCTGCACGCCGAAGGCCGCGCAGTCGTGATGCTGGTGCCGCATTTCGTGGGACTGGACATGGCCGGCTCACGCATGGCGATGGAGATGGACTGCGTGAGCATGTATTCCGCACAGAACGACAAGCTCATCGAAAAGATGCTGCTGCACGGCCGCACCCGTTTCGGCTCGCAAGAACTGCTCTCACGCCAGGACGGCATCCGCGGCGCGGTGAAGGCCATGAAGCTTGGCCGGCCCTTCTACTATCTTCCGGATCTGGATTTCGGCCCCAAGGAATCCATCTTCGTGCCCTTCTTCGGCATCCAGACCGCCACCGTTCCGGGCCTGCCCCGCATCGCGCGTCTGGCCGACGCCGCCGTAGTGCCACTGGTGGTGCGCATGAAACCCTGGGGTCAGGGCTATGTCGGCGAGTTCCAGGAGCCGTGGAACGATTTCCCCGGCACGGATGTCGAGACGGACACGGCGCGCATGAACGCCTGGATCGAAAGCGAAGTACGCAAGACGCCCGAGCAGTACTATTGGGTGCACAAACGCTTCAAGACCCGCCCCGCCGGCGAGGCCAGGTTTTACTGAAACCGGAACCTCTTCACGCGCGAACCCAAGCACTCGCAGGATAATGACGCCATGAGACTGCACTTCACCAAGATGCATGGCCTGGGCAACGACTTCGTCGTGGTCGACGCGATCAGCCACTCCGTGACGATGACGTCCGCGCTGGCCAGGCAACTCTCCGACCGCCGTTTCGGCATCGGCTGCGACCAGTTACTGGTGGTCGAGCGCCCGGCGCGGGCCGGCGTGGATTTCCGCTACCGTATCTTCAACGCCGACGGCTCCGAGGTCGAGCAATGCGGCAACGGCGCGCGCTGCTTCGCGCGCTTCGTGGTCGATCACGGCCTCACCGACAAGACCGCGATCCGCGTCGAAACACAGTCCGGCATCATCGAGCCGCGCCTGGCCGATGGTGGCCTGGTCACCGTAGACATGGGCGTGCCGGTATTCGACCCCGCGCGCATCCCCTTCCAGTCAGACTCCGATGCCGTCGAACAGACGCTCGAGGTCGCCGGTGCAAGCGTAGTCATCACGGCCGTATCGATGGGCAATCCGCACGCGGTACAGGTCGTCAATGATGTGGATGCGGCTCCGGTTGGCGTGATCGGCCCGCTGATCGAGCAGCATCCGCGCTTCCCGGCCCGCGTCAATGCGGGCTTCATGCAGATCGAGGATCGGCGCAGTATCCGCCTGCGTGTCTATGAGCGTGGCGCAGGAGAAACGCTCGCCTGTGGCACCGGAGCCTGCGCCGCGGTGGTCGCCGGCATCCGTCGCGGCCTGCTCGACTCCCCGGTACGCGTACATACGCGCGGCGGCGAACTATCCATCGCCTGGGCCGGCCCGGGCAGCCCCGTATTGATGACCGGCCCTGCCGTGATCGTGTTCGAGGGCAGCATAGAGATCTGACCCCGTATTCCTGACATCCTGCACGCCATGACGCCACAAGACATCGTCGAATTCCTTTCTTCCCGCCCCGAGTTCTTCTCCGAGCACTCCGATCTGCTTGCCCAGCTCTCCGTCCCGCACCCGACCCACGGCCACGCGATCTCGCTGACCGAGCGCCAGGTGCTGACCCTGCGTGAAAAGCTCGCGCAGGTGCAAAGCAAGCTCGCTGAACTGGTGAGCTTCGGCGAGGAAAACGACGTCATCGCCAGCAAGGTCCATCGACTCAGCATGGCCCTGCTCCTGGCCGATGAGTTCGAAGCCGTGAGCGCCATCGTATATGCCCATCTGCAGGAAGATTTCGCCGTGCCGCATGTGGCGCTGCGCGTGTGGAACAGCATCCTCAAGCGGGACAGCGAAGAATTCGCCGATGTCTCCGAAGAGCTGCGTTTCCTCGCCGCCGACCTGCATCAGCCCTACACCGGCCCGGCGCAGCATGAAGAAATCCTTGGCTGGTTTGGCGAATCCTCCGGCCTGATAGCATCCATGGCGCTCATCCCGCTACGCCGCGACGCCCAGGTCTTCGGCATGCTGGCCCTGGGCTCCGAGGACCCGCAGCGCTTCTTCCCCGGCATGGGCACGCTCTATGTCGAACGCATCGGCGATCTGGTCGGCGCGGCGGTGCTCAAGCACGTCGGCTGAAGCCGGGCGCTGACGCAATATTGTTCATGCGCTGACTGCCCCCAAAAAACAGGGCCCGTCTGAAGTGAAAACAAAGTCCACCACCGTTCCGCTCCCGACGCCCGATGCCCGGCTCCCGAACGAAGCGGAAGCCTGGCTGGACTACCTCGCCCACCAGTGCCGTGCCAGCCCGCACACCCTGAGCAACTACCGGCGCGACCTGCTCAAGTTGCAGACACTCGCCACCGGCCGTGATCTGCTGAGTCTGGGCGCTGCCGACATCCGCCGCTTTGCCGCCCGCCTGCACGCCAACGGCCTCGGCCCGCGTGCCATCGGCCGTACGCTGTCGGCCTGGCGTGGTCTGTTCCGCTGGCTGCTGGCACGCGGCGAAGCGGACGCCAATCCGGTACTGGGCATCCGCCCGCCCAAAGCCGGCAAGCCGCTGCCCCGCACGCTATCCGTGGATGCCGCCAACGCACTGCTCGATGCCGCGCCGGACGATCTGCTCGAAATCCGCGACCGCGCCATGTTCGAACTGCTCTACTCCGCCGGCCTGCGGCTGGACGAACTCGCCATGCTCGACATCGCCGGCGACTACAGCGTGCAAGGTGACGAAGTGACCGTGCTCGGCAAACGCCGCAAGACACGCCGCGTGCCCGTCGGCGGCATGGCTCGCGAGGCCCTGCAGGCCTGGCTCGCGGCACGAGCCACCCTGGCCTCGCCCGATGAAGCCGCGCTCTTCGTCAGCCAGCGCGGCTACCGGCTCTCCGGCCGCATGATCCGCGCCCGCCTGGCGCGTTGGGCACGCGAGAAAGGCGCTGCGCAACATGTGCACCCACACATGCTGCGCCACTGTTTCGCCTCGCACCTGCTGCAGTCCTCGGGCGACCTGCGCGCGGTGCAGGAACTGCTAGGTCATGCCAGCATCCGCAGCACGCAGGTCTACACCCACCTCGATTTCCAGCACCTGGCCAAGGTGTATGACGCGGCGCATCCGAGGGCGAGAAAAAAACAGGGGTGAGGGTCAGGCGTCGACGGTGGTGCAGGCGGGGCGTGTGCCAATGCGAGGCCATTTCCGCCTCTTTCGTATGGACACGCCGCCGCCACGACTCCCTGCGTGCAGTCCCAGATCACGCGCCTCCGCTACAATCCGCCCCTTCCCAGATTTCCGCAGACAGGCCCGCCATGGCTGAACTGACTCTCGCACCGGGCAAGGAACGCTCGGTAATGCGCCGCCACCCCTGGATCTTCGCTGGCTCCGTGGCCAAGGTGGCCGGCCGCTCCAGGCCGGGTGACACCGTCGAGGTCTACAACGACCGTGGCCAGTTCATGGGCCGTGCAGCCTATTCGCCGGATTCACAGATCCGCGCCCGGATGTGGAGTTTCGACGCCGAGGAATCCATCGATCACGGATTCTTCAAACGCCGCATCGCCGCCTGCGTCGCCCGCCGCACGGCACATCCGCATCTAGCCAGGCAGGATGGTCTGCGCCTGATCCATGGCGAATCCGACGGGTTGCCCGGCATCATTGCCGACCGTTTCGGCGCGGTCGTGGTGCTGCAGCTCACCAGTGCAGGCGGAGAGAAATGGCGCGATGCCATCGTCGCCGGGCTGGTCCAGGCCACCGGCTGCCTCTGCGTGTATGAGCGCTCGGACTCCGACGTACGACGACTCGAAGGCCTGGAGCCCCGCAGTGGAATCCTTCACGGCGAGCTGCCTGCAAGCGTCACCATCACCGAGAACGGTGTGAAGATGGAAGTCGACGTGGTGGCCGGCCACAAGACCGGTTTCTATCTCGACCAGCGCGACAACCGCCTGCTCACCGGGCAACTCAGCGCGGGCCGCGCGGTGCTCAATTGCTTCTGCTATACGGGCGGCTTCTCGCTGCAGGCACTGGCGGGCGGCGCCAGTTCGGTGTTGTCCATCGACTCTTCCGGCCCGGCATTGGCCACCGCGCAACGCAATCTGACACTGAACCCGCAACTGGACGCCAGCCGCGCCGAATGGTGGGAAGCCGATGTCTTCGAAGCGCTGCGCAAGTTGCGCGCGGAAGGCCGCAGTTTCGATCTCATCGTGCTCGATCCACCGAAGTTCGCCCCCTCGGCGGCTCACGCCCAGCGTGCCGCACGCGCCTACAAGGACATCAACATTCTCGGTTTCCGCCTGCTCAACCCGGGCGGCATCCTGATGACCTATTCCTGCTCCGGCGGCATCGGGCAGGAACTTTTCCAGCAGATCGTCGCTGGCGCCGCCGTCGACGCAGGGGTGGATGCACGCATCCTGCACCGGCTTGCCGCCGGTGCTGATCACCCCATCGGTCTGGCCGTGCCCGAAGGCGAATACCTCAAAGGGCTGGCCTGTCAGATCGGCTGAGCGGGCAAATACGCGGAATGGTGAGGCAGCGCCACGGTGCGCCGGTGCGCATAGCGCACCATTTCTGATGGCCCCTAATGCTCTCAGAATTCCGTACGACGCGATCCCAGAACAGATATTTCCGGCGCGTCCTGAAGCTCGCGGTCCACGTATTCTTCAAGAGGCCGCACCAGGCCGAGTTCTGCCGCGATCTGCGTTTCGGCCTGTTGCGCCAGAATCCGCCGGTCCGCATTCGGTGCCAGAGGCTCCAGGAATGTCAGCCGCGCCTGCAACCCCGAGGCGCGGGCTATCGCACACAGACATTGCCAGAAACTGATCTCGCCATCGTAAGCTGGCGCCAGACTGGGCCGGCCTTGTGCATCCTCGTAACGCAGGGCCATCGGCTGCACCGGCACGCCGGCATCCACGGCAGCCTGGAACAGGGCTGGGCGGAACGGCAGCAGGCGCTCACCGTGCGTCGTGGTGCCTTCCGGAAACACGGCCACCCGATCGCCACCGCCCAGCCGCGCCGCGATGGCCCCGGCGGAGCGCGCCGCAGCAGCCCGGCTGCCGCGTGCGATGTAAAGCGTTCCGGTCAGGCTCACCAATGCGCCGATCAGAGGCCAGTCACGCACATCGTACTTGCAGACGAAATGCGTCGGCGTGACGGCATTGATCACGAACACATCCAGCCAGGAAGTATGGTTGCTGACGATCAGCGCAGCCGCGGGCAAGGGGGTCGCTGGCGCCCGCAGGCGCACACCCAGCACATGCAGCAGAAGCCGCGCCCAGCCCTGCTTCACGCGCCAGCATCTTGCGGGCGTCCAGCATGGAAACAGCAGGCGTGCCGTCAGCAGCCCTCCCCCGATCAGGGTGAAGACACCGATCAGGCGGCAGAAGGCGCGGATTTCACGCAGCGTGGCGCAAAGAAACGTCATCGGGGCTCGGAACGAAGAATCCTGCGGGATTCTAGCGCCGGGCGCCGATTGCTCCGACAGGGCTTTCACGCGCCCTGACGTTCGACGAAGTGCTTGGCGTAGCGCGAATCCACGCGCTTCATCGACAGCAGGATGAACAGATCCGCGGTATTGAAGTCGGGATCCCAGGCCGGCGCGCCACACACCTGGGCACCTGCGCGCAGATAGCCCTTGAGTAGCGGCGGCAGCTCGGCGCGGATATCGCTGGCCAGTGCCTCGACCGGCAGCGGATTGCGCGGGAACACGTGGTACTCCACAGGCGCCAGCTTGTCCTGCAACGCGCGGTAGAGGTTGGCTGCGTTGTGGCCGCCATCGGCCATGCCGACGCTGGCGCAGCCCATCAGGTGATCGTAGCCGTTGGCCAGCATGAAACGCGACAGCCCGTTCCACAGCAGCGTGATCACGGCCCCCGTGCGGTAATCGGCATCGATGCAGGAACGGCCGATCTCCACCAGCCCCGGGCGAAGATGCTGCAGGCGGGTGAGGTCGAATTCGGTTTCGGAGTAGTAACCGCCGATACGGCGTGCGGCTTCCGGCGTGAGGATGCGGTAGGTGCCGACGATGCGACCCTGCGCCTCGTCGCGCACGATCAGATGCTGGCAGTGCGCATCGAAGTGGTCGCGATCCACGCCGGGGGTGCGGGTGTTCAGGCGTGCGCCCATTTCCTCGGCGAACACGCGGTAACGCAGCTTCTGCGCTTCCAGGATTTCGGACTCGGTGGCCGCGAGGCCGACCCAGAGATCGCGAGACTTTTGTTCTACAGCTTGTGATTCGACGCGCAGCATGCAATGCCTCCTTTGGGCGGCGGGCACCAGACCCGCGTGCCGCCACTGTAGGCAGACGCTGTTGCGCGATGGTTACTCTCTGGTTGCAGGCAGGTTACATGGGCACGGCGCAGCAGCGCTGCGTGCCCATGCGGTTCAGAGTCCGAAATTCCAGACCCGCTGTACCGTACCGGACAGAATTTCGGCCCGCTCCGCCGCCGGCAGGAAATCCAGATGGTCACGGAACAGCGCCACGGCCTGGGCGTAGCTCAGGGGGGAAGCGATACCGGCCAGTCCGTGCCCCACATCAGGCGTTTGGCGCCGAAAGCATCGTAGAGGCGCTTTACCTGATCCTTGGCGTCAGCATACGGATAAGGCTGGGCCGAGACCTTCCACATGTGCAAGATCTTCAGGAACACATTGGGATAACGCGCCAGCGCCAGCAGCAGGGCCAGTTGATCCGGACGATTTGCGGGAATGTCCGCCATGTGGTCGATAACCACGGTCAGCTCCCGATTCCGCTCGATCAGCGGTATCAGTTCCGGCAGACGAGAAGGCACGGTCAGCACCGTCATCGGCACCTTCAACGCATTGCAGCGACGCCACAGTGGTGGCATCAGCGGCCCCTTGATCCAGTCGTCCGCCGCGCTTTCGTAAGGACTGATACGCACACCGCGGAAGCCCTGCTCCTCCACCAGCCGGCTCAGACTGTCCGGCGCGGCCGGGTCTTCCGGATTCACCCGGCAGACGCCCTGGAATTGCTGCGGATAGCGTTTGAGGACGTCCGCGATGTAGCTGTTGTCCCACTTGTAGGTGATCATCTGGATCAGTACCGTGCGCGCCACACCATTGGCGCGCATCAGATCCAGCACCATCTCTGCCGAAGCATCGGTCTCGGGCGGTTTGCGGTCCGGCGAGAACGGAAAGGCCGGGTCGCGCTTCCAGACATGAACGTGGGAGTCGATCAGCAGCGGCGGGAGCTCTGTCGCCGCCAGCACAGGCACTCCGAGCGGCATGGCCATGGCCGAGGCTGCAGCGGCCTTGAGAAAACTGCGTCTTTGCATGATGAATCCCTTTCGTCAGGAAAGCGCCGCCCTGCACCGGGTGCAAGGCAGGCAGGAAACACGGAAATTGCAGAAAGGAATGCAGGCCGCTTACGGTTCCGCGTCGATCAGGATGGCGCGGAAGTCGTTTACGTTGGTCAGCGTCGGCCCGGTGATCACGGCGTCCCCCAGCGCGCCGAAAAAACCATGGCCGTCGTTGTTGTCCAGCGACTGGCGCGGCCGGACGCCCTTGGCCCAGGCGCGAGCCAGTGAATCCGGCGTGAGCACGGCACCGGCGATCTCTTCCAGGCCATCGACGCCGTCGGTGTCGCCAGCCAGGGCCCAGACGTCGGGCACGCCCTCAAGCGCCACACCCAGCGAGAGCAGGAACTCGACGTTGCGCCCGCCACGCCCCTTGCCACGCACGGTGACGGTGGCCTCACCGCCCGAGAG
This sequence comes from Candidatus Dactylopiibacterium carminicum, assembly GCF_014736495.1. GTDB lineage: Bacteria > Pseudomonadota > Gammaproteobacteria > Burkholderiales > Rhodocyclaceae > Uliginosibacterium > Uliginosibacterium carminicum. The sequence goes on from NZ_MDUX01000017.1 coordinate 18,332, forward strand.
CAGCACGCAGGGCGGCTTGAAGGGCTGGCCCGTGGCGGCGACGTTGCGCACGATGCCGGCCATCACCTTGCCCATGTCGCGCGCTTCACCCTCCAGGCTGTCGCCCAGGTTGTAGACCGGGTAGCCGGCTTCGCGCGCAAGCTTCGCAGCCGCCTCAAGCGCCATCGCCGGCGTGGCGATGAAGTGATGGCTGCTGCCGGCAAGGCGCGCATCGCCGGGCTTCACGGATTCACCCTCGCCGCTTTCCAGCAGGCGGCGCGCGGCGAGAGGAAGTTCTACCCCGTAACGATCCACGATGACCATTGCGTCGGCACAGGTGGTGGGGTCCGCCACCGTCGGACCGGAGGCAATGTCCACCGGATGATCGCCAGGCACGTCGGAGATCAGTAGCGTCACCACGCGCGCCGGATGGCAGGCAGCGCCCAGCCGTCCGCCCTTGATCGCCGAGAGGTGACGCCGCACGCAGTTCATTTCGCTGATCGAGGCGCCGGACTTCAATAGTGCGCGATTGATGTCCTGCTTGTCTTCGAGGCTGATGCCCGGCAAAGGCAAGGGCAGCAAGGCCGAGCCGCCGCCCGAGATCAGGCACAGCACGGTGTCGTCTTCGGTCAGCCCACCCACCAGATCGAGCATGCGACGCGAGGCGGCCAGCCCGTTTTCGTCCGGCACCGGATGGGCAGCAGTGGCGATCTCGATACGGCTGCAGAGCACTTCGTAGCCATAGCGCGTCACCACCAGCCCGGAAAGCGGGCCCTGCCAGTGCGTTTCGACCACGCGTGCCATCTCGGCCGAAGCCTTGCCCGCGCCGATCACCACCAGGCGCCCGCGCGGGCGCTCCGGCAGCAGCGGCGGCAGGCACAGCGCCGGCTGGGCGGCAGCCACCGCCGCCGCGAACATCCGGCGCAGGAGTTGCTGAGGATCGCGCGACACGCAGCTCCTCCTTTCCGTCAGGCCGACTGGCCGATCTCGAAGTTCGCCATCAACTCCAGCGCACGCACCATGCCGGAGTGATCCCAGGCTTCGCCGCCATGCGAAGCGCAGGCGTTGAAGAGTTCCTGCGCGGTGGCAGTGTTGGTCAGCGACAAACCCAGCGCACGTGCGGTGGACAGCGCCAGATTGAGATCCTTCTGGTGCAGTGCGATGCGGAAGCCGGGCGCGAAGTTACGCTTGATCATGCGTTCGCCATGTACTTCGAGAATGCGCGAGTTGGCGAAGCCACCCATCAGGGCCTGACGCACACGGGCCGGATCGGCCCCGGCTTTGGAGGCGAGCAGCAACGCCTCGCCCACGGCCTCAATGGTCAGTGCCACGATGATCTGGTTGGCGACCTTGGTGATCTGGCCGGCCCCCACATCGCCCACCAGGGTGATGTTCTTGCCCATTTTCTCGAACAGCGGGCGCACGCGCTCGAACACGCTTTCCTTGCCGCCGCACATGATGGTGAGGCTGGCAGCCTTGGCGCCGACATCGCCACCGGAGACCGGCGCATCGACATAGTCCGCCCCCAGCGCTTCGATCTTTTTCGCGAACTCCTTGGTCGCCACCGGCGAGATGGAGCTCATGTCCACCACCACCTTGCCGGAAGCCAGGGTGTCAGCCACGCCGTTCTCACCGAAGAGCACTGCTTCGACGTGAGGCGTGTCCGGCACCATGAGGATCACGATGTCGGCCTGAGCCGCAACTTCGGCCGAAGTCTTGCAGGCGATGCCGCCGGCCTGCAGCAGCGTATCCGGCAAACCGCCAACACTGTGCAGATAGGTGGTGTAACCCGCCGCGATCAGGTGGCCCGCCATCGGCGGTGCCCATGATGCCAAGGCCGATGAAACCGATCTTTTCCATTGATTGACTCCTGTTGCTGGTATTCGTGATTGATGAGGGCTCAGGCGGCGCAGGTGCGCGCGATCTTGAGCGGCTGGAAGCGCGCCGCGAGCTGTTCGGCCGCCCGCGCCAGCAGTGCGATGTCCGCCCCCACGGCAGTGAAGCAGCAGCCCCATTCGATGTACTGGCGCGCCTGCGCCTCGTCGCCGGTGAGGATGCCGGCCGGTTTGCCGGCGGCACGGATGCGCGCAATCGCATCCTTGATCGCGGCCTGCACCTCGGGATGCCCGGGCTGACCGATGTGGCCCATGGCGGCGGAAAGATCCCCGGGGCCGATGAAGATGCCGTCGATGCCGTCGACCTGGGCGATGGCCTCGATCTGCGTCAGCGCTTCGGCCGTCTCCACCTGCATCAGCACGCACAGTTCCTCGCTGGCACGCTGGTGATACTCCTTGATACGGCCGAAGCGGGAAGCACGTGACAGACCGGTGAAGCCACGCACACCGCCCTCGGCGGGATAGCGCGTGGCGGCCACGGCGATGGCGGCCTCCTCGGCGTTCTGCACCTGCGGGATCAGCAGAGTCTGCGCGCCGATGTCGAGCACGCGCTTGATCAGCACCTTGTCATTCCAGGCCACGCGCACCACCGGGCTGCTGCCGCCTTCGATCAGTGCCTGCAACTGCTGGTGCAGCAGGAAAGTCTCGTTGGGCGAATGCTCGCCGTCGAGCACGATCCAGTCGAATCCGGCGCCGCCGATCACTTCGGTACTGACGTGATTGGACAGGTGCGACCACAGGCCGATCTGCAACTGGCCGGCCCGCAGACCGCGTTTGAACTGGTTCAGGATCATCTCCATGATTGGCTCTCTTTCGCTCAGGCGGCCTGGGCCGCATCGACCATCTCGCGGCTGTAATGGCGGCTGGCCTCGACCAGCATCCGGGTATAGGGATGCTCGGGCACGGCACCGACGATGCTGGAGCAATCGAGCAGATCTACGATGCGGCCTTGCTGCATCACCGCGACGCGGTCGCACAGATGCGCTACCACGCCCAGGTCGTGCGTCACCAGCAGATAGGTGAGGCCTTCCTTCTGGCGCAGATCGGCCAGCAGGTTGAGGATCTCGGCCTGCACCGACACATCCAGCGCCGAGGTCGGCTCGTCGAGCAGCAGGATGCGCGGCTCGAGGATCAGCGCACGGGCGATCGCCACGCGCTGGCGCTGACCGCCGGAGAGCTGGTGCGGATAACGGTAGCGGAAGCTCGTCGGCAGCCCCACCTTGGTAAGGATGGAGTCGATGCGCTGGCTGATGTTGCCGATGCCATGGATGCGCAAGGGCTCGGCCAGTGCCGTCTCCACCGTATGGCGCGAATGCAGCGAGCCGTAGGGGTCCTGGAACACCATCTGCACCTTGCGGCAGCGGGCCTTGTCCAGCTTGCGGCCAAGCTTCTCGCCATTGATGGCCAGCCGCCCGTGCCAGTGGTTGTACTGGCCGGCCAGGCAGCGCAGTACGGTGGTCTTGCCCGAGCCGGATTCGCCCACGATGGCGAGCTTTTCGCGGCCCAGATCGAAGGAGACACCGCGCACGGCATCCACCAGGCTGCCACCGCTCTGGAAGCGGACGTGGAGATCCTGGACTTCCAGCAGGGGCGCTGTATTCATGGTTTCCTGCGTCATCATCTGTACTCCCTCACTCGCTGCGAGGATCAAGCACGTCACGCATGCCGTCACCGAAGAGATTGAATGCCAGGCTGACCATCATGATCGCCAGGCCGGGGGTGGCCACCAGCCACCAGCACTCGAGCATGTAGCGGCGCCCGGTGGAGATCATCGCGCCCCATTCCGGCACCGGCGGCTGCGCGCCGAGGCCTAGGAAGCCAAGGCCGGCAGCTGTCAGGATGATCCCGGCCATATTCATCGGTGCCGAACCAGTGCGCGGCACTCGGCGGCTGCAGCACGCTGGCCATGTCCTGCACCAGCGGATCGTGGGTGGCGATCAGCGGGGCGAGCGCCACCAGCAGCAGGAAGGCGATCACCGTGAGGCCGACAACGGATAGCGGGTTGCGCAGCAGCTTGCGGGCACCGCGCGCCAGGTTCTGGCGCAGGGCCTGTGACGAGGATTGCGGCGTGCCGTCGGAAGGTGCGGCGAGATTGGTCGTCGTAGTCATGGTCATGGTCATGGTCATGATTGCTCTCAACGGGTACGGGGATCGAAGACCTGGTAGAGCGCGTCGGCGATCAGGTTCAGGCTCACGAAGATAATGCCGATGAGCAGCACACAGCCCATCACGGCGTTCATGTCGCCCAGCAGCAGGCTGGAGACGAGGTAGCTGCCGAAGCCGGGCCAGGCGAACACCGTCTCGATCAGCACGGCGCCTTCGAGCAGGCCGCCATAGGCCAGTGCGACGATGGTCAGCAACTGCACGAGGATGTTGAGGAAGGCGTGGCGCCAGATCACTTCGCGCTCGGAAAGACCCTTCACGCGGGCAGTGATGATGTATTCCTGTGACAGCTGCGCCAGCATGAATGAACGCGTCATGCGGGCGATGTAGGCCATCGAGTGCAGGCCGAGGATGCAGGCAGGCAGGGTGATGTGCTTGACGGCACTCCAGAACACATCCCATTCACCGGCGAGCGCCGAGTCGATCAGCAGCATGCCGGTGCGGCTTTCCACCAGCCCGTCATAGGCCAGGTCGATGCGCCCTGCGCCGCCAGCCCAGTTCAGCCAGGCATAGAAGATGATCAGACCCATCATGCCGAACCAGAACACCGGCACCGAGTAGCCACAGAGGCTGATCACGCGCACGACCTGATCACCCCAGCGGCCACGATGGGTGGCGGCGAACACGCCCAGCGGTACACCGACACAGGTGCCGAACAGGATGGCGATGGTGGCCAGCTCGATCGTGGCAGGGAAGACGCGGGCGATGTCGGCCGCCACCGAATTGCCGGAGAGCAGCGCACGGCCCAGGTCACCATGCATCAGATCGCGCAGATAGTAGAAATACTGCACGTACATCGGGCGATCCAGGCCGAGCTGGTGATACACCTGGTCATACGTGGACTGGTCCGCGTCGGCACCGACGATGGACAGGACCGGATCGAGCGGCATTACCCGACCGATGAGGAAGGTCAGCGTCAGCAAGCCCAGCAGGGTGATAGCGACGATGCCCAGACGATGGCCGAGACTGGTCAGCCGGCGTGCGGACAGACCGGAGGAAGTGAAGATCGACATGGGATGCTCCAGGGCTACGGGGTCGCCCGCCCGAGGGAGGGCGACCATTCAAGGGCTCAGCGTTGCTTGAAGACGTCGCGCCAGCGGGTGGTAGAAGCCGGGTGGCTCTTGAAGTTGCGCAGGTCCTTCTGCAGCACCACGGTATCCACCATCTGCGAGATGGGCTGAATGGCGCCAACCTGCTCGTCATACAGCTTCTGGATGTCCTGGTACATCGCGATCTGCTTCTTCGCATCCTGTTCCAGCACGGCCTTCTCGATCAGCGAGTTGATCTCCGGACTGATGAAGGAGGTGCGCCAGCCCTGGAAGTTGGTCAGCTTGGCTTCATTGCTGTTATCCGGGTTGTAGACAAGTGCGCGCAGGCTGCTGTGCGGATGCGGCTCGGCACCGCCACCACCACGGCCGACGATGATCTCGAACTGACGATCACGCATCGCGCCATACACCTGGTTACCGGTGCCGGGGATCACGCTGGCATCGATGCCGCCCAAGGCCAGCGTGGCCTGCAGGTTGGTGGCGATGTTGATGAAGGGCGGATCGGACAGCACACGGATGGTGGTCTTGAAACCGTTGGGGAAACCGGCCTCGGCCAACAACTTGCGGGCGGCTGGCACATCCAGCTTGTAGCCCGGATTGGGCAGCGTGGCCGGCAGGCCGCTCTGGATCGGGCGCTGATGCAGCACGCCGTAGTTGGGCATCACCGTTTTGTTGATGCCGTCATAATCGATCAGGTTGCGGATCGCCAGGCGCACGCGCTTGTCGGCGAACTTCGGATCCTTCACGCTGACGGCGACGTAGTACACCGTGCCGCGCTTGACCGACTCGACGCGCACGTTCTGGTTCTTCTTCATCGCTTCGACATCCGGCACCGACATGCCGTTGGCCACATCGATGTCCCCGCGCTCGAGCATCAGGCGCAAGGTCTGCGATTCGGTCATGTGGCGCAGCACCACGCGACGCAGCTTGGGAGCCCCGCGCCAGTAGCCATCGAAACGGCTCATCAGCAGCACATCCTTCTGCCGCCAGTCATTGAGCGCGAAGGGACCGGAACCGGCTTCGTTGGTGGTGAGCCAGGCACGGCCCATGTCACCGTCCTTCTGATGCTGCATGACCTTCTTGCTGTCGAGGATTACGCTGCTCACCGAAGTCCCCAGCGTGTAGATGATCAGCTTGGGGTCAGCGGGCTCGGGCAGGTCGATCACCAGTGTCTGCGGATCCACGGCGCGGATCTGCTTGTCGACGTTCTGCGCCGTGAAACCATAGCTCTTCCAGCCGGAGGCCAGCGCCAGGTTCAGCTTCAGCACGCGCTGCAGCGACCAGGCGGCATCCTCGGCCGTGAGCACGTTGCCGGAGTGGAACTTCACGCCCTTGCGGATCTTGAAGGTGATGCTCTTGTTGTCCGGCGTGATCGTCCAGCTCTCGGCCAGCCCCGGCAGCACCGTGTGGGTGTCGTTGGGGTCGAGCTCGACCAGCGAGTCGTACAGGTTGGCGTTGATCTCGAGCACGTCATTGCCAGTGGCGCCAGCAGGATCCAGCGACAGCAGGTTGTTCATGCTCATGCCGACGATCAACTGATCAGCCGGCGTCTTGGCCTGGATCGTGCCGATCAGCGAGACCGACAAGGCACAGGCAGCAAGCAAGAAGGGTAGTTTCTTCATGGTTGTCTCCTCGTATAGCTATTTGTGCTACGGGGCTTGGTTTCAGTAGGTACTGACGGTGTGGGCTGCGATGTAATCGAAGTTGATGTCCTCACCGAGGCCGGGCAGCTGCGAGAGATGCACGAAGCCTTCGGCGTCCATGGGGTCGGGCAGGCTGTTGAGGTAGGGGGCCACTTCGTCGTATTCGAGGAAGGGGTGCAGCAGGCCGCGCTCGTACCAGGCGCAGTTCTTGATTGCCGCGCAGACCGCGAGGTTGGCGGCACCGTTGCCGTGCACCTCGCAGTTCATGCCGAAGGCATCCGCCATATAGGCCACCTTGAGCGTCGGAGTGATGCCACCCACACCCGGCACACCCGCACGGGTGATCGCCGCGGCGCCGGCCTTGATCCATTCGGCGCGGGTGTGATGCTTGCCGCCCATGTACTCCGGCCCGAGGATGGGGATGTCGAGCTGTTGCGACAGCCAGACGTAGGACGACATGCTTTGCTCATCCATCATCTCTTCGAACCAGGCGAAGTTCAGCTTCTCCAGCGCGCGACCAATCTTCAGTGCCTCGGTGCGGCTGTACCAGTGATAACCGTCCAGCATCAGGGCGATGTCCGGCCCCACGGCTTCGCGCGCGGCGGCACAGCATTTGATATCCATGTCCACACTCGGCGCGAAGGACACCGGCGGCATCCATGTGTGCAGCTTGATGGCTTTGTAACCGCGCGCCACCAGCTTCTCGGCAAAGGCCGCGTATTCCTCCGGCGTGGAAAGGCCTCCCTTGAGCTCATCGCCACACATGGTGCTGCCGTAGGCCGGCACCTTGTCGCGGAACCCCCCGATCAGCTTGTAGACCGGAGTACCTAGCTTGCGCCCGGCCAGATCCCACAACGCCTGATCGGCCACCGCCATGGCGCGATCGGTAAGCTGGCCGGCACTTCCACGCTGCCAGTGCGCCAGATCCTGCCAGAGCTGCTCGCGCATGAAGGGATCGGCACCGATCAGCACCTTGCGGAAGAACGAGTCGACCACATGCTTGCGCACCACCTCGACCGGACCGAAGGCATGGCCCTCGGTACCGTCATCACAGGTGATGGTCAGCATCGCCATCTTGGCTTCCTTCTCCGGCCCCGGATGTGAATGCCCTGCGGCGTCAACGGAACGCTTGCTGGGATAGGTAAACACGGTGCCGCGCAGGCTTTCAATTTTCATGGGCAATCCTCGAAGCAAAGAAGAAGTTATTCGTCCAACCCTGTCAGTCATCATACAGGTTGAGCAAATACTAGAAATCTGGAAGTGCCTCTGTCAAACAATAAAACCCTTAAAGGTAAACCCCGACACAATATTTAAATTATTGATATTTATGCATTTATTTGAAACACCCAATTAGCTTCAGATATTCGCCCGCCCAAAACCTTGCTACTATGCGTAACAAGTAACGAGCCTGCGGCTAGAATGAATTGCCGAACCCATCATACAAGTAGAAGTACATCAGGACAGTGGAGGAGAACATGCAGTCAATGCGACGACGCGAGACCCTGACGGATCAGCTCACACGCACCCTGACCGAGCGCATTGCCGCCGGGCGATACATGGTGGGCGCCAAGCTGCCCAGCGAGCAGGAAATGATTGGCGAGTTCGGCGTTAGCCGCACCGTGGTGCGCGAAGCCATCGCCAAACTGCGCGCACGCGGTACCGTGGCCACCATGCAGGGGGTTGGCGCATTCGTGGTGCAACAAGAGATCACCAAAGGCTTCGAAATCGATTCGGGTAGCCTCTCCGCCGTGCAGGAAATGGTGTCGGTGCTGGAGCTGCGCATCGCGCTGGAGTCGGAAGCAGCCGTGCTGGCCGCGCAACGGCGTACCCCTGCGCAACTGGCTGCCATGAAAGCCGTGCTGCAGGAGATGAACGAAGCCATCGCACGTGGCGAAGATGCCGTTCAGGCCGACATGCGCTTCCACCAGCAGATCGCCGAAGCCGCCGGTAATCCGCACTTCCTGAAGCTTTTCAACTACGTGGGCGAACTGCTGATCCCGCGTGCCCGGCTGCAGGCCGTACGGCTGGACAACACCCCGATGCCAGACTACCTCGCCCGCGTGCAGCGCGAACACGAACAGATCTGCTACGCCATTGAGCGCCAGGATCCGGAAGCCGCCCGCGCTGCGCTGCGCATGCATCTCTCCGAAAGCAAGGCGCGCCTGCAACGCAGCCTGGCCCAGATGGGGGCCTGAGCCCTTTCCCCCACGCAGCGGATTCACAAGCCCCTCACCGCACCGGCTGACAGGCTCTGCCCGCCAGCCCGGATGCCTCACGTTTTCTTTCGTAACCGCAACAAAGGAAGCACCTCATGCATCGCATTTCTCCTTCGATGCTGCTCGGCGCCTGCGCGCTGATCGGCTCCCTCGCGTCCACCGCCGTCCACGCCGAGGCCCGGATCAACATCCCCGCCAAGGTCTGTGACGTCACCGCTTACGGCGCTGACGGCGAGCGCCAGCAGATCCAGCTCAACACCGCACCGATCCAGCAGGCCATCGACGATTGCGCGGCGGCCGGCGGCGGCACGGTGCTGTTTCCGGCTGGCCACTACCTGACCGACCCGCTCTTCGTGAAGAGCAACATCCGCCTGCAACTCGACAAGGGCGCCATCCTGATCGCCTCGTCCACCGAGTCGAGCTATCGCCCTTCGGCCGAGAACAAATCATCGGAAGGCGGTAACGGCTGGTTGCCCTTCATCAGCGTGACCAACGCCAAGAACGTGGCCATCAGCGGCGAAGGCACCATCGATGGCCAGGGCGCCGTGTGGTGGGAGCGCTGGCGCCAGAACGTGCGCGACAACCCCGCCAAGCGCCGTTCCACCGACCGACCGCGCCTCATCTACATCACGAACAGCCAGAACGTGCTGATCGAAGGCGTCACCATCACCAACTCGCCGAGTTTCCACGTCGTGCTGCGCAATTCGGAGGATGTGGACATCACCCGCACACGCATCATCAGCCCGGCCTTCGCACCACACACCGATGCCATCGATCCGATGGACAGCCGCCGCGTACGCATCACCCACAACTTCATCGACAACAACGACGACCACGTCGCCATCAAGGCCGAGAAGGCCGACCCCCGCTTTCCTGAAGGCGTGACGCACGATATCTACATCGCCTACAACACCATCAAGGGCGGTCGCGGCATCTCCATCGGCAGCGAATCCTCCGGCGGCATCAGCAAGGTGGTGGTCGAACACAACAGCTTCGAAGGCTCCATGTACGGCCTGCGCATCAAGAGCCCACGCGGCAAGGCCGGCAAGGTCACCGATGTCGTCTATCGCGACACGAAGATGGTCAATGTCGGCGTTCCCATCGTATTCACCGGCTACTACAAGGGCGCGCCGGAAGAGCCCGAAGCACTGGCCAAGGCGCTGTCGGACGGCAGCTTCGTCGTCGGCGATCAGATCTATCCGCCCGACACCGACCCCGCCCTGCCCTTCGATGAATACAAGACGCCGCACTTCAGCAACATCACCGTCAGCAAGTTGGTGTCCACCGGCAGCAGCAAAGCCGCCGGCTACATCGTCGGCGTGCCTGAAGCACTGATGAGCAACGTGGTGTTCGACGACGTGAAGATCGAGGCCCAGAAGGGACTGCTGGTCCGCAATGCCACCATCACGGGCAAGAAGCTCCAGATCAAGGCCAGACAGGGCGAAGCCCTCATCCTGCAGAAGGATGGCGTAGTGAAGAAGTAATCCCGCTCCGTCAAAGGCAGAAAAAGCCCGGCCACGCCTGCGTGCCGGGCTTTTTCTCGTCAATCCAGAGCCGGCGGCGTGCTCGAAGCCAGCATCAGCCGGTTCCAGGTGTTGATCTCTCCGATGCACAGGGTCAGCTTGGCGATCTCATCGGCGCTGAAATGCTCCTGCAACCTGGCATAGAGGGGGGCCGGCACCTCCTGAGCCACGATCACGGTCAGCGCCTCGGCCCAGGCCAGCGCCGCACGCTCGCGCTCGCTGAACACCGGCGCCTCCTTCCAGGTGGCCACGAGGTTGATCTGGTGATCGCCGAGACCATGCTTGCGTCCCAGCGGAATGTGCATGGCCACACAGAAGGCGCAACCGTTGATCTGCGAGACGCGCAGACGCACGAGTTCCAGCAGCCCGAGATCGATGCCGCTCCCCTGCAGATAGGTATGCACGCCGTACATGGCCTTGTAACCTTCGGGAATCAGCTTGCTCACGTCGAATCGTTGTTTCATGTTCTTGTCCGTTCATGGAGGGATGGAAGCCTGCGATCGAGCAGGGCCAAGATCGATGCTAACGAGCCAGTGGCATCATTCATACGACCATTTATTCCCCCCTGGACCAGTCCACTCCCCGCCATGAAACGGGCCGAAGATCTAGAGCTTTCCCTGGGCGAGCGACCGCCCGGCCTCACCCTGCAACGCTGGCTCTACGGCGAATTGCGGGCCGCCATCCTTTCCGGCCGCATCGCACCGGGCAAGCGCCTGCCTTCCACGCGGGATCTGGCGCGTCAGCAGGGGCTGTCGCGCAGCACGGTGCTGGCGGCCTACGATCAGCTGATCGCGGAGGGTTATCTGGCAAGCCTGTCCGGCAGTGGCACGGTCGTACACGCCAGCCTGCCTACCGCCACCGCCGCGACGAAAACGGCACCGAAAGGAGGCGCCGCCCCGCAGCATGTGCCTCCGCTCTCACGCGAGGGAGAGCGCCTGGCCCGCAGCCCCTTTCCAACGGACGAGTTCCTTGCTCCGTCCAGACCCTTCCGCCCCAACCAGCCAGATCTGAAGGCCTTCCCGTTCTCGACATGGAATCGCCTGCTGCACCGCCACAGCCGCACAACGCCGGTGGAGGCCCTGGGCTATGGCGATGCCGCCGGTCATCTGCCGCTGCGCCAGGCCATCGCGGAGCATCTGCGTTATTCGCAGCGGATAACCTGCGATCCGCGGCAGGTGATGATCCTCTCCAGCGCCCAGCAGGCCCTGGATCTGTGCGCCCGCCTGCTGCTGGACGAAGGTGACGAAGCACTGGTTGAAGACCCCGGCTATCCCGGCGCAGCGCACCTCTTCTCGCTCACCGGCGCCATTGTGCGCAGCGTGCCCGTCGACCCGCTCGGCCTGTGTACCGCCCCCGCACTGCCGGCATCACCCAGGACACGTCTGGCCTATGTCACCGCGGCCCATCAATCTCCTCTGGGTGGTGCGCTCCCCATCGAACGCCGTCTGGCGTTGCTGGCCTGGGCCGAAGCCTGCAATGCGACGATCATCGAGGATGACTACGACGGCGAATACCGCTTCGACGGCATCCCGCTTTCCGCGCTCAAAAGCCTGGATCGCAATGATCGCGTGATCTACCTGGGCACCTTCAGCAAGCTGCTGTTCCCTGCCCTGCGGCTGGCCTACGTGGTGTTGCCGGACTGGTTGGTTTCCCCCTTTGCCTCAGCCCTGTCGCTCACCTGCCGCCACACCCCCGTCCTGCAACAGGCAGTGCTGGCCGCCTTCATCGCCGAAGGCCACTTCGCCCGCCATCTGCGCCACATGCGCATGCTGTATGGCGAACGCGCAGCGATATTCCAGGAAACCTGCCGCGCGGAGCTGGATGGCCTGCTGACGGTGATGCCGATCACCACCGGGCTGGATGCCACGGCCATTCTGCCAGCCTTCGCCGACGACGACGCCATCGCTTCAGCCTTGCTCGAAGCCGGAATCGAAACACGTCCGGTCTCCTTCTACCGCCTGACCGAAGCCGCACCGCCCGGGCTGGTGATGGGCTTTTCAGCCTTCACGGAAGCGCAGCTACGGGCGGGCGTCGCGGCCATGACGCCAATCCTGGAGCGATGCCTGCGCCGCTGAAGCACACACAGCTCAGGGCGTCACGGTACCTTCCGCGAGATTCATCAGCTCGATCTCCTTGCGCAGGGTGTTGTATTCCCCCGGCACCGATGCCGCCACACAGGGGCCGGTGTCGGCATCCACGCCGCTGAGCAGCGGGCAGGCACCGAAGAGATCAGCCACCCAGTCGACGAAGGCACGCACCTTCGGTGACAAATGCCGGTTCTGCAGATAGGCCACCGAGATCGGGATCGGCGAGGGCGACAGCTGGGGCAGCACTTCCACCAGCTGGCCCGATTCCAGTTGCGGCAGGATCATGAAGCGCGGCGCCTGGATCAGGCCGAAGCCCTGGATCGCGCAGGCCACATAGGCCTCGCCGTCATTCACCGACACGCTGCCGCGCATCTTCACTGGCCGCGCCTGACCATCGACGATGAAATCCCAGTCGATGACGCGCCCGGTACGGCTGGAGAAGTAATGCATGGCGATGTGGCCATCCAAATCCTCGACCGACATTGGCACGCCGTAGCGCTCAAGGTAGGCAGGCGCAGCGCAGGTGATGGTCTTGAAGGTGCCGATGCGCCGTGCCACCAGCGTGGAATCCTGCAATTCCCCGCCCCGGATCACGCAGTCGACCGCCTCGCGCACCAGATCGACCTGCCGGTCGCTCATGCCGATGACCAGCTCGACATCCGGATAGCGGCTGTGGAATTCGCAGAGATTCGGAATCAGGATCTGACGGCCGATCGTCGAAGGCACATCGATGCGCAGGCGTCCGCGCGGCCCGCGCGCCGCATCGCGGAAGGCCGATTCGGTGTCTTCCACCTCGCCGAGAATGCGCGCGCAATGCTCGTAATAAGCCGCGCCATCCGGCGTCAGGCTGATGCGCCGCGTGGTGCGGTTGAGCAAGCGCACCTGCAGCAGCGCCTCCAGATTCTGGATGATCGTGGTCACTGTCGGCCGGGGCAGGCCAAGACTGTCCGCCGCGCGGGAGAAGCCGTTGGCGTCCACCACGCGCATGAATACCTGCATGGCCTGAAAGCGGTCCATTGCCATTCTTCAATACTGATTGTTAGTTTCAGCTGAATAGTATTGTAGAAATCAGAGTCTTTATCCAGTCAGAGTTAATTCCGAGAATGGCGCCATCTCGATCCACCCCGGTGCGAAAAGCATGCAGATGGCGCCCCCTCCTTCCGTTCATTCGCAAGACCTGAGCATCCCCGGCCCGCTGGGTGCCTTGCGCCTGCGCCTGTATCACCCCGGGGTCAGCACACCCGCGTTGCCGGTGGTGCTGTACTTCCACGGCGGAGGCTTCGTCGCCGGCAGCCTCGAGGAGGCCAGCGCCACCGCCTGCTTCATCGCGCGGCATACGCCCGCACTGGTGATATCGGCCGATTACGCGCTGGCGCCGGCCCACCCTTTCCCCGCGGCCCCCGAAGATGCCTACGCCGCAGCCTGCTGGGCAGAGGGACACGCCAGCGGCTTCGGTGCGGACGCCACCCGCATGGCGGTGGCGGGCGACGATGCCGGCGACAACCTGGCTGCCGCCCTGCCCCTGATCACGCGCGACCGCAGCGGCCCGCGCCTTGCCGCGCAGGCCCTGATCTGCCCGATGCTGGACCCGGGCATGACCCGCCTGGGCGACAGCCGCACGCTGGATTCGGATCTCGACGCCCGGACCTGCGCGGCCCGCTATCGCCAGTACCTGCCTCATCCGCTGCAGCGCATGCATCCCTATGCCTCGCCGCTGGCATCGACCCGCCATGCCGGCCTGCCGCCAGCGCTGATCCTCACCGCCGGCTGCGACGTGCTGCATGCCGAGGCAGAGAAATATGCCGGTTTGCTGATCCGCAGCGGTGTACCGACCCAGGTCCGACGCTATGCCGACGTCAAGCACGCGGCCCTGGCTTCACATCCTCCCGCACTCGACGAGATCACCCATTTCCTGCGCCGGCAGTTCCGGTGCGACGCCTGAACAAGAACCCTCCCCCCCCGCAAAGTCACGAGGAAATATCATGTCCCGCAAATCCAACCGCCGCCTCATCGCCGCCGCAGTGGCCGGTCTGCTGAGCCTTGGCGGCCTGGCCGTGTATCGCGCCCAGGCCAGCAGCGAAGCGCCCGCCACTGCGCCAGCCGCGCCAACCGTCGACGTAGCCGAAGTGGCCCAGCGCGACGTGACCGACTGGAAGCAGTATTCCGGCCATCTCGAAGCCGTCGAGCAGGTGGAGATCCGCCCGCAAGTCTCCGGCATCCTCACGGCCGTGCACTTCCGCGATGGCAGTCTGGTCCGCAAGGGCGAGCCGCTGTTCACCATCGATCCACGTCCATTCGCCGCCGAAGTGGCGCGCGCCGAAGCCCAGCTCGCCGGTGCCGAGGCCCGCGCGGCCTATTCCACGGACGAGCTGGCGCGCAGCGAGCGGCTGTTCGCCGAACACGCCATCGCCCGCCGCGATCTGGACGAGAAACGCAATGCCGCCAGGGAAGCCCGGGCCAGCATGCAGGCCGCGCAGGCTGCATTGAAATCGGCCAGCCTCAATCTGGAATACACGCGGATCGATGCGCCCATCACCGGGCGGGTCTCGCGCGCCGAGATCACGGTGGGCAACCTCGTCACCCCGGGCAACGCCCAGCCGCTGACCACCGTGGTGGTGGCCGAACGCATCTATGCCGCATTCGATGTCGATGAACAGAGCTACCTTCAGGTCGTGCGCACCGCACGCGACAAGACGCTGCCCATCCACCTCGGCCTGGCCGACGCCAACGGTTATCCGCTGGCAGCCCGCCTGAGCTCGGTGGACAACCGCCTCGACAACACCTCCGGCACGATCCGCCTGCGTGCCGTGCTCGACAATCCCGATGGCAGGCTGGTGCCGGGGCTGTATGTACGCGTGCGGCTCGGCACGCCCACGCAGCGCGCCGCACTGCTGATCGATGAGAGTGCGGTCGGCACCGATCAGGCCAGGCGTTTCGTGCTGGTGGTCGATGCCGAAGGCAAGGCGGCCTACCGCGAAGTCCACCTCGGCGGCCTGCAGGACGGTCTGCGCGTCGTCGAGAACGGCCTGGTCGCCGGCGAGCGCATCGTCGTCAACGGTCTGCAGAAAGTGCGCCCGGGTGATGCCGTCACGCCCAATCCGGTGCCCATGAGCCCGACCATCTCGGGCCGGGGCTGAGGAGCGACGACGTGAACATCTCCCGTTTCTTCATCGACCGGCCGATCTTCGCCGGCGTGCTTTCGGTTCTGCTTGTGCTGGCCGGCGTACTGTCGCTGTTCCAGTTGCCCATCGCCGAGTATCCGGAAGTGGTGCCGCCCTCGGTGGTGGTCCGCGCCCAGTTTCCCGGTGCCAATCCGAAGGTGATCGCAGAGACCGTCGCCTCGCCGCTGGAGGAATCCATCAACGGCATCGAAAACATGCTCTACATGCAGTCGCAGGCCAACAGCGACGGCAACCTGACACTCACCGTCAACTTCCAGCTCGGCACCGACCCGGACAAGGCGCAGCAGCTCGTGCAGAACCAGGTATCCCAGGCCCTGCCGCGACTGCCCGCGGACGTGCAGCGCCTGGGCGTGACCACCATCAAGAGCTCGCCCACGCTGACCATGCTGGTGCACCTGATCTCGCCGGACGACCGCTACGACGTAACCTATCTGCGCAACTACGCGGTGCTCAACGTCAAGGATCGCCCCGCCCGCATCAAGGGGGTCGGCGAAGTCGGCCTGTTCGGCGCCGGAAACTATGCCATGCGCGTCTGGCTGGATCCGCAGAAGGTTGCCCAGCGCGGGCTGACCGCCGCGGAAGTGGTACAGGCGATCCGCGAGCAGAACGTGCAGGTGGCGGCCGGCGTGATCGGCGCCTCGCCCAGCGCCCCGGACGTGCCGCTGCAGCTTTCCGTCAACGCCCAGGGCCGCTTGCAGACCGAGGCGGAATTCGCCGACATCATCCTGCGCAGCTCGCGCGAAGGCGCGGTGACGCGCCTGGGGGACGTCGCCCGCATCGAACTCGCCGCCGCCGAATATGGCCTGCGCTCACTGCTGGACAACAAGCCGGCAGTCGCGATCCCGATCTTCCAGGCGCCCGATGCCAATGCTCTCGACGTCTCCACCCAGGTGCGCGCCGCCATGGCGGAGCTGGCCAAGGATTTCCCCGCCTCGGTGGAATACCGCATCGTCTATGACCCGACGCAGTTCGTACGCGCCAGCATCGGCGCGGTGATCCACACCCTGCTCGAAGCCATCGCCCTGGTGGTGCTGGTGGTGATCGTGTTCCTGCAGACCTGGCGTGCCTCCATCATTCCACTGCTAGCAGTACCTGTCTCCATCGTCGGCACTTTCTCGCTGATGCTGGGTTTCGGCTATTCGATCAACGCACTGTCGCTGTTCGGCATGGTGCTGGCCATCGGCATCGTGGTCGATGACGCCATCGTCGTGGTCGAAAACGTGGAGCGCAACATCGAGGCCGGCCTGTCGCCGCGCGAGGCCACCTACCGCGCGATGCGCGAGGTGAGCGGCCCGATCATCGCCATCGCGCTGACCCTGGTGGCGGTATTCGTGCCGCTGGCCTTCATGACCGGACTCACCGGCCAGTTCTACAAGCAGTTCGCGATGACCATCGCCATCTCCACGGTGATCTCGGCCTTCAACTCGCTCACGCTTTCCCCGGCGCTCGCCGCCATGCTGCTGAAGGCGCACGGCGCCGAGCCGGACTGGCTGACGCGCCAGATGAACCGTTTCTTCGGCCGTTTCTTCGCCGCCTTCAACCGCTTCTTCGCACGCTCCTCCGAGCGCTATGGCCGCGGCGTATCGGGAGTGGTGGCGCGCAAGGCCTCCGCCATGGGCGTCTACCTCGTGCTGCTGGCAGCCACTGCCGGCATCTCCTGGCTGGTGCCCGGCGGCTTCGTGCCGGCGCAGGACAAGCAATACCTGATCGGCTTCGCGCAGTTGCCCAGCGGTGCCTCGCTCGACCGCTCCGAGGCCGTGATCCGCAAGATGAGCGAGATCGCCCTCGCCCAGCCCGGGGTGGAAAGCGCGATTGCCTTCCCGGGGCTGTCGATCAACGGCTTCACCAACAGTTCCAGCGCCAGCATCGTCTTCGCCACGCTGAAGCCTTTCGCCGAGCGCCGTGACCCGGCCCTCTCGGCAGGCGCCATCGCCACGGCGCTGAACCAGAAGTTCGCGGGCGTGCAGGAAGCCTTCATCGCGGTATTCCCGCCGCCGCCCGTACTGGGGCTGGGCACGGTGGGCGGCTTCAAGATGCAGCTGGAGGATCATGGCTCGGTCGGCTTCGCACAGCTCAATGAAGCGGCCAATGCCTTCATGGCTGCCGCCGCAAAAGCGCCCGAGCTGGGCCCGATGTTCTCCAGCTATCAGATCAACGTGCCGCAGCTCGACGTCGAGCTCGATCGCGTCAAGGCCAAGCAACAGGGCGTCTCCGTCACCGACGTGTTCGACACCCTGCAGATCTACCTGGGCTCACTGTACGTGAACGACTTCAACCGCTTCGGCCGGACCTACCAGGTGCGCGCCCAGGCCGACGCACCATTCCGCGCGCAACCCGAGGACATCCTGCAACTGAAGACGCGCAACGACCGGGGCGACATGGTGCCCCTGTCCTCGCTGATGAACGTTCAGGCCGGTTTCGGCCCGGAGATGGTGGTGCGCTACAACGGCTACACCGCCGCCGACATCAACGGCGGACCGGCGCCCGGCTATTCCTCTTCACAGGCCGAAGCCGCCGCCGAACGCATCGCCCGGGAAACCCTGCCACGCGGCGTGCGCTTCGAATGGACGGACCTCACTTACCAGAAGATCCTCGCGGGCAATGCCGGCATCTGGGTGTTCCCGATCAGCCTGTTGCTGGTCTTCCTGGTGCTGGCCGCGCAGTACGAAAGCCTCACGCTGCCGCTGGCAGTGATCCTGATCGTACCGATGAGCATCCTCGCCGCGCTCGGCGGGGTGTACCTCACCGGCGGCGACAACAACATCTTCACGCAGATCGGGCTCATCGTACTGGTCGGGCTGGCCTGCAAGAACGCCATCCTGATCGTCGAGTTCGCACGCGAGCTGGAGTTGCAGGGCGCCACGCCGATACAGGCGGCGATCGACGCCAGCCGCCTGCGGCTGCGCCCGATCCTGATGACCTCAGCGGCCTTCATCATGGGCGTGATCCCACTCGTGGCATCCACCGGCGCCGGCGCCGAGATGCGCCATGCCATGGGCGTGGCGGTGTTCTTCGGCATGCTCGGCGTGACCTTCTTCGGCCTGTTCCTGACGCCGGCCTTCTACGTGGTGCTGCGCACGCTGGACAAGCGCCACGCGCTGCATTCGGCCGCACGGCATGAAGCCCCCATCGCCCCATTCCATGGCGCAGCCTGATCCCAAGGAGCAAGCACACATGAAACACCCCCACTCCCGGACGGGAATCGGCACCGGCAGCAAGCCGGTGGCCAGAACACTGCCGCCAATCTTCGCCCTGCTGCTGGCCGCCTGCTCGCTGACGCCAACCTATGAGCGCCCGGATGTCGCGTTGCCCGAGGCGTTCAAGGAAGTGCCGGCCGGACCGGGCTGGAAGACCGCCACACCCGCGGATCACGCCGCGCGCGGCGAATGGTGGGCCGTCTTCGGTGACCCCGTGCTGGATTCGCTGCAGACCCAGGCCGCAACGGCCAACCAGGATCTGCAGGCCGGGCTGGCCCGCCTGCAGCAGGCGCGGGCCCAGCTGCAGGGCGCGCGCGCCGAATACTTCCCGCAACTGGGCGTCGGCACCGGCCCCACGCGCCAACGCCCCTCGCCTGCCTCCCAGGGGCTTGCCGCCGACGCGCAGACCACGGCCTTCACGCTGTGGCGCGCGCAGGGCACCGCCTCCTACGAGCCTGACCTGTTCGGCCGCATCGGCAGCAACGTCGATGCGGCAACGGCCGAGCAGACCCAGCGCGAAGCGCTGTTCCACGCCCTGCGGCTCGCGATCCAGGCGGACGTGGCGCAGACCTATTTCTCGCTGCGCGAACTCGATGCCATGGCCGGACTGTACGCAGACACCGTCAGGCTGCGCGAACAGAGTACGCAGCTGTTCCAGCGGCGCTTCGATGCCGGTGACATCAGTGAACTCGAACTGGCCTCCGCCCGCACCGAGCTCGCCTCCGCACGGGCCGATGCACTGGGCGTGGCCCGTCGGCGCGCGGTGGCCGAGCACAGCCTCGCGCTGCTGCTGGGCAAGACGCCGGCGGACTTCACCCTGCCACCGCATCCGCTCGACGCCATCCGCCTGCAGGTGCCCGCCGGGCTGCCCTCGGAGCTGCTCGAACGCCGGCCGGACATCGCCGCCGCCGAACGCGCCATGGCGGCCGCCAACGCCCGCATCGGCGCGGCCCGTGCCGCGTTCTTCCCGCGCCTGAGCCTCACCGGCTCATTCGGCTTCGAGGCATCGGACCTGGGCGATCTGTTCAAATGGAGCAGCCGCACCTTCATCGCCGGGCCGCTGGCCGGCACGCTGCTGTCCATGCCGCTGTTCGACGGCGGCGCCCGCCGGGCGGGTGTCGAGCTGGCACAAGCTGCCTACGCGGAGCAGGTCGCCAGCTACCGGCAGACGGTACTGAAGGCCTTCAAGGAGGTGGAGGACAACCTGGCCAACCTGCGCCTGCTGGAAGGCCAGCTGCAAGCCCAGAACCAAGCCGTGGACTCCGTCCGCCGTAGTGCCGTGCTGTCGCAGGCTCAGTACCGGGAAGGCTTCGTCAGTTATCTCGGCGTGATGGATGCCGACCGCAGCGTGCTGCAGCAGCAGCGCGCAGCCATCCAGCTGGAGGCCGAACGCGCGCGGCTGACGGTGGACCTGATCCGTGCACTGGGGGGTGGCTGGCAGGCGGCACCCGCTCCGATGCTGTCCGCGCTCGACTGACGCCTCCGACCGTACCGTCGCGGGTCAGCGCCCCTCGGGGGGAAAGACGACCGGCCACGCCGCGTCCGAAGGCAGCACGCAACGCACATCGTGGCCACAGCCCTCGACCACGATGAGCGGATGCGGCGGCACGGATTGCAGCACTTCGCGGTCGTACCGCGCGAAGGCCACACCGCGCTGCAGCCGGAATGGCCCTTGCAGCATGGCCGCGCAGGATTTGTCGAGGATGCCGTAGAACGCACCCCGCCCCTTGCCGCTGTCCAGGCTGCCTTCCAGATACTGGATCTCGGCGGCGACATAGCGCTGGCGGGGCGTCGCCGGCATGCGCCCCACGCCATATTTCCAGTCGTCGTAGCCCTGGCAATCCCCGGCAGGCATCGCGAAGCGGAAGCCGCATGCACCGGGGAAGGTTGCGCCTTCGCCGCAGGCGCTCCAGTCGGCCGGCTGATCACCCAGCACGGGCAGCGGCCGGACCGGATCGAAATACAACCAGCTGCCGGGATCCGCAACGACATGACGCAGGCGCAGCCCGGACGGCGCATCGGCTGCGAAACCGATACTGTGTTGCAGCATCTGCGCCCCGGCGGAAAAGCCCGCCAGCGTCACCGTGCGCAGCGCTGGCCATTGCCGCGCCAGCTCCGCCACCAGCGCGTCGAGCGCAGCGAAGGCACCGATCGCGGGCCGGGTTTCGGAGGGCTCGCCGGCCAGCCAGCCGGCGCAGGTCCACAAAGCGTCCCCGTCTTCCGCCACCGGAGCCCCCTCCGTGCGACAGCCCTTGCTGCGCGCCGCAGCCACCTGATACAGCGGCGCGATGACGAGCGTATCGGCCAGCCGCCCGGCCCGCCGCGCAGCCTCCAGGCCGGCCTCGAAACTGCGGTCGGCATCGCGCGGATGGCCGTGGATGACGACGAGCGCGGAAGTGATCGCGGCAGCGCCCGGCGCCTCCGGCTGGCGGGAGGCGTAGTAATGCAGCCGGCCCGCGCCCTGCGGCAAGGCGAAGGCCTGATAACAGGCCGGTGCCGCGCGCTGGCCGCAATCTGCCGGAGCCTGCGCCGACGCCACACCCGCGACCAGCATCAGGGCAGCAAGCGCCAGCCCCTCAGCCCAGCGTCGGCACATAGGCCTCACCCGGCGCCAGGATGCGCTGCCGGCTGATGTGATACATCTCCAGGTCCTCGCGCACGAAGAAGCCGATCTCCCAGGGATTCTTGCGGATGAAGCTCTCGCGCACCTCCTCGTACAGCGCGCCGCGCGGAATGCTGGCGGCCACGCCCGCGAGGATGGTGTAGTTCCACTCGATGCGGCGCTCGAAGGTGAAGGACGCACGCTCGTCGATCACGAAAAAGCAGCGCGGATCGCGTTTGAGCAGGCGGGATTTGAAGGTGTCCGGGAAGGTGATGAGGAAGACGTCGTCCTGTGTCGAGGAAAGGAAGGCCAGCACGGTGGTGTGAGGCTGCTCGGGCGCCATCGTCACCAGCACGCCGACCTTGTTTTCATGGTCGTCGCCGTTGGCGGACGGCAGGTGGCGCAGCGTGGTCTGCGCCAGCGACTGCGAGGGCCGTGCGTCCGCCGGGAAGTCGTAGCCCGGCGTGCGCAGCGTCAGCACCGCACGCAGGCCATGGTAGAGCGTGCACTCCCGGGGCTGGAGCACCGCCCAGTCGCCCCGCACGCCAGTTACCACGCCCTTGTAGGAACCCCGGTAGACCTTCAGCTCGTCGTCGTATTCGTCCACGCCCGAGCGGTTGTCCAGGTGCAGCGTGGCGAAATCGCCGACACGCAGTGCATGCCCCTTGGGAAAGAAGACCTGCAGGCTGTTGTCCCATTCGGGATAGACGCCGCAGATCTGGACCGATACGCCCCTGGGCGCGTAATGCGCCAGTACGCCCAGGATCTGGTTGCCAAGATACTGGCGGATGCTCATGAACTTTCCTTCCCGCAGGGCCGGCAGCATGCCGGCGGATCACTTTTCAAGATGCCACGGGCTCGCTCTCGATGGCGAACTGCCCCAGCAAGGCCTTGTGGATCGGGCACTTGGCAGCCACGCGCAGCAGGTCTTCGCGCGCGGCCTCGTCCAGATCGCCTTCGAGCTGGATGTGCTTGTGCAGGCGATACACGCCATCGGCCTCGGTGTGCGTGATCTCCACCCTCACACCCTGCAAGGCGTAGCCCCGGCGCTTGGCGTACAGCTCCAGCGTCAGCACCGTGCAGGCACCCAGCGCGGAATCCAGCAGATCATGCGGATCGGGATGCGCCCCTGAACCGCCGAAATTCCGGCCGACATCCGCGAACCATTCGGCGTCGCCCGTCTGGATACGGCAGGCACTTGCACCACTTGCCGCCTGCCAATCGATTGAGATGCTCATGTCGTTCTCCTTGCTGTTGGTCGTCCGGAGCGGCGCGCCAGGCACGCCTCGGAGGCAGGTTACACGCGAACACCCGGTGGATGCCATCGCCAGCAGCGGCTGAACGGGCGCCGCACTTCCCGGCCGCCCGGCGCTCAATCACGGGTTCAGCGATTCACGTCCACGATCACCCGGCCACGCACCTTGCCTTCGAGCAGGTCCGCCGCCAGCGGAATGGCTGCGGCCAGGCCCACCGCCTCGGTGGCGATCAGGGCCAGGCGTGCCGGCTCCAGATCGGCGCCCAGGCGGCGCCAGGCTTCCAGGCGCTCCGCGCGCGGGCACATCACGCTGTCGACGCCGGCAAGCGTCACACCACGCAGGATGAAGGGCGCCACCGTGGAGGGAAAGTCCATGCCGCCCGCCAGACCGCAGGCCGCCACCACGCCGCGATAGCGGGTCGTGGCGCAGACGTTGGCGAGCGTATGCCCGCCGACGACATCGACGGCACCGGCCCAGCGCTCCTTGCCCAGTGGCTTGCCCGGCGTGGCGAACTCGGCGCGGGCAAGCACTTCGTGCGCGCCCAGCGCTTTGAGGTACTCCGCCTCCTGCGGCCGGCCGCTGACGGCGACCACGGTATGGCCCAGCTTCGCCAGCAACGCAACGGCCACGCTGCCGACACCGCCGGCAGCGCCAGTCACCAGGATCTCGCCATCCGCCGGCTTCACTCCGTGGCGCTCCAGCGCCATCACGCACAACATCGCGGTGTAGCCAGCAGTGCCGATGGCCATTGCCTGCTGCGGCGTGAGGCATCCGGGCAGCGGTACCAGCCAGTCGCCCTTCAGACGTGCCTTCTGCGCCAGCCCGCCCCAGTGCACTTCGCCCACGCCCCAGCCGTTGAGCACGACCGCGTCGCCCGCCTTGTAGTCGGGATGCGAAGACGCTTCGACGACGCCGGCCAGATCGATCCCCGGCACCATCGGGAAGCGGCGCACCACCGGCCCCTTGCCGGTGATCGCCAGGCCATCCTTGTAGTTCAGCGTGGAATGGCTCACCCGCACGCTCACGTCGCCTTCGGGCAGCGTGCCTTCATCGATGTCTTCCACGCCGGCGCGATAACCCGCGTCGTCCTTCCTGATCACAATGCCTTTGAACATCATTCGCTCCAGATGAAATTAGACCGGTCGTCTAGTTGAAATCGAAAAATCAGGGCGTCGCGAGCCCTGCGAGAAAGAAACGGGAAAACAGCCGCAGCGGCTCAGGGTTTCGTGTGAGCTTGGCGCGCAGCACGGCGCCCTCCCAGCCGATCCAGAAGAATGCAGCGAGCGCATCGCAATCGCGCCCGGCAGGAATCTCGCCGGCCTGCTGTGCGGCACGCAGGCAGCGCGCCAGACGCTGCTGCCAGTCGAGAAAGACTTCATCGAGCTGGGCCCGGAAGCTCTCCGGCAGCCCGCCCATCTCCTGTCCCAGGTTGCCGACCAGGCAGCCGCGCCGGAACTGATGCCGGGCCATGCCGGCCTGCAGATCGGCAATCACATCCTGGATGCGCACGAGCGGCGTACGGGATTCGTCACCAAAATGCTTCTCCAGCTTGCGCGCGAAATAGCCGGCGTAGCGCTCGATGAGCGCATGGCCGAAGGCTTCCTTGCTCGCGAAGTAGTGATAGAAGGAGCCCTTGGGCACGCCCGCGCGCTTCAGAATTTCATCGATCCCGCTGATCGAGAAGCCCTTCTCCGTCAGCACCTCCAGCCCGGCACGCAGCAACAGCTCCCGCGCATCGACGGATTGCTCGCGGGATTTCGGCGGCCGGCCACGGCGGCGGGGAACAGGGGCGTCCACTTCCATGCGGCAGATAATAGACCGATCGGTCTAAAACTCAAGACCGACACTCAAACGCACCGCTGGACGAAAGCCCCGCGCCGCTCCGGGGAACGGGCTCTCAGTACGGCAGCGTGGCCGCGCCGCGTGGCTCGAGCACGTCGGACAGGAACTTGCGCGCACGCGGATGCTGCGGGTTGGAGAAGAACTCGGCGGGCAGGCTGTCTTCCAGGATCTGGCCCGCATCCATGAACCAGATGCGGTCAGCCACTTCCTGGGCGAAGCCCATCTCGTGGGTCACCACCACCATGGTCATGCCCTCGGCGGCCAGTTGCTTCATCACCGACAGCACCTCGCCGACCATCTCCGGATCCAGTGCGCTGGTGGGCTCGTCGAAGAGGATCAGCGGCGATTTCTGCGCCAGGGCGCGGGCGATCGCCACGCGCTGTTGCTGGCCGCCGGAAAGCTGCGCCGGCATGGAATCGATGCGATGCCCCAGGCCGACCTTCTCGAGCAGGCCGGCGGCAAGCTCCGACGCCTCTGCCTTGGTCATGCCGGCCACCTTGAGCGGCGAGAGCATCACGTTTTCGCGCGCGGACAGGTGCGGAAACAGGTTGAACTGCTGGAACACGAAGCCGATGCCGGCGCGCAGGACATTGATGTCACGGCCGACGGCGTGGATGTCTTCGCCATTGACGAAGATGCGCCCACCCTGGATCGGCTCCAGGCGGTTGAGCGTACGGATCATGGTGGATTTGCCCGAGCCCGAAGGCCCGCAGACCACGACGACCTCGCCCTTCTTCACCTGGTTGGTCACGTCGTTGAGGGCGTGGTACTGGCCGTACCACTTGTTCACGTGTTGCAGATCGATCATGTCGGGCATGTTTGGAATCTCCGCTCAAAGGCTCATGCGGGGCGCAGCTGACGGGCGCGGATGCGCGCCTCCAGCCACCTGGCGAATTGCGACAATTCCAGGCAGGCCACGAAGTAGAAGGCCGCCAGGACGAGGAAGACGGACAAGGCCCGCGTCATCTCGATGCTGTTGATCTGCTGCGCGGAGAAGGTGATCTCCTGCACGCCGATGATGTAGACGATGGAGGTGGCCTTGATCGTGGAGACGAACTGGCTCACCAGCGAGGGGATTATGTTCAGCAGCGCCTGCGGCAGGATCACGGACTTCATCGCCTGGGCATACGACAGGCCGATGGAACGCGCTGCCTCCATCTGCCCCTTGGGCAGGCCGTCGAGGCCGGCACGCACGATCTCGGCGAGAAAGGCCGATTCATACACCACGATGGCTGCCAGTGCGGTGGCGAAGGCGGGTACGGTGGTGTCGATCATCACCGGCAGCAGGAAGTAGGCCCAGAACACGACCATCACCAGCGGGATGCCGCGAAAGGTATAGACCCAGACGGTGGCCAGCATCTTCAGCCAGCGGATGCTGCCGGTACGCGCCAGTGCCAGCAGCATCGCCAGCGGAAAGGAAAGCCCGAGCCCGAGCCCGAGCCCGGCCAGCACCAGGGTATTGGCAAAGCCGCCGAGCGGCCCGACCGGCCAGGTGCCGACGAGGAACATCAGGCCATATTCATGCAGGATATCCAGCATCGCTCACCCCTTGTGCGCGGGCGGAAACCGCTGGTTGAACCACGCCCCGAGCGCCATCAGCACCAGCGAGGCGACGAGGTAGAACAGCGTGGCGGCGACGAAGACTTCCATCGAGCGGAAGGTCAGGTTCTCGATGGCCTTGGTCTGATAGGTCATCTCGACGACGCCGATGGCCATCGCGAGGCTGGTGTCCTTGAACAGGATCAGGGCGCGGTTGATCAGCGGCGGCACCGAGATGCGCAGGGCTTGCGGCAGAATCACGTGCCACAGCGCGCCGAATGCCGACAAGCCGATGGAGCGCGCGGCCTCCAGCTGGGTATGCGGCACTGTGCGCATGCCGGAACGGATGTCCTCGGCGAAAAAGGCACTGGCGTTGAGCGCCAGCGCGATCATGGCGAAGAGGAATTCGGTATCGCCCCGGTTGATCCACAGCTTGATGTCGCGCGGCAGTATCTCGGGCATGCCGAAGTACCACACCATGATCTGCACGACCGTGGGCACGTTGCGGTGGTACTCGACGAAGACGGCCACGAGCCAGTCCAGCCAGCGCCACGGAACAGCCCGCAGACCGACCAGCAGCAAGGCCACCAGCATGCCCAGCACCCAGGCGCATGCAAACAGCCTCACCGTGGTCGCCATGCCCTTGAACAGCAAGGGCAGCACGTCGGCAGACAACAGGAAGGAAAGCTGGAAATCCATCGCGGGCGATCCCTTTCAGACAGCGCGGATCAGGAAGCCTTGTCCACCGGCTCGACCTTGAACGTGCGCTTGAGCTTGTAGATGGACTGCTCGCCCAGCCACTTCTCGAACGTCGCGCTCAATTCGCCGCTCTTGTCCATCTGCAGGATGGCCTCGTTGATCGCAGCGATCAGCTTGGGGTTGTTCTTGTTGGTAACGATACCCATGTGCTCCACATAGGTCGGTTCGGGCACCATCATTACCGGATTGCCCTTGCCCTGGGAGTCGATTTCGAAACATTTGAGCGCGAGTTCACCGGCTGTGAAGCCTTCCACCTTGTCGCTCTGCAGACCGAGATAGCAGGACGCCACATCCTGGAAGGTCAGCACCTGGGCCTTGGGCAGCACGCGCGCGGCGATCGCGGCGGAGCTGGAGCCCTTGGATGCACAGACCTTCCTGCCGGCCAGATCCGCCAGGGTCTTGATGCCGGAATCCTTCTTGACCATCACTTTGATGGCGCCCTGCAGGTATTGCAGGCTGAAATCCACCTGCTCGGCACGCTCCGGCAGATACGCCATGGAGCCGGCCACCAGATCGACGCGCCCCATCTTCAGCTCGGGAATGCGCGCTTCGGTGGACAGCGGGCGATGCTCCAGCTTCACGCCCAGGGACTTAGCCAGTGCCTTGCACATATCCACGTCATACCCCACAAAGGTCCGGCTGGCCGGATCCTGGAAGGCATACGGCGCGCTGGCGTTCTGCGTGCCACAGATCAGTGTGCCGCGCGCCTTGATGTCATCGAGCGCTTCGGCATGTGCCAGGGAGGACAGGGTGCTACCGGCCAGCAACAGGCCGAGCAACTTGCCCGCGGAAAGAATCGAGATACCACGCTTAGCCATCTTGATGCTCCTTGACTTCGTAGGGGTTGAGGGAGGGTCCGGAAAAAAGGGTCAGCCACGCAGCGCCTGCAGCGCGGCCTCGATATCGGCAATCAGATCTTCGGGCGACTCCAGCCCGATATGCAGACGCGCCATGCCGCCACGCCCGCTCCAGTCGGTTTCGGTACGCGCGCCCGGCATGTCGACCGGCAGCGCCAGGCTCTCGTAGCCGCCCCAGGAGGCGCCCACGCCGAAGAGCTGCAAGGCGTTGATGAAACGGATGGCCGCCGCCGCGTCGAACATCGGCGCGAACTCGACCGTCAGCAGGCCATTGGTACCGCTGCAATCACGCAGCCACAGTGCATGCGAAGGGCTGTCCGGCAAGGCAGGACAATGCACGCAGGCCACTTCCGGACGGGATTGCAGCCAGCGTGCGACGGTCAGCGCATTCTGCCCGTGCGCTGCCAGGCGAACCGCCAGCGAACGCATGCCGCGCAAGGTCAGCCAGGCATCGTCGGCACCGACGGTCTGCCCCAGATCGACCGCGGCCTCCTCCATCGGCTGCCAGGCGGCCTGATTGGTCACCACCGTGCCCAGCATCACGTCGGAATGGCCGCCGAGATACTTGGTCGCCGCCATCACGGAGATGTCCGCCCCCAGTGCCAGCGGCCGGTAGAGCAGGCCCGAGCCCCAGGTGTTGTCGACGGCGACGAGGCAGCCATGCGCACGCGCGAGCCTGACGATGGCCGGCAGATCCACCATTTCGTAGGCCAGCGAACCAGGGCTCTCCACATAGATCAGGCGGGTATTCGGCTTGATGCGTCCGGCAAGATCGCAGCCGTCGGCACGGTAATAATCATGCTCGACGCCCATGCGCGAGAGCTGGCGCGAACAGAAACGGCGCACCGGCGCATACACCGCGTCGGTGATCAGCACATGGTCACCCTGCCCCAGATAGCCCAGCAGGATCGTGGCGATCGCAGCCTGACCGGTCGGGAACACCTTGGCGCGATAACCACCTTCAAGCTCCACCAGCGCATCTTTGAGCGCATAGGTGCTGTCGGTGCCACGCGCTGCATA
This sequence comes from Candidatus Dactylopiibacterium carminicum, assembly GCF_014736495.1. Taxonomy (GTDB): domain Bacteria; phylum Pseudomonadota; class Gammaproteobacteria; order Burkholderiales; family Rhodocyclaceae; genus Uliginosibacterium; species Uliginosibacterium carminicum. The sequence continues at coordinate 47,141 of NZ_MDUX01000017.1, forward strand.
CGACAGCATGCGTTCGGCATCCCGGCGGTTGCGCGTATCGCGCCAGTGCTCGACGTTTTCGAAGATGTAGCTGCTGGCGCGGGTGACCGGAGTATTGACCCAGCCCTTGTGCGGCCGGCCGGCACGCAGCAATCGGGTATTCGGGGATTGGGGACGCTTCATCGGAGGTTTCTTGGAAGATTTCTGGAAGGGAGCTCGATCATTTGAGCGGCGGAAGCCTGCGCAGGTAAAAAGCGATCAGCAGGCACAGGCCCAGCACCAACGCGAGATTGATGACCACGCTGCTCCAGGCGCCCATGTGCCAGACCAGGCCGGTAGTCCAGCCCAGCACGCTGGAGCCCAGGTAATAGGCCGACAGATACAGGGCCGACGCGAGCGCGCGGTTTTCCCGCGCCCGGCGCCCCACCCAGCTGCTGGCGATCGAATGCGAGGCGAAGAAACCGAAGGTCACGAGAATGGTGCCCAGACCCAGGACCATGCCGTTGTCGGAAAGCGAGACGAGCAGGCCTGCCGTCATCACGCACACCATCATCCACAACACCTCACGGCGGCCGAAGCGATCCGCCAGCCGCCCAGCCCAGGCCGATGCAACCATGCCGAAGATGTAGGGCAGGAACACCAGCCCCTGCACCGACAGCGGCAGGGAAAACGGCGGTGCGGAAAGGCGGAAGCCGAGGTAGTTGTAATAGCTGACGAAAGCGCCCATCAGCAGGAAGGCACAAACGAACAGCCAAGGCAGGCCGGCATCGCGCAGATGCTGCGCGGCATGCTGCTTCATGGCCGCCAGCGAAGCGCGACGCGGCACGAAATGACGCGAGGCGGGCAAGGTGCGGGCCACGGCCAGTGCAGCAGCGATCCCCATCAGCCCCAGCACTGCCGTGGCAACCCGCCAGGAGCCGGCATCCGCCAGCAGCGGCGCGATCAGGCGCCCGCTCATGCCACCCGAGGCGTTCCCTGCGATGTACAACCCCATCGCACGGCCCAGCGATTCAGGCGCGATCTCTTCCGACAGATAAGCCATCGCCACGGCTGGCAGGCCGGCCAGAGCCAGACCGAAGAGGGTGCGCATCACCAGCAACGCCTTGAAATCCGTCGCGAAGGCTGCCAGCACCGTCAGCGCGCCCCCCAGGGCCAGTGCGGTCACCATCGCCAGTTTGCGGCTGTAGCGATCGGCGATCAGGCTCACGGGCACCAGACACAGGGCCAGCCCGCCCGTGGCCATCGACATCGCCCCGCTGGCCTGCGACGGCGTCAGGCCAAACTCGCGCGCCAGCTCCGGCATCAGCGGCTGCAGGCAGTACAACATCGCAAACGTGGCGAAGCCACCGAAGAAGGTACCGAGCGCGGCCTTGCGATAGCCGGCGGTGCCGAACTGGAGATAGGCGGACGACGGCTTGCTGGAAGAAGTCGCTGCGTCGGCAGCGGGACTGAGAGCCATGAAAAACAACCAGGGGATGAATCTGATAAGGATTCTGGACACGCAAAAAAGATAGGTCCAATATATTTTTCAGGCACTTTTGATACTTTTTCAGTCTCAATGGAACTCCGTCATCTCCGATACTTCGTCGCCGTCGCCGAAGAGTTGCATTTCCGCCGCGCAGCCGAGCGCCTGCATATCGCACAACCGCCGCTCAGCCAGCAGATCCAGGCGCTGGAAGAAGAGGTCGGCGCCCAATTGCTGATCCGCAGCCGCCGCAGCGTGAGCCTCACCGAAGCGGGCGAGATATTCCTGCAACGCGCACGCCGGGTTCTGGAAGACGCGGCGGCGGCCAGCACCGAAGCACGGCGCATGGCCAAAGGAGAGCTGGGCCACCTGCGCGTGGGCTACACCACCTCACTGCCGCTCAAGCCCCTGCTGCCGAGCATCCTCGGAGAGTTCCGCAAGAAGTGCCCGGACGTCACAGTGCAGCTGCGCGAGATGGTCACGCCCGAACAGTTCGACTCCCTGCGCAACAACGAGCTGGATATCGGCTTCGTGCGCTACAACGAACCGGACCGGAAGATCGACGGCCTGCGTCTGACACTCCTCAGCAACGACCCGCTGATGATGGCGATGCCGGTCAGGCATCCCCTGGCCAACGCCGAACAGGTCACGCTGGCGCAGTTCGCCGACGAACGCTTCATCTCCTATCCCGCGAACGCCGGCGCGGACCTCGGCGTACTGGTGCGCAGGCTCTGCAACTGGGCCGGCTTCTCGCCCAAGGTGGAACAGGAAGCCGCCGAGGCCGTGACGCAGATCGGCCTGGTGGCGGCCGGCCTGGGTGTGACCGTGATGCCCAGCCCGATGGCCTGCATCGCCATGGATCGCGTGCGCTACGTACCGCTGGCGGATGCCGGCGCCTTCCACAGTATGTATCTGGTCACCCGCGACGGCCTGCCCAAACCCCTGCTGGCCAATTTCCTCAGTTGCGTGGACGTGGCCGTGGCGTTTTCCCACTGAAACCAGGGCAGGCAGCCTTCCATTCAATAATCTTGAACGCTGCCATCAAACCGGCAGCACCTTGCCGCCCGCGTCGGGGCCGAGAATGAATTCCACCCCACACGGAGGAAACATCATGATCACCTTGCGCAAATCCCAGGACCGCGGTTATGCCGATCACGGCTGGCTGAAGAGCCACCATTCATTCTCCTTCGCCGGCTACCATGACCCCGAGCACATGGGCTGGGGCAACCTGCGCGTCATCAACGAGGACCGCATCGCCGCCGGCACCGGCTTCGGCCGCCATGGCCACCGTGACATGGAGATCGTCAGCTACGTGCTCAGCGGCGAGCTGGCCCACCGCGACAGCATGGGTAACGTGCAGAGCATCCCGCCCGGTGACGTGCAGCGCATGAGCGCCGGCAGCGGCGTGATGCACAGCGAGTTCAACCACGCCGACAATCAAGAGACGCATTTCCTGCAGATCTGGATCGAGCCCGACCGGTTCGGCATCGCCCCCGGCTACGAGCAGAAGACCATTCCTGTCGAGCAGAAGCGTGGTGCCCTGCGCCTGGTGGCCTCGCCGGACGGCGCGCAGGATTCCGTGCGCATCCACGCGGATGCCAGTCTCTATGCCGGATTGTTCGCGGCAGGCGAACGCGCGGAGCTCGCGCTGGACCCTGCACGCAAGGCCTACGTGTTCCTGATCCGCGGCGCCCTCACCGCCAACGGGCAGCCCCTGCAGGCAGGCGACGCCCTGTTGCTGGCGGAAGAGAATGCCCTGGCACTGACTGACGGCCAGGACGCCGAAGTACTCGTATTCGACCTGGCCGCCTGAGGGTCAATGCCGCGCTCTTGAACCTCGATCGCGCTCGATCAGCGTCATTCCGGCGCAAGCCGGAATGACGGCGTTGTTCCAAGAGATGGCAAAACGCCCGACGACGGCCCTGCATCACCCCACCCACCCATGTACAGAGGAAACATCATGTCCCAATCGCTTCAGAACGCCCTTTCGCTGGCCGCGCGCCTGCTCATCTCGGTGCTCTTCGTGCCCGCCGGCTTCGCCAAGCTCACCGGCTTCGGCGGCACCGTCGGCTACATCGCCTCGGTCGGTCTGCCGCTGCCCGAGCTCGGCGCAGTGCTCGCGATCATCGTCGAGATCGGCGTCGGCATCGCCCTGATCGTGGGCTTCCAGACCCGCCTGGCCGCCCTGGTGCTGGCGGTGTTCACGCTGGCCGCCTCGATTTTCTTCCATGCCTATTGGGCTGCTCCGGCCCAACAGGCGATGGTGGTCGAACTGCTGTTCTTCAAGAACATCGCCGTGATCGGCGGCCTGCTCGGCCTGGCGGCTTTCGGCGCCGGCGGCTGGAGTGTGGACGCCCGCAAGCAAGCCTGAACGCCCCTCGCCAAGCCCCGCCGGCCATGCCGGCGGGGCTTTTTGTTACAAGTATCTTTTCGGGCGCTGCACCGTCACGTCGCGACAAGCATGAGGGTGCTTGTGCGCCCCTGGCTTGCAGCAAAGGGGCGGCGAGGGCAGGATTCAAAATCCTTGAACCCGGGAGCCGCTGATGCCCACGCCCCGCGATGTCCTCACGCCGGCCTCGCTGGCACTGCTGCAGTCGATTGCCGACACCGGCAGCTTTGCCGCCGCCGCACGCGCCAATGACATGGTGCCCAGTGCGCTGACCTACCGCGTGCGCCAGATCGAGGATGCGCTGGATGTGCTGCTCTTCGACCGTTCCTCACGCCAGGCCCGGCTGACCCCGGCCGGTACCGAATTGCTGCGCGGCGGCGCCAGCCTGCTGGGAGAGGTCGACGCCATCGCCAACCGCGTCAAGCGCGTGGCCACGGGCTGGGAGCCCCAGCTCACCATCACCGTCGACAGCATCATCGATCGCGCCACGGTGATGGAGCTGTGCGCCAGCTTCCTCGCCCTGAGCCCCCCGACACGCCTGCGGCTGCGCGCCGAAACCCTCTCCGGCACGCTGACCACGCTCACCTCGGGAGAAGCGGACCTCGCCATCGGCGTGGTGATGGACAACAACACCGCCACCGGCCTGCAACGCGAGCTATTGGGCACGGTGCATTTCGTCTTTGCCGTGGCGCCGCACCATCCGCTGGCGCAGGCGGCGGAGCCGCTGTCAGACGAACTCATCCGCCAGCACCGCGCCGTTGCGATCGCAGACTCTGTGCGGCAAGGCAGCCCGCTCACCATCGGCCTGCTCAGCGGGCAGGACGTTCTGACGGTGGCCGACATGCCGACCAAGCTCGATGCCCAGATCCGCGGGCTGGGTGTGGGTCTGCTGCCCACCTGCCTGGCGCAGGATTACATCGACGTCGGCCGCCTGGTCGCCAAACCGCTGGAGCGTGCCACACAGCAGATCCAGTCCAGCTACGCCTGGCGCAAACGCGGCCAGGCCGAACCCGGGCGCGCCCTGCAATGGTGGCTGGAGCAGCTGCAACGCCCCGTCACCCGCGCGGCCCTGCTGGGCGAGCGTCACCGGATCCGCTGAGCCCGGACCGACGCCTCGTGCGGCTTCGTACTCAAGCCTGCAGAACAGAACACGCCAGCGCCTCATCCGTGTGAGGGCGAAACCGCATCGGCCCCGTCTCGTGGCCATGCCGCCAGCACAGACTCCCTGCAGGTCGCGAACCATCCGGCCGGCCGCTGAGAAGCCTTGCCACGCACCAGCCACAGCGCGGCCACCGGGGCGAAGCCGGCGATCTCGATCACACGCAGTCGCTCGCGGCAGGGGCTCGCCTCCACCAGCGGGCGCGGCATGAATCCCAGCCCCAGGCCGTTGGCCACCAGTGCCAGTTGCAAGGCCGTGCCGAAACTGTCCGACACCACACGGATCGGAAAGCCCGCCTCTTCGAACAGCCGCTGCAGACTCAGCCGCAGCCCGCAGCCGTCGGGGTTGAGCACCCAGGGCCAATCCGCCAGATCCCCGACCCGGCATCCCCGCGCCTCGTCGAGCGGGAAATCGCGGGCGGCCACGACCACCAGCCGGAAACGATGGCAGGCCTCGGCCAGCAGCCCCTCGGCAAAACGCTGTGTGGGCGGCGCCACCACCACAGCGGCATCCAGGTCCGTGGCTTCGACCATGTCGAGCAGCCCGGGGCTCCAGCCTGTGAGCACCTGCGGCGACAGGGCGGGAAAGCGCGCTCGCAGGGCACCGAGCAGGTCGACCGCCACAGCCTCGGCCACCATCTGCGGCAAGCCCAGGCGGAACACATCCGCCGCGGGCAGGCCGGCATTGGCCACCGAGATCAGTTGCTCGCTCTCGCGCAGCACCTGCACGCATTGCTCGTAGATGCGGTGCCCCATCGGCGTGAGCCGGGGCGGACGTGTATTGCGATCGAGCAGCTGCAGGCCAAAGCTCTCTTCCAGCGCCTGGATGCGGCGGGTCACCGCCGGCTGGGGCAGACCGAGGGCTGTCGCCGCGCGTGACACCGACTCATGACGCACGGTGCAGACAAAGGCGTCGATGTCGTCGATCTTGAAGTGATAGGGTCGTTTCATCGTTCGCGAAGGGCAGAAGAGGCGAAAAGCAGGCGCGGCAAGCCACGGAGCAAAGGCGCGAGTATGCCTTCGGCAAGTTCATCGATAAATACAGAAACCACATATTGTTATCAAACATAAATCGTTTTTTGAATACAACACTCGCTCTACGATGACGCTTCCTTGTGCGGAGCCCAGGCCCTGCCCTCGTCAACCAGAAGCGTCCGAAGAGTCTGAAATGTCATTCCAAATGAATACAAGCGCGTCCACGATCGCACGCGTCATCCTGGCCGCCAGCCTGGTCGGCCCCTTGTCCACCCACGCACAGGACAAACCCTCCGCACCTGGCGGCGGCACGCTGGAACGGATCCAGAAAAGAGGCAGCCTTGTCGTCGGCGCCCGGCTGGATCTGCCCGGCGTGGTGCAGCTGAACCCGCTGACCAACGCGGTGGAAGGTTTCGATGCCGATATCGCACGCGCCCTGGCGGCCCGGCTCGGACTTTCGGCGGCCAAGGTGCGATTCACGGAAGTCCCCTCGGCCAGCCGCGAGACCGCACTCAACCAGGGGCTGGTGGACATCCTGATCGGAGCCTACGTGATCACCCCGAAGCGCCGCGCGCTGGTGGGGCAGGCCGGCCCCTACGTGGATGCACGCGCCTATCTCTACGTGCGCAGCGAGAACCGGCAAAGGTACAAGCGCCCCGAGGACATCAAGGGCAAGCGCATCTGCACCACGCCGACGGGCACCTCGGTGCCGGTCATCCAGCAGAACGAAGGCATCTTCATCCCCTTCGAGGATGTCAGCGCCTGCACGCAGCAGGTGGTCAACGGCACCGTCGACGGCAAGATGGGCAACGATCTCAACAACCTCGGCTTCGTGAAGCAGTACCCGGACCTGGTGGCGGCCGACGTGCCGGCGATGCGCACGGAAGGCTGGGGCATCGGCTTGAAGAAGGATGACATCGCCTTCTGCCGCTTCACTTCCGGCGCGCTGAAGGAAGTCGTCAGCAGCGGCGAATGGCAACGCCTGTGGGACAAGCATTTCGCCCCGCTGGGCGTGGCGCCGCAGAAACCCCCGGTCGTGGGCGACGAATGCTGAGCAGCCAGGCCCAGGAAACGACGCCATGCAGCTTCTGATTGCCAGCCTCGCGGAAATCGCGGCGGGCTTCCGTCTCACACTGCTGCTGTTTCTTGCCTCTGCCTGCCTGGCGCTGGTGGCCGGCACCGCGCTGGCCATCGCCAGCCTCCTCCCGGTGGGCATCCTGCGCAGGCTGGCGGCCGGCTATGTCGCGGTGATGTGCAACACGCCCGTGGTGCTGGTCTTCTTTCTCATCACCTTCGGCTTTCCGCAACTGGGCCTGCGCCTGTCCTTCTTCGTCTACGCCACGCTGGCACTCGCGCTGTACGAAGCAAGCTACATCTGTGAATCGCTGCGCTCGGGCTTCAACACCATCGCGCCCGGCCAGTCGCAGGCCGCACGCTCGCTGGGCATGGATGCGATCACGATGCTGCGCACCGTGTTGCTGCCCCAGGCGGTCGCCAACGCCATCCCGGCCATCGGCAACAACCTGATCTCACTGGCCAAGGCCACGGCGCTGGCAGGCTCCTTCGGCGTGGTGGAAGCCACCGCCCAGCTGCACCGCCTGACGATCGACAACCCCGGCGAAGTGTTCACCTTGTTCGCCGGTATCGCCTCGGGCTACGTCGTCCTCAACCTCGCCATCGCCGCCCTGATGCATTGCGTGGAATCCCGCATGGCGTTCACGCGATGACTGCCAGCCCTTTCTTTGACGCGCCCACGCCGCGTACCGGCAAATTCCTGCGCGGACTGGACATCGTCTGCGGCTGCGGCCTCGTGCTGTTGCTGGGGCTGGGAATCCACGCGCTGGCGCAGACCGGCCAGCTGCGTGGCGAGCTCTGGGCCCCGTTTCTCGAACCTGCGCTTTGGCGGCTGATCGGGCGCGGATTCGCCGCGACCCTGCGTGCCCTGATCGCCTGCACTCTGCTCTCCTTCGTCGCCGGCCTGCTGCTGGCCGCCCTGGGTAGCGCCGGGCCGCGATGGCTGCGCACGCCCCTGCGCCTGTGGGTGGAACTCTTCCGCGCGATCCCCTCGCTGCTGATCCTGCTGTTCGTGTTTTTCACCTACGCGGAGGCCTTCAACCGGATAGGCGTGACGCTCGCGAACGGCCTGGGCGACACAGCGGCAATGGTGCTGGGACTGGATCAGCTGCAGACGCTGGGACCGCTGATCGTGGCGCTGACGCTGTATCACGGCGCCCTCTGCGCCGAGATCATCCGTGCCGGGCTCAACGCGATCCCGCGCGGACAGATGCAGGCGGCCCGCGCGCTGGGCATGACGAGCTCCCAGGCCGTGCGCCTGATATTGCTGCCGCAGGCGCTCCACCACATGCGCCCGGCATTGCTTGCCGAAGCGGTACGCATCGCCAAGGCCACCGCACTGGGCTATGCCATCGGCTATCAGGAGCTGCTGCGCACCGGGCAGATCATCTCCACCGCCTTCCACAACGTCATCGCCGTTTCCCTGGTCATGATGCTGATCTACGGCTGCCTGTGCGGCGCGCTGTCCTGGCTGGCAAGCAGCCTGGCGCGAACCACGCCTGGCGGCCGGCTTGGATCGGCGTCATAACTCCTCTTTCCCCCTTCAGTACGCAGACACACCCCATCATGTCCGAACAGAACACCCCCGCTGCCGCAGATCCCCTGCTGGATCTGCTGCAAGACATCCCCGTCGCCGTCCTCTGCGATGCCATGGATCTCCTGGGCCTGCCCACGGCCTACCTCGACGGCCCGCTGCCCATCGTCGGCACGCGCTGCGCGGGCCGCGCCCACACCGTGGCCCGCATCCCGATCCCGCACAATGCCACCCAGGCCGAGGTGGAGCCTTCACTCTCACTCGGCGTGCAGATGGCCATCGACAGCGCCGGACCGGGCCAGATCATCGTGCTGGCCTCCGGCGGCGAACGGAACAACTCGATCTGGGGCGGCAACATGGGGCTTCGCGCGGCCGCACTGCAGGTTGCCGGCGTGATCACAGACGGCGCACTGCGTGACGTGGAAGACTGCAGCAGCCTGGGGCTACCGGTCTTCGCAGCAGGCATCAACGCACGCCGTTCGCTGAACCGCATGGTGTCAGCATCGGCCAACCTGTCGTATGTGGCGGCGTCTTCATCCGCGAGGGCGACATCATCGTCGGCGACCGCGACGGCGTGGTGGCTGTCGCCCCCGCACAGGCGGAAGTGGTACATGCCCGTGCGCTGGCCCTGCTCGAAGCCGAACGCAACATGCAGGACTACATCCGCGCCGGGCATCCAATGGTCGATGCCATCAAGAAGTTCAAGAATGCCAAGTAAGGAAGACCGATAATGCGCAATCAGCATTCCGCCCACGGCCGTCGTGGCCGATAGTCTCCGGAGCCAAAGCACATGCCCTATACCACCCTGATCCAGGCCACCGAACTCCAGCCCCGGATCGGCTCGCCGGACTGGCTCGTCATCGATACCCGCCACGCCCTGGCCGATCCGCAGGCCGGGCGCACCGCCTACGCCGCCGGCCATCTGCCCGGCGCGGTCTTCCTTCATCTGGACGAAGAACTCTCCAGCCTCAGGACAGGCCACAACGGCCGCCATCCGCTGCCGGCACGCGAAGTCTTCGTCGCCACACTGGCACGCCTGGGCGTGAATGCCACCACGCAGGTGATCGTGCATGACGCGCAGGACAGCGCCATGGCGGCCTCGCGCCTGTGGTGGATGCTGCGCTGGGTAGGCCATGAGGCCGTGGCCGTGCTCGATGGCGGCGTGGCTGCCTGGCTGGCGGCCGGGGGCGAGCTCACGCAGACCGTGCCGCCAGCCCGCGCACCCGGCGACATCACCTTGCGCGCCTCACTCGCCCCGACGGCGGATGCCGACGCGGTGCTCGCCAACCTGCGCACGCAGGCCCGGCTCGTCGTCGATGCCCGTGGCGCGGACCGCTTCCGGGGCGAGAACGAAACCATCGACCCGGTTGCCGGCCACATCCCCGGTGCCCGCAACCGCCCGTTCAAAGACAACCTGTTACCGAATGGCCGTTTCAAACCGGCCGCGCAGCTGCGCGAGGAATACCTCGCCCTGCTGCAAGGCACAGCGCCCGATGCCGTGATCGCCCAGTGCGGCTCCGGCGTCACCGCCTGCCACAACCTGCTCGCGATGGAAGCCGCGGGGCTCCCGGGCGCCAGCCTCTACCCCGGTTCCTGGAGCGAATGGTGCAGTGACCCGGCACGGCCGGTGGCCAAATAGAGAATAGGTTCGAGGCACTGCGGCATGCATGAAAAACAATGGTGCGCACGGTGCCCCCTACGCCCGATGCCATTAAGTCAGCACAGTGCCGTCATTCCGGCGAAGGCCGGAATGACGCCAATGGCAGGGGTTGAGCTTGACTTAATGGCATTGCCCCTACGCCATCCTGCCCACCTCCTGGCACCACTCGCAGCATCCCGCCTGCAAGACGGGTAGGGTGCGCCATGCGCACCACTCTGCCTGCAACCAAGCCAGTGGATTACAGCAACACCTGGTTTTCCGGGATCGCCTTGCCCCAGCTGTAAAGTCGGTAGGGCCGCGCCAGCGCCTGGTAGTAGGGATCGGCCTCGATGACTTCGAGGGCGCGCGCACGGGACTCCACCTCCAGCACCCAGAGCGCACCCAGATAGGGGCCGCCGGGCTCGTCGCGCAGGCCGCCGCCGATCACCAGCTCGCTGGCATATTCGCGCAGGTAGGCAAGATGCTGCAGCCTGAACTGCTGACGGATCTCGGCCATTTCGGGGGTGTCTTCAAAAATCGCAACGAAACGCATCTTAAAACCTATTCAAAGTTTGTAGCGAGAGGCTCTCAGCAGGGCGAAGAGCAGCACGGGAGCCGGAGTGTATAGGGATACATGAGGGCGCAGGCGGGGTTTCGCGCAGCCCGCTGCGCGCCGCCGTAGCCGGCTGGCTGTGCAAAGCCAGCCGTGGGCA
>NZ_MDUX01000018.1 GCF_014736495.1 Candidatus Dactylopiibacterium carminicum
GCCGCTTGCGTCGTTGGCGACCTGCCAAGTCTTGGCCTGATCGCTGCTGGCGACCTCCAGCGTCTGGCTGGAAACGTCGATACCTATAAAAACAGAGTCGGACACGTCCTCTCGCTCCCATCCTTGTTTATGCGAACTAAAGATTCCTACAACCGTTCGGGCTGCAAGAAAGGACGGTCCGGCTCAGGCGCCCAGTGCTCAGTCACGGGCTTCAAACATCCCAGAGGCCGCTTGGGCTACCCGAGCCGGTCCGAGGCTTAAAGATACAAGGCCTTCGGCTGTTTCCAACGCTTCCATCAGGATCCCTGCGCCAGGACAAGGGAACTGATCACCGGGGCGATTTAGACTTGCCCCTGGTTTTGCACGGATAAAGCTTTTTTCTGATGGATCTTCTTCTTTCGCAGCTATCTGCCGCGGTGCCGCGCGCCGAATCGGTCGAACAGCTGACCCGGCCGTTGCTGGAGATTCTCAGCACGGCCACGGGCATGGAATCCACCTATCTGACCACCATCGACCTGGCGAAGGGTGTGCAGCATGTGGAATTCGCGCGAAACGCTGGCACGGTGCAGGTCCCGGAAGGCATCGATGTTCCCTGGAATGACACTCTGTGCAGCCGTTCGCTCAATGAAGGGCGCACTTACACGCCGGATGTTTCGGCATGCTGGGGCGATTCGCAGGCGGCCCGGGAGATGGGAATCCGCACCTACGTCAGCACTCCAGTGCGCGGCAAGGATGTTGCTCGCCGAGCTGAGCGAAGCGAATACTCGCCTGGCCTCGTTCGCACTGATCGATGCATTGACCGATCTGCCCAACCGCCGTGCGATCACCGACACACTGGCATGTGCGCTTGGCAAGGCACAGAGGGACGGTACGCGGGTGCTGGTCGGTCTGGTCGATATGGACGGCTTCAAGAGCATCAACGACACCCATGGGCATCAGGTGGGCGATCTGTTCCTTCAGGAGATCGGCCGGCGCCTGCGCGGTGGATTGCGGACGATGGATGCGGTTGGCCGGCTCGGTGGGGATGAGTTCGGTATCGTCGTGCCCTGCCCGGCCTGCGATGGTGAGGCGGCAGCGCAATCGCTGCAGGCGCGCATCACGGCGGCCACCACGGGTGACTATCAGCTTAAGGAGGTCAGTTTTGCCTACGCCGGGGCAAGTGTGGGCGTGGTGGTGATCGATCCTTTGCAGATTGCCGATGCAGAGGAAGCATTCCGTCTGGCCGATGCGCAGATGTATCGGATCAAGCGCCTGCGACGGAACCAGCTGATAGCACCCGTTCCTTCTCCGGTGATGTGAGCAGGAACCAATGAAAAACCCGGCAAAAGCCGGGTTTCTGTTGCTGGGGCGTTCCCAGGCGGAGGGGGTGCAGGGGCGATTCAGCGCTTGAGCTAACTCACGTCGCGTACCGCGCCTGTGTCGGCCGAGGTGGTCAGCGCAGCGTAGGCCTGCAATGCGGCGGAAACGGGGCGCACGCGGTTGACCGGGCGCCAGGCGTCCGGGCTGGCCTCCATTGCGGCACGTCGGCTGGCCAGCTCGGCATCGCCGATGGCGAGATGGATGCGGCGGTTGGGGATATCGATTTCGATGGTGTCGCCATCCTCGACCAGCGCGATCTCGCCCCCCATCGCCGCTTCAGGTGAGGTATGGCCAATGGAGAGGCCGGAGGTGCCGCCGGAGAAACGGCCATCGGTGAGCAGCGCGCATTGCTTGCCCAGACCACGGCTCTTCAGGTAGCTGGTGGGGTAGAGCATTTCCTGCATGCCGGGGCCGCCCTTGGGGCCTTCGTAGCGGATCACCACCACGTCACCCGCCTGCACTTCTTCGTCCAGGATGCCCTTCACCGCGTCTTCCTGGCTTTCATACACGCGGGCCTTGCCGGTGAATTGCCAGATCGATTCGTCCACACCGGCAGTCTTCACGATGCAGCCGTTGCGTGCGATGTTGCCGGTGAGCACGGCCAGGCCGCCATCCTGCGAGTAGGCATTTGCCTTGTCGCGGATGCAGCCCTTGGTGCGGTCCAGGTCCAGCTCGGAATAGCGCTTGTCTTGGCTGAAGGCGACCTGAGTGGGCACGCCGCCCGGTGCCGCGCGGTAGAAATCGTGCACCTTGGGGTCTGCGCTGTGCATCACGTCCCACTGTTCCAGTGCGCCCTTCAGAGTGTGGCTGTGCACGGTGAAGGTGCTGGTGTTGATGAGGCCGGCGCGGGCGAGTTCGCCGAGGATGCCCATCACGCCGCCCGCGCGGTGCACGTCTTCGATGTGGTACTTGTCGGTGGCCGGCGCGACCTTGCATAGGCAGGGCACCTTGCGCGAGATGCGGTCGATGTGGTCCATGGTGAAATCGATGCCCGCCTCGCGTGCGGCTGCCAGCAGGTGCAGCACGGTGTTGGTGGAGCCGCCCATGGCCACGTCCAGGCTCATCGCGTTCTCGAAGGCGGCGAAGCTGGCGATGGCGCGCGGCAGCACGCTTTCGTCGTCCTTCTCGTAGTAGCGCTTGGCGAGCTCGACGATGAGGCGGCCGGCACGCAGGAAGAGCTGTTTGCGATCGGCGTGGGTGGCGACCACGGTGCCGTTGCCCGGCAGCGAGAGGCCCAGTGCCTCGGTCAGGCAGTTCATCGAGTTGGCGGTGAACATGCCGGAGCAGGAGCCGCAGGTGGGGCAGGCGGAGCGCTCGATCTCGTCCACCTCTGCGTCGGATACGTTCTTGTCCGCAGCCTTCACCATGGCGTCGACCAGATCCAGCTTGATCACCTTCTCGGCGCCCGGCGTGCTGGCGATCACCTTGCCGGCTTCCATCGGGCCGCCGGAGACGAACACGGCCGGAATGTTCAGGCGCAGTGCGGCCATCAGCATCCCTGGGGTGATCTTGTCGCAGTTGGAGATGCACACCAGCGCATCCGCGCAGTGGGCATTGGCCATGTATTCCACGCTGTCGGCGATCAGTTCGCGCGAGGGCAGCGAATACAGCATGCCGCCGTGGCCCATGGCGATGCCGTCATCCACGGCGATGGTGTTGAATTCCTTGGCGATGCCACCGGCCGCTTCGATTTCGCGGGCGACGAGCTGGCCCATGTCCTTGAGGTGTACGTGGCCGGGCACGAACTGCGTGAAGCTGTTGACCACTGCGATGATTGGCTTGCCGAAGTCTCCATCCTTCATGCCGGTGGCGCGCCACAGCGAGCGGGCGCCGGCCATGTTGCGGCCGTGGGTGGAGGTGCGGGAACGGTATTCGGGCATGGCTGGGTCTCCGGGAGCGGACCAGGGGAAGAGGAGTCTGGCGCGCCAATGTGGTTCAATATGAGCCCTAAATTCTAGCCTGCCGCCACGTATCATGCCCGCCTCCCCCTTGCTGCATCCTCAGTTCGATCCGGTGTTCTTCTCGCTCGGCCCGCTGCATGTGCGCTGGTACGGGTTGATGTATGTGCTGGCCTTCGCACTGTTCGTCCTCCTTGGGCGCTGGCGCATCAGGAATCGTCCGGATCTGGGCTGGAGCCGCAACGAGCTGGATGACCTGCTGTTTTACGGCATGCTCGGCGTGATCCTCGGCGGGCGGCTGGGTTACGTGCTGTTCTACAAGGCCGGTTTCTATCTCACGCATCCGCTGGACATCCTCAAGGTCTGGGAAGGCGGCATGGCCTTCCATGGCGGTTTGCTCGGCGTGCTGTTCGCCTTGTGGTTCTTTGCGCGCAAGACCCGGCGCCACTTCCTGCAGGTCGGCGATTTCGTCGCGCCGCTGGTGCCCACGGGCCTGGCGGCCGGGCGCATGGGTAATTTCATCAATGGCGAGCTGTGGGGGCGTGTGACTTCGCCGGATGCGCCCTGGGCCATGCTCTTCCCGCAGGCCTGGCATGCCGATGCGGCGCTGGTGAAGGCGCAGCCGGCACTCGGTGCCTCGCTGGTGCAATACGTGGACCCGGTCAGCCAGCAGGTGCTCACCGGCCTGCCGCGCCATGCCTCGCAGCTTTACCAGTTCGCGCTCGAAGGGCTGACGCTGTTCACCATCCTGTGGCTGTTCTCGCGCAAACCCAGGCCGATGGGCGCAGTCTCCGGCCTGTTTCTGATCGGCTATGGCAGCTTCCGCTTCATTGCCGAATTCGCGCGCGAGCCGGACGATTTCCTCGGCCTGCTCGCCGGGCAGCTCTCGATGGGGCAGTGGCTGTCCCTGCCGATGGTGCTGGCCGGTGTGGCGATGATGATCTGGGCTTATCGCCGCAAGGCTTGAATCACGGCTCCGGTGCGCAGGTGGCGATCCAGCCTTCGACTGGATCGAAATCCGGCGGCAGGCCGTAGTTCTGTGCTCGCCGCTGCCAGCACCAGGCTGCGGCGAGCATCGCCAGCAGGGCATCCAGGTTGTCCCCGCTGCCATCCAGGAGTGCCGTTTCGCGTAATGGCGGCGGCAGTGCGAGGCGGTGTGAACCGGCGCACAGGCCGGTGAGGATGCATTCACGCGTAGCCAGGCGCGCCGGCGTGCTGCCGTTCTTGCCATCGCGTTTGTAGGATTCACGCGTGAATTCACGTGCCAGCAGGGCTGGATAGGCTTCCAGCGCGATGCGCCCGGGGTCGCCCCGGTGCATGCCGGGAATACTGACGTTGGCTGCCAGCAGGCGTGGTGCGCCCGCAAGGAACATCAGGCCCACGGGCGGATTCACGAGTTTCATCGGGCTGTGCGAGCGTGCCGGCAGGTCTGCGGCGCGATGCAGATAGCGCTGGCCCATCGGCCGTGCGCTGCGTACTTCATCCAGCGCGGCGCGGAAGGCCGGTTTTCCCAGCGCCGCCAGATGCTTTACCAATGCCGCCCATTCCGCCGGCCAGCCCAGTTGCGTGATCAGTGCGCGTGGCAGGCCGAACGGGAAATCGAATCCGCCACACCAGGGACCGGGCTGATGCAGGCAGGCTTCAAAGGCCGCCCAGTCTCTGCATTCGCGCAGGCGCAGCGCATGCAGACCGGCGTCGTCGAGCCAGCCTTCCGCCACCGTAATGCGCTTGCGCGGCCTGGGCGCCGAGGTGAAATCCACGCCGAGGATCAGCATGCAGCCTCCGCGAACAGGCTGGCGGCGAGCAACACGGTGGCGGCGTGGATGTCGACGACGTCCTCGATCCGGTCCGCATAGCCGCCCGCCATGGCGATCGCCACCGGGATGCCGGCCTCGCGGCAGCGCGTGAGCACCATGTGGTCGCGTGCCAGCAACCCAGCCTTGCTCAGAGCCAGACGGCCCAGGCGGTCACCCACGAAGGGATCGGCGCCCGCGAGATAGATCACCAGTTCGGGCCGCGCGCGGTTGAAGACCTGTGCCAGCCCGCCGGCCAGGGCCGTGAGATAGGCTTCGTCGCCGGTGTCGTCAGGCAGGCCGATGTCCAGATCGCTGCGCTGCTTGCGCACCGGGAAGTTCTTCTCGGCATGGATGCTGAAGGTGAAGATGGCCGCGTCATCCTGAAGGATGCTGGCAGTGCCATCTCCCTGGTGCACATCGCAATCGACGATGGCGATGTGGCCGACGCCATCCTCGGCCTGTAAGGCGCGGGCGGCCACGGCGGCGTCGTTGAACACGCAGAAGCCGCTGCCATGATCCGTCGCCGCGTGATGGGTGCCGCCGGCAAGGTTCACCGCGCAGCCGCCGTGCCGCATCGCTGCGCGTGCTGCAGCCAGCGTGGCGCCGGACGAACGTCGCGAGCGTTCCACCATGGCTTCGCTCCAGGGCAGGCCGATCTCGCGCTGCTCGGTGGCCGAGAGTCCACCCGTGATCACGCGGTGGATGTAGTCCGGCGCATGGGCGCGGGCTAGCTGCCCGTCGGTGGCCGCCGGCGGCACGCGGAAATCTCCGGCCGCGAAGCGCCCGCTGGTGAGCAGGCGTTCGCGCAGCAGGCGGTATTTCGCCATCGGGAAGCGATGGCCGGGCGGCAGCGGCAGCACGAAGTGGTCGGCGTAGAAGAGCTCCATGCGCCGAGCTTGCCACAGCCGGGTGCCTGCTGCTTCAGGCTGGTGCAGGCCGGGCGGCCTTCCGGAGTCGCCATCCACCGCATGGCGGGCATTGCAGGCAGTCGGCATCTGCCTTGCTTGTGGACTGCGTTCCAGCCCGCCACCGCCCGTGCCATGTTTGCCGAACTGCATCAGCTCTCCCATCACCATGCCTGGCGGCGGCAGCTCGAAATGCTGCTGGAGTCGGCCGGCGAGGGCATCTATGGCATCGACCTGCGCGGCCGCTGCATCTTCATCAATTCGGCCGGCGCGCAGATGCTGGGCTATACGCCCGACGAGGTGCTGGGCCGCAACATGCATTACCTGATCCACCATTCCCACGCCGATGCGGCCCTGATGCCGGTGCACGATTGCCGAATCTTTCGTGCCTTCCAGGAAGGGCGCGGCACGCGGGTGGACGATGAGGTGCTGTGGCGGCGCGATGGCAGCGCCTTTGCCGCCGAATATGCGTCCTACCCGATCCGCGACAGCGAGCAGGGCGACAAGGTGGTGGGTGCGGTGGTTACCTTCAGTGACATCACCGAGCGCAAGCGCACCGAGGCGGCATTGCAGGCCGCGCATGACGAACTGGAGCGCCGCGTGGCACGGCGTACCGCCGAGTTGCAGGCGACCAGCGAGCGCCTGCGCGCTTCCCACCTCGCGCTGCAACGGCTTTCCGCCCACCTCAACCAGGTGCGCGAGGAGGAGCTCCGCCACATCGCGCGCGATATTCACGATGATCTGGGCGCCTCGCTTACCGCGCTGCAACTGGAGATGAACTGGCTGCGCGGCCAGCTGGCCGCGCCCGCGCTGCAGGCCAAGCTCGACGGCATGCTGGAAATCGCCGGTACCGCCATGGGCGCGGTGCGTCGCATCCTCAACGACCTGCGCCCTGGCGTGCTCGACCACCTCGGTCTTTGGGCCGCGCTGGAGGCCTTGCTTACGGATTTCCAGCAACGCAGCGGCCTGGGCTGCCATTTCGATTGTCCGCCGGAGATCGAGCAATGCCGGCTCGGGCGTGAGGCCGAAATCGCGCTCTATCGCATCGTGCAGGAAGTGCTCACCAACATCAGCCGCCATGCCCAGGCCCGCCATGTGCAACTGCGGGCCCGCGCCGAGGGCGACAGCTTGCTGCTCGCGGTGCGCGACGATGGGCGTGGCATGCAGGCGCCGGCCCAGCCCACCAGCTTCGGCCTGCTCGGCATGCAGGAGCGTGCCCGTGCGCTGGGCGGCAGCCTCGACATCGACAGCACGCCCGGCGGAGGCACCACGGTGCGTGTGCAACTCAGGGGAGTCTTCGCATGATCAGCATCCTGCTCGTCGACGATCACATGATCATCCGCCGCGGTCTGCGCCAGATCCTGGCCGAGGATGCGCGCATCGGCGAGATCAGCGAAGCGGTGGACGGCCCTTCCGCGCTGCGTTTGCTGCGCGGCCAGCCCATCGATGTGGTGCTGCTCGACATCGCCCTGGGCGAGCGCGACGGCCTGGACCTGCTCGGCGGCATCCGCCAGGAATTCCCACGCGTGGGCGTGCTGATGCTGTCGGTGTATCCGGAGTCCCAGTTCGCGTTGCGTGCCATCCGCTCCGGTGCAGCCGGTTACCTCAACAAGGGCTGCTCTCCCGAAACCCTGTTCGCCGCGATCTGCCGCGCGGCCGAAGGAGCGACTTACGTGACGCCGGAGATCGCCGAACTGATGGCGCAGGATATCCGCCGCGATCACGGGCAGGCCCCGCACGAAACGCTCTCCAATCGCGAATTCCAGGTATTGCAACTGCTTGCCCAGGGCCAGACCGTGAGCGATATCGCGCGCCAGCTCTCGCTTTCGGCCAATACCATCAGCACCTACCGCGCACGCATCTGCGACAAGCTCAGGCTGCGCAACAGCCTGGAAATCGCGCATTACGCGGCCAGGCATCGGCTGCTGCAGGCCTGACAGCCGTGCTCACTCGCCTTCATGGCGCATCCTGCCGTTTAATCCGCCGTCAGAACCTGTTCATAGTCTTACTGCGAGGCCGTGATCGGGGCTCATGCGCTGCTCGGAATCCTCATGTATCCACATACACTCCAGTTCCTGTGCTGCTCTTCGCTCCGCTGACGGCCTCTCGCGACAGACTTTGAACAGGTTCTCAGGCATCCAGCCGGCGATACGGTGGACGCATGCGCCTTCCCAGCCCGGAAATTCAGGCGGATTGAGGTTTTCGCCTGTTTCATCTCGATGATTTTTCTGGATTTTTCAAATCAAAAGGTAAATCCCGGCTTTTGTGTCATCGGATCCATGGTTACCGCGTTAAACGGTTTAAAGCCGGACGTCGCGGTCCTTGCCAGGGTCTGACTGGCACGCGCCGGATGGCTGGATGGCGCGCCGCAAGCATTGCGCGTCGGCCTTCAGCTTCAGCAGGACACAAAAACCATGGAACACGATCCCTCCCCCGCTTCAGTCATGGCTTCGACTACCGCCGAGACGCCGCCGCTGCTGCGCGGTTCGATACCGGCATCCCCGTGGTTCGGCGCACGTGAAGCCTGGCGCCGGCTGCGGGGGCAATCGCATCGCGCCGTGCCGCAATTCGATACCCAGCCTGCCCTGCCCTGGCAGGCCGTAGCCACACGCCGCCGTTCGCTGCTGGTGCTGCTGATGGCGCTCACCTGTATCGCCACCAGCCTGGTATTGCTGCGCGTGCTGGACTGGCGCGGCATGCCCATCCTTTCCCTGTTGCAGCTGCTGCTTTTCGTGCCGCTGGTGGCCTGGGTTTCGGCCGGTTTCTGGTCCGCCATGATGGGTTTCGTGGTCATGCTGAAAGGCGACCGCCATGTGCTTTCCGCGCGTCAGGCGGAAGGCGTGGAGATCCCGACGGATGCGCGCAGCGCCATCATCATGCCGATCTGCAATGAGCATGTGCCCACGGTCATCGCCGGGCTGCAGGCCACCTGTGAGTCGCTGAGCGCCACCGGGCAGGCCGGGCATTTCGACGTTTTCATGCTTTCCGATACCCGCGATCCGGCCCGTCAGGCCGAAGAACGCGCGGCCTGGCAGGCCTTGCGCGCCGAGCTCGACGCCAAGGGCGGCCCGCGCGTGTTCTACCGGGTGCGCAAGCGCCCCGGCAAGCGCAAGGCCGGCAACGTGGCCGACTTCTGCCGCCGCTGGGGCCGCCTGTACCGTTACATGGTCGTGCTCGATGCCGACAGCGTGATGAGCGGTGAATGCCTCACTGGCCTGGTCAAGCTGATGGAGGCCAATCCGCGTGCCGGCATCATCCAGACCGTGCCGCGCCCCTGTGGCCAGACCACCCTGCATGCCCGCGCGCAGCAGTTCGCCTCGCGCGTTACCGGCAGCTTGTTCACCGCCGGCATGCAGTTCTGGCAGTTGGGCGATTCGCATTACTGGGGCCACAACGCGATCATCCGCATCGAAGCCTTCATGCGTCACTGCGGCCTGGCCCGTCTGGAAGGCGAGGGTCGCCTCTCTGGCGACGTGCTGTCGCACGATTTCATCGAGGCCGCGTTGATCCGTCGCGCTGGCTACCACGTCTGGGTGGTGCCCGATCTGCCCGGCAGTTTCGAGCAGGTGCCGTGCAATCTGCTCGACGAGTTGCAGCGTGATCGCCGCTGGTGCCTGGGCAACATGCTCAATGCCCGCCTGATCGTCGAGCCAGGCCTCACGCCCGCTCACCGCGCCATGCTGCTGACGGGCGTGCTGGCCTATGCCTCGGCGCCGCTGTGGCTGTGCTATCTGCTGGTCGGCACACTGGCCTGGGGTTTCGTCGATTACGGCGAACTCACGTCCACGCCTACCGCGCTGCAAGGTCTGTGGTGGTTCACCGCGGTGCTGCTGATGCTGCCCCGCGTGCTCGGCGTGGCCGCGATCTGTCTGCGCGGCGAGCAGGTCCAGTTCGGCGGCACGCTGCGTCTGGTCGCCAGCGCACTGATCGAGGCCGTGCTTTCCGTGCTGCAGGCGCCGATCCGCATGTTCGCGCACACCAGTTTCGTGATCGCAGCGATCACTGGCGTCAAGCTGGAATGGAAGTCGAAGTCGCCCCCGCGTGAAGCCGATGCGCTGAGCTGGCGCGATGCCGCACGCGGTTTCTTCGGTGACAGCCTGCTGGCCGCGCAATGGGGCGTGCTGGCGCAGTTGAGTCATCCGGCTGCCGCGCTGTGGTTGGCGCCGGTGTATGCGCCGCTGGTGGGCGCGATCCCGCTGGCGGTGACCACGGGCGACCTGCGCCTGGGCCGCAGCATCCGTGCACGCCAGTTGCTGCTGGTGCCGGAAGAGGCGCGCACCCCGCGCGTGCTGACCGCAGCCTGGCGTTACGCGAACATGGAAAAGGCATCCCTGCCGCTCGCCGCCTGACCTGATACGAGAGCCCCGGCGTGCCGGGGCTTTCCGCCTGCCGTGCCGGGTACCCTGCCCGGCCGTTGTAGCGATTCCGCTACAACACAATCATCGTT
The DNA here is from genome assembly GCF_014736495.1 of Candidatus Dactylopiibacterium carminicum. GTDB lineage: Bacteria > Pseudomonadota > Gammaproteobacteria > Burkholderiales > Rhodocyclaceae > Uliginosibacterium > Uliginosibacterium carminicum. Next base: position 10,406 of record NZ_MDUX01000018.1, read on the forward strand.
CCCTTCATACCGGCCTGCGGCCAACCTCCCTAATCTGTGCCTCACACACAGGGAGCGCCACATGCCACGCATCGCCGGTTTCCGCCTCGGGATCTACGTCTTCAAGGACGCCGAAGTCATCGACTACGCCGCACCCGCCGGGGTGCTGTCGGTGGCCCGTCGGCTGGATCCCGAGATCGACATCTGCCTGATCGCCGAGACATTGCGTCCGGTGCAGACGCAGGCCGGTTTTACGGTGCTGCCCAACTACGGTCTGGCGGACCAGCCGGCCATCGATGCTTTCCTGATTCCCGGCGGCTTCGGCACGCGGCAGGAAATGTACAACCGCCGCTTGCACGACTACATCCGCGCGCTGCCGCAAGCCTGCCTGCTCACCAGCGTGTGCACCGGCTCGTGGATCTACGCCCGCATGCGTCTGCTCGACGGCCTGCCCGCCACCACCCGCAAGGAGCCGGACCGGCTCGAAGCCTCGCACCTGGGCAAGACGCCCATCGACCGCCTCGCCGAGCTTGCCCCTGCCTGCCGCGTGAGCCGCGCGCGGGTGGTGGACGCTGGCCGCATCGTCACCGCCGGTGGCATCAGCTCGGGCATGGAACTGGGCTTCCACCTGCTCGCCCGCGCCGGCTACGACGAAGGCTTCATCAGCGAGGTGGCGCGGATCATAGAATACCAGCGCGCCTGGAGCCTGTACCGCGATGACATCGAATTCGCCTCTGCCCCGGCCACCAGCCCGGAACCCGTCGTTTGAGCAAGTCGCCGGGCCGTCCCGGGACTTTCCCGGGGGCTCGCCAACCAGAAAGGAAACCGCCATGTCGATCTTCCGCAACCCCTTCGACCCGGATCAAGCGCTGCATCGCGGCTGCTCCTGCGGCCGCCACGCCAGCCAGGCCGAGCACGATATCGCGCTCCAGGCCGCCCAGGACCGCGCGGTGGAAGGCGCGGTGATGCGCGCGATCTTTCCGGACGACAGCCAGCGGCGCAATTTCCTGCGTGCCGTGGGTGCCGGCACCGCGCTGGCGGCGATCTCCACCTTCTTCCCGCTGGGGGCGGCCAAGGAAGCCTTCGCGCAGAGCGGTGGCAAGCTGGAGAAACAGAAGCTGAAGGTCGGCTTCATTCCCATAACCTGTGCCACGCCGATCATCATGGCCGCGCCGATGGGCTTCTATGCCAAGCAGGGCCTGGACGTGGAAGTGGTGAAAACCGCCGGCTGGGCGGTGATCCGCGACAAGACCCTGAACAAGGAATACGACGCCGCCCAGATGCTCACGCCGATGCCGCTGGCGATCGCCATGGGCGTGGGTGCGAGCCCCGTGCCGATGACCGCGCCGGCTATCGAGAACATCAACGGCCAGGCCATCACGCTGTCGATCAAGCACAAGGACAAGCGCGACCCCAAGCAGTGGAAGGGCTTCCGCTTCGCCGTGCCCTTCGACTACTCGATGCACAACTACCTGCTGCGCTATTACCTCGCCGAGCATGGCGTGGACCCGGATACCGACGTGCAGATCCGTGCCGTACCGCCGCCGGAGATGGTGGCCAACCTGCGCGCCGACAACATCGACGGCTTCCTCGGACCGGACCCGATGAACCAGCGTGCCGTGTATGACGGCGTTGGCTTCATCCACCTGCTCTCCAAGGAGATCTGGAACAACCATCCCTGTTGCGCCTTCACCGCCAGCAAGGAATTCATCAGCAGCATGCCCAACACCTACCAGGCGCTGCTCAAGGCCATTCTCGAAGCCACCGCCTATGCTAGCAAGGCCGAGCACCGCAAGGAAATCGCGGCGGCCATCGCGCCGGCGAACTATCTCAACCAGCCGCTCACCGTGGTCGAGCAGATCCTCACCGGGACCTACCCCGACGGCCTGGGTGGCGTGAAGCGCGATCCGGCGCGCATCGATTTTGATCCCTTCCCCTACGACTCCTTCGCGGTGTGGATCCTCACCCAGATGAAGCGCTGGGGGCAGGTGAAGGGCGACATCGACTACCAGAAGATCGCGCGCGAGGTCTATCTGGCCACCGACGCCACGCGGCTGATGAAGGAGGCCGGCTTCACGCCACCGCCCAGCGGCTCGAAGAAGTTCACGGTGATGGGCAAGGAATTCGACCCGGCCCAGCCCGAGGCCTACCTGAAGGGCTTTGCCATCAAGCGGAGCTGAGTGGCCGGGTTGTCGCGGCGTACTGCAGCCACCTATGTCGTCATTCCGGCAAAAGCCGGAATCCAGGGGTTTCGAGGCGCTTTCTGGATCCCGGCTTTTGCCGGGATGACGCCAACCGACGGCTCTGGCGCCTGACCTGGCGGTATCGATCCTGCACCCGGCCTCCATCGGAATGACGACGCATCCTGATTCATCTCATGCACATGAATAAACCCAAACCCTGGCTGGCGCCCCTGCTTTCCTTGTTGTTGCTGCTGCTCGGGCTGGCGGTGTGGCATCTGGCCACGCACGCTGGCGAAAGCGGCGAGCTGGCTGTCGACCCTGAATATGCCGCGCTGGTGGGCGCGGCCGCCACCACCGGGCAGAAAAGCAGTTTCCCCGGCCCGGGCGAGGTGGGTGCCAAGCTCTGGGAGCATCTGAAGGATCCGTTCTATGACCGCGGCACTAACGACAAGGGCATCGGTATCCAGATCGGCCATTCCATCGCCCGCGTGCTGGTGGGCTACCTGCTCGCTGCGCTGATCGCGATTCCGCTCGGCTTCGTGATCGGCATGTCGCCGCTGCTCCATCACGCGCTGGATCCCTACATCCAGATCCTCAAGCCGATCTCGCCGCTGGCCTGGATGCCGCTGGCGCTCTACACGATCAAGGATTCAGGCATCTCGGCGATCTTCGTGATCTTCATCTGCTCGATCTGGCCGATGCTGCTCAACACCGCCTTCGGCGTCGCCAGCGTGCGGCGTGACTGGCTCAACGTGGCACGCACGCTGGAGGTGAGTCGCCTGCGCACCGCCTTCCAGGTGATCCTGCCGGCCGCTGCGCCGACGATCATGACCGGCATGCGCATCTCCATCGGCATCGCCTGGCTGGTGATCGTGGCCGCCGAGATGCTCGTCGGCGGCACCGGCATCGGCTATTTCGTGTGGAACGAGTGGAACAACCTCTCCATCACCAACATCTTCACCGCCATCCTCGTGATCGGCCTGGTCGGCATGCATTTCGGCATCGAGCGCGGCGAGTTTGCCTGCATCATCGGCCACTCCGGCTGTGGCAAGACCAGCATCCTCAACGTACTGGCGGGGCTGGAGGAAGCCAGCGGCGGCCACGTCATCATGGATGGCCGCGAAGTGCGCGGCCCGGCGCTGGATCGCGGCGTGGTGTTCCAGAGCCATGCGCTGATGCCGTGGATGACGGCCTTGGCCAACGTGACCTTCGGCGTGCGCTCGCGGCATCCGGAATGGTCGCGCGCGCAGATTGAGGCGCACGGCACGAAATATCTGGAGATGGTCGGCCTGGGCCAGGCTCTGCACAAGAAGCCGGCCGAGCTTTCCGGCGGCATGAAACAGCGCGTGGGCATCGCGCGGGCCTTCGCCGTGGAGCCGAAAATGCTGCTGCTCGACGAGCCCTTCGGTGCGCTGGACGCGCTCACCCGCGGCACCATCCAGGATGAGCTGCTGAAGATCGTGCAGGCCACGCAGCAGACCGTGTTCATGATCACCCACGACGTGGACGAGGCCATTCTGCTCGCCGACAAGATCCTGCTGATGAGCAACGGGCCGCGGGCGAAGATCGCCGAGATCGTCGAGATCACCCTGCCGCGCAGCCGTACGCGCGCCAGCATCCATCACGACCCGCAGTACTACCGCATCCGCAACCACCTGGTCGACTTCCTGGTGAACCGCTCGAAGGACTATGCCGATGCCGCGCAGCTGGCCGGCTACGACCCCCGTCATCCGCCCCGGGTGTGCCCGGGCCTGGCCGAAGAAATCCCAACCCCTCACCTGACCGCTCAAGGAGCCTGAAAATGAAACGTGAAGACGTGACCGAAATGATCGTCGCCAGCAAGATCGCCAAGAAGCTCAAGTGGAGCCAGATCGCCGAGACGGTCGGCCAGTCCAAGGAATGGACCACGGCCGCGCTGCTCGGGCAGATGACGCTGAACGAAGAGCAGGCGGTGAAGGTCGGCAAGCTCTTCGGGCTGCCCGAAGAAGCCGTGGCCCTGCTGCAGGTGGTGCCCTACAAGGGCTCGCTGCCCACCGCCGTGCCCACCGATCCGCTGATCTACCGCTTCTACGAACTGGTGAGCGTGTATGGCACCATCTTCAAGGAGCTGATCCACGAGGAATTCGGTGACGGCATCATGAGCGCCATCGACTTCCGCATGGACCTCAAACGCGAGCCCGATCCGGCCGGCGACCGCGTGAGCATCACCATGAGCGGCAAGTTCCTGCCCTACAAGAAGTATTGATGCCGGCACCGCTCGGGTGCCGATGGCCGTGTGCGTCAGAAGGCCCGCACTTGCGAGAGGCTACACAGGGGCGGGCTTTGGCGCGTGAAAGGCCGGGTCAGACGCGGAAGCGGCTCACCGAGGCATGCAGCGTGGCCGCCAGACGTTCTAGCTGATGCGCCGTCTCGGCGGAGGAGGCCACAGCCTGGCTGCTTTCTTCCACCATATGGGCGATGCGCTCCACCTGCTGGGCCACGCTGTTGCTGGCCTGGCTCTGCTCGCGGGTGGCGTCGGCCACGTCGCGGATGCGTGTCAGCGTGGCTTCGGCGCTTTCGCGCATCTGGCGTAGCGATTGCGCGGCGGATTCCGCCGAGGCCACGCCGGCCTGGGCCTTCGGCACGGCGGATTCCATCACGCCGACAGCGTCGCGCGTTTCGCTCTGGATGGAGCCAACCATGCCGGCAATCTCGCTGGTGGCCTGGGTGGTGCGCTCGGCCAGCTTGCGCACTTCGTCGGCCACCACGGCGAACCCCCGGCCCTGCTCGCCGGCACGCGCGGCCTCGATGGCGGCGTTGAGCGCAAGTAGGTTGGTCTGCGCGGCGATTTCCTTGATCACGTCGGCAATCGAGCTGATCTCGTCGGCACGGTGCAGCAGGCTGACGATGCGTTCGCCAGCCTGACCCACGGTGGTGGAGATGTCGCTGATCACGCCCACGGCGCTGCTCGCGCGCGCCTCGCCTTCGGCCCCCAGCTCGCTGGCCCTGCGGGATTCCAGTTCGGTCTGATGGGCGTTGTCCGCGATGTGATTGACCGAGACGGTCAGCTCCTCGATGCCGGCCGCCATGGCACCGGTGGCCTCCGATTGCTGCTGGGCCGCCGAAGAAACATCCCTGGCGGTCTGCGATACGGTGCGTGCGCTGGTGTTGAGCTCGGCACAGGTGGTGTGGATCTCGCGCACCAGTGTGCCGATGCCCTGCAGCATCTGGCGTAGCTGTGCCAGCACACTGTCGCTGGCGCGGTTGTGGACTTCGAAGCGGGTACTGAGGTCGCCTGCGGCGGCGCGCTGCATGATGGTCATCAGCTGCGTGGGCTCGCCGCCGAGCTGACGCACGATGTGGCGTGCCACCAGGCCGCCGATCAGGCCCGTGAGCAGGATCGCGACGAGGCCGACGAGGCCGAAATACAGGGCCAGCTGGTTGCGGACCACGGCGACGTCATCGATATACACGCCGGTGCCGAGGATTCATTTCCAGGCCGGCACGGCGGCCACATAGGCGAGCTTGGGTGCCGATGCGGTCTGTCCGGCACGTGGAAAGTCGTAATGCACATAACCCGAGCCGGAACCGGTGGTGGCCGTGGCTACCAGCGCATCCCAGAGCTTGAAGCCCTTGGCGTCGGTCTTGCCGAGCATGGCCTGTCCTTCGATCTGGGGACTGCCGGCCACCATCACGCCCTTGCCGTCGAAGTCGTAGATGAAGAAGTCGTCGTCGGTGCCGAAGCGCAGCGTGCGCAGCGCTTCCTTGGCCTGTGTCTGGGCTTCGGCCGTGCTCAGCTTGCCGTCGGCTTCCAGCTTGCGGTAGTTGCCGATGATGTCGTCGGCAACTTCGACGAGGTGGCGGATGCGTTCCTCATGGCCGCGGTTGAGCGTGGCCGTTGATTCGATCACGGCGAAGATTGCCAGGGCCAGCAAGCCCAGCAGCGCGGTGTTGATGACCAGCGCCAGCCGGGTGCGGACCTGCAGTTTGTCCAACCAGTCCATGGGTTTTCCTCTCATTAAAGGGCCGTCCCGTGATCGCCGCGATAGCCGCTGCACGAACCAGGTATTTCTTTTTTGTCGCTGGGCCGTCCCAAGGCAAAAAATGCCTCCCAGGGGGCTACGCCGTCGTATCCGCGACAAGCGAGGGGGCTTTTTTGATATCGGCCCGGCCGTGCAAGTCTGAAGCGGCCCGGAAGAGGGCGTGCGTATAATTCCCGCCTCGCACAATCACCCTGGAGCAGCGCTTCATGTCTTCCCCGGCACCCGAGATCTTCAAGGCTTATGACATTCGTGGCATCGTCGGCAAATCCCTCACGGTCGAGACCGTGCAGGCCATCGGCCAGGCGCTGGGTTCCGAGGCCGTGGAGCGGGGCCTGAAGGCCATTGTGATCGGTCGTGATGGCCGTCTTTCCGGGCCGGATTTCGCCAGTGCGCTGGCCGCAGGCATCACCAGCACCGGCATCGACGTGATCGATGTCGGCTGTGTGGCGACGCCGATCACCTATTTCGCCGCCTGGCACCTCGATACGCAGTCCTGCGTGTCGATCACAGGCAGCCACAATCCGCCCGAATACAACGGTCTGAAGATGGTGCTGGGCGGACAGACGCTGTTCGGCGAGCTGATCCAGGATCTGCGCCGCCGTATCGTCGAAGGCCGTCTGGTGCAGGCTGTGGCACCCGGCAAGGTGACGCACAGCGATGTGCGCCAAGCCTATATCGAGCGCATCCTGAGCGACGTGAAGCTGGCCCGGCCGATGAAGATCGTGCTCGATTCCGGCAATGGCGTGGCCGGCAACACCGCGCCGGAGCTCTACAAGCGCCTGGGCTGCGAGCTGACCGAACTGTTTTCGGAGGTCGATGGCAACTTCCCCAATCATCACCCCGATCCTTCCAAGCCCGAAAACCTGGAAGACGTGATCCATGCGCTGAAGAATGGTGATGCCGAGATCGGCCTGGCCTTTGATGGGGATGGCGACCGCCTTGGCGTGGTCACCAAGGATGGCGAGATCATCTACCCCGACCGCCAGCTGATGCTGTTCGCCGCCGATGTGCTGTCGCGCGTGCCGGGCGGCCAGATCATCTACGACGTGAAATGCACCCGCAATCTGGCTGCCTGGGTCCGCAAGCATGGCGGTGAGCCGGTGATGTGGAATACCGGCCACGCGCTGGTGAAGGCCAAGCTCAAGGAAACCGGCGCACCGCTGGCCGGCGAGATGAGCGGTCACATGTTCTTCAAGGAACGCTGGTATGGCTTCGATGACGGCCTCTACACCGGTGTGCGCCTGCTGGAAATCCTCTCCCGCAGTCCGGACGCCAATGCCGTGCTGAAGGCTCTGCCGGACGCCATCAGCACGCCCGAGCTGAACATCAAGATGAAGGAAGGCGAGCCGGTGCAGTTGGTCGAGAAGCTCAAGGCCGGCGGCAAGTTCGCAGGTGAAGTCGAGCGCATCACCATCGACGGCCTGCGTGTCGAGTTCGCCGATGGCTTCGGTCTGGCACGCTCCTCCAATACCACGCCGGTGGTGGTGCTGCGCTTCGAAGCCGATTCCGAGGCCGCCATCGCACGCATCCAGGCCGGGTTCCGCAAGGCGCTGGAGGCCGTCTGGCCGGGTATTCAGCTGCCCTTCTGAGGCCACGGGCGGGGCTGTTTCCGGCCCCGCCACGATTTCCCCCGGGCTTGAGCGGCGTCAGATAGCTTGCTTGGCAGCCGGGGTTTCTCCCGGGTAGAGTGATGTTTCCGGTCCCAATCTGGACCTGTATAAGAAATCACATTCGAGGAGGAGTCGCGTGAATACACTGCATCTTGGTGGTGGCCTGCTGGCTGCCGCTCTGCTCGGCGCTTGCGCCAGCGTTGGCCAGGCCCCTGAAGTCCCCGGCACGGCAACCCGTCCGCAACTCACTGCGGGGCAGGCCGCCCTGGCTACGCCGGCTGTGTATTTCGCCCAAATGGGCTCGGTCGAAGAGTTGAAGACCGATCCTTGGGATCCCGTGGAGCGAAATGGCGTAACTGATTTTCTGCGGCGGTTTTTCAGCTGGGATTGGTCAAGAAATGAAATTGGCGATGTGACGGGCTTCAAGCCCGCCTACACCGTGGCTGCCGATGGCAGCGGCACGCACAAGACACTGCAGAGCGCACTGGATGCTGCCGTTGCCAAGGGTGGCAGCGATCGCGTCTACATCCTCGTCAAGCCGGGCATCTACCGTGGCCAGACCTGCCTCAAGGGCGGTCCGCCGGTCACGCTGTATGGCCTGGATGGCGATGCGAGCAAGGTCGTGATCGTCGACAACAAATCCAACGGGACGCCCAAGCCCAAGGAACTGGTACTCAACGCCTGTGAGGGTCGTTCCGGCGCCGACAGCTACGGCACTAGCGGCAGTACCACCTTCATGGCCTACGCCGATGGTTTCCAGGCCAAGAACCTGACCTTCTCCAACGATTTCGACGAGAGCAGCGCCTCGCGCGGCCTGCAGGCCGTGGCGGTGACCACGCGTGGCGACAAGCAGATCTATGAGAACGTGCGCTTCCTCGGCAACCAGGACACGCTGCAGGTCAGCTCCTCCAACCTGAGCCTGCTGGCGCGTGCCTACTTCAGCAAGGTTTATATCGAAGGCGATACCGACTACGTGTTCGGCCGTGGCATCGCCGTGTTCGATCAGGCGGAATTCAAGAGCCTGGCCCGTGAAGGTTCCGAAGGCGGCTATGTGTTCGCGCCCAGCCATGCGCAGATCTTCCCGGTCGGTTTCCTGGCGGTGAACAGCAAGTTCACCTCGGATGGCAAACTGCCTGCAGGTGGCAGCTATCTTGGCCGTCCCTGGGATGACAGCAGCGGCACCTACACCGCCAAGGATGGCAGCAAGCATCTGCCCAACGGTCTGGTGGTGGTGCGCGATTCCGTGATCGGCGCGCACATCAGCGTCACGGAGCCCTGGGCTCCCGGCGCGGGCACCAAGCGTCCCTACAGCTCCACCACGCCGCAGACCATCCAGTTCGGCAACCCCAAGGCCGCGACGACCTTCCCGGTGAACCGCCACTTCGAGTACCGGAACAGCACGCTCAAATGAGCGTCAAGCAGGTTGCAGGGTGACAGGAAAGGGGGCTCAGGCCCCCTTTTTTTTGGCGCTGTCGGAGTTAGCTGTTGCAGGTTCTAAACTGAAAGCATGAATGGGACAGCAGGAGGTCCATCATGCTTGAACAAGCTTTTTCGGAATATCTACAGCAGCTGAACTTGCTGACAGATCGACAACGCACCAGGTTGGCACGGGCCTTGTCGGGACAGGTGAAGGCGCCTTTGGGCGAGCTCGGCACCCGCCCGGCGAGCTGTCCGCGCTGTGGTGCAAGCGCCGAGCGGCTTCACCCTTGGGGGCAAAGTCACGGCTTGCCTCGCTATCGATGCCAAGGCTGCGGCAAGACATGCAACCCGCTCACCGGAACGCCTTTGGCGCATCTGCGCAGGCGCGAACAGTGGCCGCGCTATGCTCAGGAGATGATTGACGGCGTGAGCGTGCGAGCGGCGGCCAAGCAGTGTCAGATCGACAAAAACACGGCCTTTCTCTGGCGTCACCGGTTTCTGCAGCAGGTCGCCCGGCATCAGGCTACTCATGAAAACGGCATTATCGAGGCCGATGAAACCTTCTTCCTGGAGTCCTTCAAGGGACAGCGCCACCTACCCCGAACAGCTCGTCGGCGCGGTGGGGTCGGGCGAACCCGGGGCATCAGTGCGGATCAGATCGCGGTTCTGGTCGTGCGCGACCGTAGTGGAGAGACTGCCAACTTCCGTCTGACCAAGCTGGATGCACCCCATGTGATCGCCGCCTTGCACCCGCTGATCGCACCTGATGCCGTGCTCTGTACCGACGGAGCTAGCGTCTACAAAACCTTCGCGCGCCTGACTGGCGTGGCCCATCGTGCCTTGAACGTACAGCAAGGCATTCGTGTCATCGACGGCGTATTCCACATCCAAAACGTCAATGCCTATGACAGTCGCCTGAAGACGTGGATGCGCCGCTTTAATGGCGTAGCAACCAAGTACCTCGACAACTATCTGGGCTGGCGCCGCCTCCTTGAGCGCTATCGGAACGCCATTTCCCCCGCACTTTGCCTCAACGAGGCGGCCGGGCGATGGAGACTCAACAGCTAACTCCGACAGCGCCTTTTTTTTCATCGCCGGACCGCTCCAAGATGAAAAAGCGTCCCCCTGGGGGACCGGGCCATCGCATCGCGATGGAACGAGGGGCTATCTTTCATTTGCCTGTGGATTTCTTGTTCCAGAGACTCGTGTCTAAAATCGGCCCATATTCCCAAAAGGAGGTTTCCATGCGTATCGCCAACAACGTCATCGATCTGATCGGCAATACTCCGCTGGTCCGCATCAATCGTCTCGCTGCAGGCATCACCGGCACCGTGCTGGCCAAGCTGGAGTATTTCAATCCCGGCCACAGCGTAAAGGACCGCATTGCCGCCGCGATGATTGAGGCTGCCGAGGCCGACGGCCTGATCGGGCCGGACAGCATCATCCTCGAACCCACCTCCGGCAACACCGGTATCGGCCTTGCGATGGTCTGTGCCGCCAAGGGTTACAAGTGCGCCTTCGTGATGCCCGAGACGATGAGCCGCGAGCGCCGTCTGCTGCTCAAGGCCTACGGTGCCGAGTTGATCCTGACGCCGGGGCCGGAGGGCATGCCGGGGGCGATCCGCAAGGCGCAGGAACTGGCCGCCGCCGATTCGCGCTATTTCATTCTTCAGCAGTTCGATAACCCCGCCAACCCTGCCGTGCATCGCCGCACCACGGCCGAGGAAATCTGGCGCGACACCGAGGGCAAGGTGGATCTCTTCGTGGCGGGCGTGGGTACCGGCGGTACGGTGACCGGTGTGGGTGAGACGCTCAAAACCCTCAAGCCCGGTGTGAAGGTCTATGCCGTGGAGCCCGAAGCCAGCCCGGTGCTGTCTGGTGGCCAGCGCGGCCCGCACCCCATCCAGGGCATCGGCGCTGGCTTCGTGCCGGGCGTACTCAACACCACCATCTACGACGAGGTGCTGCGCGTGGCGAATGCCGACGCCTTCGAATACGCCCGCCGGGCGGCAGCCGAGGAAGGCCTGCTGATCGGCATTTCTTCGGGGGCTGCACTGTATGCCGGTCTGCAGGTGGCGCGTCGCCCGGAGAACGCGGGCAAGACCACCGTGATCATCATTCCGAGTTACGGCGAGCGTTATCTCTCCACGCCGCTGTACGAGAATCTGGCTGTCTGAGGCGGGGAGTCGGGATCGAACCGGCCCGTGTTTTGCTGTTGGGCCGCCCCAAGGTGACGGTTTTCTTCCATCGTGATGCTGCAAAGCTGCGACATCTTCTGCAGGGTCATCGACAATTACGGTGACATCGGCGTGAGCTGGCGCCTGGCGCGCCAGCTCGTGCGCGAGCATGGGCTGGCCGTGCGCCTGTGGGTGGATCAACCCGCCGTCTTCCATCTGCTTGCGCCTGCGCTGGCTCCGGAGCGGCGCTGCCAGGTGCTGGATGGCGTAGAGATCCGTCGCTGGGATGCCGCCGCCGCGCAGGCCGTGCCGGCGGATCTGGTGATCGAGGCTTTCGGTGCCGAGCCGCCGCCGGAATATCTCGCGGCGATGGCCGGCAGACAGCAGCGTCCGCTGTGGGTGGACGTCGAGTACCTGAGTGCCGAGGACTGGGTGGAGGGCTGCCATGCCATGCCTTCGCCGCATCCGCGTCTGCCATTGGTCCGCCATTTCTTCTATCCCGGCTTCACCGACAGGACGGGCGGCCTGCTGCGCGAGGCCGGGCTGTGCGAGGCGCTGGACGAGGTACGCGTGCAGCCGGCAGTTTTCTGGCGGACATTGGGCCTGATGCCACCTGCCGGGGCGTTGGCGGTTTCGCTGTTCAGCTACGAGAACGAAGGGCTGGGCAGCCTGCTTACGGCCTGGGCCACGGGGGCGCTGCCGGTGTTCTGCGCCGTGACTGCCGGGCGCCATCTGCCCGGTGTGCGGGCCTGGCTGGCCACACAGGCGGTGGAAGAGGGCGGCCGGGTCGGCAACCTCACGCTGGCGTTTCTGCCGTTCCTGCCTCAGGCCGACTACGACTGTCTGCTGGCTGCCTGCGATCTCAACATCGTGCGCGGCGAGGATTCCTTCGTGCGTGCGCAGTGGGCAGGCCGGCCTTTGGTCTGGCACATCTACCGCCACGAAGAGGGGGCCCATCTGCTCAAGCTGGAAGCCTTTCTCGACCGCTACATGGCGGGGCTGGATGATGGCACCGGCGCTGCGTTGAGGGCCTTCTGGCAGGCCTGGGAGGCGGAGGCCGATCTGGCCGGCGCCTGGCAGCGGCTGCAGGCAGCCCTGCCTGCGTTGCAGCACCACGCGGCGCATTGGCGCGCAGTCCTGGCGGAAAAACCGGACCTCGCCTCCAACTTGCTGATTTTCAGCAAAAACTTGCTAGAATGCCCGGCTTTGTAAATCTCGTCAGGCGCACATCGTTTGGGCGCCACATCCAGGTGTCCTCATGAAAACAGCTCAAGAACTCCGCTCCGGTAACGTCGTGATGGTCGGCGCCGACGCCCTCGTCGTGCAGAAAGCCGAATACTCCAAGGGTGGCCGCAACGCCGCTCAGGTGAAGATGAAATTCAAGAACCTGCTCACCGGCGCCGGTTCCGAATTCGTGTACAAGGCAGATGACAAGTTCGAAGTCGTCCAGCTTGAGCGCAAGGAAGTGAGCTACTCCTACTTTGCCGATCCGATGTACGTGTTCATGGACGAGGAGTACAACCAGTACGAGATCGAAGCCGAGAACATGACCGACGCACTGAAGTACCTGGAAGACGGGCTGAAGTGCGAAGTGGTGTTCTACAACGAAAAGGCCATCTCCGTCGAACTGCCGACCTCCGTGGTGCGCGTGGTCGAGTACACCGAGCCTGCCGTCAAGGGTGACACCTCCGGCAAGGTCATGAAGCCCGCCCGCCTGGTGACGGGTTTTGAACTGCCGGTGCCGGCTTTCGTCGAAATCGGTGACAAGATCGAAATCGACACCCGCACCGACGAGTACCGCAACCGCGTCAAATAAACACAGCCTGCAACTGCAGAACCAAGGGGCTGGCAACAGCCCCTTTTCTTTTGTGCGTCACTTTCGGGAGACCCGCCATGCTGCCTCAGATCACGCTGACTACCTTCGACTACGAACGACTGCATGCCTTGCTCGATTCGCCGGCCGCGCGCGGTGTCGCGGTGGCCGATGTCCTGGCGGAGGAACTCGATCGCGCCGAGTTGCTCGAACCCTCCGAGCTCCCCGCAGACGTGGTGAGCATGAATTCCAGGCTGCGTTTCGTCTTCGATCCTGAGCCCGAGGTGTATGAATACACGCTGTCGTGGCCGCGGGATGCCGGACTCGACGATGGCCCCCGCCTGTCGGTATTCACGCCCATCGGTGCGGCCTTGCTGGGCCTGCGTGTGGGTGACACCATCGACTGGACCGTGCCCAGCGGCAAATCCGTGCGTCTGCGCGTGACGGAGCTACTATGGCAGCCTGAAAGCAACGGTGAAGACTTGGGCCGCTGAACCGTGGCAATGGAGAGTGAAATGAACCGCATACCATCGATCCTGATCTGTCTTTTGCTGGCTGCCTGCTCCGTGCAGGAAACCAAGGATGGCGCCAAGTCCGCCGCGCACGACGTTGCCACTGGCGCCAAGGCGGTGGCTGGCGGTGCCGTGGAGCTCGGCAAGGGTGTCAAGGATACGGCCGTCGAGGTCTACCACGGCGCGGGCGAAGTGGGGCGCGAGATCGGACGCGAAGCTGCGGAGGTCGGTCGCGCCACCGGCAAGAAGGCCAGGGAAACCTTCGGCGGCGAGTAACGCCGGCTTTCCGGGGCGGCGCTACAATTCCGGGTCTGTTCCCGATCATCCGTCGTTCTGGCGGCTGATTTTCCCCAGCTCCCTCCGCGCCCCGGCATCATGAGTCAGCATCCCTACGTCCGTCCCGCGATCCGCATCCGCGGCGCACGCCAGAACAATCTCAAGAACGTCTCGCTCGACATTCCGACCGGCGAACTGGTCGTGGTGACCGGCCCCTCGGGGTCGGGCAAGAGCTCGCTGGTCTTCGACACGCTCTACGCCGAAGGCCAGCGTCAGTATGTCGAAACCTTTTCGCCCTACGCGCGGCAGTTCCTCGACCGTATGGACAAGCCGCAGGTCGACGCCATCGAAGGCGTGCCGCCGGCCATCGCCATCGATCAGACCAATCAGGTGCGCACCTCGCGCTCCACGGTCGGCACCATGACCGAGCTGGCGGACTATCTGAAACTGCTGTGGGCGCGTGCCGGCCATCTCTACTGCAAGGGCTGCGGACAGAAGGTGGAGCGCGAGACGCCGCAGACCATCCTCGCCGCACTCGCCACGCGCTGCCCGCAGCACGACGACCCTCGCCTAGCCATCGTTGCGCCGATCCCGGTGCCCGAGAATTTCAGCGTCGAGGAGATGCGCGGCCACCTCGAACGCCAGGGCTTCACCCGCATCACCGAAGACGGCAAGCGCTTGCTGGTCACCGTCGACCGCTTCCGCTTCGCGAATGCGGAAACCGCCCGCGTCAGCGAAGCGCTGGAAAGCGCCCTGCGACTCGGCAACGGGAAGGTGGAAATGCATCTGGGCGGGGAGGCAATTCCCGCCTCATCAGGGGGCGGGCAGCGCCATGAGGCGCTGCCGGGGGTGTGGAAATTCTCCGCCGATCTGCATTGCGCCGACTGCGACATCCATTACGCCGAGCCTACGCCCTCGCATTTCTCCTTCAACTCGGCCGTGGGCGCCTGCGACACCTGCCGCGGTTTTGGCCGCGTGATCGGCATCGATCCCGGCCTGATCGTGCCGGATGAATCCAAAACGCTGGCGCAGGGTGCGGTGAAGCCCTGGCAATCCGAGAGCTACAACGAAGCCCAGCGTGAGCTGATCATGATGGCCAAGCGGCGGGGCGTGGCCACGGATGTCGCCTGGCGCGATCTGCCCGAGGAGCATCGCCAGTGGGTGATGGAAGGCGAGCCCGAATTCAAGAGCTGGGAGCGTTCCTGGCCGAAGTACTGGTACGGCGTGCGACGCTTCTTCGACTGGCTGGAAACCAAGGCCTACAAGATGCACATCCGCGTGCTGCTTTCCCACTACCGCGCCTATACCGATTGCCCGGTCTGCGAGGGCGCGCGCCTGAAGACCGATTCGCTGCTGTGGCGGGTGGGCACGAAAGCGGAAGCCGATCTCGCGCTCGGTGCTGCACGCCAGCGTTTCCGCCCGCGCGGCATCCGCCTGAGCGACGATCGATTGCAGGCGCTGCCCGGTCTCTCCATCCATGACGCGATGCGCCTGCCGGTCGAACGGGCGCGGGACTTCTTTGCGCGACTCGTGGTGGAAGGCAGTGCCGGCGATGCGGTCGATCTGGTCATGCAGGAGATCCGCAGCCGCCTCGATTATCTCTGCGCCGTCGGCCTCGGCTATCTCACGCTGGATCGCCAGAGCCGTACGCTCTCCGGTGGCGAGGTGCAGCGCATCAATCTGACCACCGCGCTCGGCACCTCGCTGGTGAACACGCTGTTCGTGCTCGACGAGCCCTCGATCGGCCTGCACCCGCGTGACATCGACCGCATCAACGGCGTGATGCGCCGGCTGCGTGACGCCGGCAACTCGCTGGTGGTCGTCGAGCACGACCCGGCCGTGATGCTCAATGCCGACCGCATCATCGACGTCGGCCCCGGGCCGGGTGCTGCGGGCGGCAACATCGTGTTCAACGGCACACCGGACGAATTGCGTGCCCGTACCGATACCCTGACAGCGCAATTCCTGGGCGGGCACAAGCAGGTGGATGCCGGTCTGGTACGCCAGCCGGTCGATGCGAAAACACCGCGCCTCGCGCTGCTTGGCGCCAGCGCCAACAATCTGAAGAACGTCGATCTGGCCATCCCGCTCGGCCGCCTGGTCTGCGTCACCGGTGTTTCCGGTTCGGGCAAATCCACGCTGATCCAGGATGTGCTGTGGCCAGCGCTCAAAAAGGCCAAGGGCGAGGCCACCGAAACGCCCGGCGCGTTCGACAGGCTCGTGGGCGATGCGCTGATCGAAGCCGTGGTGATGGTGGACCAGAGCGCCATCGGCAAGACCACGCGCTCCAATCCCGCCAGTTATGTCGGCGCCTTCGACGTGATCCGCAAGCGTTTCGCAGCCCTGCCCGAAGCGCAGCAGCGCGGCTACACCGCCGGCACCTTTTCCTTCAACTCGGGGGATGGCCGTTGCCCCACCTGCGGCGGCAACGGCTTCGAACATGTGGAGATGCAGTTTCTCTCCGACGTGTATCTGCGTTGCCCGGATTGCGATGGCAAGCGCTATCGGCCCGAGGTGCTGGAGCTCCGTCTACAAGACAAAAGCATCGCCGAGGTGCTGGAGCTCACCTGTGCCGATGCATTGGCCTTCTTCGAGGGAGACCGCGAACTCACGCGCGCCATCCAGCCGCTGGTCGATGTCGGCCTCGATTACCTCACGCTTGGCCAGCCGGTACCGACGCTGTCGGGTGGCGAAGCGCAGCGCCTGAAGCTTGCCGGGCATCTGGCCGAATACGCCGCAAAATCCTCGAAGAAGAAAGCCACGAGCAAGAGCAGCCTGTTCCTTTTCGACGAACCCACCACCGGCCTGCATTTCGGCGACATCGAAAAACTGCTGTGGGCACTGCGTGCGCTGGTCGACGCCGGCAACACGGTGCTCGTCGTCGAACACAACCTGGACGTCATGCGCGCGGCGGACTGGCTTATCGACCTTGGCCCCGAAGGCGGTGACGGCGGTGGCGAGATTCTCGTCGAAGGCACGGTCGAAGACCTCATCGCCTGCGAGCGCTCGCATACCGGACGGGCGCTGGTGGAATACCACCTGGGCGGTGGGGTGCTGCGAGCCGCCGAGCCCGCCGCCGTTTACCGACTCCCCGCGCCCCACTCGCCACGCCCGAAGCACCTCGATGCCATCGAGGTCGTGCATGCGCGCGAGCACAATCTGAAGAACATCTCGCTGGCAATCCAGCACAACACATTCACCGTGGTCACCGGCGTTTCCGGCTCGGGCAAATCCACGCTGGCCTTCGACATCGTCTTCGCCGAGGGGCAGCGTCGCTATCTCGAATCGCTGAATGCCTATGCGCGCCAGTTCGTGCAGCCTGCAGCGAAGCCCGATGTGGATGCCATCCACGGCATTCCACCCACCGTGGCGATCGAGCAACGCACCAGCCGGGGCGGACGCAAGAGCACGGTGGGCACGCTCACCGAAGTGCACCACTTCCTGCGCCTGCTCTACGTGAAGCTCGGTACCCAGCACTGCCCGGATTGCGGTTGCAGGATCGAGCCGCAATCGGAAGACGTCATCGCCGCGCGCATCCTGCGGGAATACAAGGGCCGCAAGGTCGGGCTGCTGGCGCCGCTGGTAGTCAACCGCAAGGGCCTGTACACCGATCTCGCCAAATGGGCCAAGGGCAAGGGTTACACGCATCTGCGCGTCGACGGTGAATTCCTGGCGGTAGCGCCCTGGCCGCGGCTGGACCGCTTCAAGGAGCACAACATCGAGCTGCCGGTGGCGGACGTCGAGGTGCGTGCCGACAACGAAGGCGAACTGCGCGAAAAGCTTGGCGCCGCGCTGCAGTTCGGCAAGGGCACGATCCGGCTGATCACGCCGGAAGGCGACGATGTGGTGCTGTCCACCCTGCGCGCCTGCCCTTCCTGCGGCACCAGCTTCCCAGAGCTCGATCCGCGCCTGTTCTCCTACAACTCCAAGCATGGCTGGTGCGAGAGCTGCTGCGGCACCGGCGTCGAGATCCCGAAGTGGATGAAGGATCCCGAGGTCGACGTCGCCGAAATGGAGTTCGCCGGGCTGGACGATGCCGACGGCGAGGAAGTGGAATGCCGTACCTGCCATGGCGAACGGCTGAATCCGGTGGCGCGCGCGGTGAAATATCGCAATGAATCGATCACGCAGATGAGCCGCCGCTCGGTAAATGCGCTGGCCGAGTGGGTCGACGCGTTGCAACTCGAAGGCCGCGAAGCCGGCATCGGCCGCGACATCGTTAGCGAGCTCCGCCACCGCCTCGCCTTCCTGCGTGACGTAGGCCTGGGCTATCTCGCGCTGGATCGCGCCGCACCCACGCTCTCAGGCGGCGAGGCGCAGCGCATTCGGCTTGCCGCGCAGCTCGGCAGCAATCTGCGCGGTGTCTGCTACGTGCTCGACGAGCCTTCCATCGGCCTGCATCCGCGCGACAACGGCGTACTGCTGGACATGCTCACGGCACTCCGTGCCAAGGGCAACACGGTGGTGGTAGTGGAGCACGACGAAGAAACCATCCGCCGTGCCGACGAAGTGCTGGACCTCGGCCCCGGCGCCGGCACACGTGGCGGGCGCCTGATCGCCCAGGGCACGGCGGCCGAACTGATCGCCGCACCCGATTCGGTGACCGGCAAGAGCCTGCGCGAACCCTTGCAGCATCCCTTGCATGGTCGCACTGCGCCATCCGCCGATGACGCCGCCATCCGCCTTGCGGGTGGCACGCTGCACAACCTGCAAAACGTTTCCGTGCAGGTGCCGCTGAACCGCCTGACGGTGGTCACCGGCGTCTCCGGCTCGGGCAAATCGACCCTGGCGCGCGATGTACTGCACGCGAATCTCAAGCGCCTGGTCGGCGGTGACGAAGACGGTGCGCCCGCGAAGACCGGCCGCAAGACGGCCAAGCTGATGCCGAAGACGCAGAAGAAAGTCACGGGGCTGCAAGGCTGCTCGGCCATCGAGGGCTGGCAGGCCGTCGGCCGCGTGCTGGAGGTCGACCAGACACCGATCGGCAAGACGCCGCGCTCTTGCCCGGCCACCTACGTCGGGTTCTGGGACGAGATCCGCAAGCTCTTCGCCAATACCGAGGTCGCCAAGCTGCGCGGCTGGACGGCGGCGCGTTTCTCCTTCAACACCGGCGACGGCCGCTGCCCGGCCTGCGAGGGTGCGGGCGTGCAGACCGTGGCGATGAACTTCCTGCCCGACGTGAAGGTGCGCTGCGAGGTCTGCGACGGCGCGCGTTTCAATGCCGACACACTCACCGCCACCTGGCGTGACAAACACATCGCCGAGGTACTGGCGATGGAGGTGGACGAAGCCGTCGAATTCTTCGCCGCGCATCCCAAGGTGAGCCATCCCCTCAAGTTGCTGCAGGATGTTGGCCTCGGTTACCTCACGCTGGGCCAGGCCTCGCCGACGCTTTCCGGGGGCGAGGCGCAGCGCATCAAGCTGGTTACGGAGCTTGCCAAGGTGAAGACCGATCCGGCGGCACGCGCCTCGCGCTTCAAGAGCCCGCACACGCTCTACGTGCTGGACGAGCCCACCGTGGGCCTGCACATGGCCGACGTGGCAAAGCTGATCACGGTGCTGCACCGACTCGTCGAGGCGGGCAACACGGCCTTGGTGATCGAACACGATCTGGACGTGATGGCCGAGGCCGACTGGCTGATCGACATGGGCCCTGAAGGCGGCGTGGAGGGGGGCCGTGTGGTGTATCAGGGGCCGCTGGCCGGCGTGCTCGGCGCCGACACCCATACCGGCCGCGCACTGGCAGCCTTCCTCAAACGCCATTCCGGTTGAAGGGGGCCCTTC
The DNA here is from genome assembly GCF_014736495.1 of Candidatus Dactylopiibacterium carminicum. GTDB lineage: Bacteria > Pseudomonadota > Gammaproteobacteria > Burkholderiales > Rhodocyclaceae > Uliginosibacterium > Uliginosibacterium carminicum. The sequence goes on from NZ_MDUX01000018.1 coordinate 30,181, forward strand.
GGCCTGGTGACCAGGATCGGCGGCGAAATCCGCCCGCACTTCGAACCTTCAGTGCGAACGGATTTCGATGAGCATGTGTGCATCCTTCCAACCCCGTTCGTGCTGAGGTATCGAAGCATGAACGGGCGCCGGCTGCTGCCAGTCTCCGGTCGCAACGTTCTTACTTGATCAGCCGCAGTGCGAAAGGCACGCGGAAGGGCTTGCCGCTGGAGGCGGCCATTGCACCCAGGATGCAGAACACCAGGTGTGCGATGCCCACGACGAGCAGCACCAGCACGCCGATGAGGATGAAGGTGAGGATCACACCGCCGACATAGCCGATCAGCGCGGTGATGTTCCAGTTCAGGCATTCCTTGGCCTGATCCTGCAGGTAGGGGTCGTCCTTCTTGACCAGATACAGGATCAGCGAGGGAATGAAGCCGAACAGGATGGAGCCGAGCCATATCAGCAGCGCGATGTTGCGGGCGTCCTGCGAGGGGGCGGATGGTGCACCCGCGTCGATGATGTCGTTGTCCTGCGCCATGGCATTTCCTTTCTGATCTAGAGCTTTCCGATGTGACTGTGGATGTACCCGAAAGTGTGCCCGGCCGCGATTCTCCTTGCCACCCTTTTGCCTCGTCAATCCCGCCGGGCGGGCAGCGAGTCAGTAGAATGCCGGGTAATACAGAATTCCGGGGAGCCCCATGAGCGAGGCCTATCTGATCAACTTCACGCCGCAGGAGACGCGCGTCGCGCTCCTCTACAACGGTGTGGTGCAGGAACTGCACATCGAGCGCGAGCATGCGCGCGGCTTTGTCGGCAACGTCTATCTGGGGCGTGTGGTGCGCGTGCTGCCGGGCATGCAGTCGGCGTTCATCGACATCGGCCTGGAGCGCACCGCCTTCCTGCATGTGGCGGACATCTGGTTCGACCGCTCCGCTGGCGAGGTGCAGCGCCCCATCGAGCGCATCCTCAGCGAAGGCCAGACGCTGATGGTGCAGGTGCTCAAGGATCCCATCGGCACCAAGGGCGCGCGGCTGTCCACCCAGCTTTCGATCGCCGGCTGGTTGCTGGTCTACCTGCCCCAGGATCATCACATCGGCATCTCCCAGCGTATCGAGAACGAGGAGGGCCGCGAGGCGCTGCGCGCGCGTCTGCAGGGGCTGTTGCCCGCCGAGGAGAAGGGCGGCTTCATCGTGCGGACCCAGGCCGAGCAGGCCAGCGACGAAGAGCTTTCGGCGGACATCGCCTATCTGCGCAAGCTGTGGGCCGAGATCCAGCAGCAGCGCGGCGGCGGCCCGGCGCCGCAACTGCTCTATCGCGATCTCAATCTCGCCCAGCGTGTATTGCGCGACCTGGTGGGGGCCGACACCGCGCAGGTGGTGATCGACTCGCGCGAGAATTTCCAGAAGCTCAGCACTTTCGCGCAGGACTACATGCCGCGCGTGGCGCACCTGCTGAAGCATTACCAGGGAGACCGCCCGCTATTCGACCTGCACGGCGTGGAAGAGGAAATCCAGAAGGCGCTGGCGCGCCGCGTGGACCTCAAGAGTGGCGGCTACCTGATCATCGACCAGACCGAGGCGCTGACCACCATCGACGTGAATACCGGCGGCTTCGTCGGCGCGCGAACCTTCGACGACACCATCTTCAAGACCAACCTGGAGGCTGCGCAGGCCATCGCACGCCAGCTGCGCCTGCGCAACCTTGGCGGCATCATCCTGCTCGACTTCATCGACATGGAGAACGAAGAACACCGTCTCTCCGTGCTGGCCGAGCTGACCAAGGCACTGGCACGCGATCACACCAAGGTGTCGGTGGGTGGCTTCACCTCGCTGGGCCTGGTGGAGATGACGCGCAAACGCACGCGTGAATCGCTGGCGCACGTGCTGTGCGAATCCTGCCCGACCTGCGGCGGCCGCGGTCAGGTGAAAACCGCGCGCACCGTGGCCTACGAAGTGATGCGCGAAGTGGTGCGCGAGGCACGCCAGTTCACGGCGCGCGAATTCCGCGTACTCGCCAGTCCTGGCGTGGTGAATCTGTTTCACGACGAAGAAGCGCAGGCCATCGCCAACCTGCAGGACTTCATCGGCAAGCCGATCTCCTTCCACGCCGAGACCAGCTACACGCCGGAGCAGTTCGACATCGTTCTGCTGTAGGGAGTGGAGAGCCGGGAGTGGGGAGTCGTACCGGCGGCGGCGTGCAGCCCGTACGAAAGAGGTGGCAATGGCCTTGCATAGGCGTATGCCCTGCCTACACTTTTGCCGACTCCCGACTCCCGACTCCCGACTCCCGACTCCCGACTCCCGACTCCCGATGTTCACCCTCTCTCTTCCCCGTGCCGTGATCTTCGACATGGATGGCACCTTGCTCGATTCCGAGCGCGTGGCGCTGGATTGCTTCGCGCAGGCGGCGCAGGCGATCGGCGCGCCCTGGCGGGAGGAGGTCGGGCTGTCGCTGGTGGGCCTGAACGCGCGCGATTCGGATCGGCGCATCCTCGCGGCCTTCGGCGAGGATTTTCCCATTGCCGCGCTGCGCCACGCGTTCGATGAGCGCTACGAAGATGCCATCGTGCGTGGCGCGATTCCGCTCAAGCCGTATGTGCGCGAACTGTTCGACTATCTCGATGCGCGGCGTATTCCGTGCGCTGTGGCGACGTCCACGCGGCGCACGCGTGCCGAGACCAAGCTTGCACGCGCCGGCCTGCTGCCGCGCTTCAGGGCGCTGGCCTGTGGCGACGAGGTGCGGCACGGCAAGCCGGCGCCCGACATCTTCGAGCTGGCCGCGCGCCATCTCGGCGTGGAGCCGCGCCATTGCCTGGCGCTGGAAGATTCCAATGCAGGCGTGCGTTCGGCGGTGTCAGCCAGCATGCCGGTGGTGATGCTGCTGGACCTGCTGCGCCCGGATGCCGACATCTGCCGGCTGGGCGTGGCCTGCGCGGATTCGCTCAAGGATGTGCTGCTGGCCCTGCAGAGGGCGTGACCCTAGGCCAGCAGCGAGGGGGGAAGGGGAAGGTCCGGCACCAGTTCCGGGTTCAGCGGCGCCTGCACGGGCAGACGCAGGATGAAGCAGCTGCCCCGGCCTTCCTCGCTTTCCACCGTGATCTCGCCGCCGAGCACGCTGCTGACGATGTTGTGCACGATGTTCAGCCCCAGCCCGGTGCCTTCACGCCCCAGCCGCGTGGTGAAGAAGGGGTCGAAGATGCGGCGCAGGTTGGCGGGGGAGATACCCACGCCATCGTCGCGGCAACTGAAACGGATCCAACCGTCTTCCGGGTCGTGGCAGGCCTGCAGGCTGACCAGCCCGTGATTCCTGCCTTCGAAGGCGTGCAGGATGGTGTTGTTGAGCAGGTTGGTCACCACCTGGCCGAAGGGGCCGGGGTAGCTGTCCAGCAGCAGCCCGCGCGGGATGTCGGCGCTCACCTGGAAGGGCGTCTTGCGGAACACCGGCTGCAGCGTGACGACGATCTCGCCCACCACCTCGGCGAGATCGAAACGGCGGCGCTGCGAACTGGTCTGGTCTACTGCCACCTGTTTGAAACTGCTGATCAGTTCGGCGGCGCGTTGCAGGTTGCGCAGCAGGCTGTCGGCCGCCGAAGCGGATTCCCCGACGTAGGCATCCAGCGTGGAGCGCTTGAGGCCGGCTTCGATCTGGTCCTGGAAGGTGACGTTGAGGTCGTGCAGGGTGCTGGCCACCATCAGTGCGTTGCCGATCGGCGTGTTCAGCTCGTGTGCCACACCGGCCACCAGCGAACCCAGCGCGGCGAGCTTCTCGGCGCGCACGAGTTCATCCAGTGTGCGCTTGAGCCGCACCAGCGCGGTTTCCAGCTCGGCATTGCTCTGTGCAAGATCGTGGGTACGCGCCTCGACGCGCTTCTCCAGTGACTGATTGAGCTCCTCCACCTGGCGCTGGGCGGCGCGCAGTTGCGTCACGTCGGTGATCGCCACCAGATGGCATTCCTCGTCGTTCATCGGAATCGGGCGGATGTAGACGTGGCAGTCGAGCAACGCCCCCAGACGTGTGCGCAATTGCAGGTCCACGCCCGAGACTTCCCTCTGCTGCTGCATCAGTTCGCGCACCCAGTGGCGCTGCGCATCGCCCTGGGCGTGGATGGGAACCTCGTCGCTGGTGCGACCGACGATGTCCTCGCGGCGATAGCCGAAGGTCTTGAGGAAGCTGGGGTTCGCATCCAGGCAGCGGCCATCGGTGCTGCGCAGTACCGCCACGGGGATCGGCGAATACACGAACAGGGAAAAGAATTTCTGTTCGCTCTGGCGCAGTGCCTCAAGTGCACGCTGGCGCAGGAATTCGGCGTTGGCGCGGGCTGCGCCGAGCGCGACGAGGGACTGCACACTGGGAGCGGCATCCAGCATGTGGTCGAAGACCAGGGCGAGGTGGCCGATCACGTGATCGTTGCCTTCCACGATCGGCTCTATCACCAGCGCCTCGGCCAGATCACAGCGCGCGAACACCGCATCCTCGGCCACGACCTTGGCCGCATTGCGCTCCATCAGCAGCGCACCCAGCAGGCCGGCGTGGCGGGCGAGTTCGTTGTGTGCCCGGGCTGGATGAGGCTCCACCGTCCAGCCAGGCGCGGCCTAGCTGGCCTCGACATGGATCCCCTGCTCGTGATGCGAGGCGAGGTAGGCGGCGCTGGCGCCGGTGGCGCTGGCCAGTGCGGACAGCAGGTGGTTGAAGAAGCGGCCAGGCACGTTTTCGCTGCCGATGCGGGCGATGCTGCGCAGGCCTTCCACCATGTGGCGGCGTTCACTGATGTCGGTCAGCAGCGCCAGCCATTGCAGGATGCGGCCCTGTTCGTCGCGGATCGGCTGCAGTTCCATGGTGACCCAGAAATCCGTGCCGTCCTGCGTCCGGCAGGCCAGCTCGGACAGGGTCAGCATGCGTCCAGCCTGCAGGGCATGACTGACTGCAGTGATGCTGTCTTCCCCGTCGGGCTGGATGATCAGCTGGGTCAGCGGCTGGCCGAGCATGGCCGAGGCGCCCGGGCCGAGGCGGTTCCCGAAAGCCGGGTTGAGCCATTCCACGCGACCCTGGCGGTCGGTCAGGGCGACCAGATTGGTGGTCAGCCGTACGACGGCGGCCAGACGGCGGATTTCCTCGTCATTGCGCTGACGCTCGGTGATGTCTTCGACCAGCGCGACGATGCGCTGCGCATTGCCGCTGGCATCGCGGATGAGGTTGTTGTACCACTGGCAGACGATGTGTTCGTGCGCACCGGCGCGCAGGCAGTGGAAGCGCACGCGGCCGCGCGCGATGCTGGCCTCGAGGTGCGCGGAAAGCGTGTCTTCGCCTTCGGCTTCGACGAGGCGCGAGGCGTGCTGGCCGATGATCTCCTCGCGCCGCCAGCCGAAGATGCGCTCGGCGGCCTCGTTCCAGTCCAGCACGTGCCAGCTCAGGTCGAACTCGATCACCGCCAGCGGGCTTTGTGCCACCAGGGCGCGCAGGCGCTGTTCGCGGTCGCGCAGGGCGGCCTCCACGCGGCGGCGTTCGGCCAGGTCGGATTCCAGCGCCTCGTTCTGTTGTGCCAGCGAACCGATCAGTTCCTTGAGTGCGTGACGGGTGATTTCCAGCCGCTTTTCCACGTCGCCGATCTCGTCGTCATGCTTCGGCACGATGGGGCGCTCCAGCTCGCCGCGCGATAGTCGTTCCGCTTCCAGGCCCAGCCGCAGCAATGGATCACCCACGCGCCGCTGCAGCACGAAGAGGATCAGCAGCACGCTGCCCGCCATCTGCAGGCTGAGCATGCTCGCCAGCGTCAGCGTCTGCTGGCCCAGTGCCTCGCGCAGTGGCGCATCGGTCAGCTCGATATGCACGCTGCCGATTTCCTCGCCACGTCGCGACACCTTCTGCTCGGTCTGGAAGCTCTGCCCCACGCGACGCTCCGGGCGCTCGCGGGCTACCAGACGGCCCAGCTTGGGGTCGCGCACTTCCACGCGGACCAGCGAGGGATCCTTCATCGCCGCCTCGACCATCGCGCCCACCGACTCGTAGTCCAGCGACCACAGGCTTTCGCTGACCCCCACGGAGAGCAGTTCGGCGTTGTTGGCGAGCGTGTTGCGCACCTCGCTCTCGAGCTTGTCGCTGTAGAACACCCGGGCCAGATAGGCCCCCACCAGCAGCGCCGGCAGCAATACGCCCAACAGCACTGCGAGCATCACCGCGCGCCGCACGGTCAGGCGGATGCGGCGGCGCGGCGGCCTAGCGCCTTTCGCCATGTCGGTTCCCTTGTTGATGCTGATGCAGCCAGTTGACCAGCAGATGGGATTCCATCGGCCGTGCGTAGAGATAGCCCTGGGCTTCGTCGCAGGCCAGATCGGTAAGCAGGCGTGCCTGCTCCGGAGTCTCGACGCCTTCGGCCAGCACGTGCAGGCCCAGGCGGTGCGCCAGCTGGATCACGAGCTCCGGGATGCGCTGCGCGCGCTCGTCATGCTCGAGATCGGCGATGAAGCTGCGATCGATCTTCAGGCGGTCGACCTGCAGGCGCTGCAGGTAGGAGAGGGAAGAGAAGCCGGTGCCGAAGTCATCCACGGCGACCTTGACGCCCAGAGCCCTGACTGCTTCGAGTGGCCGGGCGAGGAAATCGGCTTCGCCCATGGCGATGGATTCCGTGACCTCCAGCTCGATCAGCGTGGGATCGACGCCGCTGTCGTGCAGCGCCGATTGCAGCGAGGCCAGGAAATGCGGGTGGCGCAGCTGGCCGACCGAGATGTTGATCGCCATCGACAGCCCCGTGAATCCCTGGCGGGCGAGCTCGGCCTGCTGGAAGCAGGCGGTGCGCATCACCCATTCGCCGATGCCGACGATCATGCCGGAGTGTTCGGCGATGGGAATGAAGCGGGCAGGCTCGATCAGGCGGCCATCCTCGGCGCGCCAGCGCAGCAGGGCCTCGATGCCGATGACCTTGCCGTTCTGCAGGTTGATCTGCGGCTGGTAGCAGAGGAACAGGCGCTGGCGTTCGGTGGCCAGGCGCAGAGCCTGCAGCAGGCGCGAGCGCTCACGGGTTTCGGCCCCCATGTCGCGCGTGAAGAACATATATTCGCCGCGGGCGTGGAGCTTGGCGCGGCGCAACGCCAGGTAGGCATCCTTGAGTGCTTCGGCGCCGTTGCCTTCCACATCGATGAGATGTGCGATTCCCATGCTGGCACCGACCATCAGCTCCTGGCCGTCGATCACGAAGGCATCGCGGAATGCCGCCTGCAGGCTGGCCGGCAGCAGCAGTTCGATGTAGCCCAGTACGGCGAAGGTGTCGGCCGAGAGGTGGGCGATGGTGCAGTGATTGCCGAAAAGGTTGCGCAGGCGCTGCGCCACGGCGCGGAGCAGGGCATCGCCGAACTTGTGGCCGATGGCATCGTTGGTTTCGGCGAAGCCATCCAGATCCATCAGTACCAGCGTGTAGCGGCCGCGCTCGCTGCCCAGCAGGATATCGTCGAGGCTGTTGATCAGGCTGCGGCGGTTGGGCAGGCCGGTCAGCGTGTCGAGATAGGCGAAGTCCTGCAGCCGGGAGAACAGCAGGGTGTTCTCCAGCCCGATGGCGATGTTGGCGCAGAACACTTCGAGCAGTTGCTGCCAGTCCGCGTCCAGCTGCAGCGGCGCGTCCAGGTAGGCGGCCATGTTGCGCTGGCTGCGGCTGCCGAAGAACAGTACCGAATGGTCGGGTGTGAAGATGTGGCGGCCTTCGTCGAGGCAGCGCTCGATGCTGGCGCGCACCCCGGTATCACCGATCTCGCCCAGCGACTGGTTGATCAGCGGGGTGTAACGCCCGGCAGCGGCAATGACCAGAGCATCCTCTCCTCTGCTGCCCTCCTGCGGGCGCTGCACGCAGATCAGGCCTTCGGGGGCGACGCCCAGCAGAGATGACATCTGCGTTATCACGCCGGCAGCGAAGCTGCGGATGCCGGAGAGCGCCAGCAATTCGCCGCTGGCGCGCACGATCAGGTCCAGGCCGCGCCGGCTCTGGTTGATGGTGCGGATCTGGTGATAGGAACGGACGGCGGCGGTCAGCGCGGTGTAGAGCCGGTTGCGCGTGAGTTCGGACTTGGTCTTGTAATCGTTGATGTCATAGTCGCGGATGGCATCCATCTCGGGCGCATAGCCGGGCTGGCCGGTGCGCAGGATGATGCGTGTCTCGCTCATGCCCAGTTCGTCGCGGATGAAGCGCACCAGTTGCAGGCCGGAATCTTCCTGCTCCATGACCACGTCAAGCAGGATCACCGCGATTTCCTGGTCACGCTTGAGCAGCTCGCGCGCCTGGCTGGCGGAATCGGCATGCAGGAAAGCCAGGGGGCAACCGAGGATCTCTGCGTTGCGCAGGGCGAAGGTGGTGGTGGTATGCACATCGGGATCGTCATCCACGATCAATATGCGCCATGGACGACGGTTGCCGCGTCTGTCTTCCTCGACCGCATCGCCAGCGAACTCCAGTTCGTCCTGATCTTGCGTCTGCGCCACGATGGCCTCCTCGCTTCTCTGCGTTCAATCGGTACACGCCAGTCGGGTTTTATCGGCCGCAGTCGCGTACTCCTGAATCCCGGGGCAGTGGTTTTATCATCCAGACTGCTGCCGGCAGTGTTTTGTGGCCGGGTCATCCCAGGGCAACGGGATACCCGTCTGAGTCGCGTGCCCGTGCAACGGAAGCGTGCGGGCCTCTTGTGTCATCAGCGATATGGATTGTCAGCCCGCGTGGACTAACGGCGGGGATGCCACTTGCAACAAAGTGTGGCGCGGCGGACAGGCGTCTACCGGCGCGTAGAATGATGTCTGACAAAAAGCAGGTTGTCCGACATGAATTCCCCGATCATCCTTCAAATCGAAAATGCACACCAGCGTCTCGGCGTGATTCCCGCACTGGGCGGCAGCGCCGCCGGCTGGGAATTCCGCCATTAGGACGCCTGGGTACCGCTCTGGCGTCCCTATGCGCCCAATCCGGAGCGCCGCGTGGTGGCCAATTTTCCGCTGCTGCCCTGGTCCAACCGCCTCACCGGCGGCGGCTTCCATCTGGACGGCCGTTTTCATGCTGTTCCCTCCAATCGCGACGATTCGCCCTATCCCATGCACGGCACGGGCTGGATGCACGAGTGGGAAGTACTGAGCCACGAAGCCACGGAAATCGTGCTCGGCGTGGAGGCCGAACATCCGCTTGGCTACCCCTGGCATTACCGTGCCCGCCAGACTTACCGGCTAGAAGACGACGGGATGTGCATGCGCCTGGAGATCACCCATCTCGGCGAGGATCGCCTGCCCTATGGCCTGGGGTTTCACCCGTACATCATGCGTCCGGCGCGCGAAGAGGATCTGCGCGTGCGCTATGGCGCCAGCGGCTACTGGGAGTGCATCGAGCGTGGCATACCCAGCACGCATCACGCCGAGCTGCCGGCGGACTGGGATTTCCGCCAGCTGCGCACGCTCGGTCAGGGATTGATCGATCATCAGTTCACCGGCTGCGATGCGCCCATGCGCATGGAAAGGCGCGATCTTGGCATCGCCATCGACTGGCTCACCGCCGAGCCCGAAGGGCTGGATCTGGTCATCGTCTATCGGCCCGAACATGGCGACTGGTGGTGCTACGAACCCGTCACCCACCTGACCGACGCGTTCAATCGTGAGGGCATGCCGGGCTTGCGCCTGCTGGAAAAAGGTCAGAGCATGGCGCTCGAAGTCCAGCAGACGATCTCTTCCTTGATGCCATGACCGAATTCACCCTGACCCGCGATCACATCGCCCTCGACGCCCTGCTCAAGTTGCTGGCCATCGCCTCCTCGGGCGGTGTCGCCAAGATGATGGTGCAGGAGGGGCTGGTGTGCGTGAATGGCGAGCCCGAGTTGCGGCGTGGCCGCAAGCTGCGCGCGGGTGACCTCGTCAGCGTCCAGGGCGAGGAGATCCGCATTCTCGGCGCCTGAGCGTTCCACACCCATCCGCTCCGAATTCCGGCCTGAGGCTAGCATCCGGGCGACGCGCCAGGGTCGATCGGCGTCCGTTCATGCTTTGATACCTCGGCACGAACGGAGTTGCGGCAGCGCTCGCACCCGAACCGAAATCCGTTCGCACTGAGGTATCGAAGTGCGGGCGGATTTCGCTGCCGACCCTGGTCATTGGCTTGTCGGGCTACGCGCCGCGTCGGGGTACGACGCCCGATTCTCCACGCCCAATATCCAGGCAGGTAAGCTACGCCGCTGCAAGTCATCCGTCCGCCGGGCTGTCCGGTCGGGCCAGAACGGGAGCCAGCCGCATGGACGTGCGACAACTCAAGTACTTCGTGGCGGTGGCCGAGGAGCGCAACATCAGCCGTGCGGCCGAGCGGCTGCACATCTCGCAGCCGCCGCTCACGCGGCAGATCCAGCAACTGGAGGAATACACCGGCGCGCAGTTGTTCCGCCGTACGCACTGGGGCGTGGAGCTGACCGATGCCGGCGAGCTTTTGCTCACCCATGCGCGCCAGATACTGGCTCAGGTGGCGCTGGCCGACGAGCTCACCCGGCGTGCCGGGCGGGGCGAGGCCGGCCGGCTGGATGTCGGTGTGTATGGCTCGGCCATGCTGGGTATCGTGCCGCAGATCCTCAACGGTTTTTCCGCCAGTCGGCCCGAGGTCGAGCTGGTGCTGCACAACGCGCCCAAGGGCGCGCAGATCGAAGCCTTGCACCGGGGGCGCATCCTCGTTGCCTTCGACCGCTACCTGCCCGAGTCGCCCGGGCTGCGCATCGAGCCCGTGTGTGCCGAGCCGGTGCTGGTGGCGCTGAACGCCCGCCATCCGCTGGCCGCGCAGTCCGAGATCGCCATTGCCTCGCTGCGCCATGAGGCCTTCATCGGCGAGCAGGACAATGCGGTATTCACCGCCACGCGCGACCTCTTCCGCCAGGCCGGATTCGAGCCGCGCGTGCGCCAGCGCGCCACCGACATGATTTCCGCCACGGTGATGGTCGCCGGAGGCTTCGGCACGGCGCTGGTGCCTGCCTCGGTGCGTGCCCTGCAACTGCCCAACGTCGTCTACCGGCCGCTGGCGGGCGAGGTGCGTGTGCTGCTGCATTGCGCCTGGCGCGGCGACGAGCAGAGCCCGCTGCTGCTGGCGTTGCTGCATGCGGTGCGTGCCTTTCAGGCCACGCAGCATGCGGGTTGAGCCGGGATGGGGTGCCGGCCGGTGCCTCATCCGCAATATCCGGGCTTGAAGAAGCGCATTCCGCGTACCAGCATGAAGTCTGGCCGGGCTCTGCCGGCAGCTTGCTGATAGCGGAACGAGCGGTGTCGCCTGCGTTCCATGTTGAGCGCGAGGTGGCCCATGAAACGAACCGTCTTGTACAGCACGGCGCGCGCGGAACCTGTCCGGCCCATCGCGGAAGAAACGCAGGTGAGGCCACCGCCCTGGCGCAGGCGTTGGCCGTTGCCAGCAGTCCGGCGCAGCCTTGCAGGCATCGCGTTGCTGGCGCTGGCAGTGCTGGCCGGTGGAGCGATCCAGCGCCATCTGTCTTCCGCATCGCCTTTGCCGACGCAAGCGGACATCGACCGCGCCGTACTGCGTACGCTTGAAAAGGAATCCCTCCCGTCCCAGGTGGCAAAAGCCTCTGCGCTGATTGGGCCCTCCATCGTGCGTGTCGTCGGGCTGGGTCATCCGGAGCCCACCATGACGCCGGCCACGCCGGGGCGTGCGGGGAAGGCCAAACCCGAAAGCGAAGCCGGGGCGGCCGACCTTGCCATCGGCACGGGTGTGGTGATCACCGAAACGGGCGCGATCCTGACCAACCTGCATGTCGTCAGCGGCGCCCGGCAGCTCAGGGTGAGCTTCGCCGATGGTTCGGAGTCGCCCGCATTTCTCGCCGGTGTCGATCCAGCGAACGATCTGGCCGTATTGCGGGCGGCCAGGGTGCCGGACGACCTGCAGCCGGCCACCCTGGTTTCCACAGCCGGCCTGCGCCCGGGTGACATGGTGGCAGCCGTCGGCTTTCCCTTCGGATTTGGCCCTTCGGTGTCTTCCGGCGTGGTCTCCGGCCTGAAGCGGGAGTTCCGTTCGGCAGACGGCGAACGGATGCTGAGCAACCTGATCCAGTTCGATGCGGCTGCCAACCCCGGGAACTCCGGCGGGCCGCTGGTGAACATGAAAGGCGAGGTGGTGGGCATCGTCACTGCGCTGCTCAACCCGGTGCAGCAGCGTTTCTTCGTCGGGCTCGGCTTTGCCGTGCCGATCGAGAATGCGGCGGCGGCGGTCGGCATGTCGCCTTTCTGAGAACCTGTTCAAAGTCTGTAGCGAGAGGGCGTCAGCGGGGGCGTAGGCAGCAAACAGCCGAGCGTAGCTCTGCGCTGCCGCAGCCGGTTTGCTATGCAAAGCAAACCGTGGAAAAGAGCAGCGCAGGAACCGGAGTGTATGTGGATACATGAGGATTCCGAGCAGCACATGAGCCCCGATCACGGCCTCGCAGTAAGACTATGAACAGGTTCTGAGCCGTTTCCGCGTGTTTTCCACCACAACCAGGATCCGACCATGAGCACATCACAAGCCAGACATGCCGAAGTGGCCGCCCTGATGGAGCGCATCCTCTACGAGGTGAAGAAGCTGATCGTGGGGCAGGATCAGTTTCTCGAACGGGTGATGGTGGCCATTCTGGCGCAGGGGCACCTGCTCGTCGAAGGCGTGCCGGGGCTGGCCAAGACGCTGACCGTGAAGACGCTGGCGGCCACGCTCAGTGGCGGCTTCCGGCGCATCCAGTTCACGCCCGATCTGGTGCCGGCCGATCTCATCGGCAATCGCATCTACAACCAGAAGACCGGCGAATTCTCGACCACGCTGGGGCCGGTATTCACCCATCTGCTGCTGGCCGATGAAATCAACCGCGCGCCTGCCAAGGTGCAGAGCGCGCTGCTCGAAGTGATGCAGGAGCGGCAGGTGACGATTGCCGGCGAAACGCACCGCCTGCCGGCGCCCTTCCTGGTGATGGCCACACAGAACCCGATCGAGACCGAAGGCACCTATCCGCTGCCGGAGGCGCAGGTGGACCGTTTCATGATGAAGGTGCTGGTCGACTACCCCACGCCCGAGGAAGAGCTGGTGATCGTCCAGCGCGTGACGACCGAGCCTCCCGTCATCAGCGCCATCGCCACCACCGATCAGCTTGCCGCGTTGCAGGCGGAATGCCGCAAGGGTTTCGTCGAGCCCGCGCTGATGCAGTATGCGGTGCGTCTGGTGTGCGCCACGCGCGAGCCGGGGCGTTACGGCTTGCCGGATTTCGCGCCCTTGCTCACCTTCGGTGCCAGCCCGCGGGCAAGCATCAGCCTGGTCGAAGGGGCGCGGGCGCTGGCCTTCCTGCGCGGGCGCGATTACGTGCTGCCGGAAGACATGACCGAACTGGTGCCCGATGTGCTGCGCCATCGCCTGGTGCTGAGTTATCAGGCGCTGGCCGAAGGTCTCGATGCGGATGCGCTGATCGTCAGGTTGATGCAGCACATTCCTGCGCCGCAGAAAGCCCTGGAGCCCGGCCATGTCGCCCCTGCCTGACGCCGAAGCGCTGCTGCTGCGCCTCGAATGGACCGTGATCCGCCGTCTGGACGGATTGCTGCATGGCGACTACCGCAGTTTCTTCCGTGGCCCCGGGCTGGATCTTGCAGATCTGCGTGAATACCAGCATCACGACGATGTGCGCCATATCGACTGGAACGTCACCGCGCGCATGCAGACGCCCCATGTGCGCGAGTACAACGAGGATCGCGACCTCACCGCCTGGTTCCTGCTGGATCTCTCTGCCTCGCTGGACTTCGGCACCCGTATCAAGAAGCAGGCCGTATCGGCCGAATTCGTCGGCGTGCTGGCGCGTCTGCTGACCCGCCACGGCAACCGCATCGGGGCGCTGTGCTACGGCAGCCAGGTGGATACGGTGATCCCCGCGCGCAGCGGCCGTCTGCAGGTGCTCCACCTGCTGCGCGTGTTGCTGGCCCGGCCGGTGACCCGGCCCGCGCCGACCCAGCTTGCCGCGCTGCTGGCGCATGCCGCGCGGATCCTGCCGCGCCGGGCGCTGGTCTTCGTGGTTTCGGATTTCATCAGCACGCCGGGCTGGGAGCGCGTACTGGGGCGGCTGGCCATGCGCCACGAGGTGATCGCCGTGCGCCTTTCGGATCCACTGGAGCACGAATTGCCCGATATCGGCATGCTGTTGCTCGAAGATCCGGAAAGCGGCGAACAGCTCTTCGTCGACACCCATGACAAAAGCTTCCGCCACCGTTTCGCCGGGCTGGCCGCCGAGCGTGAAGCTGCCTTGCGCACTGCTTTTGCCGAGGCAGGCGTCGACGCGCTGGAACTCTCCACCGAAGGGGATCTGATGGATGCCCTGCTGCGCTTTGCCGATCTGCGTGCCCTGCGCAGCCGCATGAGCGGTAGCGGCGTGCCGTCCCATCTTGTTTCGGCCGCTGGCGCGAAGGAGGGCAGACGATGACATTCCAGTGGCCTCTGGCCTTGTGGGCCTTGCTGCTCGTTCCGGCCTTCATCGGGTTGTATGTGCTGATCCTGCGGCGGCGCAAGCGCGTTGCCGTGCGCTACGCGAATCTGGCGCTGGTGCGCGAGGCCCTGGGCCCGGGCAATGCGCTGCGTCGCCATGTGCCGCCATTGTTGATGCTGCTGGCGTTGGCCCTGATGCTCCTTGCCGCCTCGCGGCCGGTCATGACTCTCACGCTGCCCATACAGCAGCAGACCGTGATTCTGGCCATGGATGTGTCCGGCAGCATGCGCGCCACCGATGTGCAGCCGAACCGTATCGAGGCCTCGCAGGCGGCCGCCAAGGCCTTCATCAAGGCGCAGCCGGCAAGTACCAAGGTCGGCATCATCGCCTTTGCCGGCACCGCGTCGGTCGTGCAGCCGCCCACGCGCAACCATGAAGATCTGATTGCTGCCATCGACCGCTTTCAGCTCCAGCGCGGTACTGCCATCGGCAGCGGTCTGCTGCTGTCGCTCGCCACCCTGTTGCCGGACAGCGGCATCGACATCGCGCAGATGCTCTATGGTGACGACGCGCGGCGTGGCGACAATCAACCGATCGGTCAGGATAAGGTTCGCGAGCCGTTCGAGCCGGTGCCGCCGGGCTCCAATACCTCCAGCGCGATCATCCTGCTCACCGATGGCCAGCGCACCACCGGGCCTGATTCGCTCGATGCGGCGAAGATGGCTGCCGAGCGCGGCGTTCGCGTCTATACCGTCGGCATCGGAACCCGCGAAGGCGAAACCATCGGTTTCGAGGGCTGGTCGATGCGTGTCCAGCTCGATGAAAACACTCTGCGCAAGATGGCAGAGATGACGCTGGGAGAATACTTCCATGCCAGCACGGCGCCGGACCTCACCAAGGTCTACGAAGCCCTGAACTCGCGCATTGCCTTCGAGAAGAAGCAGACCGAGATCAGCGGCCTGATTGCCGCCCTTGCCGCCGCGCTGATCTCCATTGCGGCAGCACTTTCGCTATGGTGGCATGGGCGGGCGATCTGAGCGCCTGTTGATGGTCTGCTGCAAGGCTGTGAGCGGGGCGCATGCGCTGCTTTTCATCCCGCCGACGGCCTCTCGCGACAGTCTTTGAACCGGCGCTGAGCATCCTCTGCAGCCGTCCTGCTGCCGGTTGTGCGATGCTTGCAAAGCTGATCCTTCCTGCGTAAAGGGCAACTTTCAGGCACGGACCCGATGAAGCCGACGATGATCCTCGAAACCCCCCGTCTGATCCTGCGGCGCCACGGCGTGCAGGATCATCCCTGGCTGCAGCACCTGTTCGCCGATCCGGCGGTGATGCGGCATGCCTTTGCCGGACACCCTTTCACGGAGGCCGAGACGCGGGCCTTTCTCGACGCGTACGGCGCCAGGCCTGACGAAGCGCATGGCATCGGCGTGATCGTGGCACGCGACACCGGGAGCCTGCTCGGCGTGGCCGGTCTGCTGCCCTGCGATGCGCTCGGTGAAGACGATGTCGAACTCGGCTTCGTGCTCGCCACCGCCGCACAAGGCCGGGGCTATGCGCAGGAGATCGGCCGAGCCCAGATCGACCACGCTTTCTCGGCGTTCGGAAAATCCCGCGTGCTGGCGCTCGCCTCGCCGCACAACCAGGCCTCGCTCAAAGCGCTGGAGCGCCTCGGCATGCAGCCTTTCGGCGAGGTGGAATCCCCGCAACGCGGGCCGCGCCTGGTGCGTGTGGCATTCCGCCCGCAAGCCGCCTGAGCTCGGCCCGACCGCGTCCTTTCACCCGCTCGCCGGAGCCCTTCGCCACCGCCTTACCGCCAGTGCCGAACTGACGGATAATGCGCCCCTTTTTGCATACAAACCGCCATCGGCGGACATAACGAGGGGACTGGAGATGAGCCTGTTTCGCACCAAGGATATTGACGCAATGATCGCTGGCCAGACCAGCGGAGAAGGCCTGAAGAAAGTGCTCGGGCCGCTGGATCTGGTCTTGCTGGGCATCGGCGCCATCATCGGCACCGGCATCTTCGTCCTGACCGGCACCGGCGCCCTGACCGCCGGCCCCGCGCTGACGCTGTCCTTCGTCCTGGCCGGCCTGGCCTGCGGTTTCGCTGCCCTGTGCTATGCCGAATTCGCGTCTACCGTGCCGGTCTCCGGCTCGATCTATACCTATGCCTACAGCACGCTGGGCGAGCTGGTGGCCTGGATCATCGGCTGGGATCTGATCCTCGAATACGGCCTGGCGACTTCGGCCGTTTCGGTGGGCTGGTCAGGCTATTGTCAGTCGCTGCTGGCCGGTTTCGGCATCAAGCTGCCGGTGGCGCTGAGCGCGGCACCCGGCTCCATCCCCGGCGTGAGCACGGTGATCAACCTGCCGGCCGCCCTGATCATGCTGGCCGTCACCTTCGTGCTGTCGCGCGGGGTGCGTGAATCGGCAAGGCTCAACAACGTGATGGTGGCCGTGAAGCTCGCCGTGATCTGCCTGTTCATCGCCGTGGGCGTCTGGCATGTGAAGCCGGAAAACTGGCAGCCCTTCATGCCTTTCGGCTTCTCCGGCGTGTTCAATGCCGCCGCCGTGATGTTCTGCCTACATCGGTTTCGACGCCGTCACCTCCGCCGCCGAAGAAGTGCGCAACCCGCGCCGCGATCTGCCCGTCGGCATCATCGGCTCGCTGCTGGTGTGCACCCTGCTCTACGTGCTGGTGGCCGGGATCATGACCGGCATCGTGCCTTTCGCCAATTTCGCCGGTGTCGATCATCCGGTCTCGCTGGCTCTGCAATACGCGGGCCAGAACTGGGTGGCCGGTTTCATCGACATGGGCGCGATCATCGGCATGACCACCGTGATTCTGGTCATGGCCTACGGTCAGACGCGCATCCTGTTCGCCATGTCGCGCGACGGTCTGCTGCCCGCTCGGCTGGCGAAGATCCACCCGCGCTTCTCCACGCCCTTCAACACCACCTGGCTGGTCGGCATCGTGTTCTCCGCCATCGCCGCGCTGGTGCCGTTGAACGTGCTCGCCGAGCTGATCAACATCGGCACGCTGGCCGCCTTTTCGCTGATTTCGATCGCCGTGCTGGTGCTGCGCAAGACCCGGCCGGACCTGCCGCGTGCTTTCCGTTGCCCTGGCGCACCGGTGGTGCCGATGCTTTCCGTGGCGTTCTGCCTGTTCCTGATGGCCTTCCTGCAGAAGGTGACCTGGATCGCCTTCGGTGCCTGGACGCTGATCGGTCTGGCGATCTATTTCGGCTACGCGCGCAAGCGCTCGCTGCTGCATCCCGGCAGGCCGTAAGCGGGCGCGGTCAGGCGCGGCATGATGCGCCGCGCTTCCCCGGTGCCGCTGGGGAAGCGCGTGCGCCGGGCGTTGCGATGACGTGGCTATACTCGGTGCCATGGTCATTCCCATCGTCAACCGCATCGAGGCGAAGACCGGCGTTTCCCGTGCGGCACTCGCCGATTCCTTTCTCATCGCGTTGCGCCGCGCGCTGGCGCCGTACCGGGGCTGTGGGCACGGTTGCCGCTATTGCGATGGCAGGGCGGAGAAGTACTTCGTGGCGGGCGATTTCGAGCGGGACATCGCTGTCCGCATGAATCTGCCCGGACTGGTGGCCCGCGATGTGGCCGCCGGCGCCCTCTCGGCCGAATTCGGCGCGATCGGCCTGGGATCGGGCGTCACCGACGTCTATCAGCCGCTGGAGCAGACGCTGGGCCTGACCCGGCAGACGCTCGAAGCCCTGCTGCCGGCAGGCAATCCCATCAGCGTGCTGACCAAGGGCACGCTGGTGCTGCGGGATTTCGACCTGCTGGCGCGTTTTCCCAAGGTGCTGGTGATGGTTACGCTCACCACGCTGGATCCGGCTGTCGCGGCAGTCATCGAGCCGGGCGCTCCGGCGCCGGCCGAGCGGCTGGAGGTGGTCCGCCGTGCCCGCGCGGCGGGCTTTCGCGCCGGCATCATGGCGATGCCCTTGTGCCCGGGCATCAGCGATGGCGAGGCTGACTTCGATGCCCTGCTCGATGCAGCAGAGCGGGCGGGGGCGGAATTCGTCTGGCCGGGCGGGCTGACCCTGCGGCCCGGACGGCAGAAGGCGTTGTTCCGTCATCTGGTGGGCGAGCACTGGCCCGCGCTCGGTGGGCGCTACGACCATGTCTTCGGAGAAAACCGCGCATCCGGCATGCCGCGCGCAGCCTGGTCCGGCGCGCTGGCGCTGCGGGCCGCACGTCAGGCGGAGGCGCGGGGCATGCCCGCCATGCCGCCCTTCGACATCCATCGCGAGCTGCTCAGCCGTGCAGACAGCCTTTTCGTGCTGTTCTGCCACATGCAGGAGCTTTACCCGCTGCGCGGGGTGGATACCCGGCCGCTCAGGGCCGCCACGGCAGCCTATGGCGACTGGCTGCGGCGCGAGCGTGGCGCATTGCGCCGCAAGCGCATCGCGGTGCTGCCGGGTGACCCTTTTCCGCTCAGCCGGCTTCTCGATGAACGACTCGCCGCGCTTTGCGCTGGCGGCGGCTTCGCGGAGATCGTCGGCAATGAAAAACTGGCCCGGCTTGCCCGCCAGCTCGTCCTCGAGGGCAGGCGCTTCGATTACCCGACGCTGAAGGTGGTCTGAACGGCCCGGATCTGAGGTAGTGCTTCATGGTCATGTCCATACCCATCAGGTATGCAGCAAGACAAATTTGGCATTGGACGGTATGGCCGTCCTGGCCGATGCTGACTTCCATACCGCATCCCGGTGATTGTCGGCAGGTGCGAAGCGGATTCATAACCGAGGAGACAGTCATGTTGCAGACTTACAAGGTCGATCTGGGCGGCAAGGTCGCCGTCGTCACGGGCGGCGGCGGTGTGCTCTGTGCCGAGATAGCACGGGCGCTGGCGCATTGCGGTGCGCGCGTCGCCATTCTCGATCTGAAGCAGGAGGCCGCCGAGGCGGTGGCCGCGCAGATCCGTACGGCAGGCTTCGAGGCCATCGGGCTGGCCGCCAACGTGCTCGACCGCGCTTCGCTGGAGGGGGCTGCTGCTGAAGTCGAGAAGCAGCTTGGCCCCTGCGATCTGCTGATCAATGGCGCCGGCGGCAATCATCCGAAAGGCACCACCAGCCGCGAGACTTTCTCGCCCGCCGATCTGCAGGAAACCGATCCGGATGTGACCACCTTCTTTACGCTGGACCCGGAAGGCATGCGTTTCGTCTTCGACCTCAACTTCCTTGGCACCCTGCTGCCCTCGCAGGTATTCGCCAGGCAGATGGTGGGGCGCGAAGGCTGCGGCATCCTCAACATCTCGTCGATGAACGCCTTCCGCCCGCTTACCAAGATTCCCGCCTACAGCGCGGCCAAGGCCGCGGTGAGCAACTTCACGCAATGGCTGGCGGTGCATCTGGCGCCGGCCGGCATCCGCGTGAATGCCATCGCACCGGGCTTCTTCGTCACCCATCAGAACCATGCCCTGCTGTTTTCCCCGACTGGCGAACCCACCGCGCGTGCCGGCAAGATCTTGCGCAACACGCCGATGAACCGCTTCGGTGAGGCCAGCGAACTCACGGGTACCTTGCTGTGGCTGGCCAGCACCGAGGCTTCGGGCTTCGTCACCGGTGTCGTGGTGCCGGTCGATGGCGGTTTCTCCGCCTATTCTGGAGTCTAGGAGGCGGCCATGATGCTGGTGTGGATCGTCTGGAGCACGCAGCCGCTGGCGGTGTTTTCCTCCGAGCAGCGGGCACGGGCCTTCATCGCGCATCATGGCGCGGAACAGGTCTGGAGCTGCTGCGCGGCCCGTCTCAACCCCGAAGCGCTGACGGAAGCCATGGTTTCCGTGCCGCAGGAATCACAAACCGATTGCCTGGAAGCCAGGCACTGAATACACCGAGAGGAGCAATCCCATGAAAATGTCTTTCCGCTGGTATGGCGACAGCGACCCCGTCACCCTCGAATACATCCGCCAGATTCCCGGCCTGGAAGGCGGCATCGTTTCCGCCGTCTACGACGTGCCGGTGGGCGAGGTCTGGCCTGTGGAGAAGATCCAGGCGCTGAAGGCGAAGATCGAAGCCCACGGCCTGGCCTTCGACGTCATCGAATCCGTGCCCGTACATGAAGACATCAAGCTTGGCAAGCCGACGCGTGACCGCCTGATCGCCAACTATCAGCAGACCATCCGCAATCTCGCGGCCTGTGGCCTGAAGGTGATCTGCTACAACTTCATGCCGGTATTCGACTGGACCCGCACCACGCTGGCCAAGAAGCTGGCAGACGGCTCGACCACGTTGGCCTTCTCCGTCAAGGAAGTCGAAGAGATCGACATCTCCAAGGGCATCTCGCTGCCGGGCTGGGATTCGAGCTACAAGCCCGAGAAACTCAAGGCGCTGCTCGCGGAATACGCCAGCGTGGATGCCGAGAAACTGTGGAGCCACCTCGACTATTTCCTCAAGGCCATCATTCCGGTCGCCGAGGAAGTGGGCATCAAGATGGCGATCCACCCGGACGATCCGCCTCGCCCGATCTTCGGCCTGCCGCGCATCGTGAAGAATCGCGACGACCTCGCGCGCCTGCTGAAGATCGTCGACACGCCGGCCAACGGCCTCACGCTGTGCTCCGGCTCGCTGGGCGCCGGCCCCGAGAACAACGTCGAAGCGCTGGTGCGCGAATTCGGTGGTGAGGGCCGTATCCACTTCGCCCACCTGCGCAACGTGAAGATCACCCCGCAGGGCGACTTTGAGGAAACGGCCCACCGCTCCGACTGCGGCTCGCTGGACATGGCAGCCATCGTCAAGGCCTACCACGACGTCGGTTTCACCGGCTACGTGCGTCCGGACCACGGTCGCATGATCTGGGGCGAGACCGGCAAGCCCGGCTACGGCCTTTACGACCGCGCGCTCGGTGCCGTGTATCTCAACGGCCTGTGGGAAGCCGTCGACAAGTTCGGCGCACGCTGAATAATCCCGATCCGTCTCCTCCCCCAGCCTCCCCGGTCCATCGATGGGCCGCGGGAGGCTTTTTTTCATCCGGCCCTCAATCCAGCGTGCGCCGGAAGCGCCCCAGCCCCAGCGCCATCATTACCAGCATGAACAACAGCAGCGGCCACAGATCCGGCCAGATCTCGGCCAGCCCGTTGCCCTTGAGCATCACGCCGCGCGTGATGCGCATGAAATGCGTGAGCGGCAGCGCCTCGCCGATCCACTGTGCCCACACCGGCATGCCGCGGAAGGGAAACATGAAGCCCGAGAGCAGGATGGAGGGCAGGAAGAAGAAGAAGGTCATCTGCAGCGCCTGCATTTGGTTGCGTGCGAGGCTGGAAACGGTGATGCCGACGACCAGGTTCGCCGCGATGAAGAGCAGGATCACCGCGCACAGCAGCGGCAGGCTGCCGATGAAGGGCACATGGAACAGCCAGCGCGCGGCCGTCAGCACGAAGGCCATGGAAACCAGCCCGACGATGACGTAGGGCATGATCTTGCCGATCATCACCTCCAGCGGCCGTACCGGCGTGGCCAGCAGGTTCTCCATGGTGCCGCGCTCGACTTCGCGCGTGAGCCCCAGCGCGGTCGACATGATCATGGTCATGGTGAGGATCACGCCGACAAGGCCCGGAATCACGTTGTAGCTGGCAAGCGCATCGGGGTTGTAGCGGCGGTGGATCACCAGCTCGAACGGTGCCTCGGCGGTCTGCCGCGCCGCCAGCGGGCCGCGCAGGTCGTGCCGCAGCAGGCTGCCGCTGATCTGTTGCAGGGCAGCGATGGCGTTGCCGGTGGCGGAAGGGTCGGTGGCGTCGGCTTCCAGCAGCAGTTGCGCGCGTTCGCCACGGATCAGGCGGCGCGAGAAGTCCGGCGGAATGGTGAGCACGAACTGCACCTCGCCGCGCGCCAGCATCTCGCTGGCGTCGCGCTCGGAAACCGTGGCCGAACGGATGTCGAGGTAGTCGGTGTTGCGCAGCGCGGCGACGATGCTGCGGGTGAATTCGCTCTGTTCGTGCGCCACCACCACGGCAGGAAGGTGCTTGGGGTCGCTGTTGATGGCATAGCCAAAGAGCGTGAGCTGCAGCAGCGGGATGCCCACCATCATGGCGAAGGTGAGCTTGTCGCGCCGCATCTGGATGAATTCCTTGACGATGATCGCCAGCAGCCGATGCAGGCTGAAGTAGCGGTTGAGCGCGTTCATGAGGCGCGGTTGCCGGTGAAGTTGTCATGCGCCTGCCCCATCAGGTGGATGAACAGATCTTCCAGTGCCGGGCGGGTGAGCTGCCAGTGCTGACGTGGATCGGCGCGATGGGCCGCGGTGGCGGCTTCCAGCGCAGCCGCGTCGCTGCCGCTCACGTGCAGGCTGTTGCCAAAGTGCGTCACCATCTCCACGCCCGGTGCGCCCTGCAAGGCCTCTGCCAGTGCGGTGATGCCCTCGCCACCGACCTGCCAGGTGTGCAGCGCACTGCGTTCGACAAGCTCCTGCGGCGTACCGCAGGCCATCAGGCGGCCATAGGCGATGTAGCCGAGGCGGTGGCAGCGTTCGGCTTCGTCCATGTAATGGGTGGATACCAGCACCGTGATGCCCTGGGAGGCCAGCCTGTGGATCTCTTCCCAGAAATCGCGGCGTGCCTTGGGATCGACGCCGGCCGTGGGTTCGTCGAGCAGCAACAGCCGTGGTTCGTGCAGCATGCAGGCGGCCAGCGTGAGGCGCTGCTTCCAGCCGCCGGAAAGGCTGCCCGCAAGCTGGTGCTGGCGGCTTTGCAGCCCCAGCCGTTCGAGGGCGGTATCCACGCGCTGGCGTGTGCGGTCCATGCCGTAGATGCTGGCCACGAAGGCGAGGTTCTCGCGGATCGAGAGATCCTCGTAGAGGCCGAAACGCTGCGTCATGTAGCCGACCTCGCGCTTGATCTGCGCAGCTTCGCGGCGGATGTCCCAGCCCAGCGTGTGGCCCTCGCCGCCATCGGCGGTAAGCAGGCCGCACATCATGCGGATGCTGGTGGTCTTGCCGCTGCCGTTGGGGCCGAGGAAGCCGAACACTTCGCCGCGCCGCACCTGCATCGAGAGCGCGTCAACCACCGTCCTGGCGCCGAAGCGCTTGGTCAGCCCACGCAAGTCGATGGCGAGTGCGCCGTCGTTCATCGTGTGGTCTCCGGGCGGACATCCACCGGCTGGCCAGGGCGCAGGACCTGCGCTTGATCGGGGCGCGCCTCGACGAGGAAGACCAGACGGGCGCGGTTTTTCTGGCTGTAGATCACCGGCGGGGTGAATTCCGGGCTGTTGGCCACGAAATCCACCGTGGCCGCGAAGGGCTCGCCGCAGCCATCGCAGCCCACCCGCAGGCGTGTGCCGGGCGCATAGTGCGGCAGCGCCGCCTGCGCCACGAAGAAGCGCACCTTCAGCGCCTCCGGCGCCAGCAGGCTCACCACCGGGCTGCCCGCCGGCACCCATTCGCCGATGCGGTAGAGCGTGTCATCCACGCGTGCGGCCACTGGCGCGCGCACCGCCTTCTGATCGCGCAGCCATTGCGTCTGCGCGGAGTGCCGCGCGCGCTGCGGCGATGTCGGCCTGTGCGGCGTCCTGCGCATCACGGCGTGAAGCGAGACGCGCCACCTGCAGGCTGGCACGTACCTCCGCGAGCTTGCCGGAATCCGCCTGTACGCGGGTCTGCAGGCTATCCAGGCCGGCGCCGCTGATGAAGCCTTGCGCGGCCAGTTGCCGCTGCCGCCGCAGATCCGCTTCGCTCAGTGCGAGCTGGGCCGCAGCTTGGCGTTCCTGCGCCTGCAGCACCGCGATCTCCTCGCGCCGCTTGCCTTTGGCGAGATCCGCCGCGGTGGCATCTTGGCGCCGCAGGCGGGCGTCCGCCTCGGCCACGACAGCGTCTTCCTGCGCTTGGTCGAGCACGAAGAGTGGTGCATCCTGCGCGACTTCCTCGCCTTTGCGGACCTGCAGCGCCACCAGCCGGCCGGCCAGCGGCGCGGCGACGCGCGTGTAGTCCGCCTCGATGTAGCCGGGCAGGCCGGCGTCGTCGCGCGGTCCGCAGCCCGCCAGCAACAGGCAGGCCAGGACGGGAAGGATTTCAGGCCGGCGCATCGGTGCCCTCCCATTGCCGGCGTACGGCCTGCAGGCCGGCCCAACTGAATTCGGCGACATGCTGCGTGATGCGTGGCAGCACATCCTCAGCGGCCAGGACTTCCGGCGCCACGCGCGTGATCACCGGGCGCCCGGCCACGTAGACCATGCACTGGCCGAAGATCGAGATCAGGCAACGGGCCAACGCCTCGCGTGGCACTGCGGGGCCTGCCGCTTCGGTCAGCAACTGCAGGAAGGTCTGCGCCTGAGGCAGGCTGAAGTTTTCGACCAGCCGCGTCAGCGCCGGCGTGGGATTCACCAGTTCGCGCAGCAGCAACTGGCCGATGCGGGAATGGTTTCCCTCGTCCAGCATGCGGCTGACCAGCGCTGCAACCGCGAAATCGAAACGCGCACGCAGCGGCTGGTCATCGCCCGGCGGCAGCAATGGGGAGGCGGCCAGGGCCTTTTCGGCATGCTGCTGCAATACTGCGAGATAGAGACCTTCCTTGCTCTCGAAGTGGTAATTGATCGCCGATAGCCGCACGCCGGCACGTTGTGCGATCTTCTGCACGCGCGCGGCGTGGAAGCCCGCTTCGAGGAAGGCATCGGTGGCGGCGGCGATCAGGCGCAGGCGGGTTTCATCGCCGGAGGCCCGGCGTGCGCTGGCAGGGCTGGAAAACATGGGGCGGCATGTGGAAACAGGGTGCTTTCAAGATATGGAAAAATTTTTCCATTTTCAAGAAATAATTTTCCATTACGCGTCGTTACACGGTTTGGGCCGCTAAAGAAAAACGGTTCTGTATTTCGTCGCGCGCTAGGGCGTCTGCGCAAGCAGCTTCTGACGATGGCGTGCACGCCGGCGTGCTGCGCGCCGATGGTGCCCACAAGCGCCATTGCCAACGCAGCAGCGCCACCAGACCGCGCAGGCATTCGTCCGCCATGTAGCCTAGCCAGATGCCCGGCAGGCCGAAGCCGAAGTGAATACCCAGCAGCCAGGCCAGTACGGTGCCGGCCAGCACATTGATATAGATGCTTGTCTTGGCGATGAACATCACGTCGCCTGCGGCGCGCAATCCCCCTGTCACCAGTACATTGAGTGCCCGCCCCTGCCCGGCCAGCAGCTCTATCGCGAGAATGCTGGCAAGCAGCACCGGGACTGCGGGGTTGTCGGAAAACAGTGCAATGGCCTGGGGCATCAACAGCCAGGCCAGCAGGCTGCCCAATCCGCTTGCCACGAGGCTGATGCGCAACGTGCGCTGCATCAGCGCATTCGCGCTGCGTAGATCACCCGCGCCGACCTTGTGGCCGATGATGATCTCCACGCCGCTGGCTACTGCATTTACGACCATGTTGACGATGCCGTTGATCTGCATGGCGTAGGCGTGCACGGCCAGCGCCGCCGTGCCGAGGTTGCCGGCCATCGCCACGGTCGCCATGAAGCACACGCGGAAGCCGATCTTTTCGCCGGCGCTCGGCAGGCCGATGCGCAAGATGGCACGTAGCGGTTCGCGCGGCACGTGGACGGCATCACGCAGGCACAAACGGATCCCCAGATGACGGGCCCACACCCATACCAGCAACAGAAAGACCAGCGCACGCGAGGCCAGCTGACCCCAGGCCAGGCCCATCACGCCCAGTGCCGGCAGAGGGCCAATGCCGAAGACCAGCGGTGCGCTGACCAGCACATGTAGCAGGTTCATCGCCAGCACCAGGCGCATCGATACCTTGGTGAAAGTGAAGGCGCGCAGCACTGCGAACATGGTGATGTTGACCGCTTCGATACCCATCGCGAGTGCGATGATGCGCATGAAGGGCACCGCCATTTCCATCAACTCGGCGGGCAGCTGCAGTACGTGCAGCAGCCAGGCCGGCATGGCGCCTACCAGCAGGGCAGCGAGCAAACCAAGCCACAGTGCCGTCGAGAAGCCGGCACGGGCCAGCGCTTGCGCGCCAGGGACATCCTTCGCGCCTCGGCTCTGCGTGACCACCACGCTGCTGCCCATGCTCACCACGCGGAAGATCCGGTCAAACACGATGCGCAACTGGTTGGCCATGCCGAACACGGCCACGGCGGCGGCGGATATCTGCCCGGCCATCCACAGGCCAAGGGTGCCGATGGCCATAAACAAGGCCATTTCGACGAATATCGGCCAGGACAGGGAAAACAGTTCCAGTTCGGCCTGTGGCGTCCCGACGAACGACTTGCGCATGAATCTCTCTCCTCTCCGTGGCAGCACCAGATCGGTGGCTGCCTGCGCCCTGACTTTTGCGCATATGGAGGGCGAGGTTTTGATCAGGATTTGCGTTTTGCGCCAGCCTCTGCCCGCTGGCAGTGTTGCCGGCCGCGTGAATTGATCGGCTCCACCGGCAGATACATCACGACCCGGCGTTCCTGCGGCACTCGCCAGCAGCGTTCGTGAGGTTCGTGTTCAAGGCTTGGACGGTCAATGAGCCGGCAATCCAGTTCGTCGCGGATCCTGTCTGCCAGTGCCTCGACAAAGCCGACGCGCTCGTTGAAGACGGTCTCGGTCATCACATAGTGACCCGCTGGCAGCGTGAGCCGGTCAGCGTCCAGGGGCGTGGGGAGCGCGTTGGCCGGTACGAAGTGAGTGAGCTTCACGCGGTTGGCGCCGTGCTCGGAGAAGGGATGGTCGCGGTCGTTGATGCGGCAGGAGAACAGGTCATCCCGCCCTGCGAGCGTGCACTGCCAGACGAGATGGGCCTTGTGCCAACCGTTCTGGGCATAGGACCCTTCATAGTCGAATTTCCACACTGTGCGCTCGGGCAGATAGATCAGCCCTATCGGCTGCGGGGGAGAGGCGGGCCGGATGAGAGAAGGCACGTCGCTTGGCGCGATGCCGAATTGCTTGCGGAAGGCATGGGTAAAGGCTGCACTGGAGCCGTAGCCCGCGGCAAAACCAATGGCGGTGAAACGGCCGTAGGGGCCTTTGCCGATCAGATCGAAAGCGCGTTGCAGGCGTAGCCGGCGTAGTGTCTGCATTGGCGATTCGCCGCAGAGCCGGCTGTACTGGCGCACCATGTGGGCCGGTGAGAGATTTGTCGCCGCAGCCAGATCCTCCAGCGTGACGTCTTCGTCTCTTCGTCAAGACTCGCCGCGATCTTGTTCGTTACGCGGCGCATGTTGCCGTTCTGGCGGCGATAGGTAGAAAGGCTGAGTGGCATTCGTCATCCCGGATACATGGCGTCGGCATGCCATGTAACGGGTTCTTGCACCCGCATCTTCTACTCTTCACGGGTGAAGGGCGGATCCGGGATATCCACCCGTGCGCGCCTGCGGTGACGGCGCGCACGAGGGGAGGACTCAGAATCTGTTCATAGTCTTACTGCGAGTCC
>NZ_MDUX01000019.1 GCF_014736495.1 Candidatus Dactylopiibacterium carminicum
AATTCGCATCCGGTTTTCAAAGCAGTTTCATCCGGAATTCAAAGCCGCTTTACTCGTCGAGATCGGGAGAGGGGAAACCGAAAGTATCGGAAGTGCTCATGAATTCGCCAGAGCACGAAATTTATTTCGTGCTCTGGCGAATATTATTTCGTTAATTGTCGAAATACAAGTGTGATGAACAGCGTGCCGCAGGATCAGCCGGCGGCAAGCAGTTGTTGCAAGCGGGCATCGGCACTAATGTTGGTCGTGTCGGGCGTCTGCTTGTCCTGCGCCAGCAGACGGGCCTTGATCTCGGCCGTGATCGCGGCTTCGATGGCCTCGCGTTGTTCCGGCGGCAAGGCGGCAAGGCTTTCTTCGGTGAGGTTCATGTCTGCGAGCAGTTGCTCGCGCAGCCGCTCCATGGGGCTCTTGCGCTGGTATTCGCGTAATTCCTCGAGCAGGCTTTCGAGGCGGTTGGGTGTCTCGCTCTTCAGCTCACCGGAATCGGCGCTGCCGGCGCTCTTGCCGACGGCGGCGGCAGCCTGTTGCTGCTGTGCGCCAGCGAGCGCGCTGGAGAAGGATGTGGTCGTATTACCGACGGCAAGTGGCTGGGATAGACGCCCGGCGGCGTAGCTGATCGAATCCTCGATTCTCATGGCGGAAGTCTCCACACAGGATGGACTTCTGCCGATGCAAGCAATGTTCCAGGGGCGTGCCAGGCAGCGTGGAGCATGTTTGCGGCAGTGTCTGCCGGCAAAGCTTGCCCGTGCTGTGCTTTCTGGCTGCAGGATCTGCGGACGGTGACGGCGTCAGGTCGATTCCGTGTGCTGCAGTTCCACGGTGACATGGACCAGCTCTTCGTGGATGCGGAGCCGGTTGCGGAAGTACTCGGCCCCCACCCTGCCAAAACCGCTGAGTTCTAGGCCCAGGATGCAGGCGTACTGACCCTTGCCGATGCGCCAGACATGCAGGTCGCGGATACGTGCAGGCACCGGGCTGGCGGCGATCACCTCGCGGATTTCCTCGACCACTGGCGCATCCATTTCCGCATCGAGCAGCACCAGCCCCGTCTGGCGCTGCAAACCCAGCGCCCAGCTTCCCACGAGCAGCGCACCGACAATGCCGATGACTGGGTCCAGCCAGTCCGCGCCCCACAGACGCCCGGCCAGCAGCGCGAGGATGGCGAGCACCGAGGTGGCCGCGTCTGCCAGGACGTGCAGATAGGCTGCGCGCAGGTTGAGATCGGCGTGCTCGTGATCAGCATGAGCATGATGCTCGTGGCTGTGGTCATGCTGGTCGCGCAGCAACCAGGCGCAGACGAGGTTGGTCAGCAGACCGACGACGGCCACGGCGATGGCTTCGTCGTAATGGATGGGGCGTGGCGCGGACAGCCGGGCTAGCGATTCCCAGGCCATCAGCAGCGCCACGCCCAGCAGGATCAGCGCGCTGGTATAGCCACCAAGCACTTCGAAACGCCAGGCGCCGAAGGAAAAGCGCGGATCATGTGCGAAACGGGCCGACAGCCGCCAGGCCAGCACGGACAGACCCAGCGCCAGGGCGTGCGAACTCATGTGCCAGCCATCGGCCAGCAGTGCCATGGAGCCGAAGTACCAGCCACCGGTGATCTCGGCGACCATGACGACGAGAGTGAGGATGACGGCGATGCGTGTGGCACGCTCGCCAATCGGGTTGCCGGTACTGAAGTCGCCGGCATGGCTGCAGTGGTGTGTCTGCGACATAGAATGGACGTCCATGAGGGGAAATTTTCGCGAGCGCTGGCCCGGCCTCGATGGATTCCGGTCGCTCCGAAAGGAGATCGGGAAAGCCCTGGGATTTCACCAGAACCTTCTTTTTAATACTCCCCCCAGTATATTCCTGCCAGGACAGATTGCCATGCCCCATACCATCCGAGAACGCAAACCCTTGCTGACCCGCGTACGCCGCATCAAGGGCCAGCTCGCCGCGCTGGAGGTGGCACTGAAAGAGGGGAGTGACTGCAGTGCGGTGCTGCAGCAGATCGCTGCCGTGCGTGGGGCAGTGAGTGGCTTGATGAACCACGTGATGGAAGGGCACATCCGTGACCACCTGCTGTCGCCAGAACGTACCGAGGCCGAGCGCGCGCACGACCTGGAGCCCCTGCTCGCGGCCTTGCGCAGCTACATGCGCTGAGCGCCGGGGCCTGGCGGCGCACGCCGAGCAGCGTGAGCCTCCCGGCGGCGCAACTCATCCCAGGCCATGTCCAGTTTCAGGCGCAGTTGTTCGAGTTGCGGCTGCAGATCCCGGGGAGAGCTGCGTCTCCGGTCGATCTGTGCTTCGACATGTCTGCGGCGCTGTTCCAGCGTATCGATGCGCTGCCTGGCGGCCAGGATCGACTGACCCAGGCTGTAGCCATGCAGGAAGTCACGTTCGCTGGTCGCCGGACAGACCTCGGTGTAGGTCTTGCCACTGCGTCCTGCCGCCAGACCGTTGGCGGCTGTGCAGTAGTACGCCAGTCCACGCTCACGGCCTCGCAGATAGCGCGCGAAGTCCGCCTCCAGGGGGATCGGGCATTGTGTATCCGGCTGCTCGAGACTGCGGCCGCGCTGTCCATCGCGAAAGCCCATGTGCTCCCAGTCGCTGTCATCACACGGCGGGCCGCCTGGCACGGAGCAGGCCGCGCACAGGATGGTCGTCAGCAACAGTAGGGGCAGATGGCGGGAGAGCACCGGCGGCAGACGCTGGACTGACGAAGGAGGCATCAGTCTAGCCCTGGCCATGGCGCGATGAAAGCCTGATGGGCTGTCAGGGAGGAACGTACCGGATTGCGTACGGAGTGCTTTGAAAAACCTGGAAAACAGGTGTGATTTTTGTCACGCTTTCCATGTGGGGACGCTGGAATCCATACATGGCGGACTATCGTTCAGCTACAGGTATCCAATACGTCGCCCCATGAACCAGAGATCCTCTCGAGTACAGCAGCGCGCGTTCCTGCGCCATCCCTCCGAAATGCCCATCCACATCCAGTGCGAGGGGCATCCGGAGACAGGCCCCCGCCATCTGCGCAATGTCAGCCTGGGAGGCCTGGCCTGCCGTTCCGAGGCGCCGATCGACGTGGGCCGGGAGGTTTCGGTGGAAATCCCTGTGGGGCACGACCCTTTCAGGGCAATCGGCGCCGTGGTCTGGTGTCGCCCGGATCGCCGCTGCTATGAACTGGGAATCCAGTTCCTGGCCCAGGAAGACATGTTTGCCGCCCGCATGGTCGAGCAACTCTGTCAGATCGAGCGCTATCGGGCCATGGTGGCTCGCCGCGAAGGGCGTCTGCTTTCAAGCGCGGAGGCCGCACAGGAGTGGATCATGCGTTATGCGGCGAATTTCCCCCGGATGGACTGACGCCGCGTGCGTCACGCGGCGTCTTGTCATGGGCGTTCAGCGCGCGCTCTTGTCCAGGCGTGCCTTGACGTAGCCGCCCGGCGCGTCTTCCAGCACGCCCAGTTTGTCGTCAGCGGGGTCGATGGCAGGCACCTGCTTGCTGTCGAGCGCAGTCACCCAGTGCTGCCAGTCGGTCCACCAGGATCCTGCATGCTGTTGTGCGCCCGCCTGCCAGGCTTCGGCCTCTTCCGGGAGCTCACCGTCCTCATGCACCCAGAAACCGTATTTGTTCGCCGCCGGCGGATTCACGATGCCGGCGATGTGGCCAGAGCCACCAAGCACGAAGCGTGGCGTGCGCCCCAGCAACCGCGCGCCGAGGTAGGTGGTCTTCCAGGGGGCGATGTGATCTTCCAGCGTGGAGATGAAATAGCAAGGAATCTTGATCTTCGAGAGATCGATCTTCACGCCGCACAGTTCGATGCTGCCGGGGGTGCTCAGCGCGTTTTCCATGTACATGCGGCGCAGGTAGAAACTGTGCATCTTGGCCGGCAGACGGGTGGAATCGGAATTCCAGTAGAGCAGGTCGAAGGGGAAGGGATCCTTGCCCATCAGGTAGTTGTTGACCACGAAGGACCAGATCAGATCGTTGGCTCGCAGCATGTTGAAGGTGCCGGCCATCTCCGAGCCTTCGAGGTAGCCGCGCTCGGCCATGCGTTTCTCCAGCGCCTGTACCTGCTGTTCGTCGATGAATACGCCCAGTTCGCCCGGTTGCGAGAAATCCAGCAAGGTCGTGAAGAAGGTGGCCGAGGCAATGCGTTTGTCGCGCTTCACGGCCATCCAGGCCAGTGCGCAGGCGAGCAGGGTGCCGCCCAGGCAGTAGCCGGCGGCGTTTACTTCCTTGGCGCCGGTCTGCTCGATCACGGCGTCCAGTGCCGTGAATATCCCTTCGGATAGATAGTCGTCGAAGCCCTTCTCGGCGTGGCGTGAATCGGGATTCACCCAGCTGATCACGAAAACGCTGTGCCCTTGGTCTACCGCCCATTTGATGTAGGAGTTCTTTTCGCGCAGATCGAGGATGTAGTACTTGTTGATCCAGGGTGGCACGATCAGCAGCGGGCGTGCGAAGGCCTTCTCGGTGGTCGGCGTGTAGTGCAGCAACTGCATCATGTCGTTCTGGAACACCACCTTGCCCGGTGTAGTGGCCACGTTCTTGCCCAGCTCGAAGGCCGAGGTATCGGTCATGCGGATGCGCAGCTGGCCATTGCCTGCTTCCACGTCGCGTAACAGGTTGTTGAAACCCCGGATCAGGTTCTGGCCCTGGGTGCGCAGTGTTTCCTGGAACACCTCGGGGTTGGTCAGTGCGAAATTGGAGGGCGAGATCGCGTCGATGTACTGGCGCGTGTAGAAATTGACCTTCTTCTGCGTTTCATCGTCCAGCCCTTCCACGCAGCACACGGTGTCATGGATGTTGCGTGCAGCGATCAAATAGCTCTGTTTGATGAAGTCGAAAAGAAAGGATTCCTGCCAGTCCTCATGCTTGAAGCGCTTGTCGGATTTTTCCGGCACAGCCACCGGATCGGGCGATAGGCCCCAGGCGCGCTGCATGGTGTGCTGCCACAGCGTGTAGTAGTCCCACGCCAGATTCATCTGCGCCTGCGCCAGGCGGAACGGATCCGAGAGCAGCTTGTGCGTCATGTCGAGAAAGGCCTGGGCCACGCCGAACTCATCCTTTGGCGGCTCGATGCCGCAACGCGCTTCGCGCTGCAGGTGCTCCCCCAGCAGGCGGGAGGCCCGCTGCGCCACCTCGGCATAGGTACGGGCCAGTTCTTCGGGGTCCGGCAGTTCGGGTTTGGGCGCTTCGGTCTGTGCGGTGGCCATGGCGTGACTCCTGCGATGAAACGGTTGGGGGAGGTCAGTCGGTTGCCAGGAAACGGACCACGCCGTCGGGCGTGGGTTCCAGTCGGCGCAAACGGCCGGCTGCTGCTGCATGGTTCAGGTGGGCGATGGCTTCGCTCATGGCGAACATCAACTGGTGGGCGTCCAGTTCGCGCCGGAACAAGGTGGCAAGGATGTCGGCGGCCGAGCGTGGAGTGTCCAGGTCCGCGCACATTTTTGCATCGCGCTCGGCATGGTGCGCCTGCAGCTGCCCTATCCGGGCATGCAGCCCGCGGAAGGGCAGGCCGTGCGAGGGGAGCACCAGCGTTTCGGCAGGCAGCGGCATGAATGCCTGCAGGCTGGTGAGGTAACGTTCTACGGCGTCGTCTTCCGGAATCGCAGGCGGCACTGCGACATGGGTACTGATGCGTGGCAGGAGCATGTCACCGGAGATCAGTACGCCAGCCTCTGCATTGTGCAGGGCGAGGTGCTCGGGGCTATGTCCCATCCCTGCGATTACCCGCCAGCGTTGGGTTCCGACACGGAATTCGTCGCCATCGGCGAGCCGCCGGATTTGCCGGGGCAGCTCGGGCACGCCACGCCGGTATACGTTGCCGCGCGCTTCCAGCCGGGTCAGCGAGGCCTCATCCAGCCCATGGCTGCGGAACTGGGTCAGCATCGCAGCGGTGTCGAAGCCCGGCAACTGGGCGTACACGGCACGGGCCAGCAGCAATTCGCCCAGCGCCATGCTGATCGGTGCGCCGGTGCGCGCGGCGAGCCAGGCCGCGTTGCCGAGGTGGTCCGGGTGGTAGTGTGTGACCAGGATGCCGGACAATGGATGCCGGGCTCTCTCCAGCCATTGAGTCCAGTGCTCGCGGGTTGCGTCATCTCCCAGGCCGGTATCGACCAGTACGCGCTCGCCACCATCCTCCAGCAGCCACAGGTTGATATGATCCAGGCGCCAGGGCAGTGCCAGGCGCAGCCAGTACACGCCGGGCGCCACGGCGGATTGTCCGCCGGCATCCGGAGGCGTGGGAAAAGGATGATCGAGAGTCGTCTGCATCGATGCATGATGCAATGCCGCCGGTGAGGCGGACAAGCCCCGGGGTGGATCATCCCGGGCGGCGGCGTGGCGGTCACGCGCTGCCGCTAGCCTTGGCGGAAAGATCGGGCTCATAATGCCCGGGGCATCAACCTTCCTGATCAAAGAGACGCGAGAGATGAGCAAGACCGTGCTGATCGCAGGGGCCAGCCGTGGCATCGGGCTGGAGCTGGCCGTGCAATATGCGGCGGAGGGCTGGCAGGTGATTGCCGGCTGCCGCAATCCGGAAGCCGCACGCAGCTGGCTGGCGCCGGACGTCGAGTTGATGAAGCTGGACGTGGTGGATACCGACTCCATCGCGCGCGCGAGCAAGCCTTGACAAGCGGACGATCGATCTGCTGATCATCAACGCCGGGGTGGCAGGCCCGGGGGGCAAACATTTCCAAGTGCCGACGCGCGCGGAGTTCGATCTGGTCATGCATACCAACGTGCTGGGGCCGATGCAGCTGATCGATGCCTTCGCGCTGTCCGTGGTCGACAACGGCGGCGTGATTGCCGTGCTTTCCTCGCGCATGGGGTCGATCCAGGAAACCACGAGTGCAGATTCGCTCACCTACCGCACCTCCAAGGCTGCCGTGAACATGGTGGTGAAGATGGCCGCGATGGAGCACGGCTTGCGCGGCGTGACCGTGGTGGCGCTGCATCCGGGCTGGGTGCGTACCGACATGGGCGGCGAGAGTGCACTGGTCGGCGTGAGCGAGTCCGTGGATGGGCTGCGCCAGGTGATCGGCGGGCTTGGTGCGGACAGCAATGGCGGCTTCTTCGACCATCTCGGCCGCAGCCTCCACTGGTGAGCATGGCGCAACAGGATCTGCCCGCGTCGCCCTGCGTGCGGCGTTGCTGTCTGGACGACCACAATGTCTGCCTGGGCTGCTTCCGCCACGTCTCCGAGATCACCGGTTGGCAGGAGGCGGATGCCGTCGCGCGTACCGCGATCCTGCTGCGCTGCGAACAGCGTCGTGCCGAACACCGCCGTACCGGCGGTCAGTGACGCGGATTTTCGCTATCCTTGCAGCGTCGGACGTCCTGCGCGCGTTCGCGCCGGAAAGACGAAAGACATTTGGCATGCAACTCACCCTCATCAGCGGATTATCGGGTTCAGGCAAGAGCATCGCGCTCAAGGTGCTCGAGGACGCAGGCTATTACTGCGTCGACAATCTGCCCTCGACCCTGCTCGAACCCCTGATCGTACAACTGGCTGCCGAGGGCTATG
Source organism: Candidatus Dactylopiibacterium carminicum (assembly GCF_014736495.1). GTDB lineage: Bacteria > Pseudomonadota > Gammaproteobacteria > Burkholderiales > Rhodocyclaceae > Uliginosibacterium > Uliginosibacterium carminicum. The sequence continues at coordinate 7,518 of NZ_MDUX01000019.1, forward strand.
CCCGTGTCGGCGTGGCCATGGATGTGCGCTCCGGCGTAAGCATCGCCGGCCTGCCCGAGCGTGTGGCGGCAGCACGCACGCAAGTGGATGACCTGCGCTTCATCTTCCTGGACTCACGCGACGAAGCACTGATCGCGCGTTTCTCCGAAACCCGCCGCCGCCATCCACTGGCCGAGGATGGCGTTACCCTGGAAGAAGCGATACGGCGTGAGCGCGAGTTGCTGTCGCGTGTGGCCGAGCTGGGGCAACGCATCGACACCAGCGCCCTGCATCCGAACGTGCTGCGCTCCTGGGTGCGCGAACTGATCCAGATTCCCTCTGGTGCGGGCACCACCCTGCTGTTCCAGTCCTTCGGCTTCAAGCATGGGTTACCGGTGGATGCGGATTTCGTCTTCGACGTGCGCTGCCTGCCCAACCCGTTCTACGATCCTGCGTTGCGATTGCTGACCGGGCAGGATCAGCCCGTGGCGGACTTCCTTGCTGCCAGCGAGGAGGTCCAGCATATGCAGGCCGACATCCAGGGTTTCGTGGCGCGCTGGCTGCCGGTCTTCCGCCGTGACGGGCGGAGCCATCTCACCGTGGCCATCGGTTGTACCGGGGGGCAGCATCGCTCTGTCTATCTGGCCGAACGACTGGCGCAGGCGTTTGCCGGCGAGGCGCGCGTGATGTTGCGGCATCGGGCATTGGCCGCCGGGCAGCAACGGTGAGGGCAGACTGGCGAGGGCATTTGCGTGCGCTGCATCTGCTGCGCGCCGGCGACTGGCTGGTGCTGCTGGTGGCTATCGTGGCTACCCTGGCCGCTGCACGCAGCCTGTGGCGCAGCGATGTGCCGGAGCATGCGCTGGTGCGTCTGCGTGGCGAAGTGGTGGCGCGGCTGAGCCTGGACAAACCGGCCGAATTCCGGGTGCGGGGCCCGCTGGGAGAGACCCTGATCGAGGTGCAGCCGGGGCGTGCGCGTGTAGCGATCGATCCTGGCCCCCGCCAGTACTGCGTCAAGCAGGGCTGGCTGACACGTGCGGGCGCGGTGGCGATCTGTGCGCCGAACGAGATTTCGCTGCAGCTGGATGCGCGCCGCAGCCTCTATGACTCCCTGGTGTATTGAGCATGAACACGCTTGAGATCCGTGCCGATGCCAGTGACTACCGTGTGGCCCGCTATGCGGCGGCGGCGATCATGCTGTCGGTGGCGGAAGCAGCGATTCCATCACCGCTGCCCGGCGTGAAACCAGGGCTGGCGAATATCGTCGTGTTGCTGGTGTTGCTGCGCCATGGCTGGCATGAAGCCGCCTGGGTGGCATTGCTGCGCGTGTTCGCCGCCAATCTGCTGCTGGGCCAGCTGTTCGCGCCCGGGTTTTTCCTCAGCCTCGCCGGCAGCCTTTTCAGTCTTGCCACATTGGCGCTGACTGTGAGCCTGCCCCGGCGCTGGTTCGGCCCGGTCAGCCTGTCGCTCTTTGCCGCCTTCGCCCACATGCTCGGGCAGATGCTGCTGGCACGCGTCTGGCTGGTGCCGCATGAGGGGCTGTGGGCCCTCTGGCCGGTATTTTCGGCCGCCGCCACGGTGTTCGGTCTGGTCAATGGCCTTATCGTCGCCCGCTTGATCGCCGAGCCATCGGTGCCCGCCAATCCAGAATCCGTGCCCTCATCATGAAGACCATCGCCGTCGCTCTCACCGGTGCTTCCGGCATGCCCTATGGCATCCGCCTCGTCGAAACCCTGCTGGCCGCCGGCTGCCGTGTGCAACTGGTGTATACGCAGGCAGCGCAGATCGTCGCGCGTCAGGAAATGGATCTCGCGCTCGCCCAGCCCAAGGAGACCGAGGCGGCACTGCGCGAACGCTTTGCCGCCTTGCCCGGGGAGCTGCTGGTGTATGGCCGCGAGGAATGGTTCGCCCCCATCGCCTCCGGGACCAATCCGCCGGACGCGATGGCGATCTGCCCTTGCACCATGGGTACGCTGGCGGCCGTGGCTGCCGGCCTGTCGTCCAACCTCATCGAGCGTGCTGCCGACGTCTGCATCAAGGAAGGCCGCAGACTGGTGCTGGTGCCGCGCGAAGCACCGTTTTCGGCCCTGCATCTGGAGAACATGCTGCGCCTGGCACGCCTGGGGGTGGTGATCCTGCCGCCCAATCCCGGTTTCTACCACCAGCCGCAGAGCATTGCCGACCTCATCGATTTCGTCGTTGCCCGCATCCTCGATCAGCTCGGCGTGCCGCATCAATTGATGGCGCGGTGGGGCGCAAGCCCCGAGCATTGAACGCATGGGGCCCGCGTTCTGGCCATGCGTGCCACGCCATTTGGGCACGCCATTTGGGCACGCCATCCGGCGCTCCTGATCTCTCCATTCTCACGTCGATGGGCTACTTGCGTCCTGGATTCTGCTGACGCAGCGGGCCGACATACACCTCTTTGTTTGCTTTGAGGAGATTGCTGCTCCTGGGGAAAACGCTTACATGAATTAAATTGTTCCCGGGATTATTTTGGATTAATTTACATCCCGTACTTAAGTACAGTTTTTTCGACTGAGCAGGACATCCCCACCGGGCCATCGAATCGCCGTGCCCGACACGGCATTCGTTGGCCTTACGTTCTTGTTCTGCCGGTAGGCGGAAACGACCGGTGGTGGAAGCCCCCCACGCAGCATCGATTGATTCGTTAAGTCCAGCGGGCTGCCAGGGCAGCCTGAAGAAAGGGCAGGAGACATGGATTGCAATAAAACTTATGCGAGAGGAAATCCCCTCTCGCTGGTGGTCATGGCGTTTTCTCTTTTCATCTTGGCGGCTTGTGGTGGTGGCGACGCTGCTGTGCCGCGTACGATTTCCTATGACGTCGAAGGTACCAAGACCCAGGTTCAGGTGAGCAATGGCGCACTGCTGACGGCACCGGCCGCGCCGGCCAAGGGGCAGGGTAGTTATTTCGTTGGTTGGTTCATCGCTGGCGAGGGCGAGGGTCAGATGTGGGACTTTGCGCACGACAAGGTCGCCTCCGATCTCGTGCTTAAAGCCAAGTTCATCACGCCCTCCGCATCCAACGTGATCGTGGATGCCTACCTGACCGAAGCACGACGGACCGAATTCACCTTCAAGACCCTGCAGGAACTGAAGGCCGCCGGTATTGCCGATGGCACCACCGTCAACTTCGCCCCCGGGGTGTACTGGACCGACGACTACCAGGATACGAACAATGCCAACACGCCCGAGCATCCGGGCCTGATCGGCATCTCGTTCCCGCAGTCCGGGTTGATCTTCAGGGGGCTTACCTCCAATGCGGACGATGTGAGGATCGCCGGTAACCGCGGCCAAACCATGGGCTCGAATGGCAATTGGAACGTGATCGGCATCGGGACGAATTTCTCCGCCTACAACCTGACGGTTGGCAACTACACCTCGGTCGATCTGGTCTTCCCGCGCGACCCGTCGCAAAACCTGTCGAGACGGACTGATGCGCGCGTCCAGGCTCAGACGATCACGAATGCCGACGGGGTCGCCACGCTGGACAAGCTGTATTTCGAGAACGTGCGTTTCGTCAGCTTCCTGAACCTGATCGCCGTCAGCCCGACCCGTGCGTATTTCAAGAATTCGTACTTCCAGCTGACCGATGACGCCATCGCCGGCGGCGGGATCAACGTCTTCGAGAACTGCAGCTTCGATTTCTACGGTAGCCATCCGTCGTATGGTGGCTCCTCGACGATCGCAGCCTTCCTGAACTCGACCTTCAATTTCTACAACGATAGCCAGGTCTTCTGGTTCTCGAAGAGCGGAGGCAACTGGGCACTGATCGACAACGTCTTCAAGGGGCAGAAGGAAGAGATCCGCTGGGAGAACACGCAAAGGCCGGACGTGACGCACTACGTCTCGAACAACGTGTATGAGGACGGTACGCCCGTCGTCTTCGATCCGCAGAACCCGCTGGTGACGCTGTCGCTGGATGCCAGTGCACTGCAGGCATTCAAGACCAGCGCCGGCTACAACGTCTACAACCTGCTCAAGGGCAGCGATGGCTGGAATCCTTCTGGCCAGCAAGTGATGCATGACACCGCGTTCCGCTTCGATCTGGCCGCCAACGCCACCCGCGTGCAGTCGGATGACCCGGCAAACGAGATCATCGTCACGCCGTCCTTCACGCCGGCAAACGCCTTCAGCTACGAGTCGATCTCCTTCGTGTACGACACGTCTTTGTTCACGGCACTGAGCAGCACCGGCGACGGCAAGCTCCATCTGCGTGCCAACCTGAACGCTACCGGCAAGATCATCGACACGGTCATTAAGGCAACCGCCCCCAACGGGCTGGTGGCGCACGTGACCCTGCACATCAATCCAGAAACCGTTGCCGCTCCGGTCATCGTGGGATCGCCCTCGATCACCATCGGCCAGAATCTGGCTGCACTGCAGATCGCCTATAACCATGGGGATTACACCGACGCTTCGGACATCACCTGGTACAGGGGCAGCGCACCGGGAGACAAGGCCGTGCAGGTCGCCATCACGACGCTGAACGAACCCTACAAGAACTACCAGCTTTCGGCGGGTGACATCGGCCAGTACCTCACGGCCGTGATCACGCCGAAGTACGAGTTCAGCCCGGCGGCGGGCAGCCCGGTCGACGTGTCGACCAGCCGCGCCATCGTGGCGGGAGACGTCAGCAATCCGCAGGGTGATCGCCACCGACTTCGCCAACATTACCTGGACCGGGCACGTGCTCAACCAGCATGACGTCTGGTACGCCGATACGATCAAGCCCAGCGACATCACCCAGGCCTGGACGCCTTCGACCAGCACGCCGTGGGCCTACGTGGTGGGTAACCGCGATGGTGCCGTGGGGGTTCGCGGACTGAGAACCGCCACCCAGGGCGCACGCCTGCTCTATCAACCGCAGGGCTCGTTCTCCGACATGTCGCTGACGATGGAGCTGACGCCGGAGAAGATCGCCGGGCAGGGCTTCGGCAGTGCGACGGATCAGTACCTGGAGGTCTATATCAAGTGGGATCCGGCAACCCAGACGGGTTATGCGCTGCGCTTCCAGCGGCTGTCGAAAGACCCGCTCAATGGTGATCAGGCGATCCCGTCCTCGGGCAACTCCACGCGTGTTTCGATGATCGAGTACGTCAATGGCACGCGGACGATCCTGCCCAACAGCTACGTAGAAAGCTCGGTCTACATGCCGGGCGCCAGGCTAGTCTTCAAACTGGTGGGTAACGTGCTGTCGGCGGATGTCACCACCGCATCCGCGCAGACCAACACGCAACTGGGCTACAAGCTGCCAAGTGAAATCCACTTCAGTGCCACGCTGCCGAACGCGAGCAGCACTGTGGGCGGTTTCGGCGTCCAGTTCACCGGTACGACATCAGACGGCAACCGGACGGAACTGGAAAACATCGAGGTGACGCTCCAGTCCCGCTGAGACTGATCTGCGAAACGCAAAGCCCCCGGGGTTTCCCCCGGGGGCTTTTTCTTTTCCATCAGCCAGTGTGGCGGGCGCGGAGGCGTGCTCCGCGCAATCAGAGCCTGTAGCCGCGATGCAGTGCCACCGCACCAGCGGCGAGCTTGAAGTATTCGACACGCTTGAGACCGACGCCTTCCATCATGCGGGCCAGCGTGGGCTGGTCGGGGTGCATGCGGATGGATTCGGCGAGGTACTGGTAGCTGGCGGAGTCGTTGGCGACCTTCTTGCCCAGCCAGGGCAGAACCTTGAAGGAATACACGTCGTAAGGCTTGGCGAGCGGTTTCCAGATGCGCGAGAATTCCAGTACCAGCAGGCGGCCTCCGGGCTTGAGTACACGGCGCATCTCGGCCAGCGCGACCTCCTTATGAGTCATGTTGCGCAGGCCGAAGGCGATGGTGACCAGATCGAAGTGCTTGTCCGGGAAGGGCAGTTTCTCGGCATCGCACTGCGCCACCGGCAGCGCCAGGCCTTTGTCGAGCACGCGATCGCGGCCAACACCCAGCATGTCGTGATTGATGTCTGTGAGCCACACCTGACCCTGCGGGCCGGTGCGGCGTGCGAAGGCGAGCGAGAGGTCGGCGGTGCCGCCAGCCACGTCCAGTACGCGTTCTCCGGGGCGCACGTTGGCCAGCTCCACCGTGAAGGCTTTCCAGAGCCGGTGCATGCCCAGCGACATGAGGTCGTTCATCACGTCGTACTTGCGCGCGACGGAGGCGAACACGCCGCGCACACGCGCAGCCTTTTCATGTTCGGGAACCTGTTCGAAGCCGAAATGGGTGGTTTTCTCGCTCATGGGGCTCTCTCAGTGTTTGCCGCAGGCCTTGGCCGGCCTGGGGCGCAGGTGTTCGGGGACGGGGGCCGCCGGATCGCGGCTGGCGCCTGCGGCTTCCAGCTGGCCCAGATACTGCTGCCACAGGTTTTCATGCTCGCGTGTGAGCAGGTGCAGGTAATCCCAGGAATAGATCCCGCTGTCGTGGCCGTCGGAGAACAGCAGGCGGACGGCGTATTGCCCGACGGGCAGGATGTCGCGTACTTCCACGTCGCGCTTGCCGAACTGCAGCACTTCCTGGCCCTGACCGTGGCCGCGCACCTCTGCCGATGGCGAGTGCACGCGCAGGAACTCGAAGCTCAGGCGCGCGGCGAGACCATCCTCGAAAGCGATCTCGAGTTCGCGCGCCCGCTGGTGCAGGGTGATCGCGGTGGGAAGCGGGGTGTCTGGGCTGAGACCGGCCATGGGATGCGGGCGGGTTGGTCGTCGGGAAAGCGATGATACCGCTGAGTCGGGCGGTGGGCGGCGTTCCATGGTCTCTGCCCGCAATCCGCAGGACTTGAAGGTCACATACCCCGGTCCCCCGTAGGCATTCGGCAGGTCTCATGCTGCTGCCCCGGGGCCTATGGCGTGCCGAGGAAAAGGTACCAGTGCGTGGGGCCGTCCTGCATATGCCCCCAACCCAGGTAGAGCGCACCCAGCGGCGTTTCTCCGCCGAGGTAGACGGCATTGGCGCGTTGCCAGCCGGTGCGCTGGGTTTCGGTGTAGGCGTCCTGCATGCGGCCGAATTCCTGGGTGAGCCCAAGGCGCATGTCGCCACGCAGCCCCAGCGGCATGCGGCCGATGATGCGGGCGATGTCCAGGCTGGCGAAGCTGGTGGTGTTGCCCAGCATCTGGCCCGTGAGCATGCCGGACATCCGGCGGAAGCCGCCGAGGGTGGCGGCATCGTAGTAGGGCAGGCGTCCGTGCATCGCGCGATCGTGGCGCAACTGGGTGTTGAGCACGAAATCGTGCAGGCTGTGCGCGGTCTTCAGATCCAGGGTCAGGCGTGTGTAATCGTCGGTATAGGCGCTGAAGTAGCGGCTGGAGAAGGCCCAGCCGCGTTGCGGGAAATAGAGCCGGTCGAACTGGTCGATCTCGATGCGGGCGTCCAGACCATTGGACCACGTGCCACCCTGGGGCAGCACCGGCAGGCCGGTTTCCAGCTCGTACTCGTAATGACGGCCAGTCCAGCCGATGCGGGCCTGACCGGTACTGCCGAAAACGCTGCCGAGCGCGAACGAGAGCTCGCCTTTGCGCACCTGGTAGTCGGCGATGCGCCAGTTGTTCTGATACAGCGGCTGCTGCGTGCGCTGATAGCTGGCGCGGGGTTCGAAGAACAGGCGCTGACGCGGTGTGAGCGGCTAATACCAGCTGACGGCGGCCGACGAGGTCTGGCCGATTTCGCCTTCGTAGAGCATCTCGCCGCCCAGCGAGTTGAGCCAGGTCTGGTGCAGCGCGCCACGCAGGCTGAAGCTTGACTGCTTGCCGATCACGCTGTCCAGGCGCAGGCCGAAACGCGCGTAGTCGGGCCCCCAGGGCTTTTCGATCGGCGTGATGCGCAGCACGCGCTTATCCCGCGTGTTGACCACGCTGTAGTCGACGGATTGGTAATAGCCGTCGCTGAATATGCGCTGCACGTCGGCCTCGATGCGTGCGGCGTCAGGCTCGTCTCCGACGCGTATGCGCAAGTGGCGGCTCACGACTTCCGGATTCACGCGCCGGAGTTCGGCCACCTCTACCGCATCGATGGGCAGCATGGCCTGCTGCAGTGGCGAAAACTCCTGGCGCCAGCGGGCGTAGGTGCCGACAGGCACTGCCACCGTCTGCAGGGCGGCCTGCATGGCTTCGGCCGCGGCCCGGCCGCGATCGGCGATCTCGGTATTGCGCGCGAAGTCGGCGGCGGAAAAGCCCTCCAGGTCGGGGCGGATGAGGATGTCCTGCTGCGGGCGCAGCTGGGCGAGGGATTGCTGGACATTCTGTTTGGTCAGGATGCCAATCATTTGTGCCGTGATGCCGAACAGGGAATTGACCTGTTCGGAAGGCAGTAACGGCGTGCCCACCTCCACGGCGATTACCGTGTCGGCATTGCACAGGGCGCGCGCCTCCATGACTGGCAGGTTGTCCACCAGGCCCCCGTCGACGAGTTTGCGCCCCCGGTAATCGAGCGGATCGAGCAGGCCCGGCACCGACATGCTGGCGCGCATCGCTAGCGGGAGGCTGCCGTCGCGGAATACCACGCGCTCCCCGCTGCCGATGTCGGTGGCGACGATGGCCAGCGGCAGGTGCAGGCGCTCGATCTGAGGTTCGCCCAGATCGGCGCCCAGCAAACGGTTGAAGAAGAGCTTCATATTCTGGCCGGCGATCATGCCTGGCTTACCCAGCAGCGTGCCGCCAGGGCCGACACCGAGCTCGGCCCCCGGGAAATACAGGCGGTCGAGTTGATGGCGGCGATAGTCCAGTTCCGAATAGGCCGAATTGTCGAGAAACATGTCCAGCCAGTCGGCAGAGAGCAAGGCCTCGCGCATCTGCGCCGGGCGCATGCCGGCCGCGTACGCGCCGGCGACCAGGGCCCCCATGCTGGTGCCCGCCACGCAATCGATGCGGATATGTTCCCGCTCCAGTACCTCCAGCACCCCGATATGGGCCGCGCCGCGAGCACCGCCACCGCCCAGTACCAGTGCGACGCGAGGCTCGGCGGCCAGGGCACCGGAGCAGAGGAGGGCGAGCAGGAGCAGACGGAGCAGGGCTTTCACGAGGAGATCCGGCGGCAAAGAGGATTCCGGCGCAAGCATACCGGGCTGTCAGGTGCTTGCACGGAACGACCTCAGGGCAGTTTTGGTTGCGGCGCGCACAGCCGGCTTGTTGCACAATGGTTACGTGTCACAAAAGGTTAACGGAGCCGCAATAGACTCGCGATCTGCCACACTGACACCCGGGAGAGGACATGCCTGCGAACATCCTGCTCGTCGAAGACGAGCCCGCGATCCAGGAGTTGATTGCCGCCAACCTGACGCGCGCCGGTCATACCGTGATGCGCGCCGCCGATGCTGAGCTGGCCTTGCGCATCGTGCGCGATGCGCTGCCCGATCTGATCCTGCTCGACTGGATGCTGCCCGGCATCTCCGGTATCGAGCTGGCTCGCCGCCTGCGTCTGGAAGAGCGCACGCGCGCGATTCCCATCATCATGCTGACCGCTCGCAGCGAGGAACAGGACAAGGTCATGGGGCTGGAGATCGGTGCCGATGATTACATCACCAAGCCTTTTTCGCCGCGCGAACTGGTCGCGCGCATCAAGGCCGTGCTGCGCCGCCGTGCACCGCAGGCCACCGAGGACGCCGTGGAAATGGGCGGTCTGAAGCTGGACCCCGTCACCCACCGTGTGGTTGCCGGCAGCCAGGGCATCGTGCTCGGGCCCACCGAATTCCGGCTGCTGCACTTCCTGATGACACATGCCGAGCGGGTACACTCGCGTGCGCAGCTGCTCGATCAGGTCTGGGGGGACCACGTGTTCGTCGAGGAACGTACTGTCGATGTGCATATCCGGCGCTTGCGCAGCGCGCTGGAGGCGACCGGACACGACCGGCTGATCCAGACCGTGCGTGGCAGCGGCTACCGGTTGTCGACCGAAATGGCCGTCGCCAGTACCAACTGAAGGGGGCGGAAAATTCATTCGGCACGCATCGTCTGGCTCAGCCTCGCCTCTTCGCTGCTGACACTGTTGATTGCCGGCGGGCTTTCCTGGGCTTTCCTGGGGCGCGAGGCGGCGTTGTGGATGTTGTTCGTGCTGGCGCTGGCGCTGTGGCTCTTTCACATGCGCCACCTGCTGCGCCTGATGCACTGGAGTCTTTCGCCCGTGGGTACGCCCGTGCCGCGCGCGCTGGGCGTGTGGAATTACGTGTTTGCCAGTCTGGCACGCCGTTCGCGTGCGGACCGCGACCAGCGCGAGCGGCTGGCGCGCACGCTGGCGCGCTTCCGTGAAGCCAGTCAGGCCTTGCCGGATGGCGTGATTTATCTCTCCAGCGTGCATCTCATCGAGTGGATCAACCCCTCGGCATCCAGTCTCTTCGGTCTGGATGCCGTGCGCGATCTGGGCCAGCCGATCACCAACCTCGTGCGCGATCCGGCTTTCGGTAACTATCTGCGCAACCCCACGCGCAAGGCTGCTGAGCCGCTGGTGTTGCGCAGCACGCACCGCGATGGCCTGACGCTGGCGGTCCAGGTGATCCCCTTCGGCGAGGATCAGGAAATGGTGCTGGCACGCGACATCACCATGGCCGAGCGGCTGGACACGATGCGACGGGATTTTGTGGCGAACGTGTCGCATGAGCTGAAGACGCCGCTCACCGTGGTCAATGGTTTTGTCGAAACCGTGCTGGACGCTGGCGACGAGATCACGGCACAGGAGCGCAACCACTACCTTGAACTCGCCCTGCAGCAATCACAGCGCATGCAGCGTCTGGTGGAGGATCTGCTCGCCCTGTCCACCCTGCAGGCAGATGTGGCGGTGGCCGAAGAGGATTCGGTGGATGCGCAGGCCTTGCTGCGCACGGTGGCGCACGAGGCCGAGGTTCTTTCCGGTGGACGGCACCGTATCGAGCTGGAATCAGGGGACGCGGCCTGCCTGCGGGGCAGCCAGCGCGAGCTGCATAGCGCCTTCTCGAATCTGGCCAGCAATGCCGTGCGCTATACCCCGGAGGACGGGCGCATCCAGTTGAGTTGGGAGGTGCTGGCGGACGGCACGGGGCGTTTCTCGGTACGCGACAGTGGCATCGGCATCGCGCCGGAGCACATTGCGCGTCTGACCGAGCGTTTCTACCGTGTGGATCAGGGGCGTTCGCGCGCTACCGGCGGCACCGGGCTGGGGCTGGCCATCGTCAAGCACGTGCTTACGCGTCACCAGGCCCAGCTGGAAATCAGCAGCCAGCCCGGCGAGGGCAGCTGTTTCACTGCGCGTTTTCCGGCTGCCCGGTTGCAGCGCTCTCCTGGCGCGTGAAACCGATGCGGTCGAAGTTCGCGCCACGTGAAATCAGGCGTGTCATCTGCGCGACCCAGACATGTTCGTCGGCACGCACCTCGACACGCCGTTCTGCAGCGAACCAGCCCGCCGGCACGATCAGGCTGGGGTCGGTCTTCAACACCGGCACCCCGGGAATCAGGAAGCCCAGGCGGAACGGTTCCCGCCCGTTGCGGCGGTCGGCCGCCAGCAGCTTGACTGCCAGTACCATGGGCGGCCCGGGCAGCATGGAGATCCCCGCGCACAGCGTGCCGCGCTGCTGATACTGCAGCCAGCTGATCTCGGCCAGCATCATGCGGGCACGGGCGTCGGTGCGCAGGCCGATCAGCTGCCGATGATCGATACGTGAGCTGCCATCGGCGCGCATCAGGCGGAAGCCGGTGACGGATTGGTCCAGTACGTCCCACAGCTCCTGCACATAGCCCAGCTCCAGCGCCTTCCGCTCCAGATAGTTTTCCTTCCCGGCAATGTCCTCCACGCGCTCGCCGAGCGCGAGCATGGCTTCGGTGCGGGTGAAGTCATTGAAGCTCGCCTGTACGTCATCCGGCTGGGTGAAGGGTTTGCCGGTCATGAAGAAGGCGACCGCCGCCGGTTCCACGCAGACGCGGATCTGCCCCTGCGCAGCAGTACGCGGGAACCTGCGGCCCGCCGAGGCCAGTCCCCAGGGGCGGTACAGCGATACCAGCAGGCGCGCGCAGGCCGGCTGCACACAGTCTTCTCCCAGCCCCAGCGAGGATGCGCTGACGCCGCCCTTGAGCTGGGCGACCACCACCTGGATGTGGCTGGCCAGCCGGGTGGTTTCCAGGCTGCGCGCGGGGGTGTCGGCCGGCAGCGCCAGTGCAGGGCGCAGGCCGAAGTCCGCTTCGGGTGACAGCAGATAGCTGGAGGCGTTGCCAGGCTGGCGGTCCGCATGCAGCGTGCAGTGCGGTGCGAAACGCAGAGCCCAGCGGATCAGCCAGAGGAATTCGCACGGCGTGCGGCTGTAGGGGCTGGCGGCGTCGATCAGCAGTGTGGCGATATAGCATTCCTGCGCACTCTGCGCGGCCCAGGTTTCGTTGAGCGGGTCGGACACGCGCACGCTGGCGACTCCCGCGCGTTCGGCCGTGGCGAAGAGCCGGTGCAGGTCGCGCCAGTAATCAGCGGGGATTTCCTGATGCGCACGGAAAAATTCGATCATCGCCAGGCTGTGGTAACGCAGGCGGCGCTGGCAGAGCAGGGCGCGCTTGTCCTGATGCGAGCTTTCATCCTGCAGCGCCAGGCGCTGAACGACGAAGCCGTAGTTGTTCTCCATCAGGCGCCACAGACGGACGACCTGCTGCAGCGTTTCTTCTTCGTTGCTGAGCGGTGGCAGCGGGCGGGAGGCATAGCGTTTGGAGACTTCGCCCATCACATAGTCGAGCGCCGGCCGCACTTCCTCCAGCACCCGCAACTGTCCCAGAGGTTCCGGGCTGGAGATGGCCATGCCCTGGAGCAGCGTCTCCAGCGCCGACGTCGCCGCATCCATGTCAGTGACGTTGATGTTCCGCAGGAAGTCCAGGCTCTGGTCGGGCTGGCTGAAATCGGTTGGGGTCGGGGATGTCTGCCGCATGCTCATGTCACCAGGGAGGTTCTCGTTGGACACGCGGAATTTGCTTGCCTGCCCGTGCCGGTTCAGTATGGTCGAGGTGGTGGCAGAGTGAAAGGCAGGGTACTGCGGTGCTGTCATGCCCCGAACGAGACATGAGCATAAGGGCTTGCAGGAGCGCGACGCGTGATGGATTTCACACGTCGCCCGAGAGTCGACTCAGCGCGGTGCGCTGGCCTCGGCGCCGGATTCTTCCGCCTTGCGGCGCGCTTCCCGCTCGGCATAGCGCTCGGCATCGGTACGCGCACGTCTGGCGCGTTCGGCCGCAGCTTCGGCCTCACGCTGTTTGCGTTCTTCCGCGCGCTGCGCGCGCTGCTCCCGCTCGGTCTGGGCGCGGGCCTTGGCTTCCGGTGTGGGCGCTGCAGGCGGTGGCGTGCGGATTTCGGTGGCGCTGCGGGCCTTGCCCGCAGGTGCAGGCATTGTCTTGGTAGTGGGCGTGACCGGGAGTAGCTGTGCGCCCTCTCCTGCAACGGGCGCTTCACGCGTCGGCGTGAGTACTAGCTGGCGCTGGCGGGCTGCGCGCGACAGGCGGCTGGCCTCGATCTCGTATTCCCTGGCCTGATCCAGCTGTTCCACGTAGCGCACGCGCACCGAATCACGGCAGGCGTTGACCAGGATGCGTTTGAAGCAGGCCGCGTCCTCGCTGTCGTAGCGGCTTTCGGCCTGGTCGCGGAGATCGCTGGCCTGTGAGCGCAGTCCGGCCGCGCGCTGCAGATACTCGTCTACGTCGGCCTGGGTCTGCGGCACGGGGAGCGGTATTTCGGCCGGATCCTGACGAGGCGTCTGGGCACAGGCGGAGAGTAGCAGCAGGGCGGGCAGGAGCGAATGCTTGAGTGACATGGCTGGGGTGGTCCGGCGAGGGCCTGTAGAATGCGGGTCGCTTCCCATTCTCCCAGAGCCTCACGCCTTGATCTAGTTCCGCAAGCTTGCGCTCGCGCGCGGCGCCCGCCGTCTCATCGAAGATCTTTCCCTGCAGATTCACCCCGGCTGGCGCATCGGGGTCGTTGGCGCCAACGGCAGTGGCAAGTCCAGCCTGTTTGCCCTGTTGCGCGGCGAGTTGCACCAGGAGCAGGGCGAACTGGAGATCCCCCCGGCGTGGATCACGGCCCACGTCGCCCAGGAAACGCCGGCGCTGAGCTGCAGTGCGCTGGATTATGTGATCGACGGCGACACCGAGCTGCGCCATGTCGAACGCGAACTGGCACAGGCCGAGGCTGCGCACGATGGCCATCGCATCGGCGAGCTGCACAATCGCTTGCAGGAGATCGACGGCTATGCGGCCAATGCGCGCGCATCCACACTGCTGCACGGCCTGGGTTTTGCCGACGCCGATTTTGTCCGGCCGGTATCGGATTTCTCCGGGGGCTGGCGCATGCGGCTGAACCTCGCGCAGGCCTTGATGTGCCGCTCCGATCTGCTACTGCTTGATGAACCGACCAACCACCTCGATCTGGATGCCGTGGTCTGGCTGGAGAAATGGCTCGCAGCCTATCGCGGCACCATGCTGCTGATTTCGCACGATCGTGACTTCCTCGATGCTTGTGTGACCCATGTCGCGCATCTGGATCAGCAGAAGCTCACGCTCTATACCGGCAACTACGATGCCTTCGAGGATCAGCACGCCGCCCAGCTTGCCCAGCAGCAGGCGATGTACGAGCGCCAGCAGCGCGAGGTCGCGCATCTGCAGAAATACATCGACCGCTTTCGCGCCAAGGCCACCAAGGCCCGCCAGGCACAGAGCCGCATCAAGGCGCTGGATCGCATGGAGCGCATCGCTGCCGCGCACGTCGACACCCCCTTCGATTTCTCTTTTCCGGAGCCCGACCGCGCACCCGATCCGATGCTGACGCTGAAGGACGTGCGGCTGGGCTATGCCGACAAGACTGTGCTGACTGGCGTGAAGCTCGAACTGCGGCCCGGCGCACGACTGGGCCTGCTCGGGCCCAACGGCGCCGGCAAGTCGACGCTGATCAAACTGCTGGCTGGCGATATGGCCGCGCAGGCCGGTACGGCGCTGTTCGGCAAGGGCGTGGTGCTCGGCTATTTCGCGCAGCACCAGCTTGAACAGTTGCGCCCGGATGAGTCGCCTTTGCAGCATCTGGTGCGTCAGGAACCGATGACGCGCGAGCAGGAACTGCGCGACTATCTCGGCGGCTTCGATTTTCGCGGGCCGATGGCCGATGCGAAGGTCGGCCCCTTCTCCGGCGGCGAGAAATCCCGCCTGGCGCTGGCGCTGCTGATCCGCCACAAGCCCAATCTGCTGCTGCTCGACGAACCGACCAACCACCTCGATCTGGAGATGCGCCATGCGTTGACGCGTGCGTTGTCGGAGTACGAGGGCAGCATGGTGCTGGTGAGTCACGACCGTGCCCTGTTGCGCACGGTCTGCGACGATTTCCTGCTGGTAGCCGACGGCGTGGCGCAGCCTTTCGATGGCGATATCGATGACTACCTGGTCTGGCTGGATGCCCGCCGTGCCCGCGAGAGCGCTGCCAGCATGGATGCGCAGGCCGCCGATGACAAGGCTGCGCGCATTGCCGCGCGCGAGGCCGAAAAGGCGGACCGGCAGGCAAGACTCACGCGGCGGCGTCCCTTGCTCAAGGAGCTGGAGCAGCTTGAACGCAAGCTAGGGGGCTGGCAGGGCGAGAAGAAACTGCTCGATGATCGGTTGGCCGATCCCGCGCTCTACAGCGGTGGGGATTCCACGCTGGTGCAGAGCCTGCTCAAGCGACAGGGCGAACTGGCGGCGAGCATCGATGAGGGCGAGGAGCGCTGGCTGGAGATCCAGACCGAGCTGGAGGATATCGGCGAGGTGTGACTTTGCCGGAGCAGGCGCGATGTCCATGGCGCACCCTGCGGCATGCTCCGGGTGTGTGGCGCGCGCTGCGCGCACCGTATAATTACCGGTTTCGCGCATCCGACCCAGGTATTTCCGTCATGGAACTCGCCAAGAGCTTTGAACCGGCCGACATCGAGCGTCGCTGGTACCCGCAATGGGAAAAATCCGGCTATTTCGCCGCAGGGCTTGACCAGAGCAAGCCCGCCGACCAGTCCTTCTGCATCCTGCTGCCGCCGCCCAATGTGACGGGCACCCTGCACATGGGGCACGGCTTCAACCAGACCATCATGGACGCGCTGACGCGTTTTCATCGCATGAGCGGTGTGAACACGCTGTGGCAGCCCGGCACCGACCACGCCGGTATCGCCACGCAGATCGTCGTTGAGCGCCAGCTCGATGCGAAAGGCGTCAGCCGTCATGATCTGGGGCGCGAGAAATTCATCGAAAAGGTCTGGGAGTGGAAGGAGTATTCCGGCGGCGCGATCACCCAACAGATGCGTCGCCTTGGGACTTCGCCGGACTGGAGCCGCGAGCGTTTCACCATGGACGCAGGCCTTTCCAAGATCGTCACGGCAACCTTCGTGCGTCTCTACAACGAAGGCCTGATCTATCGCGGCAAGCGCCTGGTGAACTGGGATCCGGTGCTGGGCACCGCGGTGTCCGATCTGGAGGTCGTGTCCGAAGAAGAAAACGGCCATTTGTGGCACCTGAATTACCCGCTGGCTGATGGCTCCGGTCATCTGACCGTGGCGACCACCCGCCCCGAAACCATGTTGGGCGACACCGCCGTGATGGTTCATCCGGAGGACGAGCGCTACAAGCACCTGATCGGCAAGATGATCCGCCTGCCACTTTCCTCGACGCAGGGCGATGCGCTGGATGCTGCTCACTGGCGCGAGATTCCCATCATCGCCGATGAGTATGTCGACAAGGAATTCGGCACAGGCTGCGTGAAGGTCACCCCAGCGCATGACTTCAACGACTATGCGGTCGGCCAGCGCCATCATCTGCCGATGATTTCGGTGCTGTCGCTGGATGCGAAGATCAACGACAACGCCCCGGCCCGCTATCACGGGTTGGATCGTTTCGAAGCACGCAAGCAGATCGTGGCCGATTTCGAAACGCTGGGTCTGCTGGGCGAGATCAAACCGCACAAACTGATGGTGCCGCGTGGCGACCGTACGAACGTGGTCATCGAGCCGATGCTCACCGACCAGTGGTTCGTTGCCGTGAACAAGCCCGGCCCCGATGGCAAGTCGATCGGCCAGAAGGCGATCAAAGTCGTCGAATCCGGCGAGATCAAGTTCGTGCCCGAGAACTGGGTCAACACCTACTACTCCTGGATGCGCAACCTGCAGGACTGGTGCATCTCGCGTCAATTGTGGTGGGGCCACCAGATCCCGGCCTGGCACGGTGCGGATGGCCGTGTGTGGGTTGCCCACGACGAAGCCGAGGCAAAGGCGCTGGCCGCCGGGGATGGTTATACCGGTGAGCTCACGCGTGACAACGACGTGCTCGATACCTGGTATTCCTCCGCGCTGTGGCCGTTCAGCACGCTGGACTGGACGCCCGAGTGGCCGGCGAAGAGCAATCCTGCGCTCGACCTTTACCTGCCCTCCTCGGTGCTCGTCACCGGCTTCGACATCATCTTCTTCTGGGTCGCCCGGATGATCATGATGACCAAGCACATCACCGGCAAGATTCCGTTCAAGCACGTCTATGTGCATGGCCTGATCCGCGATGCGGAAGGCCAGAAAATGAGCAAGTCGAAGGGCAACGTGCTCGACCCGATCGACCTCATCGACGGCATCGGGCTGGACGATCTGATCGCCAAGCGCACCACCGGCCTGATGAATCCGAAGCAGGCCGAGAGCATCGCCAAGAAGACGAGGAAGGAATACCCCGAAGGCATTCCGGCCTTCGGCACTGATGCATTGCGCTTCACCTTCGCCTCGCTGGCGTCGCCCGGCCGCGATATCAAGTTCGACATGCACCGCTGCGAGGGCTATCGCAACTTCTGCAACAAGCTGTGGAACGCCACACGCTTCATGCTGATGAACTGCGAAGGCAAGGATTGCGGGCTGGATAGCCACGATCTGGAGTACTCCTTCGCCGATCGCTGGATCGTCTCGCGCCTGCAACGCAGCGAGGCCGAGATGGGGCAGCAATTCGCCGACTACCGCCTGGATCTGGCTGCACGCACGATCTACGAGCTGGTGTGGGATGAATACTGCGACTGGTATCTGGAGCTCGCCAAGGTTCAGCTGCAGCAGGGCAATGAGGCCCAGCAGCGTGCCACGCGCCGAACCCTGATCCGTGTGCTGGAAACGATTCTGCGCCTGGCGCATCCGCTGATCCCTTTCATCACCGAAGAACTGTGGCAGACCGTGGCCCCGCTGGCTGGCGCCAGGCAGACTGACTTCATCGGCACCGCTGGCTATCCGGTGAGCGCGCCCGAGCGTATCGACGAGGCCGCCGAAGCCACCGTGGCCGAGCTGAAGGCGCTGATCAACGCCTGCCGCAGTCTGCGCGCCGAGATGAGCCTTTCGCCGGCGCAGAAGGTGCCGTTGCTGGTGGCCGGTGATGAGGCGACCGTGAAGCGTTATGCACCGTATCTCGCTGCGCTGGCCAAGCTGTCGGAAGTCAGCGCCGTTGGCGCCGAGCTGCCGGCTTCGCCCGCGCCGGTGCAGGTGGTGGGCGAGTTTCGCGCCATGCTCAAGATCGAGATCGATGTGGCCGCCGAGCGCGAACGCGTCGGCAAGGAGATCGCCCGCATCGAGAACGAAGTCGCCAAGGCCGAGGCCAAGCTCGGGAATGAAGGCTTTGTGGCGCGTGCGCCTGCCTCGGTGGTCGAGCAGGAAAGAAAGCGCCTGGCCGATTTCAGATCGACGCTGGAGAAGCTGCGTGAGCAGCTTGGCAGGCTGGGCTGATCTGCCCGGATGAAAACTGGCCCCTGGTTCCATCACGATGCGATGGCCCGGTCCTTCAAGGGGGGCTTTTTCATCCTGGGGCGGTCCGGCGATGAAAAAAGAGCCGCCCTCGGGCGGCTCTTTTTGTATGCAAGGCATCAGGCGCGTTGCCGTATCACGTCGTGTATCGTGGCTTCCAGCATTTCGCGCGGCAGCGGTTTGCCGAACAAGAACCCCTGGAAGCAGTCGATGCCGCAATCCAGCAGGTGCTCCAGCTGCTCGTGCCGCTCCACTCATTCGGCCAGGATCTGTACCTTCATGGATTTCGCAATCGAGGCCACGCCGGCAACGATGGCCTGACTCATGGAGTCGTCGGTCACGTCATCGACAAAAGCGCCATCGATCTTGATCTGGTCGAATGCCAGATGCTTGAGGCCTTCCAGTGAGGAATAGCCTGTGTCGAAGTCGTCCAGCGCGAAGCGCACACCATACACGCGCAATTGTTCGATCACGCGCGAGGCTGCCGGGAAGGATCTTGCCTGGACGTGCTCGGTAAGCTCCAGGCACAGTTTGCCGGGCGGCGGCCGGTATTTTTCCAGCAGGCGGACGACGGTCTGTACGAAGGCGGGGTGCTCGAAAGCCTTGGCCGTGATGTTGACGGCCAGGCTCATCTCCCTGAGTAACGGATCGTGTTGCCATTTGCCCAGCGTGGCGCAGGCACTGTCGAGCACCAGATTGTCGATGTCGTGGATCAGGTCGCAGGCCACGGCATCGGGCAGAAATTCCATCGGGCCGAGCAGCCCGGGTGGTGCCAGCGCAGCAGGGCTTCCACACCAATCGGCTTGAGCTCGCGGTCCACCTGGATCTGGTAGAGCAGTTCGAGCTGGCGGGATTTGAGTGCGGCCCGTAATTCCTTCTCGATGCTGTCCTGCTGCTGCAGCGCCACTTCCATGCTGGGCTCGAAGAACCGGTAGAGGTTGCGCCCCTGCTTCTTGGCGCAGTAAAGCGCGATGTCAGCCCGTTTGGTGAGTTCATCCACGCTCCAGCCATCTTCGGGAAAGCAGGCTGCACCGATACTGCCGTAGGAGTACACCAGCAGATCTCCGATGACGTAGGGCTGGGCCAGCACGCTCAGGACGAGTTGGCAAACCGATTCCAAATATTGCCTGAGCGGCCGCCTGTCATTTTCCGGCGCGCGGATCAGCAGCACGAATTCGTCGCCACCGAAGCGGGCGATCATGTCGTTCGAATCGATGCAGGATTGCAGGCGCTGCGCCACCTGGCACAGCAGGATGTCGCCGACATCATGGCCGTAGAGGTCGTTGGTTTTCTTGAAATTGTCCAGATCGACGAACAACAGCCCGGAGGCCGCACCTTCGCCACTGACCAGGCGATGCAGCCGTTCGTTTACCGCACGCCGGTTGTACAGCTTGGTGAGCGGATCGGTGGTGGATAGTTTTTCCAGATGGTTGTTCATCTGGTCGAGCTGCTGGTTCTGCAGCGACAGCAGCCGGTTGATGCGTGCCAGTTCTTCTTCGCGCTGCTTGCGGTCGTTGATGTTGAAGGTCACGCCGATGAAGCGGTGCATGCCGCTTTCCTTGGCGCCGCGCATGACCTTGCCGTAGTTGGCATACCAGACCCATTCGCCATCCTTCCCCAGGAGGCGGAACTCGCTGCGGTAGTTGTCCGCTCGCCCCTCGCGGTAGGCCACCAAGGCGGTATCGATGGCCGGACGGTCTTCCGGATGAACGATGTCTAGCCAGAAATTCAGGCTGTTGCCGACTTCTTCCAGGCTGTAGCCCAGTTCGATGAAAGTCCGTGTTGCCGGATGGGTCACCGTGCCTGCCACCAGGTCGTTTTCCCATAGGTCCAGCCCGGCGGCTTCCACCGCGAGCTGCAGCCTGTCGTGATCGTCGCTGGTGGGCTGGGGACTCCGCATCCGAGCAAGATGTCATCGGCACGGCGACCCGGAGCGGGCCGCCGGCCATCCTTCAATCAATAGGGCAGTGCGCTGGCATAGCCGATCGAGCGCAACAATCCGGCGAACGAATCCAGGACTCCCGGCGTGGCTACCAGCCGGGGGTGCGCTGCGATCTTGATCACGCTGACTTTCTTGCCCGAACTGCGCCCCGACGAGAAATCATAGTAGACCGAGAGATCGGAGGTCGCATTGGAGAAACCGGCCGCCTGATCCTCGGAGTAGTAGCAGATCGAGTCCGGCGCCAGGATCAAGGGCGCTGCCTGGCTGGTGGAATAGGCGATGAGGTTCTCGTTGAGGTTGTAGATGTAGAAGCGGCTGGTGCTCTTGGACGGATCAGGATCGTTGTCCAGACGGATGATGCCGGCGTCGAGCGAGGCATCGCTGGTGGCTTGCGTTACTTGCGTGATGTAGTGGTTGGTCGCCACGGCTTCCGTGGTGCGCCCCGTCAGGACCGATATCTGGCGGACGACCGCAGCCGTTTCGGGCCGTGTGCGCAGGAAGTTGCCCAGTACGCGGATCTGCCCCAGGGTGTTTGGGATGTACTGGCCGCTGAGCGCGAAACCGTTGGCCCTGCTCGAAGGCCACATCGAGATGCCGGCGAAGGCTCCGAAGGCTTTCACCACCGCGCCAGCCAGCGTTTCAACCTGGGCCGTGGTCGGTGTGTTGACCACGCCGGACTGCATCTGGCTGGCCTGGGTGGCGTTGTCAGCCACCACGCAGGGCGTGGGTGGCAGGGTGGCGGCACCGGCATAGGTGGTCTGCGGCAGTTCCGGTACGGCGCGGCCGGCGCCGTCTCCATCGACGACCCAGCGTACATCACCGAGTTGCAGTGCAGCCGCCAGCAGAGGCACCAGCAAATTGATCGGGCCGATCTCGATGGGAATCGAGCAGGTCGGGCTGAAGCCGCAGGTGGCCTTTTGCACGGCCAGGGTATTGCCGATGGAGCTGCTCAGTTCCGTGAGGGTCATGTCGCCCGCAGCATCCGGTGACCCCATCATGGCGATCACGCTGCAAGGGCTGGCACCGTCATAGTCTTTGACTGTCACGGTGCCGCCCCAGCCCGAGAACTGCTTCAGGATCAACTGCGCGTCCTGATATCCACCACCGCCGCCGCTGCCCAGGATGGCTGCTCCTGCGGCGACGTCCTGAAAATCGCTCAAACCCCAAGATTGCTCTGACATCATGACTCCCCGGCTGATTGGAAGAACTGCTGGAAATCCTGCTGACCTGGATTTCGTAGCGGATCATCCGGGGGAAACTTTAAGAACAATAATGTTCGATCATGAAATCATATGTCGTCGGGCTGGCAGGCGTGAGGTTGCAGGGCGAACGAACCGGCCTGTGGCCTGAGGTCAGCGTTCGGAGCCCTTGCTGGAAACGACATCCAGCCAGACCGCGAGCAGCAGGATCGAGCCCTTCACGATCATCTGCCAGTAGCTCTCCACGCTGAGCATGGACATGCCGTTGTCCAGACTGGCCATGATCAGCGCGCCGATGATGGCGCCCAGCACGGTGCCGGAGCCGCCGCGCATCGAGGTGCCGCCGATGAAGCAGGAGGCGATGGCGTCCAGCTCGCCCATGTTGCCGGCCGAAGGCGAGCCGGCGGCCAGCCGAGCGGTGTTGGTGAGCCCGGCCAGTGCGCACATCGCGCCCATCAGACCAAAGAGCGACATCTTCACCAGCTTGGTGTTCACACCGGAAAGTCGGGTGGCTTCGAGATTCGAGCCCACGGCGTAGATGCGCCGGCCGAACACCGTGCGGCGTGCCATGAAGGAGAAGGCACCAAGGATCACGAGCATCAGCAATACGGGCACCGGGATGCCTTCATAGCTGTTGAGCACGCTGACAAAGCCGCCGATGATGATGGCAATCGCCGCCAGCTTGGCGCCTTCCTGCCACCATGGCGCCACTTCCAGCTGATAGCGCCGGCGTCCGGCACGCGTGCGCAGGGTCAGCACCACCATCAGGCCGAACAGTAATACGGCCAGTACGTAGCCCACGCCAGCGGGCAGGTAGGCTTGGCCGAAGCCGACGAAGGCCTTGGATTCGATCGGGATGGTGGCGCCGTCGGTGACGGCGAGCAATGCGCCGCGGAACACCAGCATGCCGGCCAGGCCGACGATGAAGGAAGGTACGCGCAGGTAGGCTACCCAGTAGCCGTTGAACAGCCCCAGCAGCATGCCCAGGGTCAGCACGATGCAGAGGTTGGCCCAGAACGGCACCTGGAAGCTGACGTCCAGCACGGCGGCCACGCCGCCCAGCAGGCCCAGCATGGAGCCTACCGAGAGGTCGATTTCGCCGGCAATGATCACGAACACCATGCCGCAGGCCAGCATTGCCGTGATGGCCATCTGGCGGAACAGGTTGGAGATGTTGCGCGAGGTCAGGAAGGCGCCTTCGCTCTGCCAGGTGAAGAAGGCCCAGATCAGCGCGATGGCGATCAGCAGGGCGAGGATCTTGTAGCGGGAGAAAACTTCCTGGATGGTACGGAGCGCATTCATGTCATGTCGTCCTGTCGTCATGCCGCCTCGGCAATCTGGCCGATGGCGGCGGCCATCACGGTTTCCTGGCTCAATCCGTCGTTGATAAAGTCACCCCGCAGGCGGCCTTCGCCGCTCACCAGTACCCGATCGCTCACGCCGAGGAGTTCTGGCAGTTCGGAGCTGATCATGAGGATGGCCACGCCTTCTTTCACGAGCGCCATCATCAGCTTGTAGATCTCGTACTTGGCACCCACGTCGACGCCGCGTGTGGGTTCGTCGAGGATCAGCACGCGCGGGCGTGCCAGCAGCATCTTGGCGAGTACGGCCTTCTGCTGGTTGCCGCCGGAAAGCCCTCTGATCGCCAGCAGCGGGCTGGCGGTCTTGATGTGCAGGCGGGCGATCATTTCTTCGATGGCCTTCAGTTCCGCAGCTTCGTCGATCAGCCCCAGCCGGGCGTAATGCTGCAGGACGGAGAGCGTGATGTTGTAGCCCACCCCCATCAGCGGCACGATGCCGTGGCGCTTGCGATCCTCCGGCACCAGGCAGATGCCGGCCTCCACGGCTTCCTGTGGCGAGCGCACGCGCAATGGCTGGCCATCGAGCCGCAGCTCCAGGCCATGCCGGCCCGGGTAGCTGCCGAAGATCGCCATCGCCATCTCGGTACGTCCGGCCCCCACCAGTCCAGCCACGCCGAGGATTTCGCCGTGTCGCAGGCTGAAGCTGACGTCATCGACGCGCTTGCGCATCGGATTGTCGATGTCATGACAGGTGACATGCCTGGCTTCGAACACGACCTCGCCGATCTCGTGCGCCTCGCGCGGGAACAGCTCGGTGATCTCGCGGCCGACCATCATGGTGATGATCTGGTCTACGGTGAGCTCACCCATCGGCCGCGTGCCGATGTGGCGGCCATCGCGGATCACGGTGATGGTGTCGCACACCGCTTCGATCTCGTCGAGCTTGTGGGAAATCATCACGCAGGCCACGCCCTTGCGTTTCAGGTCGCGGATGATGTCGAGCAGGATGGCGGTCTCGGCCTTGGTCAGCGAGGAGGTGGGTTCGTCGAGGATCAGGAGCCTGGCGCGCTTGTTGAGCGCCTTGGCGATCTCGATGAGTTGCTGATGGCCGCCGCCATACTGGGCGACAGGGCGCGCCACATTCACATGCGGCATCTTCAGCTCGGCCATCAGTTCGGCGGCGCGGCGATGCATGGCCGCGTAATCGAGCGTGCCCAGGCGGGTGGTGATCTCGTTGCCGAGAAAGACGTTCTCAGTGACCGACAGGTGCGGTACGAGCATCAGCTCCTGGTGGATGATGACGATGCCGGCCGTCTCGGTCTCGCGTACGCCGCGTGCGCGCAGTTCCTGTCCGTCCCAGTGGATCGAGCCTTCCCAGTCGCCGTAGGGATAGACGGCGGACAGCACCTTCATCAGGGTCGATTTGCCGGCGCCGTTCTCGCCGCACAGCCCGACGCATTCCCCCGGGCGAACGCGAAGGTCGATGCCATTGAGCGCCTTCACGCCAGAGAACGCCTTGACGATGCCGCGCATTTCCAGCAGGTAATCAGCCACGCAGCCTCCCGGAGCCAAGTGTGCTGGTCATGCCGCAGACTGGGGGCACGGCCAGCGGGCGTTGAGCGCCTGTTCATGTCCCGCGCAGGGCTCTGGCGCATCCTAGCTGCAAGAGCCCTGCTGCAGACTTCGGGTAGACGCTTACTTGATGCCCAGCTGCTCCTTGGTGAAGAACTTGTCGGTCACCAGAAGGTTCACGTTGTCCTTGGTGATGATGGTCGGCGTGAGCAGGACGGAGTCGACCTTCTTGGCGCCGTTGTCGAGCTGGGCGTTGTAGGCGGGTTTTTCACCCTTCACCAGTTGTACGGCCAGCTTGGCGGCGCCTGCGGCGATCTCGTGGATCGGCTTGTAGACAGTGAGCGTCTGCGTACCGGCAAGCACGCGCCGGGCTGCGGCCAGTTCGGCATCCTGGCCTGAGACGGCGACCTTGCCGGCGAGCTTTTGCGCGGCCAGCGCCTGGATCGCACCACCGGCTGTGCCGTCGTTGGAGGCGATGATGGCGTCGACCTTGTTGGCATTGCGAGTCAGCACGTTCTCGATGATCTTCAGCGCTTCCTCTGGGTTCCAGTCCTTCACCCACTGGTCGCCGAGCAGCTTGATGTCGCCACGGTCGATATAGGGCTTGAGTATCTGCATCTGGCCTTCGCGCAGCAGCTTGGCGTTGTTGTCAGTCGGCGCGCCGCCGAGCAGGTAGTAGGCCCCCTTGGGTACGACCCTGACGATGCCCTCCGCCTGCAGCGCACCCACGCGCACATTGTCGAAGGAGATGTAGGCGTCGACGTCGGCATTGAGGATCAGGCGGTCATAGGAGATCACCTTGATGCCGGCTTTCTTGGCCTCGCGTACGGTGTTGGTGAGCACCTTGGAATTGAAGGGCACGATGACGATGGCGTCGACCTTCTTGGCGATCAGATTCTCGATCTGCGAGATCTGGCGCTGCTCGTTGGCATCGGCCGACTGCACGTTGACCTCGGCGCCCAGCCCCTTGGCGGATTCGACGAAATAGTCACGGTCGCGCGTCCAGCGCTCGACGCGCAGGTCATCGATGGAAAAGCCGATCACCGGTTTTTCCTTCGAGGCGAAGGCGGGCAGGCCGGCCAGGGCGGCGATCGCAGCCAGCGTGACAAGCAGGGTGCTGCGTTTGGCGGAACGGATCATCAGAGTCTCTCCTCAGGTGGCAGGGAGCGCTCGGCTCCCGACGCCGGCGCCCTGGATGGCCGGGTGCCGGTTCTTGGCGACGCGCTTGCAAGGGCGGCGAGCGCGCCTGTGTGTAGGCAAGCTAGTGCGTGCTGGGAGGGTTGGCTGTAATCCCATACTTTCGGGATGCCGCCGGAGCCGCCGTCGATGATTTCGACCCTGTATGCCCATGCAAAGAAAAAGCGCCTGCGACCGGGGAGGCCGCAAGCGCTTGCACGGGTAAAAAAGGAATCAGTGCGCGCCGGCTCCGGCGCTGGCATCGCCGCCCTGTTTTGCCGGCCGGGAGAACCAGACCGGGATGATCAGTACCAGGAAGATGAAGCCGGAGAGCCAGAAAAATTCTACGGCGCCCAGTGTTGCCGATTGCACATCGATCATCCGGTTGATCACTCCCAGTGCCTGCTGCTGGCTCATGCCCTGGGACATCAGACCGTCCAGCGTGAGCTGGGCGGCGGGCCGGTACTGACTGATGCTTTCCGCCAGCTGCGCATGGTGCATCGCACTGCGGTTTTCCCACAGCGTGGTGAACAGGGAGGCCCCGAATGCGCCGGCGGTGATGCGTACGAAGTTCGTCAGACCCGTTGCGGCGGGCATCTGGTGTGGCTGCAGGCCGGACAGCACCACGCCCGTGAGCGGCACGAAGAAGCAGGCCATGGCCGCGCCCTGGATGAACTGTGGGATGACCACGCCCATGAAGGTGACGTCCGTGCTGAATTTCGCGCGCAGGAACGCCGTGATCGCAAAGATCACGAAGGCGGTGGTGGCCACCCGGCGTGCATCCAGGCGTGGCATGTACTTGCCGATGATAGGCGAGAGCAGTAGTGCCAGGATGCCGACCGGCGCTGTGGCGAGCCCCGCGAGGGTGGCGGTGTAGCCCATGTACTGCTGCATCCACAGCGGCATGATCACCACGTTGCCGAAGAACACGCAGTAGCCCATGGAGATCGCGATGGTGCCGACGAGGAAGTTGCGCCGCATGAATAGCCGCAGATCGACCACTGGGTGTTCATCGGTGAGTTCCCACACCAGGAAGAAGCAGAAGCTCACCAGCGCCACGACGCCGAGCAGGATGATCTCGCCGGAATTGAACCAGTCGAGCTCCTTGCCCTTGTCGAGCATGATCTGCAACGCGCCGACCCAGACCACCAGCAGGATCAGCCCCACGGTGTCGATGGGCAGCTTGCGGGTAGGCATCTCGCGGTGGCGCAGCAGGCGCCAGGTCATCCAGGCCGCGAGCAGCCCGGTCGGCACGTTGATGTAGAAGATCCACGGCCAGGAGAGATTGTCCGACAGCCAGCCGCCGAGGATGGGGCCCATCACCGGTGCGACCAGGGTAGTCATCGACCACGCAGCCAGTGCCATGCCCGCCTTCGCTGGCGGGTAACTCTGCAAAAGCAGGGTTTGCGACAGCGGGATCATCGGGCCAGCGACCAGGCCTTGCAGTACGCGGAAGGTGATCAGCATGGTGATGCTGCTGGACACGCCGCAGAGCCAGGAGGTGATCACGAACAGCAATATCGAGACGACGAACAGCCGTACCTGGCCGAAGCGCTGTGCCAGGAATCCGGTGAGCGGTACCGAAATGGCGTTGGCGACCGCGAACGAGGTGATCACCCAGGTACCCTGGCTGGGTGATACGCCCAGATCACCCGAGATCGCCGGGATGGAAACGTTGGCGATGGTGGTGTCCAGCACGTTCATGAACGTCGCCAGCGCCAGCACCAGTGTGGCCAATACCCGCGCGCCACCTTCCAGCGGCGGGAAATGAGTGGCAGGAGCCTGTGCCATGATGGCTTATCCCCTTGCGGCGATCTGCTGGCCGAGATTCCTGCGGATGATCTCGTCAACCCGTGCCTTGGCCTGTGCGAGCGCAGCCTCGGCGGCTTCGAAGCGCGGCGCTTCGGCGCGTGACTGCAGCACTGGCTGGCCGTTGCGGGAGTGGGTGTCCACGTTGACGATCATCGACAGGCCGACACGCAGCGGATGCGTGGCAATCTCCTGCGGATCCAGCGAGATGCGTACCGGCACGCGCTGCACCACCTTGATCCAGTTGCCGGTGGCGTTCTGCGCCGGCAGCAGCGCGAATGCGCCGCCAGTGCCCGCACCCAGGCCGGCGATGCGGCCCTGGTATTCCACCTTCGAGCCATAGATGTCGGCTGTCAGCACCACGGGCTGGCCTACACGCATCTCGCGCAGCTGGGTCTCCTTGAAGTTGGCATCTACCCACACGCTGTCTAGCGGCACCACCGCCATCAGCGGAGCTCCGGGGGCCACACGTTGGCCGACCTGCACGTTGCGACGGGCGATCTGGCCATCCAGCGGGGCGACCACATGGGTGCGCGCCACGGCTAGCCAGGCTTCCTCGACACGCGCACCGGCACGCTGCACGGCAGGGAAATCCGTTACCTGCGTGCCCTCGGTCTGGGCGCGATTGGCGGCGAGCTGTTCGCGTGCGGTAACCAGCGACGCTTCGGCGCTGCGCAGCGAATCGCGGGCATGGTCGATCTCTTCCAGTGCCACGGCGCCGGTCTCGGCAATAGCCTGGCGACGGGCGAGGTCCTGTTTCCAGCGTTCGACCTCGGTTTCGCGTACGCGCACTTGTGCGGCCAGCGTGGCGTTGTTGGCGAACAGCGTGCGCACCTCACGCACGGTTTGCGCCAGCGAGGCTTCGGCCTGATCCAGCGCGACGCGCGCGTCGGCAGGGTCCAGCTCGATCAGCGTGGCGCCGGCCTTGACCATGTCGGTGTCCTCGGCCTTCACGGCCAGCACGGTGCCGCCCACATGGGGCGTGACCTGCACGACATGGCCGGAGACATAGGCGTCGTCCGTCTCTTCATGCCAGCGGCCGTATTCGTACCAGTAGGTGCCGTAGGCCACACCGGCCAGCGCCACCGCGCAGGAGAGGATCACCAGGCCGCGTTTGCGCGTGCCGCTGGCGGGAGAGGGGGAGGGATTCGGGGTATTCATTGTGTATGTGCTCCGGGGTGCAGCAGTCGGTGTTATGTGGCGTTCAGTTGGCAGCAAGCGTGAAAGGATTGGCGTCGGGCGAGAAACCGCCGCCCAGCGCCCGCTGGAGTCCCAGTGCGGCATCGAGGCGGCGGGCATGCAGATCGGTGAGCACGCGTTGCTGGGCAAGCACCTGCAGCTGGGCGCCGAGCAGCTGCACGCGGCTGGCCAGGCGGCGTTCCACACGTGTCTGCGTGAGCTGCACGCCACGTTCGGCGGCAGTAAGGGCTTCGCGCGCCATGGCGTTCTGCTGTTGCATGCCTTCCAGGCTGCGCGCCTGGTCTACGACTTCGTGCAGGGCGTCGAGCAGGGTGGCGTTGTACTGGGCGACGGCAGCGTCGTGGTCCGCGTTGCGCGTGGCCAGATTGGCGCGCAGGCGTCCGCCTTCGAAGATCGGCAGGCGGATGGCCGGTCCGCCGCCGAGGATGCGGGCATGCGAATCGAGCAGGTTTTCCAGCCCCAGCGAGGAAAAACCGAGAAAGGCCGTGAGGTTGACGTTCGGATAGAACTGCGCGCGCGCGGCTTCGATGTCGTGGCTGGCCGCCTCGACGCGCCAGCGGCTGGCCAGCACGTCCGGCCGGTTGCCGAGCAGATCGGCCGGCAATTGAGACGGCAGCCGTGCGTCCAGGCTGGATCTGATCTGCGGACGTCCCAACTGACCGTCCTCGGCCTGAGATTGTCCAGCCAGCGTCATCAACCGGTCACGTTGCAGGGCCAGCTGGGTCAGCGTGGCGGCGCGTTCAGTGCGCAGGGCCGCGATGCCGAAACGTTGCTGGCTACGATCGAAATCAGGGTCCAGCCCTGCCTTCACGCGGATGCGTTGCAGATTCTCCAGTTCGCCACGGGTGGTGATCAGGGCATCCAGATGGTCGAGCTGGCGATACAGGCGGTCGTACTCCACCCAGCCGCGTGCCAGTGCGGAAGCCAGTGCCAGTTTTGCGGCCTGTTTCTCCACTTCGGCTTCGCGCAGCAGGGCTTCGGCGCTCTTCAGGCCGGCACGGTAGCGCCCCCACAGATCCAGGTCGATGCCTGCATCCAGCGCGAGGCGGTTGTTGGTGCGCCAGCTGCCGGCAACCGGCGCGGGAATCATGCCGTTTTCGGTGAAGCGCTGGCTGGTGGAGTCGAAGTTAGCGTTCAGCTGCGGTTCGCGGGCGCTGTCGGCCAGCTGGGTGAGCGCTGCAGCACGGCGGATGCGCGCATCCGCCAGTTGCAGACTGGGTGCTTCGGCCCAGGCCTTGGCGATCAGGGCGTCGAGCTGCGGGTCGCCGAGCTGCTGCCAGTATTCGCCGGAAACGGACGGCGTACCGGTCGGTAGTGCCAGATTCAGTTCGCCCAGCGACGCCGGGTTACGCAGGGCCGTGACCGTCTTCGAGTCGCCTTGCGAGGCGCAACCGGCCAGCGCTGCCAGCAGCAGCGCAAGGATCAGGGGAGGGTGATTCATTATGGTTTCCAGGCGTCAGCCGGCGTTGGCCAGCATTCGGCGTAGCAAGGATTTGAGTTGTGCCACTTCTTCGCGCGTGAAGCCCTTTAAGTGGCGGTTGTGCATGGCGGCACCCTTCTCGCGCAGTTGCGGGAGAAGGGCTTCACCCTGTTCGGTGAGGCGTATCTGGACGACGCGGCGGTCTTCGGTGGAGCGCTCGCGATGGATGAACCCCTTTTCTTCGAGCCGGTCGAGCATGCGTGTCATCGAGCCGCTGTCGTAGGGGAAATCGCGACAGAGATCGGTCGCCGTCCCGCCGCAATGGTTCGCAATGCGCATCAAGGTCACCCACTGTGGCGCGGTGAGGTCCAGCCCTTGAAGCTCCTGATCCAGCGCTGCCACGAACGCGCTTTTCAGTCGTGACAGGAGCAGGCCGATGCTTTCGTCCATACGGTAGGTCGAGGCTTCGTAATGAATGGGGTCGGGATCGTGGTGGGGTTTTTCTGTCATGACAGTGTCTGCTTTTAAATTGACTGCCTAGGCAGATATAAGTCTCGTAAAGCCTCCTTGGGATGTCAAGCCGTTGTAATGCGAGAAAACTCGATTGGTCTGACAAATCAGGGCGAGATTCCGGGCCACTGGTTTCTCGGGGTGCGAAAGTCCACAAGGCGAGTGGCTGCGGAATTCCTGATAGCCATCAAGCCTTGGCGAATAGTGCGGAATGCGCCATTGGCGGATTTGGCGACGATATTCCACCAGGCGGGACTGTCGAGGGGGCGTCGGGGCAGCATTCAATTTTTTGACAAAGTGTTGCAGTCATCAAAAGTCAGGCAACAGATTGGTTTATGCTGTGATTAATTAGAATAATTCTTTGCCGGGGCGATAGCGCTCTGGTCTAGCGGGAGGAGATGCATGAGCACAGCAGCAAAGATCCGCGCTGTCGTACTGGCAGCCATGGGGGCCCTGACATTCACTGCCTGTGGTGGTGGCGGTGGCGGTGGCGGTGGTAGCGGAAGTGGAAGCACCAGCGCCAGCTATAGCTCCAGTGCAGGTAGCTCAAGCAACTCGAGCAGTAGTGCCGAGACCAGCAGCAGCTCCAGCCACAGTAGCTCCGAGGCCTCGACCGGGGAGGATCTGAGCCTGCAGGTGCCCACCCTCGCCTATGACGACACCAGCCTGCATCTGGTCTGGCAGAAGCCCGCGGACTATTCGAATGTTGCCGACTTCAATGTCTATCAAGATGGAGTCAAGCTGGGCGGCGCCTGGGACAACAACGTGGCGAATTCGCAGGCCGGGTCTTACATCAAGTTGTTCTATGCAAAGGACACCGCGGGTTTCCATACCAAGGTTCTCTTCCACAACTTCAAGGTGACCGGCCTGCAGCCGGATACCAGCTACCGTTTCGCCGTGCGGGCCGTGTATAAGGACGGGACCGAGTCGGAAGATAGCCTGCCCGTGCAGGACTGGACCGCCGCTGCGTTCACCAATGTGGTCAATGTGGGCGATCGCGGCGCTGTCGGCGACAACAGCACCCTCAATACGGTCATCATCCAGGCGGCCATAGACGAATGCTCCGCGGCCTCCACCTCGGCCTATGGCTGCAAGGTGGTCATTCCGGCGAATCTCGCCAGCGGCAGCGAATTCAAGACCGGGGCGCTCTTCCTGAAAAGCAACATGACGTTCGAGATCCAGGAGGGGGCCACGCTCCGCGGATCGTCAAGCGCGGATGAATATCCGCTCAGCAAGGGTTATCAAATCTACAGCTATTTCACCAATGCCACGGATGACCGCCGGCCCCCGTCCTTGCTCAATGCGTTGAGCGAGGATCACCGCAACGGCAGCAGCGCCCTGGCAGACCACAATGGCTACGACGAGCAGCGTGGTGTCTTCCGGAATATCCGCGTGACCGGCAAGGGCACCCTGGATGGCAATGGCTGGAAGCGGTCTTCAGATGCCACCCACGAACTCGGGAACACGTTGGCGCTGTTCGAGAGCAGTGGTTCTTCCACCGTGCTTTCGAACGGGGTGCTGGCCAAGAACCAGATGACGGCGGCCACCAGCGATACCTCGGGGACCGCGTTCAGCAATTACTACAGCAATCGCCGCTCCAGCCTGGCAACCTTCCGGGGCGTCACGGACATCTATGTCGGGGATCTGAAACTGACCAACCCGGCCTTTCACGGCGTGATGTTCCTGGAAAGCGAAAACATGGTGTTCGCCAACGCCAGACTAGAGACCTTCGACATCAACAACGCGGATGGTGTGGAGTTCGGCAACAGCGATGGCGCCATCGTGTTCAACAACTTCGTGGATACCGGCGACGACTGCATCAACTTTGCCGCCGGGCAGGGCAAAGCCTACGAGAGCGGCGTCGAACCCATGCATAACGCCTGGATCTTCAACAACTATCTGCGCGAAGGGCATGGAGGCGTGGTCATGGGCAGCCATACCGGTGCCTGGATCCAGGACATCCTCGCCGAAGACAACGTCCTGTTCCTGACCGATGTCGGTCTGCGCATGAAGAGCACCACGGAAACGGGGGGCGGCGCGCGGCGTGTGGTGTTCCGTGACAATGCCATGCTCAACGTGGGCACCAAGAACAGCGTGACGCTGGGCGGCAGGACCTTCAGCAACAACAGCAATGCCAGTCCTTTCACCTTCACCCTGTCCTACGGTGCCGGCTCGAACACCTTTGAAGGTGCGACGAGCGCTGCGCAGTTCTGTGAGGTCACCGTGCGCAACGTGACGGTCGACAACGTGAGCACCAGTACGGGCTCCGCCGTGATCGGCCTGTCGGGATCCGAAGCCGGTTCGGCGTATCCCGAGACATTCCACGAGCAGATCGTCTTCGATACGCTGAAGTTCAAGAACGTGAAGGCACCCAGTATCGATCGGCTGAAAGTCGGCAGTTTCCGTGACATCACCTTCACCGATTCCGGAACGAGCTGGACGATCACCAATTCGAGCGGCCTGAGTTTCAAGAGCGTTACCGGCCAGTCGGATACACAGTGATCGCCGTGTGCTGAAGGAAAGGCAGCCTTGCGGCTGCCTTTCCTTTTCGGGGTATCGCTGCTGCGTGCGATATATTCCCTCGTTCTTGATTCTGTCGCGGTTTGCAGACCGATAAGCTCGCAGCTTCCCACTGGCAAGAGATCTACCTTATGAACCGGACAGTCAGGCTGGCTGCATTTGTCATCTGTGCGCAGTTGTTTGCTGCCTGTGGAGGTGGCGGTGGCGAAAGCAGCACGGGGGCCGCCAGCAGCACCAGTGCCGGGCATACGCTGAGCGGAGGCCTTGAGCTGTCTTCGGTGGCAGTGCTTGATTCGGATACCAACGATCCGCAGCAGACCGGCCGCACTGCCAATGACAGTCCGGAACAGGCCCAGGTGTTGAGTACGCCCGCGCTTCTGACCGGGACGCTCAATCTGGCAGGAGTCGGCCCGCAAGGAGCGAACCAGGAGAGCGGCGATCCCTGGGATGTATTCCTGACGCATCTGGCCGTTGGGCAAACCGTCTCGTTGTCGTTCACGGGTAGCGTCAGTGGCACGGATCTCGATCTGTATCTCGTGAATGCCGAAACGCAGGAAGTGGTGGGCTTCTCCGCATCCGAAAACGCCAGCAGTACCGAATGCATCAGCGCAGGGGCCGCCGGGGATTACTACGTCGTGGCGAACGCCTATGCAGGGGCCGCGCGTTATACGCTGAGCATCAGCGCCGAAGGCGAGCAGGTCAGCTGTCCGACGGTGTCCAGCAGCAAGGCCCTGTTCGTCAGCACTCAGTTGCTGAGCAAGCCACGCGATTCGCGCGCCGGTGCGCTGAGGGTTGCGGAAGCCGCCCGGCACCGGCCGCCCGTGTTGATCGACGTACCGGGCAAGGCCGCGCTGAGCTCGGCGGGCATGCGTCCCTTCAGCCGGCAGGACGGCACGGGATTGAGGCACGGGGCCAGCGCGGATACGGCGATAGAGCGTGGTATCAACACCCTGGTGTATGCCAAACGCCTTCGCGCTGGTGGTGAATACGCCTTCGTGGAGCCCAACTATCTGCTCAAGGCGCATGCCTTCGCGCCCAATGATCCGCTGTACGTCTACCAATCCTGGCATTACGCGCAGATCAAGCTGCCGGCGGCACGGACCCGACTGTCGGATGCCGCGCTCGAGGCGAACCCGCGCCCGCTGGTGGCTGTGATCGACGATGGCATCGTGCGGAATCACACGGATCTGTCTGCGCAGATCGAGGATGAATACGCCTTCATCTCCCTCGTTTCCGCCGGCGATGGCAACAGCCTATCGGCGGACGACCCCAGTACGGCAGCGGACGATCCGCTCTGGCATGGCACCCACGTGGCCGGCACCATCGCCGCGCTGGCCGATAACAGTCTGTGGGGGCTGGGCGTGGCGCCGATGGCAAAGCTGATGCCCCTGCGCGTATTCCAGGGCGAGAATGCGACCACCTACGATGTGCTGCAGGCGATCTATTACGCAGCGGGGCTGCAGAACAATTCCGGGCGTATCGCCGCGCGTCGCGCCGATGTGCTCAACATGAGCCTGGGGGCTCAGGGATCTTGCCCCATGGCCATCGCCGATGCTGTTGCCCAGGCACGCGCCCAGGGCGTGGTGGTGGTGGCCTCCTCCGGCAATGACGGACTCAATGCGGTCGGCATGCCGGCCAATTGCGCCGGGGTGATTGCCGTCGGCGCGACGGATGCGGCCGGCCGACGCACTGACTATTCAAATGCCGGCAGCGCGCTGGACGTGATGGCGCCCGGGGGCGATTCCCGGCAATCGCTTTCCGGCTTTACCGACTATGTCTACAGCACGGTAGGACGTTTCTCCGGCAATACCCGCCAGCCTTCTTTCGGTGGGCTGATAGGCACTTCGATGGCCGCGCCTCACGTATCCGGCGTGCTCGCGCTGATGCGCTACGCGAACCCCGACATCACCGTCACGCAGATCGATACGCTGCTTGCCCTGGGGCGGCTCAGTACGGATCTGGGAAGCTCCGGCTGGGATGCCGCGACCGGATATGGCCTGATCGACGCCGACAAGGCCGTGAGTGAAGCACTGGCGCTACGCGTGGGAAGTGAGACTCTGGCCGGAGTATTGCAGGTCAGCCCGGCGCAGATCCATCTGGGTAGCACGGTCAGCACGACCACCTTCACCATCGAGGCCACGGAGGAAACGGCCGAAACCGTCTCTGCCATCACCTCCGCTCATCCGGGCGTGCGCGTGGAGGCCGTGGATGTCGATGCGGCCGGTCTGGGCAGCTACCGGGTCAGCGTGGACCGCAGCCGGATGTCGGTGGGCAGCAACAGCGCCACCATCCAGATCCAGACCAGCGCACGCACGCTGACCGTGACCCTGAACGTGATACGCCTGCTCGATATGGGCAGCGCGAACGCCAGCCAGGAGCGTATCCGCGTCTTCGCGCTGCGCGCGGCTGATAGCGCTGTGCTGGCCACGACCGACGTCCATCCCGAGCGCGGCACCTATTCCTGGCGTCTGACGAATATCCCTGCCGGCGAGGTACGGATCTTGGCCAGTTCCGATGTGGACAACAACGGCCTCTACTGCGAAGCGGGCGAAGCCTGCGGGGTGTATTCCAGCGGCAGCAGCCTGACGGTGAATGGCGCCCGGAGCGGGCTCGCGATCACCCTGGATCTGTCCGGCACGCCTCCGCAGGGCGCCGCCACGCTCTCTCAATAGCGCCACACCTCAGGGCGTTGGCGCAGACTGCCGGCTGCGGGTCGCAGTTTGCGAATAGCTGCTCAACCCGCCCGCCCATCCACGCGCGGATGCCACAGGATGGGCGCGTAGCGCCACAGATAAAGCGCAAAGCACAATGCCCAGGCGATGGCCGAGAGCTGCAGCCCGGGCAGATACCAGCGGCTGTCAATCAGTGGAGGCAGCACCCGGGCCAGCAGCGCGAGCTGCATCAATGCATAGCAGGCCGTTTCCAGTGCGCCAGCCTTGAGCGCGCGACCGGTGTGACCCAATGCGGTGCGCGTGATCATGGCAATGATCAGGCCGGAAATCGTGCCGACGGTGATCAGGTGCAACAGGCTGGGCGCGGGAGTGAGGTCGAAACTGGCCAGTGCCAGCCAGGCCAGTGCCACGATCAGCCAGCCATGGGACAGATGCAGGATCCACAGCAATGGTGTGCGCCGTGTGGCCCACGGGCGCCAACCCTGGCAGCGCAGGGCCTGCAGCACGGCGGCGGGCGCGGCGAGTGCGCCGGTGAGCGCGGCAGGCAGGGCGCAGGCCCAGGCCAAGAGCGCAGCGGCGGTCAGCACGATGCTGGCCTGATCCACCCGTGCGTTCCGCCAGGGTTTGGTGCCCAGCGCATTGGCGGTGAAGCTGGGCACGATGCGCCCGGCGATCACCGTGCACAGCACGGCGATGATCGCGACAGCCAGGTGCAGGCCGAGCAGGGGGCTGAGCGCGAACCAGCCCTGCTGCGCGCCATGCATCAGCAGGTTGCTCAGGGCGAGCGCGGCGAGGATCACCAGTGCGAAATAATTGCGCCGGCTTCGGGCGCGGATCAGCACCCGGCCCAGCATCACGCCGGCCACCGGCAGGAAAGCCAGATCGAGCAGGGCGCCGAGCAGCGGCGGCGCCATGAGCAGGCCGAGCCGGCCGGCCAGCCACAAGGCCACCAGCGCGGCCAGTGGGCGTCCGCTGGGCGTGGACAGGCCGCTCCAGGTCTGCCCGGCGGTGAGCAGGAAGCCGACGATGACCGCAGCGGCAAAGCCGAAGATCATTTCATGGCCATGCCAGAGCAGGCCGGGCAGCGTGGTGGGTTGCGGTATCTGTCCGCCGAGCATCAGCACCCACAGCGGTACCAGCAATAGCGCGAGGCTCGCTGCGAGCAGATAGAACGGGCGGAAGCCCAGAGCAAGGAGCGCGAAGCCGCGCGGCGGAGTGGCTGGCCGGCGAACCGGCTCGGACAAGGGAATCACGGCCATGGGGCGAATCCGTCTGATTGGGGGAGTGGGGCGAGTCTGCCGCACAGCGCGGGCCCGGCGCCTTATCCTGCATCAACCGGAAAATCGCGCTTGGCAGTGCGTGTTTCTTTATAGCTGCATGCCGCGGGGCTGGGATGACTGCACAGCCTTAAATGGCGTCGGCGACCTTGACGAAGCCGGCGATGTTGGCGCCATCGACGTAGCTCACGCTGCCGTCCTCGCGCTTGCCATACTTTACACAGGCGGCATGGATGCCCTGCATGATCTCCAGCAGACGGGCGTCGACCTCTTCGCGCGTCCAGGACAGGCGCATGGCGTTCTGGCTCATTTCCAGCCCGGAGGTGGCAACCCCCCCCCGCATTGGAAGCCTTGCCCGGCGCATACAGCACCCGGTTGGCCTCGAAGGCCTTCACCGCTTCGAGGGTGGAGGGCATGTTGGCGCCCTCGGAGACGCAGATCACGCCATTGCTCACCAGGGTTTGCGCATCCGCTTCATCGAGTTCGTTCTGCGTGGCACAGGGCAGCGCAACGTCGACCGGCACATGCCAGGGCGTGCGGCCGGCTTCGAAGCGGGCGCCCACGCGTTCGGCGTAGTCGCTCACGCGGCCGTACTGCTGGTTCTTCACCTCCATCAGGATGGCGAGCTTTTCCGGCGTGAAGCCTTCCTCATCGATCACGGTGCCCGAGGAGTCGGATACCGTGAGCACCCTGGCGCCCAGCGCCATGGCCTTTTCGACGGCGTACTGAGCCACATTGCCCGAACCCGAAACCGAGACACGCAAACCCTTGAAGCTGCGGCCATGGTG
This sequence comes from Candidatus Dactylopiibacterium carminicum, assembly GCF_014736495.1. GTDB lineage: Bacteria > Pseudomonadota > Gammaproteobacteria > Burkholderiales > Rhodocyclaceae > Uliginosibacterium > Uliginosibacterium carminicum. The sequence continues at coordinate 45,577 of NZ_MDUX01000019.1, forward strand.
CTTGAGCATCTCGTCGGCGAAATACACGGTGCCGTAGCCGGTGGCCTCGGGCCGGATCAGCGAGCCGCCGAAGCTGATGCCCTTGCCGGTAAACACGCAATCCGCGCGATTGGCGAGTTTCTTGTACATGCCGGCCATGTAGCCCACCTCACGGCCGCCGACGCCGATGTCGCCGGCCGGCACGTCGGTGTCGGCGCCGACGTGGCGGAACAGCTCGCTGACGAAGGCCTGGCAGAAACGCATGATTTCGCGCGGGCTCTTACCCTTGGGATCGAAGTCGGAGCCGCCTTTGCCGCCGCCCATGGGCAGCGTGGTCAGCGAATTCTTGAGGGTCTGCTCGAAGGCGAGGAACTTGAGGATCGACAGGTTGACCGAAGGGTGAAAGCGGATGCCGCCCTTGTAGGGGCCGATGGCCGAGTTGTGCTGGATGCGGTAGCCGCGATTGACGTGCACCCGGCCGGCGTCATCCACCCAGGAGACGCGGAACATGATTGCGCGCTCGGGCTCCACCAGGCGGTCGAGCAAGCCTTGCTCGGTGTAGCGGGGGTGCTTCTGGATGAAAGGCCACAGGCTCTCGATGATCTCGGTGACGGCCTGCATGTATTCCGGCTGACCGGGGTTGCGACTGGCGACCGCGTCGATGAACTCCTGACTGCTTTGATACCGCATCTGTCTTGCCTCCGTTGCTGTATGCACAAAAAAGATGCGCATTATCACGCTGACTAGTCGTTTAAGCACTGTTTTGTGGCGTATCTGGAGAGGTTTTGCGTGTAAATGCACCTTTATTGGTGGTGTTGTGCTTTTTTGTGGTGCATTGGTCGTGTTCGCTCATGAATGAAAGTTCTGATTGCGTGTTCGTACGCTTGTGTCGTTTCAGACAGGTCGATCTGTCATCTAGTCGACAGCCCGCCGCCGGTCTTCAATAGGCAAGATCATGTTTTGAAAGAGATATGTTTTTTGCTGCAGGTGCGGCACGCGGCTTGCACTGACAAGGCAACACCACCTTTGCGGGAGTTCAGCCATGTCAGCCTCCATCCTCGGCAGCCCCTTGTCCGCCGGCGGGTGCAGCAGCGCCCGGTGCGGCGCGGCGACCAGCCAGACCGATCAGTTGCCTGCCAGCCTGCAGCAACGTTTTCAGGATCACCCCTGCTATTCGGAGGAGGCCCACCAGTACTTCGCGCGCATCCACGTGGCGGTGGCTCCGGCCTGCAACATCCAGTGCAACTACTGCAACCGCAAGTACGACTGCAGCAACGAATCTCGCCCCGGCGTGGTTTCCGAAGTGCTCACCCCCGAGCAGGCGGTGAAGAAGACGCTGATCGTTGCCGCCGAGATCCCGCAGATGAGCGTGCTGGGCATTGCCGGCCCCGGTGATGCGCTGGCCAACCCCGGGCGCACCTTCGAAGTGTTCCGCGAACTCTCCCGGCGCGCGCCGGACATCAAGCTCTGCCTTTCAACCAATGGCCTGATGCTGCCGCAGTACGTCGATGAGATCGCCGCCGCCAACATCGATCACGTCACCATCACCATCAACTGCCTGGACCCCGAGATCGGCGCCCGGATCTATCCGTGGATTTTCTGGAACCATCGTCGCGTGCAAGGGCGCGAGGCTGCCGAGATTCTCATTGCCCAGCAGCAAAAGGGCCTGGAGATGCTGGTGGCGCGCGGCATCCTGGTGAAGGTGAATTCCGTGATGATTCCCGGCATCAATGACGAGCACCTCAAGGAAGTCTCGCGTGTGGTGCGCGCCAAGGGGGCCTTCCTGCACAACGTGATGCCGCTGATTTCCGAGGCTGAGCATGGCACCCATTTCGGCCTCACCGGCCAGCGCGGGCCGACCCCGGAAGAACTCAAGAACCTGCAGGATGCCTGCGCCGGCGAGATGAGCATGATGCGTCACTGCCGCCAGTGCCGTGCCGATGCCGTGGGTATGCTAGGCGAGGATCGTGGTTCTGAATTCTCGCTGGCGCGCATCGACGCCCTGCAGATCGATGAAGCTTTCGAGCAGGCCGCCCGGCAGCGCCGCGCCGAGGTGCGCGAGGCGATCCACGCCGAACTGGAAGCCAAGCGGGCGACGCGTCATGGGGGCAAGGCCGAAGTGCTGAGCTTTACGCCACTCGCACGTGGCCGTCCCGTACAGATGGCGGTGGCCAGCAGCGGCAGCGGCGTGATCAACCAGCACTTTGGCCATGCGCGCGAATTCCTCATCTACGAGGCCAGCAGCAAGGGCGTGCGCTTCCTCGGTACGCGCCGTGCCGCACAGTACTGCGGCGGCGAAGTGGAATGCGGCGAGCACGAGGCGGACAACACGCTGGCCCGCACCATCGCCATCCTGGCCGACTGCGAAGTCATCCTCTGTTCGCGCATCGGCATCGAGCCCTGGCGCAAGCTGGAAGAGGCGGGCATCCGTCCTGACACCGAACATGCCATGGAGTCCATCGAGGGCAGCGTGTTCGCCGTATGGCGGCAGATGCTGGAGAGCGGCCGGCTGGATGTTGCGCCGTTTGCCGACCAGATGAGGGCGTAATCAGTGCTGAGTACCGAGTGCTGAGGACTGAGCGAATGCTTCCGCCGGCCTGGCCGGCGCATGCATCGACTCAGCACCCGATCCTCGGCACCTGCCCCGACCGGAGGGAGGAAAAGCATGTCCCTTGAAATCATCGAAGGCTGCGTGAATTGCTGGGCCTGCCTGCCCTTGTGCCCCAATGAGGCCATCATCGAGGCCCGGCCGCATTTCCTCATCGAGCCGGAAGCCTGTACCGAGTGCGTGGAGGCCTATGCCACGCCACAGTGTGCTGCGATCTGCCCGGTGGAAGGCGTGATCGTGGATTCCCTCGGCGTGGCCTTGAATCCGCCGGGTTCCTTGCAGCCGCAGGTGGCCTGATGGCAACGGCCGGCACGCTGCCTCTCGGGTGGTCGCTGGGGGCGCATGAGCGGGTGAGGGGGCGAACCGCCGACCACGCCTGGCTGCGCAGCCATGCGCGCGGCGCCATGCTGGGGCTCGCCATCGGTGATGCACTGGGCGCCACGCTGGAATTCATGACTCCACGCGAGATCCGCGTCGAATACGGCGTGCATGACCGCATTCGGGGCGGCGGCTGGCTGCGCCTGGCCTCCGGGCAGGTCACCGACGATACCTCGATGGCCTTCTCGCTCGCCGAAAGCCTGCTGCGTGCTGGGCAACAGGCCAGCGCCGAGGATTTCGCGCAGGCTTTCGATGCCTGGATGCGCAGCAAGCCGGTGGATATCGGCCATACCGTGCGCCGTGGCATTGCACGTTATCGGCGCACCGGGGAAACCTGCGTGCCACAGTCGGATGATGCCGGCAACGGCGCCACCATGCGTTGCGCGCCGGTCGCACTGGCCCTACTGGGTGCTGCGCCGGACCGCGTGGCCACCACCACGCTGGCGCAGGCACGCGTCACCCATCACAACCCGCTCACCGACGCGGCCACGCTCACGGTGGTCAACATGGTGCAGGCCGGCGTGGCCGGCGCTGGCATCGGTGCCTTGATGGCCCAGGCACACCTGCTGGTGCGTGAATTTCCGGCTTTCCGTTTCCGGGGCGGGCGGCGCGCCGAGAATCCCAGTGGCTACATCGTCGATACCCTGGGTGCGGTGCTGCAGGGGATCGACATCAACGACAGCTTCGAGAGCGTGCTGATTGATGTGGTCAACCGGGGGGGCGATGCCGACACCACGGGCGCCATCGCTGGCGCCATCATGGGCGCACTGGCCGGCGAGGAAGGCTTGCCCGAGCGCTGGGTACGCGCCCTGGATGGCAGCGCGCGGAAGCAGTGCATCGACCATGCCGATGCCCTGATCGCGGCATCGCCGGCCTGGGGTTGAACCATCGGGGGGCCGCCGCTCGGGCGATTGCCCTCTTCCTCATTTCCGTTCAGATCAGGCGTCCGTCGCGTGTGAGCATCGAAAGCTGGATCTGATTGATCGCGCGCGTGCCGCCCAGATTCAGTTTCAGGCCTCCCAGATCCACCATGCCGATGCGGTTGCGCGCGGTGGCGGCCAGGCGGCGGGGGCTGTCGGCGCGGCGCAGCACCGCGAGCAGTGTCTGCGCAGCCACATAGCCTTCGAGCGACATTGCCGTCGGCGCTTCATCCAGGTAACGCCCCAGCAGGCGACGGAAATTCGCCACGACCGGGATCAGCGTGTTGGTCGGGTCGGGCACCGCGCGCGCCACCAGGATTCCCATCGAGAGATCCGGGCCGATGAGCTGTTGTGCCGTGGGCAGGTCCACCATCGAGCCGAGGCAGGCGAACATCGCAGGATCCCGTTGCCGCAGGGGCTTGAGCAGCAGGCCGGCGGAAAAGGCGTCCGCCATCACGATCACGGCCTGGATGCCGTCGCGTGCCAGGGCCTGGATCACTTCGGCGCTGTTGGCGGCGTTCTCGCGCAGGGTGTAGCTCTTCGGGCGTTCGAGGCGTTGTGTGGCCAGCTCGCTCTGGATCGCACGGTATGCGGCCTGCATTGACGGAGTTTCGGTGTGAACGATGCCCAACCGGGTCAGTGACAGGTTGCCCAGGCGTTGCAGCATCTGCCGCATCTCCTCGACGAGGCTGGGGTGCAGGTAGGTGATGCGGCCGGCGCCGGCCGGGTGCTCGATGCCGGTGAGCGGGGCAAACAGATCCACGTCCGAGCGGCGGAAGAATTCGCTGCCGACGGCCGCTTCCACGCAGGCCTCCGAGCAGAAGCCGAACAGCAGTTCGGCGCCGTCGTCCAGAAACGCCTTGGTGTTGGTTACCGTGCGTGCCGGGTCGCCACCATCGTCGCGTTGCAGGAAGCGGATCGGTCGGCCGCCCACACCGCCAGCCTCGTTGGCCTGATCGAAGGCTATCTTGGCGCCGCTGAAATATTCACGGCCGATGTTCTGCATCGCGCCCGAAAGATCCACGCTCTGCCCGACGACGATCGGCCTGCCACTCCGGTCCTGGGCGTGTGCCATTGCCGGCATACCCTGCAGGAAACCCGCCGCCAGGCTGGCGCCAAGAAAATCACGTCGGTTCATGTACTGAGCACTCCATTGACCAAACCGTGAATTTTCGACTTCGAACGCTATCGTTTCGTGACAGAAGGCGAACGTTGCGGCGCGAACGTGCCAGAATGCGTGCCCCCTGCAAAAACAGTCTGCAAAAGTGAGCAAGGTTCGCATCGTGGGCGGCACACACCGCTCGCGCCTCATCGAAGTCCCGGACGCCATCGGCCTGCGGCCGACGCCGGACCGCGTGCGCGAAACCCTGTTCAACTGGCTGGGGCAAGATCTCGCCGGCCTGCGTTGTCTGGATCTGTTCGCCGGCAGCGGTGCGCTGGGCTTCGAGGCCGCTTCGCGCGGGGCTGCCGAGGTGGTGCTGGTCGAGCGTGCGCCCAAGGTCTTTGCGCATCTGAAGAAGACGGCCGCGCAGCTCGGGTTGCCCAATGTCCGGCTGCAACCCGGGGATGGGCTAGAATTCCTCGCTGCCACCCGGCAGCGTTTCGATCTGATTTTCCTGGACCCCCCGTTTCAGCAAGGCTTGCTTGTGCGCCTGGCGCCCATGCTTGCGCGGGTGCTGACGCCCGGCGGTGCGGTGTATGCCGAGGCCGAAGCCCCGGTGTTGGAACTGGGTGCCCTGCGGCAGGTGAAGTCCGGCAAGGCGGGCATGGTGCATTACCAATTGTTGCGCGGAGTGGAGAGCGCCCATGACTGAACGGATTGCCGTCTATCCCGGTACTTTCGATCCCCTCACGCGTGGTCACGAGGATCTCGTGCGGCGCAGCATGCGACTGTTCGACCGCGTGGTGGTGGGTGTGGCAGACAGCCGTGGCAAACGCCCGCTGTTTTCGCTCGACGAGCGTGTGGCACTGGCGCGGGAGGTGCTGGCAGACCTGCCGAACGTGGAGGTGGCCGGCTTCTCCGGCCTGCTCATCGATTTCGTGCGTGAACGTGGCGCCCGGGTGATCGTGCGCGGCCTGCGCGCCGTGTCCGATTTCGAGTTCGAGTTCCAGATGGCGGGCATGAACCGGCGTCTGCACCCGGATGTCGAAACCCTGTTCCTGACTCCGGGCGAGGAGCACATGTTCCTCTCTGCCACCATGGTGCGCGAGATCGGCCTTTTCGGCGGCGACGTGAGCACTTTCGTGGCGCCGTGCGTGGCCCGGCGCATCCGCGAGATTCAGCAGGCACGCCAGTGCGACGAAGCCTGAAGAGGCTGTTTATGACCTCTTTCAATAAGGTTTGGGCGCTCGTTCATGCTTCGATACCTCAGCACGAACGGGGTTGAAGTGTCGGTTGTTCAGGAACGGCCGTTTGCCCCCGGATCGGGTCCGGGGCAGGCTCTGAGCCTGTCGAAGGGTGAATACAGAGCGAAGAAAAGATCGGAAACACCCTCTGAGACGTTTTCGAAGAACATCAATAGCCAGTAGAAGGAAAGCCAAGATGGCCTTGAAGATCAGCGACGAATGCATCAACTGTGATGTGTGCGAGCCTGAGTGCCCCAATACCGCTATCTCGCAGGGGGAGGAAATCTACGAGATCAGCCCGGACAAGTGCACCGAATGCATCGGCCACTACGATGAGCCGCAATGCCAGCAGGTCTGTCCGGTCGATTGCATCCAGCTGGACCCGGCCATCGTCGAGTCGCCGGATCAGCTGATGCAGAAGTTCATCCGCCTGATGAAGGTCTGATCGCGGGGCTGTGACAGGGAGAGTGGCCCCTCGGCCCATCGCTATGCGATGGCCCGATCCCCCAAGGGGATGCTTTTTCATCTTGGGACGGCCCGGCAATGAAAAAGGCCGCAACGCGTAAGCGTCGCGGCCTTCGTACGTCTGGTGCCGGGGATCAGAGCCCGCTGCTGCGTTTGGCGAGGTTCTGGATGCGCGTGTTGTTGGCGTGCGCGGTGTCGATCTCGGCATAGGGTGTGCCGCGCGGGTAGTTCGCCTGCAGATACCAGGCAAAGGCCGCCTGCTCACCGCCCACCATGGTGAAGCTCATGGTGGCGCCGCTGGCAACGAGGTCCACACGGTCGAACAGCACGCTGTCCGCGCTTGCGAAGCTCGAGAAGGGATAGCCGTCGCCGCCGCCCGCCAGGTAGTTCAGCGTCACCATGCGATAGGTTTTGCCCGCTGCCACCTGCAGTGCGCCATCGCGATACACCGTTTCCGAGCCGGTCAGCGGGCCGGCACCATCCGGGTCGTTCACCACAATGGTTTGCACGCGGCTGCCATTGGGCTGAGTGGGGTCGAAGCTGAACTTCACGCCACCCACTTGCGGGAACTTGCCTTGCGTGGAGGTCTCGCTCCAGTCCGCCACGCCGTGCTCCAGCACCTGCTTGAGCTGCTCGGCGGTCAGCGTGAGCAGTGACAGGCCGTTGTTGCACTTCAGCGCGAACTCGATATCGAGCTGCGAGATGTCGCCAGCCTCCTTGCCCACGTCGGCATTGGCAGCGGTTCTGGTCTTGGTGCCGCCGTCGGTGGAGCCCGCCGGTGCGTAGATGGTGCCGATCGAAGAGCGGATACCGCCACCGTTCTTCAGCGAGATCGCGACGGAGGGATCAGTCTGCTGCGCATAGGCGAGATTGGCGTCGGCGGAAAGATTGCCGAGGTTGGATTCGCGGTTGCGCACGTACACACGGTCGCCTTCCAGATAGACGCTGGCCGCACCCAGGAGGTTCCCATCCTTGGCAGAGATCACCGCACCGATCTTGTCGGCGATGGCGACGACTGCAGGCATGGCGTCCGCGCTGGTCACGCCCGCGCGGGCCAGTCCGGCCGTGTCCGTGGCCCAGGCGCCGTTGGCGGCGATGTCGAGCTTGCCGGTGATGACGCGGCCGCTGGCATCGAAGGGCAGCACCAGGCGGCCAAGGTATTTGTAGTCGGCATCAACGTTCACCACCAGGATGGGCTCGCCACTGGCCGAGGTGTACGCCAGCGGATAGATTCCGCCCTTGGTGTCGCCAGCGCGCACGATATCGTCGGTGTCGTACAGGCCGGTGTTGGAGCCGCCCGCCACGATCACGTCCACATCCTTGAGCAGCGGGGCGAGCGAGCGTTCCACGCTCAGTTGCTGCATGTGGGCGAGCACGATCACCTTGTTGATGCCGCTGGCGGTGAGGGCATCGACGGAAGTCTGGATCTCGGCGGCCAGTGCGTTGAGGCTGTTGTCGGCCGGGCGCACGGTGACGCCCCCCATCGTGGTGATCACCGGCAGGGTGGGCGTCGAGGCGCCGACCAGACCGATCTTTTCGCCATTCACGGTGACCACCGCGTACTTCGCGATCTTGTTCTTCAGCGTGCCGGCTTCGGCGCCATCGTTCGCGGCTGCGGCCAGGCTGGCGAGGTTGCTGTCACCCGAGAAGTCCAGGTTCGTGGCGAGGTAGGGAAATTGCGTGCCCGGCCAGGTCTGGCTACCCGAGGTGGCGGGCTTGATCAGGTCCGCCACGGTGCGGGTGCCGTTATCGAATTCGTGGTTGCCGAATACTGAGGCCTGCACGCCCAGCGCGTTGAGGATGCCGATGTCGCCCCGGCCAGCCGAGGGAACACCCAGTTCATCGGTGAGCGAGGTGTCGTCGGCGGCATTGAAGAAGGGGCCGGGAATGTAGTTGTCGCCCGAGGAGACGAAAAGCGTGTTGTCCGGCATGTCTGCACGGAATTTCTTCACCAGCGCCGAGATGGCTTTGGCGTTGCTTACCAGATCGCCCCCCGAATCCATGTCGGAAACGTGCAGCAACTGCAGGGTGTAGGCCGTGGCGGCCAGGCTGGATGAACTGCTCGACGAGCTGCTGGCACTGTCGCTGCCCGAATCGCTGCCGCCGCAGGCGCCCAACAGGCTGATCAGGGCGCCGGCGGCAAGCCAGCGCAGGAAAGGGGTAGTCATCGTGGTACGCCTCCTGTGGAATCTGCCGCAACTGCGGCGCGGCGCAGTTGCGGCAACACAGATGACATGGACGTTAATCGGCTTAAAGATGACATGGCATCCTGCGGCGCTCGACCCCGCTTCCTGTGTAATATCCCGCCTCATGTCTTCCACCCGCGCCCGTGCCGACCACCAGACGGCCTTTCTGCTGCATAGCTACCCCTGGCGCGAAACCAGCCTGATCGTCGAGATGTTCTCGCGCGAATACGGCCGCGTGCCGATGGTCGCCAAGGGCGCGCGCCGCGCCGGCTCGATGCTGCGCGGCGTGTTGATGGGCTTCCAGCCGCTGGACCTTTCGTGGAGTGGCAAGGGCGAGGTGAAGACGCTGACCCAGGCGCACTGGCAAGGTGGCCAGCCGCTGCTGACCGGGCTTGGCCTGCTCTGCGGCTACTATCTGAATGAACTCCTGATCCGCCTGCTGGCGCGCGAAGATCCGCACCCGGCGCTGTTCGACGCCTACGCCGAAACCCTGGCCCGGCTGGCGGCCAGGGAGGACCATTCACCGCTGCTGCGCGCCTTCGAACTGGTGCTGCTGCGCGAGGCGGGCTACGCCCCGCTCCTGGCCGAGGAGGCCGACAGCGGCGAACCGGTGCAGGCCGGAGCGCATTATCTGTATCTCATCGAGCGCGGTCCGCTGCCGGCCACCGATGCGCCCACCGACCTGCCGTTGATCCCGGGCCGGGCGCTGCTGGCCATGGCTGCGGGCGATTTCTCCGCCGCCGAGACCCAGGCGCACGCCAAAGGCCTCATGCGCCGGCTCATCCATTACCATCTGGGCGGCCAGCCGCTCGAATCCCGCCGCATCCTGATGGAGCTGCAGGCACTCTGACATAGGACTTCCCACCATGATCGAACTCGGCGTCAACATCGACCACGTCGCCACCCTGCGCCAGGCGCGCCGCACCTACGAACCGGACCCCGTGTGGGCTGCCGTCGAAGCTCACCTGGGCGGAGCCGACGGCATCACCGTGCACCTGCGCGAGGATCGTCGCCACATCCAGGACGACGACGTACGTCACCTGCGCGAACTCACCCACATCAAGCTCAACCTGGAGATGGCCGCCACCGACGAGATGGTCGGCATCGCCTGTGCGCTCAAGCCCGAGATGGCGATGCTGGTGCCCGAGGGGCGCCAGGAAGTCACCACCGAGGGCGGGCTGGACATCGTGGCGCAAGAGGCGCGTCTGAAGGAAGTGATCGCCCGCCTGCGCGATGCGGGCATCATGACCAGCGTGTTCATCGACGCCACGCCCGCGCAGGTCGAAGCCGCCGCCCGTATCGGCGCACGCGTCTGCGAGATCCACACCGGCCCCTACGCCGCGGCCTTCCACACCAAGGGCCGCGATGCACGCAGCCCGGCCGTGCTGGAGGAACTGGCAAAGATCCGCCTAGCCGGTCGCGCCATCGTCGATCTGGGCATGCGCTTCAACGCCGGGCATGCGCTCAACTACTTCAACGTGCAGCCGGTGGCTGCCCTGCCGGAAGTGCGCGAACTGCACATCGGCCACGCCATCGTCAGCCGCGCGGTCTTCGTCGGTCTGCGCGAGGCGGTGTCCGAGATGAAGCGCCTGATGCGCGAAGCCGACGCCACCCGCAGCGCCCGGTGATCGCGTGATCCACGGCATCGGTACCGACATCGTCACCATCGCGCGCATGCGCGAGGCGCTCGGCCGCCATGGCGAGCGTTTCGCCGAGCGCGTGCTGGCACCCGCGGAGCTGGCCGACTATGCCCGCGCGCGCGATGGCGCGCGCTTTCTCGCCAAGCGTTTCGCCGCCAAGGAAGCCTTCGCCAAGGCGCTGGGCACCGGGCTGCGCCCGCCGGCCACGCTGGCGGCCATCGGCATCACGCACGACGAACTCGGCAAACCCCTCTATCTCTATGACGAGGCGCTCGCCGCGCATCTGGCCGCGCGCGGCCTGCGCGCACACCTCTCGATCAGCGACGAGCAGCAGCACGTCGTCGCCTTTGCGATCCTGGAAACCCAGCCATGACGATTTCCCTGCCGCTGGGCCCCGTCCTTTGCGACGTGGCCGGCCATGTCCTCACCGAGGCCGAGCGCGAAACGCTGCGCCATCCGCTGGTGGGCGGCGTGATCCTGTTCTCCCGCAATTTCGACAGCCCCGAGCAGCTGCAGCGCCTGTGCGCCGAGATTCACGCGTTGCGCGAGCCTGCGCTGCTGGTCACGGTGGATCATGAGGGCGGGCGTGTGCAGCGCTTCTGCCAGGGCTTCACGCGTCTGCCACCGATGCGTGCGCTGGGCGATCTGTACGCGCGCTCGCCGCGCGACGCGCTGCTCAGCGCGCAGGATGTCGGCTACGTGCTGGGCACCGAGCTGCTCGCCCATGGTGTCGATCTTTCCTTCACGCCGGTGCTGGATCTCGATCACGGTCATAGCGGCGTGATTGGCGATCGTGCTTTCCACCGCGAGCCGCAGATCGTCGCCATGCTCGCCCATTCCGTCGCCATCGGGCTGCGCGAAGCCGGCATGGGTTGCGTGGGCAAGCATTTTCCGGGGCACGGCTTCGCCGAGGCGGATTCCCATGTCGCCATGCCGGTCGACGGCCGCGATTTCGACGCCATCTGGCAGGCGGATATCGCGCCCTATCGGGGCGAGCTGCGCGGCACACTCTCCGGCGTGATGCCCGCGCACGTGGTGTTCACCGCCTGCGACAGCGTGCCCGCCTGCTTCTCTTCATTCTGGTTGCAGGATGTGCTGCGCGGCCGTGTCGGCTTCGACGGCCTGATCTTCAGCGACGACCTCACCATGCAAGGTGCTGCCGTGATGGGCGACATCGTTGCCCGCGCCGACGCCGCCCACCGCGCCGGCTGCGATGTGGTGCTGGTCTGCAACCACCCTGAGCTCACCGCCGAACTGCTCAGCCGCTGGCAGCCCGAACACCGCCCGGCCACCGCGGCCAGACTCGCCGCACTGCGCCCGCAAACCTATCCCGCGATGGAAGTGCTTTCCGTCGACAAACGCTTCACCGATGCCTGGGTGAGCGTGCAGAACCTTGGAGCCTGAGAACCTACTCACAGTTTGACTGCGAGGCCCTGATCAGGGCTCATGTGCTGCTCGGCTGCCCACGGCTGGCTTTGCACAGCCAGCCGGCTACGGCGGTGCGCAGCGGGCTGCGCGAAACCCCGCCTGCGCC
>NZ_MDUX01000004.1 GCF_014736495.1 Candidatus Dactylopiibacterium carminicum
CCACTTGGTTGCCAGCTTAAGGCTTCGAAGTGTCTAGTGAACCGGGGGCGATTCATTGCCCAGGTTTTCGCAGGCCTGATGGAATGGAAGAAAGGCAATACTTTCGGCACGGTGGCCTTCACCTCCTACGGCTTTTTCTGGCTGACCCTGGTCGGTATCGTCAGTCTGCCCAAGACCGGCCTGATGGCACCTGCCGGCGAAGGCAGCATGGTGGCCTTTCTAATCATGTGGGGCATTTTCACAGCGATCCTGTTCGTCGGCACTCTCAAGCTGACCCGCGCCCTGCAGTTCATCTTCGGCTCGCTGACCTTGCTGTTCATTCTGCTGGGGCTCGGGGATGCAACCGGCAATGAGACCATCAAGCATCTGGCCGGCTGGGAAGGCATCATCTGTGGCGCTTCGGCCATGTATGCCGCTGCTGCACAGATTCTCAACGAAATCTACGGCCGCGAAGTGCTGCCCTTGGGCTAAGTGCTTCGTATCCTGCAGAGACAAGGCGATGCCCTCGGGCATCGCTTTTTTTTTCGACTTCAGGCCCCCCCACGGCAAACCCGAATGCCCTGCAAAACGGGGGCGGACTATCGTTACGCGTTACGATCAAATAACTGACAGCTTGAGAAAGGCTGTCTGACAACCACTTGCAAAGTCTTTGCGCATACACCCAGAATCCAGCTTTACTCCCCCAGCAGAATTCCAGTCATGAATCGCCCCGTTCACGTCATCACACAGGCTGAAGCCTTGCCTGAGCATCTCGAAGAGGTTGGTCGCGTGTTGGTCGAAGCCATAGAGCTCGCACGCCAGGAAGAAGGCTGCCTGCGCATGGACCTCTACCACGATGCCAAACGCTTTCTGTTGCTCAACACCATAGAGTGCTGGGAAAGTCAGGAAGCCCATCACCGCCACCTGAACTCTCCGCTGATTGCCAGGACCGTGCTCCAACTGGTCGGCAAGATGAAGGGACTGCCAGACATTCGCACCCTTTCCCCCATGAGCGAATTCAACGCATGAGTACGGATAACCGCCCCCGCTGCGCCTGGCTGGGCACCTGGGCAGGCGCTGCCGATCCGCTGTATCGCGTCTACCACGACGAGGAATGGGGCAGGCCCTGCACCGATGAGCGCGCACTGTTCGAATTGCTGACGCTGGAAGGTGCGCAGGCGGGTCTGGCCTGGATCACCGTGCTGCGCAAGCGCGAAAACTACCGTCGGCTATTTCTGGGATTCGATATCGAACACGTGGCGGCGATGACCGACGCGGATGTGGAGCAGCTGATGCAGGACGCCGGCATCATCCGCAATCGGGCCAAGATCACCAGCACGATAGACAACGCCAGGGCCTGGCTGACCCTGCGCGAGGCACAGGGTGACGTAGTGGCCTGGCTGTGGTCCTTCGTGGGTGGTCAGCCACATCAGAATCGCTGGCAAAGCATGCAGAAGGTACCGGCGCGCACCGCTGAATCGGACGCCATGAGCAAAGCCTTGAAAAAGGCAGGTTTCCGTTTCGTGGGATCCACCATCTGTTACGCCTTCATGCAGGCTACCGGCATGGTCAATGATCACACCGTCGACTGTTTCTGCCATGCAGAGGCAGCCGATACCCCATTCAAACCTTTCACTTCCCGATAAGGAGAATTTTCATGAGCCAGGCGGTTGCCAACCAGATCACTTTCAAGGGACTCCCCGCAGTCCAGCTACGCGCACCAGACGGAGCCGAAGCCGTGGTGCTGCTGCACGGGGCGCATGTCGTCTCCTGGAAGCCGGCCGGTGGCGAAGAGCGTCTCTACCTCTCGGACAAGGCCGTCTTCGAGGATGGCAAGCCCGTGCGCGGCGGCGTTCCGATCTGCTTTCCCCAGTTCGGCAAGAGTGGCCCCCTGCCCCAGCACGGCTTCGTGCGTGACCGCAGTTGGCAACTCAGTGACGCCCGTACCGGAGATGATTACGCGGTCGCCATCCTTAGCCTGGAGGCTGACGAGGCCACACGGGCGCTCTGGCCACACACATTCCGGATCGAATTCACGGTAAGCCATCACCGGTGGCCGCCTGGACATGGAACTGGAGATCGAAAACACCGGCGAGACGCCCTTTACCTTCTCGGCCGCCCTGCACACCTATCTTGGCGTGAAGGAAGTCGAAGAGGTACAGCTCGAAGGACTGCGCGGACAGCGTTATCGGGATCTGCTCAAAAACGAGGAGCATCAGGAAACCGGCACGTTCGTTTCCATCGATCGTGAAACCACTCGGCTGTACTTTGACACGCAGAATCCGCTGCTGCTGCGCGACGATCGCCGCTCGCTCGGCATCAACGCCGAAAATATGCCGGATACCGTGGTATGGAACCCTTGGGAGATCACTTGCGCCACCATTCCTGATATGCCAGCCAGTGGTTTCCGTCGCATGCTCTGCGTCGAAGCCGGCGTCATCGAACATCCGGTATCCTTGCCGCCGCAGGAATCCTGGTGGGGGCGTCAGAGCCTCGTCGCACTCTGAAGATCTACTCGTGACCGGTTGAAAGACCGTTCTCCCGGGGCTGGCTCCAGCGTTTCACACGTTGAGGCAGCCCCGGTGTTCATTGCGCGGGCAGGTGGACTGAGCGCGAAGCTTCCAGCCCCTGTAACAACACAAATGAAAATCCGACCACACCATGAGCAAACCTTCTCGCCGCACCCGACGCAACCAGAAGCCCGACAACCAGAACGAAGCCCAAACCTATCGTCATCGACAGACCGGCTGGACCATGCTGGCCCTGTTCGCAATCCCCATCGCCTTGTGTCTGGCCTCGTCTCAGTTCCACCCGCAGCAACAGAACTCACTGCTCGGCGTGGCTGGCGCGCTGACCCTGCTGGCCTGGCAATTTGCCTGGCTGTGGACCGAGGTCGATCAGACGCGGCTGCGCGTGATCTTCGGCCCGGGCCTGATCCGCAAGCAGGTTTTGCTGGTGGATATCGTCAAGGCGGAGGTGACGACGTCACGCTTCATGGAAGGCTGGGGTATTCACTACACGCGGCGCGGCTGGCTTTACAACGTCTCCGGGCGGGATTGCGTGCTGATCACGCAACGGGATGGCAAATCCTTCCTGGTCGGCAGCAATGATGCGATGGGACTGTGGGAGGCGTTGCAGCAGCACATCGAGCCTGAAGAACCCCAGCCGGCACAGGGCTGATCAATCCTTGCTGGAAAGTGCGCTGGAGAGCAGGCGCGCGGTGATGTCCACGATCGGGATCACACGTTCATAGGCCATGCGTGTGGGCCCGATCACAGCCACGGTACCGACCACCTGGCCGTCGACCTCGTAGGGTGCGGTTACCACGCTGCATTCATCCAGCGGGCTGATGCCGGACTCTCCCCCGATGAAGAGCTGCACCCCTTCGGCGCGGTTGGAAATTTCCAGCAACTGCACCAGACCGGACTTCTGCTCGAACAGGTGGAAGAGTTCGCGCAGCCGGGTCATGTTGGAGGACAAATCCTCCACGTCCAGCAGATGGCGTTCGCCCGAGATCACGTAGCCTCCGTTGTTCTCGGCCATGGCCTCCTGGCCGACGCTGATCGCAGCGGTCATCAGCTCGCTCATATCCTGCTGCAACTGCTGCAACTCGCCCCGGATGTGTTCCACCATCTCGCCGAATGCCAGCCCGGCACAATGGTGATTCAGGTAGTTTGCCGCCACCGTGAGCTCGGACGAGGTATAGGGGCGACGTGTGAACAAGATGCGATTCTGCACGTCGCCGTTCGTCGTCACGATGATCAGCAGCACGCGCGAATCGGAAAGCAGGCTGGAGGCCGTAGCCAGCACGCGGCGTGGTTCGTCCGGATGGATGTGCGACTCCAGTTCACGCACTTCCGCCCGCGCCAGCGGTTTCACCGTCAGCAAGGTATCGACAAACAGCCGGTACCCACGTGCCGTCGGCACACGGCCGGCGGAAGTATGCGGGCTGGAGATCAGCCCCATGTCCTCCAGGTCGGACATCACGTTGCGGATCGTCGCGGGCGACAGTTCGAGGCCGGAATGCTTCGAGAGCACGCGCGAACCGACAGGCTGCCCTTCGGCGATGTAGCGTTCGACGAGGGTCTTGAGCAGAAGCTGGGCGCGTTGATCAAGCTGGGACATGACGCAGATTCTATTGCATGCGCCGGTTTGCGAAAACGCCAATCCCGTACTGGTGAGCGCTATCGAAGCGATTTCCGCGTGCCCCGCCGGCCAGGCCCCTTTCCAGGCGTCGGGGCCATTTGTCGGTTGAAGGCTTCGCAAGCCGAGGCTTGCTCCTACCGGGTAGCGTGCCACATGCGGAGCAGGAGCAAGCCGCGGCTTGCGAACCTCGATTCCGGCCAGCGTTCGAGGCTGAAGCCGCCCCCAAAGGGAATGGCCCTCAGCAGGACTCCGGGTCCGCCGCGACGGGCCTCAGCGCGAAGCGCAGCACCCGCTGGACTGCGATCATCAGCACGGACGCGTGATCCTCGTCCGGGAACAGGCGGAAGAGCACCTTGTCCTCTCCCAGCACGGCGCCCAATTCGCCGGCCAAGGCCCGGGCATTGGCGATCATGCGGCGCTGCGCGCGCGTTTCGATCACTTTCTCATGCCCGCCGACGCCGCGCTGCCAGGGAGGCAGCTCGTCCTCCCATTCGCCAACCCCGACGAACACGCGTGCTTCCATCCCCGCCAGCACCGGCAGGCGGCTGCGCAGATGAGGCTCGTTCCACCAGATCGAGGGGCTGATCGCCGCATAGCCGTGGAAGGCCCCGGAACGGGCCAGCAGCGCATGCAGCGTGAAGTAGCCGGCCAGGGAGTGGCCGAACAGGATCTGGCGCCCGCCATCCAGGGGCAATTCGCGGCGCAGCGCCGGCGCCAGCTCATCGACGAGGAAGGCGAGGAAGGCATCGGCGCCGCCTTCCGCACCGGACGCGGCAGGCGTGAAATCGCGCTCGCGCAGCGCGGGCGCATACAGATCGTCGTCATCGGCGGCGATGCCGACCACCACGGCCGGACCGATGCCCGTGGCGTCCGGCCGCCGGCTGGAGCGCCGGATCGATTCGACGAAGGTGCCGAACAAGGCGTTGGCGTCAAGCACGAAAATCACCGGCCAGCCGCCCACGGGCGGCGTGCCGGGCGGCAGCCACAGGCTGAGGCGATAGTCGGCGCCGTTGGCACCCGCGCGCAGCCTGCATTCCCGCGCGCCGGGCATCAGCAGCCCGCGCCAGGGCGTACCGCCGGGAAGGATGGCCTGTGTCATGGAGCGACCGCCTCGCCGGGCTGCAGCACGTCATCGACCAGGATCTGCAGCATCCCCCGCGAGCAATGCTCGATCCGGGCGCGCACGCCATAGACCTGCGCCAGCGTCTGCGGCGTGATGGCCTGGACCGGCGTCCCGCTGGCGATCAGCCGGCCGCGCGACATCATCACGATGCCGTCGGACCAGCGCGCGGCGGCCTGCAGGTCGTGCAGCACCACCAGGGCGATCATGCCGCGCTCGCGCGCGAGCTCATGCACCAGTTTCATGACCCGCAACTGATGCTGCAGGTCGAGCGCGCTGATCGGCTCGTCCAGCAGCAGCACGCGCGGCTCCCGCACCAGCGCCTGGGCCAGCGACACCAGTTGGCGCTGGCCGCCGGAAAGCTGGTCCAGCCCGTCCATGGCCAGGTGCATGATACCGACGCGCCCGAGCACCGCCACCGCGCGCTGTTCCATGCCCTGCCTGCGCACGCCATC
This sequence comes from Candidatus Dactylopiibacterium carminicum, assembly GCF_014736495.1. Lineage (GTDB taxonomy): Bacteria > Pseudomonadota > Gammaproteobacteria > Burkholderiales > Rhodocyclaceae > Uliginosibacterium > Uliginosibacterium carminicum. The sequence goes on from NZ_MDUX01000004.1 coordinate 5,701, forward strand.
GCCGCCCGTCGGCGAGGCGTGCAGCGCGCTGATCACGCTTTCCAGCACGCTCAGCGCCACGCCCTGCGGCAGGGTCTGCGGCATGTAGGTGATCTGCTTCGCGTGCTCGGCCAGCGACAGGCCGAGCAGTTCGCGCCCCGCCAGCGTCACCGAGCCGGCGGCCGGTTGCAATCCGGCCAGCGCGCGCATCAGCGTGCTCTTGCCCGCGCCATTGGGCCCCACCAGGGAATGCACCTCCCCCGCCCGAAACGGTGGCAGGGTCAGGTCCTGGATCACCTTGCGGTGTCGATAGCCGGCGCTCAGCCCGCGCACCTGCAATGCGGCATCAGTCATCAGGAACGCTCCGGACGGCGGAAGATCAGGAACAGGAACATCGGCACGCCGACCATGGCGGTGACGATGCCCACCGGCATCAGCACGCCAGGCACCAGCGTCTTGCTCGCCACCGAGGCCAGGGACATGATCAGCGCCCCGCACAGCAGGCTGGCCGGCAGCAGGAAACGGTGATCCTCGCCCAGCAGCAGGCGGGCGACGTGCGGCCCGACCAGGCCGATGAAGCCGATGGTGCCGACGAAGGCGACCGAGGTCGCCGACAGCAGGCTCACGCGCAGCAGCGCGAGAAAACGCAGGCGCGACACATCCACGCCGAAGCTGCGCGCGCGGTCCTCGCCCAGGCGCAGCGAGGTGAGCCGCCCGGCGGCATGCAGGGAAAACGGCAGGACGATGAGCAGGACGGCCGCCAGCGCGCCCACATTGCCCCAGGTCGCCCGCGACACCGAGCCCATGCTCCAGAACACCAGCTGCTGCAAGGCTTCCTGCGAGGAGACGAACTGCACGAAGGCGACCAGGGCATTGAACGCGAACACCAGCGCGATGCCCATCAGCACCACGGTCTCCACCCCCGCGCCGCGCCGGCGGGTCATCATCTGCAGCAACAGCACCGAGCCGAAGGCGCAGAGGAAGGCATTGAGCGGCACCATCCAGTCGGCCGGCACGAACGGCAGGCTGAAGCCGATGACGATGGCCAGCGCCGCGCCGAACGAGGCCGCCGAGGAAACGCCGAGCGTGAACGGGCTGGCCAGCGGGTTGTTGAGGATGGTCTGCATCTCGGCCCCGGCCAGCGACAAGGCGGCGCCGACCAGCACCGCCATCAGCGCGTAAGGCAGGCGCACCTGCCAGACGATGGCGCGTTGCGGCGGCGTCAGCGTCTCCGGCGAGAACAGGCCGCCCAGCACCTGCGCCGGCGTCAGCGTCGACGGTCCGGTCACCAGATCCAGCACGAAGGCGATCACGCACAGCAAGGCCAGTCCGGCGACGATGGCCACCCGCCGCGCCAGCAGGCGCCGGTAGGCCGCCAGGATCGATGCGCCGTCCGTGGCGGCACCCTTCACGCTGTTTTCATTCACCCGAAAAATTCTCCCAACTCCAATGCTGTTGCGTCGGACGCGAAACCCTTGGCATCGGCGCCATCCCGGCAAAAGCCGGAATGACAGGCCCCGGATCAGGGGCGCAGATCGACCCAAGCCGTGCCAGTGTATGGCACGACCAGGAAACGCCTGTTGATCTCGTCCAGCGTGCGCGCGGGATCCAGATCGCGGAACAGTTCCGGATGCACCCAGCGCGCGAAGACTTCGATGGCCACGATGTCGATCGGCGAGTTGATCAGTTGATGCGCCAGGCCATGGGTGCGGAGCTTCCTGACCGCCGTCAGCTCGGCGATGCCCTGCCGGCCGGCGATCCTTGCCAGCGAGGCCTGGGCCTGCGCGGCGTCGTAGCCGACGCCCAGCACCAGCCCGCCGCTCTTGGCCAGATGCGGCCCGCCGGTGGCGATGTACACCCGGGGATCGCGCGAGATCACGTATTCCAGGTTCAGTTTGCCGGCCGCCGCGGTCAGCACGTCGGCGCCGATGTTGTGGCCGCCGACGAACTCGATGTAATCCCCCACGTTGCCCTTGCCCGGCGAATTGCAGCAATCGCTGGTCATGCCCGCGTGGGCTTCGAGGAACACCGTCGGACGATCCTTCGGCGCGATCTTCGCCACACGCCGGGAAATCGTCTGCAGATGCTGCTCGCGGAAAGCGACGAAGGCTTCGGCCTTCGCCTCGGCGCCGGTGAGCCTGCCGAGGATGCGCAGGCTCGCCGCCTGGTTCTTGAACGGGTAGGTGAAGAAGTCGATGAACACCACGGGAATCCCCGCCGCCTGCAACTGCGCCACCTGGGCATCGCTGGGGCCGCTGCCGAGCGACACCACCGCCACGTCGGGCGCTGCCGAGAGCACCGCCTCAAGGTTGAAGCTGCCCGCCGAACTGGCCACCTGCGGCAGTTGCGCCAGCGCCGGGAAGCGCTGCAGGAACTGCGCATGGGTTTCCGGGCCGATGCGGTTGATGTCGCGCGGCCAGGCGGCCAGCATCTTCACCGGATCGGCATGGATCAGGGACAGTGCCACCAGATAGCGGCCGTCATCGATGCTGATGCGCTGGATCCTGTCCGGCACGCTGACCTTGCGTCCGCGCAGATCGACGATCTCGGCCGCCGGCGCGGCGGCGGACAACAGCATCAGCAGCAGGCCGCAGACGGCGGCCAGGCGAGGCACGACTCGTTTCATGAAAGGGATTCCTGGAGAAGAAAGGCCGGGGTCATGCGCGCAGGGTCGCCCCGCCATCGACGTAGAGATCGCTCATCGCGATGTGCCCGGCCTGCTCCGACAGCAGGAACATCACCGCGCCGGCAATATCCTCCGGGGTGGCCAGCTTGCCCAGCGGAATGCCTGCCTTGTAGATCTCCGGCAGCCCCGCGATGACGCGGCGCGCGCCGTCGCCGTCGGTCCACATGCCGGTCTGCATCGGCGTCAGCGTGGAACCGGGCGCCACGATGTTGCAGCGGATGCCCAGCGGCGCGAGCTCCAGCCCGAGGCAGCGGGTAAACATCGTGGCGGCGGCCTTGGAGGCGGCATACGCCGCCATGCCGTGGCGCGGCACGCCCGCCGCGTTGGAACTGACCGTCACCAGGGCGCCGCGCCGGCGCGGCTTCATCACGCGGGCCAGCGCGCGCGACACATGGAAGACGCCATCGGCATTGACCGCGAACACGCGCCGCCATTCGGCATCGTCGATCGTGTCGATGGTCCCGCTCTGCAACACCCCGGCCACATTCACGCCGAAACCGATGGGGCCGATCTCGCGCTCGACCCGCTCCACCAGGGCGTCGACCGCCGCCGCATCGGCCACGTCCAGCGCCGCGGCATGCGCGGCCGGCGCCTCCGCCTGTGCGGCCAGTGCCGGCGCAAGCAGATCGGTCGCCACCACCACGCTGCCGCTGGCCCGCAGCAGGCGCACCAGGGCCGCGCCGATGCCGCCGCCCGCGCCGGTCACCAGGGCGACCGTGCCTTCGAACCCACTCAGTCGCATCGGAACTCCATCCAGGCCAGGAGGCCGTTGTCGACCGTCATTGCAGGGCCTCCAGCAAGGCGTCGGTAGTCATCGGCATGCCACAGGTGCGCGCGATCCAGCGCAGCGCCCCCTGGTGATCCTCGCGCGAGAAATCGGCGACGGCGTCCGCGGCAATGAAGGGCTCGATGTCGCGCTGGAAAGCCTCGGCCACCGTGGCGGTGCAGCCGATGTGCGCATACACGCCGGTCACCAGCAGCTGATCCCGCCCGCGCACGCGCATCAGCGTCTCCAGATTGCTGCGCTGGAAGGCACTGTAGCGGTGTTTGACCAGCACGTGCTCGCCGGCCCGCGGCGCCAGTTCGGCGACGATCGCCTCGTGCTCGGGCAGCGCGCTCATGCCCGGCCCCCACAGATCGGCCTGCAGGCCGCGGTCGCGGCGATCCTGGTTGCCGTGCTGGGCGGTGTAGAACACCGGCACCTCCAGCGCGCGGCAGTGTTCGAGCAGGCGCGCGATGTTGGCGATGGCCGGCGCCAGCGGCGCTGCATCGGCGGTGTAAGGCCGCAGGAAGTAGCGTTGCATGTCGTGCACCAGCAGCGCCAGGCGCCCGGCCTGCGGCCGCCAGGGCGCGCGCGGCGTGGGCAGTTCGGCCTGCGTGGGCAGGGCATAGGGGGGAATGACGGGCAGGCCCATCAGGACTCCTTCTGTTGCGAAAGATATTTCTCGCGCAGTTGCGCGCGCAGTTCGCGGCGGCTGATCTTGCCCACCGCCGTGGTCTCGAAGGCATCGACGAAGACGATCTGGTCCGGCACCTTGAAGGCGGCCAGCCCGCGCTCGCGCATCCAGGCCTTCAATGCCGGCGGCCGCGGGCGCTCGCCGCGCGGGATGATGAAGGCACAGCTGCGCTCGCCGAGATACTCGTCGGGAACCGACACTACCACGGCATCGAACACGCCCGGGTTGGCCAGCAGATGGTCTTCGATCTCCTCGGCCGAGATCTTCTCACCGGCGCGGTTGATGTGGTCGGTCGCCCTGCCCTGCACCACCAGATAGCCGCCGGGCAGACGCTGCACCACGTCGCCGGTGCGATAGTAGCCGTCCGCGGTGAAGCTGCGTGCATTGGCCGCGTCGTCATTGTGGTAGCCACGGATGGTGTACGGCCCGCGCGTCAGCAGATAGCCGCTGGCGCCATCCGGCACGGAATTGCCCAGGTCATCGACCACCAGCACCTCATCGTCCGGGCTGATCGGCCGCCCCTGCGTATTCACGATGATCTCCGCGGGATCATCCAGGCGCGTGTAATTGACCAGGCCCTCGGCCATGCCGAACACCTGCTGCAGCGTGCAGCCCAGCCCGGCGATCACACGGTTGGCGGCCTCCGGCACCAGTTTCGCGCCGCCGACCTGCACGACCCGCAGCGAAGACAGGTCATGCGTGCTCTTCGGCGCGGCATCCGCCCACAGCAAGGCTAGCGGCGGCACCAGGCCGACGGCGGTGACGCGCTCGCGCGCGATCAGCGGGAAAGCGGCATCGGGGCCCGGGCCGGGGCTGAGCACCACGCGCGCGCCGGCATGCAGGGCGCCGAGCCAGCCCGGGGAGCTCATCGGGAAATTGTGTGCTGCCGGCAAGGCCACCATATAGACGCTGTCGTGGTCGATGCCGCACAGCTCGTTGCTCGCCCGGAAGCTGTAGATGTAGTCGTCGTGCGTGCGCGGAATCAGCTTGGACAGGCCGGTGCTGCCCCCGGAAATCTGCAGGAAGGCCACCGACCGGGGGTCCGGATCGGCCGGCAGCGTGGCCGGCTCCCCCGCCAGCGCGGACAGGGCGATGAATTCCTCGGCCTCGCCGGCGATCACCACATGCGCCACGGCAGGCACTTCGGCGCGCAGGGCGCGCGCCAGCGCGCGGTGATCGAAACCCTCGTGCAGCCCGGCGGTGATGTAGGCGCTGGCCTCGGCCTTGCGCGCGAAATGCGCGAGTTCGGTGATGCGGTGCGCGGGCAGCACGTACACCGGCACCATGCCGGCACGGAACAGGCCGCACACCACGGCGATGAATTCGGGCACGTTGCCCAGCTGCACCAGCACCCGGTCCCCGGGGCGCAGCCCCAGCGCCAGCAGGCCGGCGCCGATGCGTCCGGCCTCCCGCCACAGTTGTGCGTAAGTCCAGCGGACATCGCCGCCGATCACCGCGACGTCGTCGGCAAAGCGTTCGGCGCGGTCGCACAGGAAGCCGGGCATGGTTTCATCGCGCCAGTAGCCGGCGGCGCGATAGCGCGCAACCAGCGCTTCAGGCCAGACCTGGCGCAACGGCACGCGGGCGGCCACGGAAGTATCGTTCATCTGCTGATTCAACCCTTGTCGGAAAGGGCCTGCTCATCGTCGATGCCGAGTGCGTTCAGCATCGCCATGAACTTGCCCGCGGTTTCATCCACCTCGGCCTCGGGCCTGGATTCGGCCACGATCCCCGCCCCGGCGAACAGGCGCAGCGCGGTGCCCTGCACATGCGCGCAGCGGATCGCCACATACCAGTCGCCATCGCCTTCGGCATCGGTCCAGCCGACGGCACCGGCATAGAACCCGCGCGCCACCGGTTCCAGCGTCTGGATGGCCGCCAGCGCGGGCTCGCGCGGCGTGCCGCAGACTGCGGGCGTGGGATGCAACAGTCCGGCCAGTTCGGCGGCCGACACCGCGGCATCCTTCAGCGTGCCCGTGATGCGCGTGCCCAGATGCCACATCGTCGCGGTCGCATGCAGGCCGGGGCGTTCGGGCGCGTCCAGTTCGCCGCACAAGGGCTTCAGCGCCTCGACGATGGCATCGACCACATAGCGGTGTTCGTCCAGATCCTTGGCCGAGGCCAGCAGCCTTTCCGCGATGCGCGCATCCTCGGCGGGATCGGCGCTGCGGCGTGCCGATCCGGCCAGCGGATGGGAAACGATGGCCGTGCCGCGACGCGAAATCAGCAACTCGGGAGAAGCCCCCACCAGCCAGGCCGGCTCCCGCTCCTCCGCGACGGGCAATGGCGCCACGTAGGTCGCCACGCTGGCATCCCGCCCCAGGCGCGCGGCCAGCGCGCGGGGATTCACCGGCTGCGCGGCCTGCGCATGCAGGCTGCGCGCAAGCACCACCTTGCACGGAGCGCCAGCCGCTGCCTGCAGACGCACCAGCGCCTGCGCAACGGCATCCGCATAGGCCGCGGCCGGCGGCTCGGCCACGATCTCCCCGGCCAGCACGGGCAGCGGCCCGCGCCCATGCAGATCGGGCGTCGTCAGTTGCTCCGGCTGGAATAAGGCATCGTCCGCATGCGGATCGAATGGCAGGGCCCCCACCAGCAGGGCCGGCCCGCTGCGCGGCGTGGCGAAGAAGGTGCGCACCCTTGCCGCCAGGGTCGCCGCCGGCCCGGCGGGCAGCCTCGTCCGGCAGCCCGTGGCTTCCAGGGAACGCAACGGAGCCTGCAACAGGAACAACGACGCCACTTCGGCGGCGCCGGAAAACCGCATGTCACTCATCGATCACCCACCTCCAGGCAGCTGCAACGAATACCCGCATGGGCAAACTGGCGAGGCAAAGCTTGTCGCGCGGATTGCGCGGCGACGCCCGCACAGACCGATTCCGGATGCCCGGGGCCTGGGCAAGCAGCCTGCGGAAAATTATAAATGGAAATAATTTTCATTACTTATGCGACGGAAACGGACGCCCCGTAAAAGTTCGTAAGCACGGCATTTCGCGGCCGGCCGCAGCTTCCCTGGGGCGGAAGCCAGTGGTATAAATGATAACCACTCTCATTAACAAGTGACAGCGAATTTTGCCGACGGCGTCCTCCGGGCTCCCCGCGCAACAAGGAACTCTCCCTTCCATGCAACACCTTTTCCAGGAGCACACATGAAGCACAGCCCCTTCTCGTTCCACGGCCCCGTTCGTGCCGCGGCACGCATCGCCCTGCTCGCGCCATTTACGGTACTCATAGCGGCGGGCGCCCACGCGGCGACGCCCTTCGACACGCCGGACACCGGTTTCAAGGGTCGCGTCATGGTTGACACGCCGGTGGTGGTGCCTGGCACCGAGGTCAAGCTGGCTGGCCGTGACTTCAAGCCGGGGCAGGAGATCCGCCTGACCTATGGCGGCCTCGCGCTGGGCAGCGGCCAGCCCGTGGTGGTCGGCGCCGACGGCACGTTCCGCGCCGAATTCAGCGTCCCGGCGGACGCGCCGATCGGCCAGCATTCGGTGGTGGTGAGCGCGCTCAAGCCCGCCGCCGCGCTGATCCACACACTCAAGGTGTCGCCGGATGTGGCCCTCTCGGGCGAGGACCGCTTCGCCATGACTGCGCAGAAGGTGGTGCCGGGGCTTTATCAGTCGGCCTATTCGTCCAAGAACAATGCCATCTACGTCACTTCCGCCGTCGGCCGTCCGCCGGTCAACCAGACCCAGCTGGTCAAGCTCGACGCGAAGACCCTGGAGATCGCCAAGGCGGTGACGCCCGCCGCGGCGCCGGCCTTGCCGGCAGGCGGTGCGGGACGCCCGGGCGGCAACGCGCCGCGCGATCCCGGCCTGTTCGCCGTGTATGGCGTTGCCGTGGACGATGTCAATGGCAACGTCTGGGTCACCAACACGCGCCAGAACACCGTGGCCGTGTATCGCCAGTCCGACCTCACGCTGCTCAAGCAGTTCGAGCCCGGCCTGGTGCCGCACGCCCGTGACGTGCAGGTCGACGAAAAGGCGGGCAAGGTCTACACCTCCGCGTTCGGCACGCCGAATGTCGCCGTCTTCGATGCCAAGAAGCTGGAGTTCGTCAAGAACATCGAGATCAAGACCACCATCGCTGCCGGCGGCCCCGGCGGCGGTGCGCCCAAGGCGTTCTCGCCGCTGAGCCTGAAGCTCGATTCGACGAACCACAAGCTCTATACCGTGAGCATGAGCACCAATGAAGCCGCCGTCATCGACACGCAGGCTGGCGAAGTCGAGAAGGTGTTCCCGGTCGAGGGCGCCCTGTCCGCCATCGGCGTGGCCTTCCATGCCAAGACCAACCGCCTGCTGGTCGCCGCCCAGGGCTCCGACAACCTGCTGATCGTCGATCTCGCCTCCGGCAAGACGCTGCACGACGTGAAGGTGGGCGCCGGCTCCCTGAACGTGGCGGTCGATGCCGGCCGTGGCTGGGCCTATGTATCCAACCGCGCGGCCGGTACCGTGACCGTGGTGGACATGGACGGCAAGATCGTCGCCAACCTGCCGGGAGGCTCCTATCCGAATCACGTTGCCGACGATGGCAAGGGCACGATCTATCTGATCAACAAGACCCGCGGCAGCGAGGACCCCGAAGGCGACCGTGTCACGCGCATCACGCCGCGCTGACGGCAGGGCCTGGGAGCCTTGTTCAATGTCTTCCATATGCCATGAAAACCCCTCCCCAGCCGGAGGATCAGGTTTGCACACCTGATCCGCTTCAGAGGCGCAAGGCAGTGCCTTGCGAACTCCCTCTTCCCGCCCCCTTATCAGGGGAGAGAGTTCGCTCCGGCACGATCTGGTTTACTCCTCTCCTGATAAGGGGAGGCCGGGAGGAGTTTTACGCAGCGTCCCAACCATACTGCTGCCAGATTTATGACAATGAAAAGACTTTGAACCAGCTCTGAGAGCATGCAACGCATCGCGCCGGAACCCATCCGGCGCGATGCGCTTTCCAGCCTGTCGAGGACGCTTGCCAATGGCCGTGTGCCATGCTGTCTTGCATTCCGACTTTCGCCGAAACCCAGTGAGTACGAACCACACGCCTCCCGCCGAACGCGCTACCAGCCCGCTCCCGCCGTCCTCCGCGCCGGAGCGGGCGTTGCGCCTGCCCGTCCTGATGTTCGCCGCGCTGGCGGGCAGCATGGCGATGATGGCCTATGTCGCCGTGATTGGTCCGGCCGCGCGCGAACTCGGCCTGCCGGAGTGGGTGCCGGGGCTGTCGATCACCATCGGCGGCGTTTTCTGGATGGCGCTTGCGCGCTGGTGGGGCGGCGTGAGTGACCGCCATGGCCGCAAACCGGTGCTGCTGATCGGGTTTGCGGTATTCGCCCTGACCTATTTCGTTCTCGCCGCGGGCGTCGACATGGCGCTGCGCCAGCAGATGAGCATCCTCGCCACGATCGCGCTGCTCATCCTCACCCGTGCCTTGATCGGCGCGGTCTATGCAGCCGTGCCGCCCACCACCGCGGCGCTGATCGCCGATTGCACGCCGCCCCCGCAACGCCCTGCCCGCATGGCCAAGCTTGGCTCCGCCAACGCCGTCGGCATGGTGCTCGGCCCTGCTGTGGCCGGCGGGCTGGCGGCCTGGGATCTCGGACTGGCTTTCCATGCCGCCGCGGCCCTGCCCGTGCTGGCGCTGCTCGCCGTGTTCCTCGGCGTCCCGCGCCGCACCGACGGCACCTCGTCCGGCGGCCCCCGTCCGGCCAGTGGCGTGCGGCTGTTCGATCCACGCCTGCGCCTGGCCAGCGCGACGGCGCTGATCGCCATGTCCTCGGTCGCCGTCGCCCAGGTCCTGGTGGGATTCGTCGCCATCGACCGCCTGCAGCTCGATGCGCTCGGCGGCGCCCGCGCCGCCGGCCTGGCATTGTCGGCCGTGGGCGTTGCGCAGATCGTCGCGCAGCAGTTCGTCATCCGCCTGAAGGCCATGCCGCTGAACCGCTGGCTCTGGCTCGGAGCCTCGATCGCCGGCGCGGGCTTCGCCTGCGTGCCCATGGTGACGACGCAGGGCCAGTTGCTGGCAAGCTATGCCGTGGCCGCCTTCGGCATGGGCCTCGTCTTTCCGGCCTTCCAGGCCATGGCCGCCAATGCCGTGCAGAAACACGAGCAAGGCGCGGCCGCCGGCACGATCTCCACCGCCCAGGGCCTGGGCATGGTGGTGGCGCCGCTGGCCGGCACCCTGCTGTACCGGATCGCGCCCGGCCTGCCCTATCTGCTCATCGGCGCCCTGCTGCTGGGCCTGGCCCTGTTCGCCGGGCTGCGCCGCGCCACCGTTCCCCCTTCTGAACCCACTTCTCCCCAAGCACAGCCATGAACACAAACCCCGCCACTTCCGCCGCACTCACGCTGGACACCATGCGCGCCGAAATCGCCAGGATCATCCATGAATCCCCGCAGGATATCGGCCTGGACGACAACCTCATGGACTGGGGGCTGGACTCCCTGCGCCTGCTCAACCTCATCACCGAGTGGAACCGGACGGGACTGCAGCTGGACATCTCCGAACTGGCCGGACAGCTCACCCTCAACGCCATGTGGCAAGTCATCAGCAAGCGTCAGGCACGGACATGAACGATTTCGGCAAACCGGCCATTCCCGAGACGGTCGTCTGGCCGCTGACCGAGGCCCAGTCGGGCTTGTGGTACGCCCAGCAGCTGGCACCGGACAATCCCAGCTTCAACACCGCGCATGCGCTGTGGATCGACGGCCCGCTCGACGTGGCCGCCTTCACCGAGGCGGCCAACCAGGCCGCGCGCGAAGCGCAGTCGCTCTCCCTGGCCATGCGCCAGGGCCCGAACGGTCCCGAGCAGTGGCTGGACCCCGCGCGCACGCCCTGGCTGGAACTCGTGGACCTGAGCCGGGAGCACGATCCGCGTGCGGCGGCCCGCGCCGCCATGCAGCGGGACATGGCCACGCCGCTCGCGCCGGCGAGCGATCCGCTGGCGCGCCAGCAGCTCTACATCCTCGGGCCGCAGCGTTTCGCCTGGTACCAGCGCGCGCACCATCTGACCAACGACGGCTACGGCATGGCCCTGTGGACCACGCGGGTGTGCGAGTACTACGCCAACGAGATCCCGCCCACGCTGCAGGTGCCGCTGGACCCGCTGCTGGTCGTCATCGACGAGGACCAGGCCTATCTGCACGGCGAACGGCGCGCGCAGGACGGCGCCTTCTGGCGCGAAGCCTTCACCCCCATGCCGGAAGTGGCCGGCATGGCCGCCGGGCGCGCGGTCAGCACCCGCCACGCACACCGCCAGAGCGCCTCCCTGCCGCCGGCGCAGCGCACCCGCCTGCTGGCCTTCGCCCAGCAGCTCGGCCAACCCTGGCCGGACGTCGCCACCGCGCTCACCGCCCTCTATTGCCTGCGCATGGCGGGTGCCGCGCAGACCGTCGTCGGCGTGCCCTACATGAACCGCCTGGGGCGCGCCAGCGCACGCGCCACGGCCACCGTCATGAACGTGCTGCCCTTGGCGCTTGCCGCCGGCGCCGACGATGCACTGCACGACTTCATCCAGGCACTCTCCGCCAAGCAGCTGCGCGCTCGGCGCCACGGCCGCTTCCGCAGCGAACAGCTGCGCCGCGATCTCGGCCTGCTCGGCGGCCAGCGCCGGCTGCACGGCGCCTTGATCAACGTGCAGCCCTTCTACAAGCCCGTGGTGCTGCCCGGCGTCAGCACCGAACTGGAGATCCTCGGCACCGGCCCTGTCGACGACATCACCATCGGCTTCCGCGGCGACGGCAGCCAGATGCTCGACCTGGAGATCGAGGCCAACCCCGATCTCTACAGCGCCGACAGCGTCGCCGCCCATCTGGCCCGCCTGCCGGCCTTCCTCGACGCGGCCCTGGGCGCGCGCACCGTGGGCGACATCCCGCTGGCCAGTCCGGCCGAAGCGCAACGCTACCTTTTCGAGGTCAACGCCACCGCCCATGCAGTGCCGGCCCCCCCCCTCACAGCCCTGATCGAAGCCGGCATGGCACGCGATCCGCAGGCCATCGCGCTCGAATTTGAGGGCGAACAACTGAGCTATGCCGAACTGGACGTGCGCACGCGCGCGCTGGCCGGCGCTCTCAGGCAACGCGGCGTGGCTGCGGATGCACTCGTTGCCGTCGCCCTGCCCCGTTCGCTGGAGCTGCTGATCGCGCTGGTGGCGGTGCTGCGTGCGGGCGGCGCCTACCTGCCGCTGGATCTCGCCCACCCCGCCGAGCGCCTGGCGCGCGTGGTCGCGCTGGCCGGACCGCGCTGCGCCCTGGTGCACGCGGAAGATGCGGCCAGACTGCCCGACGGCCTGGACTGCCTGCCGCCCGAACGCTGGCCGGCGCAGGCCGATGCCGCACCGCTACCGGTGGTACGGCCCACGCAGGCCGCCTACGTCATCTACACCTCGGGGTCGACGGGCGAGCCCAAGGGCGTGATGATCGAGCATCGCGCCATCGTCAACCGGCTTGAATGGATGCGCCAGCACTACGGTTTCGCCCCGGGCGAACGCATCCTGCAGAAGACGCCGGCCACCTTCGACGTTTCGGTGTGGGAATTCTTCCTGCCGCTGATCACCGGCTGCACCCTGGTCATCGCCCCGCCCGAGGCACACCGCGATCCCGCCTGGCTGACCAGCATCCTGCGCGACCAGCGCATCGGCACCTGCCACTTCGTGCCCTCCATGCTGTCGGCCTTCCTGGCCACCCCGGGCGCGCGCGGCCTGCAACTGCAACGCGTCTTCTGCAGCGGCGAGGAACTGCCCGCCCCCTTGCGCGACCGCTTCCACGCCACGCTGTCGGGCGAGCTGCACAACCTCTACGGCCCCACCGAGGCCGCCGTGGACGTCAGCTACTGGCCGGCCGGGCGCGACGACCATGCGCATCCCGTCCCCATCGGTTTCCCGGTGTGGAACACCTGGCTGTACGTGCTCGACGAGCGCATGCGCCCGCTGCCGCCGGGCGTGGCCGGTGACCTCTACCTCGGCGGCGTGCAACTGGCGCGCGGCTATCTGGGGCGCGACGACTTGACCGCCGAGCGTTTCCTGGCGGACCCGCACCGCCCGGGCGAGCGCATCTACAAGACCGGCGACTTGGCCCGCTGGCGGGAGGACGGCGCGGTGATCTTCCTCGGCCGCAGCGACCATCAGGTCAAGCTGCGGGGCCTGCGCATCGAACTCGGCGAGATCGAGGCCGCCATCGCGGCGTATCCGCACGTGGTGCGCGGCGAGGTCATCGTCCGCGAGGACCGCGCCGGCGACAAGCGCCTGGTCGCCTACGTCCAGCCGCGCGCGGAATACGACGCCGGCCAGTTGCGCGTGCATATCGCCGCCAAGCTGCCGGACTACATGGTGCCCAGCGCCATCGTCGAGCTGGAAGACTGGCCGGTGACCGCCAACGGCAAGCTCGACCGCAAGGCGCTGCCCGCCCCCACGCAGAGCGTCAGCGCGCAGCGCCCGCCGCAGACGGCCACGGAGCAGGCCCTGGCGCGGCTCTATGCCGAGGTGCTGGGCCTGGCGGCCACGCCGGGCGCCGAGGCCGATTTCTTCGACCTGGGCGGCGATTCGCTCGCCGCCGTCGACCTGATGCTGCGCATCCAGGAGCACTGGCAGCGCAACCCCGGCCTGGGCACGCTCTTCGCGACGCCCACCGTCGAAGCGCTGGCGGCCGTCATCGACCACAGCGAGGCGCGCTTCGACAGCGGCCTGGCGCCGCTGATCCAGCTGGCCGCGGGAGACCCCGTCCAACCGCCGCTGTTCGTCATCCATCCGGCGGGCGGCATCGCCTGGGGCTACCGCCATCTGGCGCAGGCCCTGGCCAGACCCGCGCAGGGCCCGTCGCGCAGCGTGTTCGGGCTGCAATCGCCGGCCCTGGCCCCCGGCCACCCGCTGCCGCACGACATCGACGCGCTGGCGGAGGAATATGCCCGGCGCGCGCTCGAAGTCCGGCCGCACGGCCCGATCCACCTGCTGGGCTGGTCGGTCGGCGGCATCATCGCCCAGGCCATGGCCGTGGCGCTCAGCCGCGACGGGCACGAGGTCGGCCTGGTCGCCATGCTCGACGCCTATCCCTCGGACGCCTGGCGCGCCGAGGCCGAGCCGACGCCGGCCCAGGCGCTGCGCGCCCTGCTGGCGGTGGCCGGCATCGACCCGGACGCGCACCTCGATCTCACCACCCAGGAGGAAGTCGTCGCCTTCCTGCGCCAGGGCGACTCGGCGCTCGGGCATCTGCCGGTGGAAGCGCTGGAAGGCGTGGTGCGCGTCGTCACCGACACCAACCGGCTGATCCGCCAGCACCATCATCAGCGCCATGCGGGCAGCCTGCTGCACGTGCGCGCGGGGCTGGACCACGCCGACAAGCCGCAATTGCAGGCCGCCCTGTGGCAGCCCTACGCGCAGCATCTGGAAACGCTCGAAATCCCCATGCTGCATGCCCACATGACCGGCCCGGAAGCCAGCGCGCTGATCGCGCCGATGCTGCTGGCCAAGCTGTCGCCAGGAGCCGCCTGATGCCGCGCACCTCCCTGCGTCCGGTCGTGGAGATCGCCGCCCAGGCGGACTATCTGACGGCGCTGCGGCGCGACATCCATGCCCACCCGGAGCTCGCCTTCGAGGAGAAGCGTACCGCCGACCTGGTGGCGAGCCTGCTGACCGGCTGGGGCATTCCCGTGCATCGGGGGCTGGGCTGCACCGGCGTGGTCGGCATCCTGCAGCATGGCGGCTCGCCGCGCGCCGTCGGCCTGCGCGCGGACATGGACGCCCTGCCGATCGCCGAGACCAACCGCTTCGCCCATGCCAGCCTCAACCCAGGCAGGATGCACGCCTGCGGGCATGACGGCCACACCACGATGCTGCTCGGCGCGGCGCAATACCTCGCCGCGCATGGCGGCTTCGACGGCACGGTGTACCTGATCTTCCAGCCGGCCGAGGAGCAAGGCGGCGGCGCGCGTGAAATGATGCGCGCCGGGCTGTTCGCGCAATTCCCCATGGAAGCGGTGTTCGGCCTGCACAACATGCCGGGCATCCCGACCGGCACGGTGGCGCTGTCGCCCGGGCCGGTGCTGGCCTCCAACAACGAGTTCAGACTCACCATCCACGGCAAGGGCGGGCATGCCGCCATGCCGCATCTGGCCATCGACCCGATCCCGGTCGCCGCGCAGATCATGCAGGCCTTCCAGACCATCATCAGCCGCAACAAGCCGCCGCTGGAAACGGCGGTGATCTCCATCACCATGCTGCATGCCGGCGACGTGCCCAACGTCATTCCGGACACTTGCGAGATGCAGGGCTCGGTGCGCGCCTATGCCGCTGGGACGCTGGATCTGGTCGAGCGGCGCATGCGCGAGATCGCCGAACACACGGGCGCCGTGTTCGGCGCGCGGGTGGACTTCGAATTCCGCCGCAACTACCCGGCCACGATCAATCATGCCCGCGAGACGGCCTTCGCGCGCGAGGTGCTGCGCGAACTGCTGACGCCAGCGCAGGTGATCGAGCAAACGCCGATCATGGCCGCCGAGGATTTTTCCTTCATGCTCGAAGCGGTGTCCGGCTGCTACGCCTTCATCGGCAACGGCGACGGCGAACACCGCCTGCCCGGCCACGGCGACGGACCGTGCCTGGTGCACAACCCGAGCTACGACTTCAACGACGCCATCCTGCCGCTGGGCGCGGGCTTCCTCGCCCGGCTGGCGCAGCGCTGGCTAGCCCGGCCGGCGGATTGAGGGCGGATCGTCCCGACGAGCGCCCGCCCGTGCCAGGCGGTAGATTCTATGTTCGAGCGCAAGGTTTTGCGCTGGATCGTGTCCGCAGGTTTCAGGAGTCGAGAGTTGGGAGTCGCGTAGGTGCGCCATGTTCATCGCCTGGCACGCCAAATCCGCCCACACTTCGATACCACAGTGCGAACGGATTTCGGTGAGTGCGCGCGCATCGTCCCAACCCCGTTCGTGCTGAGGTATCGAAGCATGAACGGGCGCCAGCCGCTGCCCGGATGGAGCATGGCGAAAAAATGGCTGTCATTTCGGCCCTTCGGCAGGCTCAGAGCCGGCCCCGGACTCGATCCGGGGACAAGCTGGGCTTCGCCCGAGCCGGAATCCAGGGGGCGGGCCATTCTGGATCCCGGCTTGCGCCGGGATGAAGCCAATGCGGAATCCATCGCCCGGACTCCAGGCGTGCCCGCTGCCACAACCCCGTTCGTGCTGAGCCTGTCGAAGCATGAACGGGTGCCGCAAGCCCAGGGCCATCGCCTGAAACGTAGTCGGCCCTGCGGGCGGCTCACCGCAGAGACGCAAAGACGCGGAGCAACGCAGAGCAACCCCGGGTTCTCATCTGTCTGCGCCCGGAATCACATGCGCCGCTCGCTTTTCTCCGCGGCCCTCTGCGTCTTTGCGCCTCTGCGGTGAACAGGGGTTGCCGTTCAGATGTTCAGGCGATTGCCCTGCCGGCAACCCCCGGCAATGTGCTTCGCGTCGATTGCGCCCTACAATTCCCCGGTCAGCCTCCGGGAACCCACAACAATGCACACACCCCGCCTGCTAGCCGACGTCGGCGCCACCAACCTGCGCTTCGCCCTGTGCGATGGCGAGATCCATGCCGTCAGCACGCTCAAGGGCGACGATCATGCGAGCCTGGAATCCGCGATCCGCGCCTATCTTTCAACGCAGCAGGCGCGGGTCCGCCATGCCGCGATCGCCATCGCCAATCCGGTGAGTGGCGACGAAGTGCGCATGACCAACCGCGACTGGCGCTTTTCCATCGCCGCGATGCGCGCCAGTCTGGGGCTGGAGACGCTGCTGATCGTCAATGACTTCACCGCGCTGGCGCGATCCATTCCCGTGCTCGGGCGGCATGAGCTGGTGCGCATCGGTGGCGGCAAGCCCGAGCCGGACGCGGCCATCGGCCTGCTCGGCCCCGGCAGCGGGCTGGGCGTCTCGGGCCTGGTCCGCAGCGGCGCCGGATGGCGGGCGCTGGCCAGCGAGGGCGGCCACGTCAGCTTCGCGCCGACGGACGCGCGGGAGATCCAGATCCTGCAGTACGCCTGGCAGCGCCACGGCCACGTCTCGGCGGAACGCCTGCTCTCCGGCCCCGGGCTGGAACTGATCCATGACGCCCTGCGCGCACGCGACGGCCTGCCGCCCGAACCGCGCACGGCGGCGGAGATCACCGCGGCGGCGCTGCGGGGCGATGCACGCGCAGGCGAAGTGGTGGAATGCTTCTGCGGCATGCTCGGCGCCGTGGCCGGCAATCTGGCGCTGACGCTGGGCGCGCTGGGCGGCATCTACCTCGGCGGCGGCATCCTGCCCCGGCTGGGCGGGCTGTTCCTGAACTCGATCTTCCGCGAACGCTTCGAGGCCAAGGGCCGCTTTGCCACCTACCTCGCACGCATTCCCTGCTACCTCATCACCGCCGAAACCCCCGCGCTGCTGGGCGTGAATGCCCTGCTCGACGAGGCGCTCAGCCCAGCGGCAGGCTGAAGCGCGAAACTGAATGCGCTGCAGCCGGCTCGGGTGCAGGCCGAAGGCTGGAATCCGGGGCATGGATTCCAGGATTCCGCCATGGCGCCATCGGGCCAGCTTCACCCACAAACGAAGCCCGTCTGTGCGACCTCAGCTTGGCTCGGACGCTCGAAGGTCGGTCGTGATGAAATCCGCTCGCGCTTCGATACCTCAGCACGAACGGATTTCGTGCCGGATACGCTCCTTGCCACAATCCCGTTCGTGCTGAGGTATCGAAGCATGAATGGGCGCCAGCCAGACGAAAGTTTGTCAGCCTGAAACACCGAAGGCCGCTTGCGCGGCCTTAGTCGGTCTGGCGGGCGGCGGGCTTACTGGCGCATGTCCAGCATCAGCTGGTTCATGCGCTTGATGAAGGTCGCCGGGTCGTCCAGCGTGCCGCCCTCGGCCAGCAGCGCCTGATCGAACAGCACCGCGGCCCAGTCGTCGAACTTCGCCTCTTCGCTCTTCAGACGGCTCACCACCGGGTGTTCCGGATTGATCTCGAGGATCGGCGCCGAGGTCGGCACGTCCTGGCCGGCGGCCTTCAGCAGGCGCGCGAGGTTCGCGCCCATGTCCTGCTCGTCGACCACCAGGCAGGCCGGACTGTCGGTCAGGCGGTGCGTCACGCGCACTTCCTTGACGCGCTCGCCCAGGCTGGTCTTGATCTTCTCCAGCAGCGGCTTGAATTCCTCGGCCTGCTCCTCGACCTTCTTCTTCTCGGCTTCGTCCTCCAGCTTGCCCAGATCCAGGTCGCCCTTGGCCACCGAGACGATCTGCTTGCCGTCGAACTCGGTCAGGTAGCCCACCGCCCACTCGTCGATGCGGTCGGAGAGCAGCAGCACTTCGATGCCCTTCTTGCGGAAGACTTCGAGGTGCGGGCTGTTCTTCGCCGCATTGAAGCTCTCGGCGGTGACGTAGTAGATCTTCTCCTGGCCTTCCTTCATGCGGCCGATGTAATCCTTGAGCGAGACGCTCTCGTCGGCCGTGTCGGTATGCGTGGAGGCAAAACGCAGCAGGCCCGCGATCTTGTCCTTGTTGGCGTGGTCCTCGCCCAGGCCTTCCTTGAGCACGCGGCCGAACTCGCGCCAGAACCCGGCGTAGTCTTCCTGGCGGTTCTCGGCGAGGTCCTCGAGCAGGTTCAGCACCTTCTTGGCACAGCCGCCGCGGATGGTGTCGACATCCTTGCTCTCCTGCAGGATCTCGCGCGACACGTTGAGCGGCAGGTCGGCCGAATCGACCACGCCGCGCACGAAGCGCAGGTAGTGCGGCAACAGCTTCTCGGCGTCGTCCATGATGAACACGCGGCGCACGTAGAGCTTCAGGCCGTGGCGCGGATTGCGGTCCCACAGGTCGAAGGGCGCGCGCTTCGGGATGTAGAGCAGCTGGGTGTATTCGTGGCGGCCCTCGACCTTGGCGTGGCTCCAGGCGATGGGGTCCTCGAAATCGTGCGAGACGTGCTTGTAGAAGGCCTTGTAGTCATCGTCCGAGATGTCGTTCTTGGCGCGGGTCCACAGCGCATTGGCCTGGTTGATGGTTTCCTCTTCGTCCTGGAGGACGTTCTCGGCCTTCTCCTGGTCCCACTCCTCCTTCTGCATCAGGATGGGCTGCACGATGTGGTCGGAATACTTGCGGATGATGCTGCGCAGCTTCCAGCCGGAGAGCAGGTCGTCCTCGCCTTCGCGCAGCTGCAGGATGATGTCGGTGCCGCGCAGGGCCTTGGCATAGGGTTCGACGGTGTACTCGCCGGCCTCGTCGCCGGCCATCGAGCACTCCCACTTCACGCCGGCCTCGGCCGGCTCGCCCGCGCGGCGGCTCAGCACCGTGACCTTGTCGGCGACGATGAAGGCCGAATAGAAGCCGACGCCGAACTGGCCGATCAGGTTGGCATCCTTCTGCTTGTCGCCGGAGAGCCTGGAAAAGAACTCCTTGGTGCCCGACTTGGCGATCGTCCCCAGATGGGCGACGGCCTCGTCGCGGTTCATGCCGATCCCGTTGTCGGAAATGGTGATCGTGCGCGAGCCCTTGTCGAAACCGATGCGGATCTTCAGCGCGCTGTCGTTCTCGAACAGATCCGCCTTGTCCAGGGCCTCGAAACGCAGCTTGTCGCAGGCGTCGGAAGCGTTGGAAACCAATTCGCGCAGAAAAATCTCGCGATTGGAATACAGTGAATGGATCATCAGGTGAAGCAATTGCTTCACTTCGGCCTGGAACCCACGTGTTTCAGCGGCAAAGGCTGCCCGATCAGTCATGCTCTGAATCCTCCGGAAAGGCGTTTGTTTAACATTCCCCAAGATTGGGACGACCCGAGCCATTTCAAGCCCCGGTCATCCGAATGCCCCTGTGGAGGCCTTTTGCCGAAATCTCCTGCAGATTCAGCCCAGGTTCCGCCGCCAGACGATCGATACGGGCTTCGCTCGAGCGCAGTGGTTCTGGTGGTCTACCTTTTCCTGGCTTGCCTGACTCTGCTCGGAGCCTGGGCCCTGATTGCACAGGATTGGCTACGCGAGCAGCAGGCACAAGACGCCGAACTGGCCGCACATGCATTGGCCAACAGCGAATTCCTCGGCAACAGCCTGCGTGAGGCCAACGATTTGCTGAACCTGTTCGATCTCTACGCGGTATCCGTCCCGAACGCTTCGATCCAGCACTTCACGCCTCTCGCCTCCCGTACCCTTTCTCAGCGCCAACGCATCGCCGCTGTATTGCTCCGGGATGCAGACGACCGTGTCGTGGGCCAGGTATCCGGCAGCCGGCGCATGCCGCACCTGCCACCATTGCCTACCACGCCGCAAGACTACGCGCGTGCCCACTCCAGCGCCGGTACGATCTTTCATCCGCCATCGCGGGCTGACGACGGGCGCAGCTTCCTTGCCGTGGAGCGCACGCTGAACGCGAGCAACGGCCGGCGCTTGGGCTCGGCACTGGCATTCATCGGCAGCGACACGCTGATCACCTATCTGCGCAAGGTGGATACCAGCGCGGAAGACCGACTCAGCCTGCTGGATACCCAGGGCAACGTCGTGCTCCAGCTCACCCAGGGCAAACCTGGTGCGCAAACCCAGTTCTCCGCACTGCCGCCACCGGATTCGGATGGCACGGTCAGCATCCGTTTCGAACACGCGGGCAAGCCTTATGTGGCAGCCATCCGCCCGATGCGCGAGTACGGTCTGTTGCTCGCCGTGAGCCGCCCGGCCGACGTTTCCAGTCCGGACTTCCTGCAGACCCGCCAACGCCTCATCGCCGGGGCGCTCAGCCTCATCCTGTTGCTCGGTGCCCTGGCCTGGCTGATCCAGCATGAGTTCCGCCGGCAGAAGAGCGCACATGCCGCGGTGGCGCGCCTGAATGCATCACTGGAAGAGCGCGTGCATCAACGCACGGGGGAACTGGAGCAGTTCAATCGCGAGCAGGTGGCATTCAGCTATTCCATCTCCCATGACCTGCGCGCACCCCTGCGTGCCATCAACGGCTTTGCCCATGCGTTGCGCGAAGACAGTAGCAGCCTGCTGGATACACAGGGTAAGGACTATGTCGAGCGTATCTACCGCGCCAGCCTGCGCATGGGAGAGCTCATCGACGCGCTGCTCAAACTGGCCAGCATTTCCCGCTCTCCCCTTTCCCTGCGCAAGCTCGATCTGGGGCGCATGGCCGAAGAAATCATCGATGATCTGCGCAAGACCAAGCCCGACCGTGAGGTGCTGTTCAGCCACACAGGAGAGCTGCATGTGGAAGCAGACGAAGCCCTGATGCAGAACGCACTCGCGAACCTGATCGCCAACGCCTGGAAATTCACACGGGATAAGCATCCGGCGCGCATCAGTCTGTCCGGCAAGGTGGAACCTGAAAGCGTGCGCCTCACGCTGTGCGACAACGGCATCGGATTCGACATGGCGCATGCACGCCACCTGTTCCAGCCATTCCAGCAACTGCACAACCAGCAGACCTTTGGCGGTACGGGTATCGGTCTGGCTTCCGCGCGGCGCATCATCGAGCGCCATGGAGGCCAGATCGAGGCGCGATCCAGTCCCGGCGAAGGCGCATGTTTCAGTTTCACGCTTCCCCGGCGCGCCCGCGTGATCCGCCGGCGTCAGGCACCGTGATCCCGAGGGCACTCCGGCATACAATCCCTGGATAGCCCCGGGTAAATTCAGCCCAGCCAAGTCACGCACGCCGGAGCCTTCCATGTCATTCGCCCGGATACTGCTCATTCACCTGGCCGTCACGCTCGTCGCCCTGCTCCTGTCGTGGGTGATGGCACCATCCGCCATGCTGGCGCTGGTATTGCTCGCCGCCGCGCTGCTGCTCGCACAGTGGTTCCAGCATCGCTACCGGCAGCAACGGATGCGTGAAGAAGTCCAGCGCAGCCTGCAGGCGCTGCTCGAAGTCATCCCAGCCCCCACCTACGCGAAAGACAACCAGGCACGCTACCTCCTCGCCAACAAGGCCTTTCTCGAATCTCACGGTCTGAGCGCCGAACAGGTCATCGGCAAGACAGCGCTGGAAATCTTCGATGAAGACTACGGCAGGGAGATCTTTGCGGAAGACACGTACGTACTCGGTGGAGCCACCCTCCTCAAGGATGAACGCCGCCCCAATCCCCTGACCGGGGAAGACCGCTTCCAGCGGGTGAGCAAGCAGTGCCACCGCCTCTCCGATGGACAGCGCGTGATCATCGGCTGCAATTTCGACATCACCCACTGGCATGCTTCCGAACAGGCACAGAAGCAGGCGCTGGCGATCGAATCCATCCAGCGTGAGCAATTGCAGACTTTCATCCAGCATCTGATCGATGTCTTCCCCGAACCTGTCTATCTCAAGGACGCCAATCACCGTTACGTGCTGGTGAACGAGGCTTTCGCCAAGGAGAGGCGGCGTGACAAGGCTTCGCTGATCGGATGCAGCTCGCGGGATCTGGCCTCCTCTGAAGAGATCGCCAACATTGCTGAAAGCGAGGACGACCTCGTGCTGGCCGGCGGGGAAGTCACCAAGGAGCAGCACACGACGCTGCCGGGCAGTACCGAAGAGGTCTTCCGCATCGTGCGCAAGCGCCGCTGCCAGGATCCCGACGGACGCGCCCTGGTGCTCGGCGCACATTTCTACATCACCGAATGGAAACTGGCCGAGCGTCGCCTGCAGGAAGCCGTGGCCCGCGAAACGGACCTGCGCCAGCGTACCCAGGCGTTCATTCAGCGGCTGATCGACGTGATTCCGCAGCCGGTATACGTCAAGGATGCCGACAGCCGCTACCTCATGGTGAACAAGGCGATGGTGCGCGACAGCGAGAGGACCAGCGAGGATCTGCTCGGCCACTCGCCCCAGGATCTGGGCTGCAGCGCCGAATACGCCCACAACGTGGAAGAGGAAGACCGGGCCATTCTTGGTGAAGGACTCGTCGTACTCAAGGAAGAGCACATCGTCCATCCCTACACCGGGCAGGATGCTTTCCGCGTGATCTCGAAGCAGGCCTGTCTGGATGCCAATGGACGACAGGTGATCGTCGGCTCGAACTTCGACATCACTCCTTGGCGGCGTGCCGAGCTGGCCTTGCAGGCTGCACTGCGCAAGCAATCTCAGTTGCTCTATTTCTTCCAGGACATCTTCGACACCCTGCCCACACCGATTTTCGTCGAAGACCGCGATGGCCTGTTCGTAATGGCCAACCGTGCCCTGTCACGCGCCCTGGGCGTCTTCCGTCAGAGTCTGCCCGGGCAGTCCAGCCAGCAACTGGGCCTGCCGCCCTTGCCCGACGACATGCCGCTGGAGCTGAGTCAGGATCATGGCGGCGACCCGCGCATCCATGAACGCAGCCTGCGACTGGAGCTCGAGAAAGGCATGCCCCGCCACTACGTGCTGCTCGATACGGTGAGTTCCGGCGCCGATGCGCAGCCTGTGCGCATCGGTGTGCTCTCTGACATCACCGCCATCCGCGAAGCGGAAACCAGCTGGCAACGAGCAAAGCAGCTGGCCGAACAGGCCAACGTCGCGAAATCCGCCTTCCTGGCCAACATGAGCCATGAAATCCGCACCCCGATCTCGGGCGTGATCGGCACGCTGCGGCTGGCGCTGCGTGAAGCCCGCGTACCCGAAAAAGCACGGCACTTCATCGCCACCGGGCTCTCCAGCGCGGAATCCCTGCTCGGCATCCTGAACGACATCCTGGATTTCTCGAAGATCGAGGCGGGCGAATTGCAGATCGAACACATCCCGCTGGATCTGCCGCTGTTGCTCGACGATAGCATGCTGATCATGCGCCACGCGGCCCGAGAGAAAGGGCTGCGCTTCATGCTCGACGTCGCCCCCGCACTGCCGCGCTGGATTCTCGGAGACCCGGTACGGATCCGGCAAGTGCTCGTCAATCTCGCGGGCAACGCGATCAAATTCACCCACCATGGGCGCATCACCGTCACCGTGGATGTCGATACCGGAGAAGGTCGCATCCTGTTCGCCGTACGCGATACCGGCATCGGCATTCCGCCCGAAGTGGTGGGCAAGCTATTCCAGAAATTCCAGCAGGCCGATCACAGCACCACACGTCGCTTCGGCGGCACGGGCCTCGGGCTGGCGATCTGCCGCGAACTGGTGGAGGCTATGGGCGGAGTGATCGGCGTGGAAAGTCGCGAAGGGGAAGGCAGCTGCTTCCGCTTCACGCTGCCGCTGCATCCGGCACAGGCTGCAGATGACGCCCCGCCACCGTTACCCACGCCGACCCTTCCCAGCCTGCGCCTGCTCTGTGCGGAGGATTCCGCGGTCAACCGCCTGATTCTGCAAGCGCAACTGGAGCATCTGGGCCAGCAATGCATCTTCGTGGAAAACGGCCGCGAAGCACTGACAAAGCTCGCGGCGGAAGATTTCGATGCCGTGCTGATGGACGGGCGCATGCCCGAAATGGATGGCGACGAAGCCACCCGCCTGATCCGCGCCGGCGGCCCGGACGGCACGCCCGTGCGCAATGCGGCCATTCCAGTCATCGCGCTGACAGCCAATGCCAGCGTGGAAGATCGCGAGGCCTATCTCGGTGCCGGCATGAATGACTTCATCACCAAACCCATCGACGAACAACGCCTGGCCGCAGCACTCACGCGTGTGGTCAGCAATCTGGCAGCGGCGGGCATTCCCCTGATCGAAGACCGCGCAACAAACTGACGATCACTGCCGGACTTCGCCCAGATTCTCCGCCAACGACATGCCGGGTGTGACGCGGCAAGGATTGATGTCCAGTCCACCGCGCCGGGTATAGCGCGCCCACACCATCAGCGTTGCCGGTCGGCACTGGCGCATCAGATCGCAGAAGATGCGCTCCACGCATTGCTCGTGGAATTCATTGTGCTCGCGGAACGAAACGATGTAACGCAACAGTGCCTCGCGATCGATAGCCAGGCCGCTGTAGCGCACGAACACCGCGCCCCAGTCCGGCTGGCCAGTCACCAGGCAATTGGATTTCAGCAGATGCGAATACAGCAGTTCATTCTGCACCACGCGCGCCGGATCGGCACGCAGCAGTTCCGGCTCGGGCTGGTAGCGATCGATTTCGATCTCCTGTGCATCCAGGCAGACACCCACAGGCTTCACGAAAACCCGCTCGGCATCCAGCGACTGCAGGCATACCTGCACCTCAGATCCCGCCGCCTGCGAAAGATCCCGCGCGATCAGAGCCTGCGCCTCACCCAGCCCAGCAAGCCGCGTCTGGTTGAAGGAATTCAGATACAGCTTCAGCGACTTGGATTCGATCAGGCAAGGCGACGATGCCGGCACCCTGAACTCGCCCAAAGCCACCACGGGCTTGCCACGCGGATCCAGCCACGAAAGCTCGTAGGCGTTCCAGAGATCTTCCCCTACGAAAGGCAGGGCTGCCTCATCTACACCGATCTCCTCCCGCTTGCCACGGCGGGGAATCGGAAACAGCAACTCCGGTGCGTAATCGCTGCGATACGCACTCGATTTGCCCAGCGGAGAGTCGGAAGGGGTATTCAGGGAAGACTGGAAATCACTCATGTGGCACCTGTTCAACGTGCTTCGTACGCAGCCCCGTTAGAGGGGGCCGCATGGTAGCACGCACGCCTGGAGCCCCTTCGTGGAACCAAGCCACCCGGATCGTCAGCTCCGTGCATTGATCGATGCACTGAATTTCGTTTCTGCCCCAGATTCCGGTACTCACCTCTGGCAAGGCTGCGATCGGGAAACCTTGTCCATTTTCCGGGCAAAAGGGCTCTCTTCCTACTTTTGAGCGAGACGCTCCAGATGACCCGGATCGATCTGCCGGACAGCAAGAAAGCCGCTTCGGCAAAGATCATGGATCATGTCCGTCATCTGCCAGACCGCTTCATTCTTGATGTTTTTCCAATCCATGCCACGAAGCATCACGCCGCGCAGAAACCTGAAACTGAAGATCGCCATCATGATTGCGTTCAGACGCAGCCGCAGCGCTTCGTCATCGGCCGACCGACCGGTGAATTGGCTGACGACCTGCATCAGGCGGGCTTGCAGCGGTGCAATTGCGCGCTGATGAATCAAGGCAAAGGCATCATCGTTGTCGTAGGCGCAGCGAGCGACAAATGCCGTCCAGGCATGTGGTTCTGCCTCCTCCAGAATGATGTTGAGCAGCTGGATCAGCGTTTGCTCGAAGCGAACGGAAAGTTCCGAGTCCGGAGCATCATCCAGCAGGCTCGCCGCCTCTTCGAAGCGATCCGCAGCGTATCCGGCGATCATGTCCGCAGCGGCCAGATAGAGTTCTTTCTTGCTGCCGAAATGATAGGGAATGGCTGACAAGGTGGTGTTGGCCGCCTGGGACAAAGCGCGGGTGGTCGCGCCCTCATAGCCCACGGCAGCAATGACACTGA
This sequence comes from Candidatus Dactylopiibacterium carminicum, assembly GCF_014736495.1. GTDB lineage: Bacteria > Pseudomonadota > Gammaproteobacteria > Burkholderiales > Rhodocyclaceae > Uliginosibacterium > Uliginosibacterium carminicum. The sequence continues at coordinate 32,103 of NZ_MDUX01000004.1, forward strand.
TCGTCGCCTCGATCAACTGAGATCGGGTTTTGGCACTGCGTGCTTCATGACCGCTGGTTGTTTTGTCATGATTTGGCATGGATCCTCCTGCTGCTCCTACAAAAAGATAGTTCGTATGAATTATCTTTTCGATGGTAATGGAACGGCCCGGGATCGGGTGCACTCCTGCATGGAGCCAGGCGGCGGCTGTGCTGCCCCAACGCAATACCCGACGCTAGTTCGTACCACCTCCCAGTGCCGCATACAACCCGATCTGGCTCGACAATGCCGCCCGGTGCAGCTGCACCAGTTGCTGCTCGACGGCCAGCAGGTCACGCTCGGCATCCAGTACCTCCAGGTATGCAGCCGAGCCGGCATCGAACAGTGTCCGTGCCAGTTTCAGACGCTCGGTCTGTTCGGCACGTGCCTGGCGCGCCACGATGGTCTGTTCGGCAAGTTTCTGTCTTGCGACCAAGGCATTGGAGACGTCGCGGAACGCGACCTGGATCGCCCGCTCGTATTCGGCAATGGCGATGTCCCGCCGGACGACACTCAAATCGAGGTTGGCCCGTCGCATGCCGGCATCGAAAATCGGTAGTTCGATCACGGGCCGGAATAGCCAGGCGCCAGTCCCCGATGAAAACAGGTCATTCAGATCAGCGCTGACCGTACCGGCGGCGCCAGTCAAGGCAATACGCGGGAAGAACGCTGCACGTGCCGCACCGATATTGGCCTGGCGTGCCTGCAAGGCATGTTCGGCGGCCAGGATGTCCGGACGGTTGATCAGCAGATCCGACAGAAGTCCGGGGCTTAGCTCCGGCATCACCATGCTGTCATTCATTGCGACAGATGACTGCGACAATTGAGGCTCACTGCCCAATAGCAGCGCCAGGGCGTTGCGCTGTTGCTCGCGTGCCAGCGCCAGTTGCACCTGCAAGGCCCTGCCCTGACTGAGCAGCGTATTCACCTGGGTCAGCTCCAGCCGCGAGCCATGTCCCAACTCGTAGCGTTTCTCGAAGATGCGTGCCAACGCTTGCTGATTCTCCACCGTGCGCGTCGCCAGCGCGATGCGCTCATCCAGCTCGCGCAGCCCCAGATAGGCATCGGCAACCTGGGAGATCAGCGCAATCTCCACGGCGCGATGCCCCTGTTCGGTGGCAAGCCATTGCTCCAGCGCAGCGGTTTTCATGCTGCGCACGCGCCCCCAAAGGTCCAGCTCCCAATTGCTGATTCCTACGGAGGCCACGTTGGCTTCCACAACCGAACTGCCCGCCAGGGGTTGCAGGCTATCTGGCAGACCGGCACGGATCCTCTGCACACTCACACCCACCATCGGCGCCTGCTGCGCACGCTGGATGCGGAAGGCTGCACGCGCCTCCTCGGCGCGCAATGCCGCTACGCGCAGATCGCGGTTGTTGGCCAGTGCGGTCTCGATCAGCGTCTGCAACGCCGGATCCGTGAAGTATTCACGCCAGGGCAGTCCGGTTGCGAGCACGCCGCCGGATGCAACGGAGGGTGTCGGCCAATCCCCGGCGATCGGTGATGCGACGGGCTCAGGCGCTGGCGCCAGCGAGACGCAGGCGTTCAGCATCGCAAATGCCGTCAGCCCCAATGTGCCAACCAGCCAATCGCGAACCGTCCGCCGCGGGCGGGACTCAATCGCCGTTGTTGTGTGAATCTTTTCAAGCATGGTCTGCTCCTGTTGCAGTCGACGCTTCATGACGCCTTGCATGCAGCTCGTAGAGCAGCGGTACGATGAATACGGTCAGTGCGGTCGAGGCAAGCGTGCCGAAGATCAGCGAGATGGCCAGTCCGCCGAATACCGGGTCAGTCACCATGATGGCCGAGCCGAAAATGATCGCCAGCATGGTCAGCAGGATCGGCCGCAGGCGTACGGCGCCAGCCTGGCGCACCGCTTCGTGTAGTGGCATGCCGTGACGGATGTTGTCCTGGATGAAATCGATGATCAGCAATGAATTGCGGATCACCACGCCCGCCAACGCGACGATGCCGACCATCGAGGTTGCCGAGAAGTCCATGCCGACGAGCCAGTACCCCGGAAAGATGCCGATGATGCCCAGTGGCACGGCCGACATGGCCACCATCGGAACGATGAACGAGCGATAGTAGGCAACAAGCACGAAGTAGATGATCAGCAGTGCGCCGCTGAGCGAGATTGAAAGATCCCGGTATACATCCAGCGTCATGCGCATCTCGCCGCCCCAGAGCAACTGGTAGCCGTCAATGGTGTCGGGCGAATCCTCCTTGAAGCGCAGATTGCCCGTGCGTAGCGGTCGGCCGTCCGGTGCGATGATCCCCTGCAACCGTCGTTGCAGGTCGAGTACGGCGTACAACGGCACCGAGTCCGACAATTCCGCACCGACGAAAGTGACCTTCTCGTTGTCGCGATGCAGGATGGGTCGATCGACTGATGCGGGGAGGACTTTCACTAGTTCAGCCAGCGGCACGGGCTGGCCGGCGGTATTGGCCACGAACACCCGATCGAGCCGTGCTGGATCGACCTCCGCACGGCGCGGTACGAGGGCCTTGACCGGCACGGGCAGTTTCTCGTCAGGCAGGTGAGCGCGACCAAGGGTGACACCGCCGTAGACCAGTTGCAGCGCCTCGGCGATCTGTGCGACCGAGACGCCAGAGCGCGCGGCCTTGTCCTTGTCCGGTATGACGTGATGCTCAAGCACGTCTTCCGGTTCGCTATCGGTGATGTCGGTCGTATCGTAGGTCTGCTCGAAGGCTTTGCGTACCTGGGCCGACAACACGCGCAAACCTTCGGCGTCAGGACCGTAGAGTTCTGCCAGCACGGTCGCACGTAAGGGCGGGCCGGGAGGCTGTTCCACGAGCGCCACTTCGGCCCCGGGCCAGGCTTTGCGAATGGCTTCCACCTTGGGACGCAATTCACGCACGATGTCGATGGAGCTTTGCTTGCGTTGATGCTTGTCGACCAGGTTGACGCGGATTTCCGCCACATGGCTGCCGGCACGCGCGGCAGTACCCTTGAACAGGCCATTGAAATCCGCCACGCCAGCCTGGCCGATCCAGGTCTGCCAGTTGGCCACTTGTGGCTCTTTCGCCAGTACCGCAGCGATTTCGCGCACAAGACGGTCCGTGTTTTCCACCGGCGTGGTCTCAGGCATCGACACCACCACGTTGAAGGTATTCTGGTTATCTTTCGGCAGAAAACCGATCGGTACCCCCAGTGCGGACACGCTCCCGCCAACCCCCGAAGGGCGTACAAACTGCCAGGCGCCTTGCAGGGTGGAAAGCATCAGCAACAGCAGCACCGCCACGCCGAAGACGATACGCACCCTTTTGCACTGCTGCAGGGGACCGAACAACCGAAGGTACACACGCTCGAGTCGCCCTGGCACACCGTGACCATGTGTCGGCGGCGAGTCCTCATGCGATGACTCTGCCTGTGGTTCATCGTGCCGGATGGCGTGGCGATGAACCCATCGATTGGCCGCCCAAGGTGTGACGACGTATGCCACCAAGATGGACGCTGCCATGGCCATCGGCACGGTAACCGCCACCGGAAAGAAGTACTGACGTGGCATGCCGGTCAAGGCTACTGCAAGCGTAATGAAGACCAGCATCACCGCGAAGGTGGCCAGATTGGTGGCATTGCCGATCTCGTTGGTGGCCAGTATGGTCACGGCCACCTTGTCAGCTTTCGGGTTCCCGCTGGCATAGTGACGATGGATGTTCTCGATGACCACGATGCCGGCATCCACCAGCAGCCCCAGCGCCAGGATCAACGCAAAAAGCGTGACGCGGTTGATGGTGACACCGCCAAGCAGGTTGGCCGCCAGGGTAATCGCCATGATCAGCGGCACCGTGACCATCACGATCAGTGCCTCGCGCCAGCCCAGAAAGAAGATCAGCACCAGGCCCACAGTGCCCAGGGCGATCAGCAGATGCTCCAGCAGCAGATTGACCGCATCGTCGGCCTTCTGGCCGTCGTTGCGCGTCACGATGACCTGGATGTCCTGTGGAACAAAAGTGGCTTGCATGTGTTGCATGCGCTTGATCACCGCATCGGCAACCACCACGGCATTGGCCCCTTTTTTCTTGGCCACGGAAACGGTAACGGCGGGCAGATCGCCGGTATCGGCAGCCCCGGCACGCGGATCGCCCGGGCCGAAGGAAAAACGGCTGATCATCGCCGGCTCCGACGGAGCGCCATCAGTGACGGTGGCCACATCCCGCACGTAAACCGGCCGGTTGTCATGCACGGCGATGAGCTGGTTGCGCACATCCTCGGCAGAGGCATAGGCTGCCTCCAGCTTGATCGCCTGCACTTGTCCGCCACGCACCGTAGGTGGCAAGGGCACATTCAGGTTACTGACCGCCACGGCAGCTCGTGCCTGCCCCAGCGTTACACCATATGCCTGCAGGCGGTCTGGATCCAGTTCAATGGCGATCTCACGGTGCAGCCCCCCACGCAGCGACACCACCGAGACGTTCTCGGCGCTACGCAGGCGCTCGGCCATGCGCTCGGCCACGCGGTTGAGCGCGTAGGCGTCATACGTTGACGAGGTCAGCGTGAAGGTGACGATGGGCACGTCGTCGGCGTCCACGCTCTGCACCAGCGGCATTGTGGCTTCGGCGGGCAGCCAGGCACGACTGGCCATCACGCGATCGTAGAGCTTGACCAGCGATGCCTCCTTGGATTCGCCGACCTTGAACTGCACCTGCACCATCCCTTGTGAATTGTGCGAAGCACTCTCGATATGGTCGACACCGGGCAGTTCGCTCAGGATGCCTTCGAGCGGCGTGACCACCAGCGATTCGACTTCCGCCGCCGAGGCGCCCGGCAAACCGACCACCACGGCGGCTGCGGGCACCACGATCTGCGGATTTTCCTCGCGCGGCGTCTGCAGCACGGCCATGACGCCCAACAGCGCCACCGCGATGATGAAAACCAGCGTGAGCTTGGAGGTGATGAAGTACTTCGCCAGCAGGCCGGCAAAGTTCAGACGGGGTGCTGTCATCGTACGCTCCCGACAACCTGGATCGGCGTACCGTCGCGGACGACATCGGTGGCGCGGGCGAGAATAGTTTCCCCGTCCAACAGGCCCGCGCTCACTTCGAGTGCATCACCCAGATGCTTGCCGGTGCGCAGCCAGCGAAAACGCGCTACACCCTCTTGCAACACGAAAACGCCATCCAGCCCGCCACGGCGCACCAGTGCCGCACGGGGAACGGTGATGACCGGCTTCTCATCCACCAGGATCTCAAGGCGGCCGAACATGCCCGGCAACAAGCGTGCATCCCGCGGCAACACGATATCCACCTCGTTGCGGCGGCTTACGCCATCTCCGGAGGGCACCACACCCCGGACTCGCCCTTTGAAGCGCTCATCGCCCAATGCATCAACGCGAACAGAAACCGAATCACCTGCCTTGATCGCCGCCAGGTTGTGCTCAGGAACAAAAGTCTTGAACAGCAGGACCTCGCGTGACTCCACCGTCAGCAGCGGCGCACCGGGCGCGGCCATCTCGCCGCTGCGGCCCGTCACGGAGACGACCACGCCATCCACCGGGCTGGTGATGTCTACATAATTGCGCTGCGCCTGGGCTGCCGCCAGTGCTGCCCGGGCCTGCTCCAGCGCCGCACGGGTCGTCTCCTCCCTCAGCCGGGACTTGCGAAGCAAGTCAGCAGGGATCGCACCGACAGGCACCAACTGCGTATTCTGGCGCACGTCGTACTGCGCATCCTGCCAGGCCTCCTGGGCGACCTGCACGCCAGCCGCCGCCTGCACGATGGCCGCATCGATGTCAGAAGCATCGATCCGCAACAACAGGTCGCCTTTCCTGACGGGCTGACCTTCGCGCACATCAAGCTGACGGATGAACCCCAATACACGCGTGGTTACATTGATGCGCCCATCGGAAACGATGGAGCCTGTCACATCGCTGGTCACTGGTAATTGCATCAGCCGCACCACGGCAACATCTGCTGTTACTGGCACAGATGCGGACGCAGGCGAACCGGAGTGATCAGCGCAGGCAGCGAGCAGGCATGCGCAGATGGACAGCACAAGTACCGAACGCGATCGCATGCCCTGGCCTGTGCCATGGGCGTTGCCCTCCAGTTCGGCTGACATCGCCCTAAGGCGGCTGAGCGTATGAGTAATGAAACGATTCATGGGTATCTCGAAATTCTGTCCGTAGGCATCAGATGCTGATAAGTTCGTACGATCGAACTATATTTTTGATCAAAACTGTAGTCAAGCTCGTACAAGCCACTTGTGGGCTTTCGATCAGGTGCTTTTTGGCAGTGCTAGACTTGGCGCCCTTCCCGCTCAGGAGTCACGAAGTGTCCGAGGACAAACTCTTTGCCGTCATGCTGGGCGGCAATCCAGCAGGTACCAGCGTCGAAATTCACGACGTCGTATTCGCGGTGGGTCCGGATATCGAGTCGATCGGTGGGCAGTTGCTCAAGGCCTGGTTCGCACCCGGCAAGGCACCACATGTGGATTCCTGGATGATCCTGGATATGGTGGACGGCGCCTGCATCTCGCTGGATACGGATGCGGCGCCCGATGGCGCCCTTGATCTCTGGCATGTCAATCTGGGCTTCTACGAAGCTGGCAAGGCCAGTTTTGTCGAAGGGCACGAAAACCTCTTCGTGATTGCCTCGACAGCAGACGAAGCCAAGGCCAGAGCGAAGCAGTTGGCCACCCGAGCCGGCAGCGCACAGTTGCATACGGATGCGTTGCACAGGGTATCGGACCGGCTCGCCGCGCTGGGCTCTCCTTTCCGCATCCGCGTCACCCGCACGGAGGCCGCAGGGCAGCCGCTGGCCCACGATGGCTACAAACCCTTTGCCAAGGACTTCCTGAAGGCCAACGGCTTCAATGCCTGATACCGCACAGCAACGCAGTGAAAATGAGGCGGGTACGCTGACGCGTACCCGCCTGGAGCGCACTCACTGGATTGACAGGCTCTTGCTGACAATCTCGTAAAGGTCACGCGACAACCCGCCCTGGGTTTTCAGAGACTCCAGACTGGCGAGCATGGCCTGCTGGCGCGGGGCATCGTGGCGACGCCATTGCGTGAGTGGACTGACCATCCGCCCGGATAGCTGCGGATTCAAGGCATCGGCGGCAAGCACCTGTTCGCAGAGGAAGCGGTAGCCTTCTCCATCACGCCGATGGAATGCCGGCAAATTGGCGCAGAAGCTGCCGATCACGGCGCGAGCGCGATTCGGATTACGCAAGCTGAAACGTGGATCCAGGATGAGCCTGCGCACGCGCGCCACGGCATCACCGGCCACGCAGCCGGCCTGCACGGCGAACCAGCTATCCATCACCTGGGCCACACTGGCATGACGCTCCGCGAAATCAGCCCGTAATTGCACGCGGGCGGTTTCATAGCCTGATGCATCAGTTGGCGCATTGAGAAGCGCCCCGAGCGCACCGAGGCGCAGCGTCAGATTATGAGCTGTCTGATACTGGGCCACGCACAGGGCAAGCGCATCGTCATCCGCAGCCAGCACAAGGTAGCCCAGCAAAACACCTTGCAGGGCGCGGCGCGCGATCTGCCCGCCATTGGCGAGATAAGGCTCGGCACACGAGGCCGCATGCAAGGTCAGATACCGCTGGCGCATCGTTTCACTATGCGCTGCCTGGATGGCACGGCGCAATGCATCGCGCGCGCGGCGGATGAGATCCACATCCACCGCTTCCCCCAGACCAGCCAGGTAGTGCTCGCCCGGCAACACCAGCAGTTCGGCGCACAAAGCCAGGTCCAGTGTCTCGTCGGCCAGCACGGCGCCCAGGCTTTGCAGCAGGATCGGATCGGCCTCGGCCCGCTTCCCCGCAGCGAGGGCTGCAATCATTTCCTGGAGGACCTGCACGCCCAGACGCTGGGCCGCATCCCAACGGTTGAAGCCATCCGTCTCGTGACGGATCAGGAAGGCCAGCTCATCGCGAGTACAGTCCTGCGCCACCATCACCGGCGCGGAAAAGCCACGCAATACGGACAGCACCGGCACTTCCTGCACGCCGTGGAATTCGAAGCTCTGTTCGGCCTGCTCCAGCACCACGACACGCTCGGCGACAGACGCGCCCTGCCCGTCCGTGGTCTCGATGGCCTTGCCATCGGCACCAAACAGGGCCAGGGCGACGGGAATCACGAAAGGCTGTTTCTCGACCTGCCCCGGCGTGGGCAGGCAACGCTGTGCCAGATGCACGCGATAGCAATGCTCCGCCGCCAGCCATTCCCCACGCACCGTCAGACGCGGCGTGCCAGCCTGGGCATACCAGCGCGCGAAACCGGTGAGATCTGTGCCCGTGGCATCCGCCATGGCCTGCAGGAAATCATCGCAGGTGGCGGCCTGGCCATCGTGACGCGCGAAATAGAGGTCGCTGCCCTGCCGGAAGCCTTCCGCTCCCAGCAAGGTACGCAGCATGCGGATGACCTCGGCCCCCTTCTCGTAGATCGTCATGGTGTAGAAGTTGGCGATCTCGAGATAGGAATCCGGACGGATCGGGTGTGCCATCGGGCCGGCGTCTTCGGCGAATTGTGCTGTGCGCAGACGATTCACGTCCTGGATCCGCTTGAGGGTGGGCGAATTCATGTCCGCCGAGAACTGCGCATCGCGGAAGACGGTGAAACCCTCCTTGAGCGAGAGTTGGAACCAGTCTCGGCAAGTCACGCGGTTGCCGGACCAGTTGTGGAAATACTCGTGTGCCACGATGGCCTCGATGCGCTGCCACGCCACGTCTGTGGCCGTCTCCGGGCTGGCGAGCAAGGCGGCAGCATTGAAGATGTTGAGCCCTTTGTTTTCCATCGCGCCCATGTTGAAATCGGCCACGGCCACGATCATGAAGATATCCAGATCGTATTCGCGGCCGTAATTCTCCTCATCCCAGCGCATGGCATGCTTGAGGCTGACCATGGCATGCCCGAGGCGGTCGGCATCCGCAGGCGCCGAGTAGATCTGCAGTGCGACTTCGCGCCCGCTGCAAGTTGTGAAGCTGTCCTCCAGGCAGGCCAGCTCGCCGGCCACCAGCGCGAAGAGATACGCGGGTTTGGGGAACGGATCCTCCCAGACCACGCGATGGCGGCTATCACCCAGATCGGTTCGCTCCACCGGATTGCCGTTGGCAAGCAGCACCGGATAGCGGGTGCGCAACGCATCCAGCGTCACACGGAAACGGCTGAGTACATCCGGACGATCCGGATACCAGGTGATGCGACGGAAACCTTCAGGTTCGCACTGCGTACACAGCAGCCCGCTGGAGCGATACAAGCCCATCAGCGAGGTATTGCTGGCCGGATGGATGCGCACCACGCTGAAGAACTCGAAGCACGCGCCATCCGGCACCTGTACATGTAGCTCCTCGCCCTGCTGTGACCAGGCCTCCGGCGTCAGCGGCACACCATCGATGCTCAGCGACAACGTTTCCAGCGCTCGCCCCTGCAACACAAGCGAAGCTCCTGCGGGCGTATCGGCAAGGCGACGCACCACCAGCCGGGCATGAACGAGCGTGTCCTCTTCGGTCAGCTCGAAATGCAGATGGGTGGATTCGATCTGCCACGGATAAGGCGTGTAATCGGCGCGCAGCACGGCACGCGCTTCTGGAGCGGACATGATGGTTCTCTTTCTGCGAGAGGTGGGGAATGAACGCAGCCGGGGTGGGCGGATCAGGTGGTCAATTGCCCGCCCACGGCAGCGGTACGGGCGCGCAGCCAGGCCAGCGGAACCCCTTCAAGCAAGGGTTCGAGGCGGCGGCGCACCTCACGGTGATAGGCATCCAACCAGACGATCTCGTCTGGTCGCAACACCGCCAGATCGATGCAGCGCAGATCGATCGGGCACAAGGTAAGGGTTTCAAAACTCAGGAATTCACCGAATTCCGTGCTGGCTGCTTCGCGCGCCAACACCAGGTTCTCGATACGCACGCCCCATCTGCCGGGCCGGTAGATTCCCGGTTCGATGGAAGTGATCATGCCGGACTCCAGCGTGTTGTGCGGCAGCACGCGCCCCCGGTAAGCGATGCGCTGCGGTGCTTCGTGCACATGCAGGTCGCAGCCCACACCATGCCCGGTGCCATGACCATAGTCGATGCCATCCGCCCAGATCGGTGCACGCGCAATGGCATCCACCATCGGTGCACCGATACCGGCGGGAAACACCGCACGGGACAAGGCAATCACCCCGCGCAGCACCCGCGCGCAGTCCCGTTTCTGCTCGGCATCCGGCTGGCCAACGGGCAACATGCGGGTGATGTCGGTGGTTGCCGCGGGATATTGCCCACCGGAATCCAGCAACAGCATGCCGCCGCCCTCGATACGGGCGGCCAGCTCAGGCTCGGCCCGGTAATGCGGCAATGCCGCATTGGCACGGAAAGCGCAGATGGTGCCGAAGCTTTCGCCCCGAAAATCTGTGTTGCGACTCCGCTCTTCCAGCAACCGGGCCGCCACGCTGAACTCGTCCAGCCCGCCAGCCGGCACGGCTTCGTCGAACCAGGCCATGAAGCGGCAGAGCGCAGCACCATCCTGCTCCATGGCGGCGCGTACATGGCACTGTTCGGAGGTGTTCTTGCGCGACTTCATCAGCACCACCGGACTCACCGCTTCCAGGCGGCGAACTTCGACCGGCAAGGCCTCTACCAGGCCAGCCACCGTGCGCTCGGGATCGATCAGCACGCAACAGTCTGCCGGCAAGCGCATCAGAGCTTCCGTCGCTTCGGCATAAGGCTCAATGTGCACACCGTCGAGCACCAGACGGGCACGCACCGTACCAGGTACGCGACTACCATCGATGAACAGGCGAACCTGGCGGGCATCCACCAGTGCATGGGCCAGGAACACCGGGTTGAAGGGCACGTCCGCACCGCGCAGATTCAGCAACCAGGCGATGTCGTCCAGCGCGGAAAGGAAACAGACTCCTTCCCCAAGCCCGGCGAGCTGCTGACGCAGGCGGGCAAGCTTGGCGGCGCGGGACTCTCCGGCTTCGCCATCTGGCTGTTCGAATACCGGTGTGACAGGCAATGCGGGGCGATCCGCCAGCAGCGGAGAAATCAGATCGACATCCGTGCGCAAGCACGATCTCCTTGGCCTGCAGGCGGTTGCGCAATGCAACGGCCTCACTCCACGCCAGCACCATGCCATCCACGGCAACCTGTGCGCGGCAATCCAGCGTTGCATGAAGCCAGTCTTCCAGGCTTGGCACATCAGCCGCCCCCTGGCGCATCAGGACGATGCCGGAGCCCTGTAGCTGACGTTCCGCCTGCTCCCAGTAGCGGCTGTCCACCCACAGGCCAGCGGCTTCGGACGTGATCGCCAGCGTACCCACCGAGCCATTGAAGCCAGAGAGCCATTCACGCAAGGCCCAGTGTGCCGGCGGATATTCCGATACATGCGGGTCCGACGAAGGCAGCACGCAGGCATCCATGCCAGCTTCCAGCATCGCGGCACGCAGGCGCGCCAGCCGCTCGGCGGCCAAAGGAAGATCGCTCGGCTTGTTCATATCTTTCAGATCGTTCTATTGCAAAGGGCCATCGGTCACGAAATCGATCTTGCTCAGGCCACCACCCTGCGCGCTGGAGAGCACGTAAGCCACGCGCTCATATCGCACGGCCTTGTCAGCATAGATGCGAACCACCGGTGCCTGCTGCGCACCATTGGCCGCAGCCGCAGCCACCCGCCCCTGCAACTCACCATCGCTGACGGCCTCCTTGTCCCAGTAGATCGTGCCATCGGCAGCCACCGAGATGTCCACGGTGCGCTCCTGCTGATCCACCGGCTGGTTGGAGGCCTGCGGCAGCTCCACGTTCACCGCGCCATGGATCACCGGTAGCGTGACGATGAAGATGATCAGCAGCACCAGCATGACGTCGATCAGCGGTGTCATGTTGATCTCGTTGATCGCCCCGCCATCGGAGTCGAATTCAGACGAAGACATGCTCATGATTTATCCCCTTGCCTGTGCCTGCAGCGGGCTGGCAGCCACCACGGGGCGCACATCGTTGGCAGCAGCATTGCCCTGGGCCAGTTCCACGCGCGAGCCTGTCAGGAAGTAGGCATGCAGATCGTTGGCGAAGCGATGCAGTTTGTGCGACAGCGACTTGCTGCGACGGGCAATCGCGTTGTAGCCCAGCACGGCCGGAATCGCCACGAAAAGGCCGAGCGCGGTCATGATCAAGGCTTCGCCGACCGGGCCAGCCACCTGCCCGAGAGATGCCTGACCGGTCATGCCGATCACATGCAGCGCGTGGTAGATACCCCACACGGTGCCGAACAGGCCCACGAACGGTGCCGTACTGCCCACCGATGCGAGCACCGCCATGCCGCTCTGGGTCTTCTCCGCGTGCTCGTCGAGCGCATCCTTCAGGCAGCGGGCGATCCAGTCGCTGGGATCCAGCTTGCCCTGCAGCTCCGAACGCTCGAGTCTATGCGTGGTAGCCGCCTCCCCTGCACGGGCGAGGTTGTAGAACGGATTCTCGATGCGCGAGCCAAGCGAGTTCAGCGCCTCTTCCCAACTGCGTGCATACCAGAAGCGGCTCTGCGCGTTTTGCGCCAGCCCGCGCAGGCGCAGCAACTTGCCAGCCTTGACGATCATCACCGACCAGGAAGAGACGGACATGATCAGCAGCACGACGGTAAGGAAATGGCTGATGAAATCGCCCTGGTTCCAGTAGGCGACAAGATCGAGTTGGTTCATGGGGTTACCTCTTGAAACGCGTGAAGAAGGAGGAGGAATGGCTCAACTGGCTCAGTTGGAAGGAATGAAATCGAAGGGCTGCAGAGCGCTCACGCGGATGGCACGCCCGGCCACGCGATACGGTCTGCATGCGGCGCCCAGAGCAGCATTGCGCGCGGCTTCATCGAGCATTGCGTGGCCACTGCTGCGGATCACGTCTGCACTGGTGACCCGCCCCTGCGAATCCATCACCAGGCGGACCGTGACCTGCCCGGCCAGGCCCTGGCGGCGCGCGCTGCGCGGATAGTCCGGCCGTGGCACGGCGCAATCGATCTGGCTGACCTCCTGCGGCGCCTGCTTGTCGGGGTCCAGCATGTCGGGATGACCGCTGGTGCTCCCCGCAGCCGCAGGGGTCGCGGTGACGGGCGGAATGGAAACCTGGGGTGCCGGTGCCACCGACGCTGCCGGCGGAGGTGTTTCAGGCACGGGAGCAGGCACTTCAGGCGCCTGGGCTACCACGCGTGTGGCTGGCGCCTCGCTCACAACGACCTTGCGCTCGATCACCGGTGGAGCCACCGGTCTGGGCTCGGGTCTGGGAGGCTGAGGTTTCGGTTCCGGTGGCTGCGGCCTGGGCTCCGGCTGCGCGAGCGCCGCAACAGCCTCGCTTCTGGCTGCTACCAGCCGGACTCTCAGGGAGCCGTTCTCTCCCTTTGCCGACGGTGGATCGATACCGATCAGCTGGGTCAGCGCGAGCGCCAACACGCAGACATGTGCCAGCACAACGAGCGCAAACACACCGCTTCCCGTCAGCCAATCCCTGTGCAGTACGGACTCTTCCGGCCCCCCGGCCATACGCCATCCCGCACCACCGGGAATCAAAGGCGCCGACGATGCGGACGGTGCGCGGCCAAATGCTTCCAGGACTGCCATCAGAGAACTCCCACGGATACGGCCAACCGCCGGGAGACAGGCTTGAAGCGTCGGTTCTGGATCAAACGCGGCATGACACATTCCTTTTCCACTGCTTTTGCAATGTCTGTGCAATGAAAAGGGAAAAGTGACAGCCAGGAATGCGGAAAGACGGCTCAGACAGCTTCGATGCTGACCCACCACGGCGTGACGCTGCGGATGCGCACCGGCAGCACGCTGGCGATGGCACGCAGGGCGCGGTCCGGCTCATCCAGCGGGAAGAGACCGCTCACCCGCATGGATGCCGCGGAGCTAGCCACTCTCAGCACACCTGCACGATAATCCGCCAGCGCCTCCACAACCTCCACCAGCGGGCGATCGTCCACCTGCAACAAACCCTCTTCCCAGGCGGTCTCGGCAAGCACGGACACGCCCTGAAGCAGATAGATGCCGGCGTCTCCGAACGAGGCCAGCTGCCCGGCCTCCAGCATACGACTCAGGCCACGCCCCGACTGCAGCAGGATCTCTCCATCCAGCACCGCCAGACGGCTCACACCACGCTTGTGGCGTACCGCCAGCGCTGCCGGCCTTTCGGCATGGACGATCCCGTTTGCCGTGCGGATCTGCCAGGATTCGCCTGTTGCGGGTGTACGCAACAGGACTTCTCCCTCGATCAGATCGACCGCTTGAGCACTCAGGTTCAGCGAAGTCCGCGCATTGAGCAGCAGCGTGCCGCCATCGGCCAGCGTGATCCGCTGCCGCCTGCCGACGGGGGTACGGTGGTCGGCCATCATCCCGCTCAGTTCAGGCTGATACCGTACTAGGCCGGACGACACCACACCTGCCGCAGCAAGCCCCAACAATCCTTTCACCGCACGGCGCCGGGACAGCAAGGCCTTGTGCATCGCCACGGGCTCGCCCTGGCACTGCGCCAGCCCGCCCAACACACCCTCGATGCGCCGGCAGGCCGCTTCATGCCGGGGATCGGCGTCACGCCATCCCTCGAAGGCCTCTCTGTCCTGGATGGTGGCTGCGCCCGAACGCAACAAGACCATCCATTCGACGGCCTGGTTCGCGATCGGATCGGCCAGCGCGCTCATCTCAAGCCTCGGCCGCCGCGTAGCAGCAGGCCAGCGCCTTGGCCATGTACTGCCGAACCATGCTGGCCGACACTCCGAGCTGCTCACCGATCTCGGCATAGGTCAGGCCGTCGAGCTGGCTGTAGAGGAAAGCGCTACGCGCCTTGGCGGACAGGCCATCCAGTGCCTGGTCGATTGCCAACAGCGACTCCACCAGCTGCGCTCGATCCTCGGGCGATGGATGGACGGCCTCGGGCATCTGTGCCAGCACGTTCAGATAGGCACGTTCGAGATCCCGCCGCCGCCAGGTTTCGTACATCACACGCTGGGCAATGGTGGTGAGCATGGCACGTGGCTCGCGCACATGATCGAGATCCGGTAGCGCGGCCAGCTGCGCAAACGCTTCGGACGCCACATCCTCGGCCTGGAAACCGCAACCGAGCCTGAAACGCAGGCGCTCGGCCAGCCAGCGGTAATCGCTGCGGAAGATCAGGCTCAGCGCCTCATGGCGCTTATGTTCGGGGCGGGGGTTGCTACTCATGACGGGCTACCAGACTGGCACGAAAGGGCAGTTTCTGTTGCGAACTAGCAAACAACATGCCGCTCTCCGGCAAAGCGCCGTCACTCCGAGAAAATTGCTTCTGGCAAAAGGTTACGGAACGCAAACTTTCGCGCCTGTTGAGCCAATTTGGTGAAAAAAACAGCACGACGCACCACTTCATGACATCGATCAAGGCCGGTCAGTATTCGACCTCCGACACAGGCACGCCAACGACTTTTCTCTTCTTTCGATATGTGAAATTACCTGGCGACTGTCACTTTTCAGGACTGGCTGCACATGGAGTGGTAAGAACCTGTTCGAAGTCTGTAGCGAAAGGCCGTCAGCGGCACGAAGGGCAACACAGGAACAGGAGTGTATGTGGCTACACGAGGCCGCAGGCAGCGGTTTCGCACAGCACGCTGCACGCCTGACCGGCGGGCTGTACAAGGCCAGCCGCAGGCGGCCGAGCAGCGCACGGACCTCAGTCACGACATCGCAGCAAGACCATGAACAGGTACCAAGACGCGGTGCAACGCCTCGCGCCTCCATTCCCCTGAGCCGACAGCAATGAATCCTTCAGCCAGAAAACAGTACCGAACCCCTTTGAGAGCGCTGTTCCTGCCTTTCTGGCTCTCGCGCGAAGCCCGGGTGGCAATCCCCATGCTTCTGCTCATCCTCGCGATCACGTTCTATGGCGTATATCTGAGCATCTGGGCCAACGAGTTGCTCGGCCAGTTCACGGACGCCCTCGTCGGCAGGCAGTGGGGGGCGATCAAGTCACTGTTCATCGTCTCGGTGGCTGTCGCAATCGCCGACAGCTGCCTTACCTATGTGCGCGTAATGCTGGATAGCCGCCTCAAGCTTCGCTGGCGGGTCTGGATGACGCGGCAGTTTCTCGATCGCTGGACAACGGCAGGCGCCTACTACGCCATCGAACGCGACGGCCTGTTGAGCAATGCGGATCAACGCATCGCCGAGGACGTGAAGAACTTCACCGGCAGTCTGTTGCAGATGTCCCTGAATATTGTCCAGGTCACAGCAACGGTGGTGTCGTTCAGTATCGTGCTCTATCGACTCTCCGGCGATCTGGACCTGTCTCCCTGGGGTATCGCGCTGACGATTCCGGCATACATGCTTCTTGCATGCTTCCTGCATCAGGGCATGGCGCTGCTGGTCACCCACCTGACAGGGCGACCGTTGATGCAGCTGAACCACCACAACGAAACGGTGGAGGCCAACTTCCGCCATCTGGCTGTCCAGTTGCGCGAAAACGCAGAGCAGGTCGCATTCAACCAGGGCGGAGAAAGCGAAAGCACCCGCCTGCAGTCGCGCTTCGAAAGCGTACGGCTCAACAACATCAAGATGATCTGGTGCGAACTGCGCCTGGGTATCGCACGGGCGGTCTATGGCCACCTGACGGAGCCCATCCCCACGCTGCTTGCTCTGCCCGCCTTTCTGGCAGGCCATACCACCTATGGCGAGATGGTTCGCATCACCCGGGCCTATTCTTCGGTATCAGGCTCCCTGAACTTCTTCCAGCAGGCCTACACCGGTTTTGCCCAGCTCGTGGCGGTCACGCGCCGTCTGCGTGAGCTCTCCGATGCGATCAGCAAAGCTGAGCATGTCGAAGCGGGCATCCGACACGATACCGACAGCCCCTCGGGCATCCGTACGGATGGGGCACTGGAGCTGCGTACGCCGACAGACCAGACGCTGACCACCGTTCCTCAGATTGCCTTCACAACCGGTGAGCGCTGGCTGGTGCGCGGCCCATCCGGCACCGGTAAGAGCACCCTGCTGCGGGCGCTGGCGGGTCTATGGCCTTATGGCAACGGCCGGGTACACACACCGGCGCGAGGCATGATGTTCGTACCACAGCGCAGCTACATCCCTTCCGGCAGCCTGCGTGCGGCGGTCAGTTATCCCGAGGCCATAGGCCACTTCAGTGACGAGGACATCCGCCAGGCCCTCACCACCTGCCGTCTAGAAGCACTGAGCGCACGGCTCAATGATGAAGAACGCTGGCAACAGGTGCTTTCCGGCGGCGAACAGCAGCGCCTGGCCCTGGCCCGCGTGCTGCTGCACCGGCCGGATTACGTCTTCCTTGATGAAGCCAGCAGCGCGCTGGACAACGATATCGAGGCGCACGTGTATGGCGAGGTGATGCGGCAGTTGCCGAAGAGTTGCGTGGTCAGCGTGGCGCACCGGGACTCCCTCCTGCGTCTGCACGATCGCGTGCTCGATATCGGAACGCCCCCCGCACCGCAAGGCGCCTCCGCCTGAATGCCTTCTCAACACCCTTCCGTAGCAGCAAGGACCTTCATTGCATGAACAATCTCTTTCCCCACGATCAGGCCGGGCTCGATGCCATCACCGCAGCCTTGCTCGATGCAGCCCGGCGGCATGGCGCCACGGATGCCGTGGCCAGCGTTTCAGAGAACAAGGGGCAGACTGCCCATCTGCGCCAGGGCCGCATCCGGGCACTGAGCCGGGAGGTGAGCTGTGGCCTGTCGCTGGCGGTGTATATCGGGCAGCGTCAGGGCCACACCCACTCGACCGACTTCACGCCGGACAGTCTGGAAGAAATGGCCAGGGCAGCCTGCGCGATTGCGCAGCACACGCAGGAAGATCCTTTTGCCGGGCTGCCGGACACCGACGCGCTCTGCAAGACCCCACTCGACCTGGATCTCTACCATCCCTGGGAGCCGGATAGCGAAACGCTGGTCACGCTGGCACGGCAGATCGAAGAAGGTATCGCGGACTGGCCCGAAGCCGCGAGTGACGGCGCCTGGGCCTCGGCCGGACAATCCCAGGTGCGGCTCGCCAACAGCCGCGGCTTCAGCGCCGGCTACGCCCAGTCCTACCATGGCTTCACCGCCAGCGTGCTGGCAGCGCGTGACGACATCCGCTGCCGTGAGTTCTGGCACGAAGGCGGGCGGCGGCAAGGTGAGCTTCCCGCTGCGAAACAGATCGGCGCCCAGGCTGCGGGACGCGCAATCTCCCTGCTGGACCAGCGCCCCATCGCGAGCGGCGAATTCCCCGTGCTGTTCGACGCGCGCAGCGCCATCTCCCTGCTCCAGCACCTGTGCCAGGCCATCAGTGGTCGGCCGCTGTACATGAAGACCAGCTTCCTTGGCGAACGCTTCGGCCAGCCGATCTTCCCCGAGCATATCGATGTCATTGAGGATCCGTTCATCCCCGGCGCCCTGGCCAGCCAGCCCTTCGATACGGAGGGCATCAGCGCCAGCCGGCGCGTGCTGGTCGAATCCGGTGTGCTGCGCGGCGCGCTGCTCGGCCAGTACTCTGCACGCAGACTGGGCCTGCCGGTCACTGGCAATGCCGGCGGCAACACCAATGTGCAGATCGCCAGCCGCCTCACTCGGCCCGATGACGATCTGGCCGCGATGTTGAGAAAGCTCGGCACCGGCCTGATGGTGACGAATCTTTCCGGCGAAGGCGCACGCCTGATCAATGGCGACTACTCGCGCGCCGCACGTGGTTTCTGGGTCGAGCGCGGAGAGATCCGTCACGCCGTGGATGGCGTGACCATCGCCGGCAACCTGCTTGAGATGTGGCAGTCGATCGCCGCCATCGGCGCCGACACCTTTGTCAGCGGAGCCTTCAGCACCGGCTCCATCCTCCTTTCCCGCATGCATGTGGCCAGCCGCTAAAAGCCTGCTCAAAGTCTGTAGCGAAAGGCTGTCAGCGAGGCGAAGCTCAACACAGGAAGCGGCGTGTATGGGGATACACGAGGATTCCGAGCAGCACATGAGCCCCGATCGCGGCATCGCAGCAAGACTATGAACAGGCTTCAAAGCCAGTCCAGGACCTATCGAACATGAATTCAGCCCTAACCCCGCTACAACTTGCACAGGCAGGCCTGCTCGCACCGAATGGCCTGGACGTCCAGGATCTTTCGCGCACGCTTGATGCCGTGATGGCGCACGCCGTAGACGCCGCCGATCTCTATCTGCAAAACAGCCGCCACGAAAGCTGGAGCCTTGAAGGCGGCATCGTGCGCTCCAGCAGCTTTTCACGCGATCAGGGCTTCGGCCTGCGTGCCCTGGATCAGGATCAATCCGCCTTCGCCTTCTCGCAACAGATCTCCCATGCACGCCTGCTCGAAGCCGCTGCCTCGGTGCGCGCCATCGCGCGCCAGGGCGGCGAGGGTCGCGCCGCCATCGCAGCACACCCATCGCTTGGACATCCGGCGCGTTATGACACGCAGGACCCGCTGGCATCACGCGACGCGCAGGCCAAGATCGCATTGCTCGAACGCATCGATCGCCAGGCACGCGCGCTCGACAGCCGCGTGAGCGAAGTGAACGCCTCGCTCAACTGTGCGCACGAAACCATTCTGGTGATGCGCCAGGACGGCAGGCTCGTGGCGGACGTACGCCCGATGCTCAGGCTTTCGGTCTTCGTGATCGTTACCCGTGGCAATCAGCGGGAATCGGCCAGCAGCGGCATCGGCGGCCGCTTCACTTTCGACGCCGTCACTGAAGAAACGCTCGACGCCACACTCCGGCAAGTGGTGGATGAAGCCCTGATCAAGCTGGATGCTCAGCCTTCGCCTTCCGGCGAAATGGCGGTAGTGATCGGCCCGGGCTGGCCCGGCATGCTGCTGCACGAAGCGGTCGGCCACGGCTTCGAGGGAGATTTCACCCGCCAGGGCTCGTCGATCTACAGCGGACGCATCGGGCAACAGGTTGCAGCAGCCGGGGTGACGATCGTCGATAACGGCACCCTGCCCGGCCATTGCGGCTCCCTCACGGTCGATGACGAAGGCGAAGCCAGTCAGGAAACCGTGCTGATCGAGAACGGCATCCTGCGTGGCTTCATGCAGGATGGCATGAACGCCCGGCTCTCCGGCGTGGCGCCGACCGGCAACGGCCGGCGCCAGTCCTACGCCCATTTGCCGATGCCACGCATGACCAATACCTATATGCGTGCGGGCATTTCCGATCCACAGGAAATCATCGCCTCGGTGAAATCCGGGCTATATCTCGCCAACCTCGGCAGTGGGCAGGTGGATATCGTCAGTGGCCGCTTCACCTTCCAGAGCGCCCTGGCCTACCGGATCGAGAATGGCCGCCTGGGCGCGCCGGTGAAAGGCGCGACCCTGACCGGCCATGGTCCGGAAGTGATGCAGCGCATCTCGATGGTCGGCAACGATCTCGCGCTGGATCCAGGCTTCGCGACCTGTGGCAAGGCGGGCCAGAATGTACCGGTCTGTGTCGGCCAGCCGACCCTGAAAGTCGACCGGCTGCTGGTGGGTGGCACCGCCTGATTTCATGCCGTTTTGCATTCAAGCGCAGAACAGGGCGACCCGACGCTGTTGTACGTTTGAAGACTAGGCTGTATCAGTCGCAGCGCCCGCTCGCCCCTGTCAGCCCTGCGGGCGGTGCGCAGCTTCCGGTGAGGCACTCCAGAACCAGTCGGATGGCGAATATCTGCGCTTCCAGCGCCAAGCCCGGATTCTCCGGAATTTGCCCGGGCATGGGCGGCACGTGAATGAAGCCAGCCTGGATATCTGCGGGCTGCTGCGACAGGGAATGCAGCAAGCCATAGAAAAGTTCGTTGCAGACGTAACTGCCAGCGCTCAGCGAGATTTCCGCGGGCAGGCCGGCCTGCTGCAGCCGAGCCAGGAGGCTGCGCAGCGGCAATCGGGCAAACAGGGCAGACGGCCCGCCCGCAATGACGGGCGCCTCCATCGGCTGCTTGCCTGTGTTGTCCGGTATCGGGGCATCGATGAAGTTCAGAGCGACCCGCTCGATCGAAATGACTGGTCGCTTCGCCGCGAGCCCAAGGCAGAGGATGATAGACGGCGAACAGTCTGCGATGTGGGCCGCCAGATGCCGGCGGGCCTCACCGAAGACACAGGGCAACAGGCGCCCCTGTACGGAAAGCCCTGCCACTTGCGTGCCATCGAATGCCTGCGCGATATGCGCGGAAGGATTTTCAACGGCCTGACCGAACGGCTCGAACCCGGTCAGCAGGATGCCGCCATGATCAGGCACTACGGCGATACCGGGTTTCTGCCAACAGTGCCAGCAGCTGTTCGCGGATACGCCGCTCAAATAGCGGGAATTGCGCAGAAGCCTCCTCAAGCAGGCGATCGAAGCGCGCCTGCCCGCCATGGCTGGCACTTTCAACCCATTCCTGGCGGGCCTCTTCCAGCGCTTCCGGCGTGAAGCGGCCGCCCGGCTGGCGGCGCTCCAGATCCATGAACCAGCGCGCGCGGATGCCTTCGAAGGCGAAATCCTCACGCGTCCAGCCTGACTCGTACGCACGGATCGAATGCATCAGCTGAAGTCCGTGCATCGAGAAGATGTTCACCCACAGATCTTCATCGCTGGCCGGCGGCGGTGACAGCAGGCCGAGCAGATCGATCACGCAATCCTGCACGGCGCGCCATGGGTCACGCTGCGCCGAACGCAGGCTGCCGCACCCGACCAGTATCTCGCTCCATTCCTGCATTTCAACGGGGATTCCAGCCAATTGCCTTTCCGCTAGGCGTAACCAGCGCACGCGCCACGCATCGAGTGCCGGGTCATCCAGTTGCCCGGCCCAATCCACATGCGGATCGGACAGCGCCTGATACATCAGCCTGAGGGCAATACCGCCCAGTTCCGCGCCAGGTTCGATGGCATCGAAGATCTCATCCACCAAGGCCGGAGACCAGTCGCAGCAGAGGAACTCCAGCACGCAGACAAAAGAGAACGGCAAGCCTGAAACGGCCTCCGCCTGTGCGGGGATCAGGCTGCCGGCAAGGGCGCCCGTGATCGTGCCACGGCCATGACACCAGCGTGGCGCACGCGCACCGTAAATGGCACCGGCGCGGGCCTTTTCCTTGAGTTCTGCGCGAAGCCGGGCCTGCAGCTTCGCATCGCCGCGAAAAGCGCCGCTCGGGCTCTGAACCTTGCCGCCATCGAAATCTGCGGGGCGGCTAGCCAATGCGAGATCATGGCGCCACAACCAATGGGCCAATCCCGAAGTGCAGCCTGAACGGTCGGTTTCCACGCCGTTTCTCAGCAGGATGCACAGCGGCACCGCCCGCATGCCCTGCTCGATGGCGAAATCCATGTCGCAGTCCACATCGATGGGCACCACCAGGGGGGCCGTCGGATCGGAATCCGCCAGACGACGGGCTTCTTCCAGCATTTCCTTGGCACGCACATGCCAGGGCGCCCAGAAAACGGCCAGTACCGTACGCCCACGCGCGGCCGCACATGCCTCCGTCACCGCCTGCCTTCCACTGCCTGCATTGCTCATCCGGCAACCTCTGCTAGCTTTTCTGCATACTTTGGCAAGGCGTCATTTTCATTCGGGATCCGGGGGGCGGCAAGCACCAGCTTACGCAAGACATCGGCAAATTCGGCGCGAACAGGCTCCCGATGTTGCTCGAAATCCCTGGTGAACTCGGCCAATGCAGCTTGCTTGTCCGGATGTTCAGACGCCCAGACCTGATGCGCTTCGTGGAGCGCTTCATCGGTGAATGTTCCTTCGGGCTGCTGTTTTTCGCGTGCCACGAACCACTCATGACGAAACGCCTCGTAGCCGAGTTCTTCGCGCCAGCCCAGACGGCATTGAGCCAGGAGACTCATCAAAAACGAACCGCCACGCCAAAGCCCTCCCATCCATTCGCCTGTCTGCCAAGGATCCGGCAGGGGCGTGAGGGCATGCAGAAACAACCCCAGTTCCACACAGGCATGCCTTTGAGAGGTGGTATGCCGCAACTCGCGCAGCATCGCTTCCAGTTCAGCGCGAAGCGCCTGCCATTCGTTCTGGCCGACGGTAGCCCCCGCCAGGGCGCGCAGGGTCAGGCTGCGCCACTGGCGGCGCATGCCATCGCACTCGGAGCCGAAGATCTCCAGTCATTCGGTCACACTATCATCCAGCATCGCTAGCACGAAGCGGGGGGCGATCTGGCGCAGATCGGCGCCGACGCTGACACCTTCGAGCAATGAGCGCGCCAGCGCTTCGGTGACGGCTTCAGGGATACAGGCTTCCAGCGCGGCGGCAAACGATGGCGGCATTCCGGTCAGCGAGGTGAAGACTTCCGGTGAAGCGCTGCTGACCAGCCCCGCCGTCAGACCCCCCTGACCGTTTTCCCATTCGAACTGGAACCCTTTGAGACGACCTTCGGCCGCTCGCCGGAACAGACGTGCGAGCAGCCAATCGCGAAGTTCGGCATCGCCGTGGAAAGCCCCGGAAAACGCATTTTCAGTAGCGCCAGGTGCGGCGAACGCGGTATCCATCAGACTTCCCTTCCTTTGATGACGACGCCGTTCCTTCAGAACGACCTCTGGCTACAGGTGTGCCGCCCATGGCTCGAATCACCAGGGGTGGCACAAGGATCAGGCCTGCGCGACAACCACGGGTGCAGCCTGGATCAGGCGTTTTAGTTCGGCAATCGCGTTCTCGTATACCGGGGCCAGATTGGCCTGGTAATCACGATAGAAGGCGTCCATCACCGCCTGCTTGTCGCCATGCTCGGCAATCCAGGCATTGCGTGCATCCCCCAGGGATTCCTGCGTGAACTTGCCCCCGGGTTGTTTGGCTTCCAGAGCCTGGAACCAGCCATCCCGGAAAGCCTCGATGCCGAATTCAGTCGTCCAGCCAAGCAAGATTCCGGCCAGCACTTTCTTGAGAAATCGCCCGCCATAGGTCAGACCTCCGCCCCAGGCGCCGGTATCGTCCGACGCGGGCAAAGGGGTGAGTGCCCTCAGTGATACGAGAATCTCCGTCTGCGCGGCGCGCTCCGGCGCACGAGGCTTGGCACTGACGGCCTCCAATGCCGAGGCCAGTGCCTGCCATTCCGCCTTGCCGACACTTTCTCCCGCGAGTTTGCGGTTTCCGAGCGAAATCCAGGTGGTACGCACGGTATCGAGCTCAGCTCCCAGCAAGGCGGGCCAGTCAGCCATGCTGTCACCCAGCATGTGCAGCGCGAGTCGCGCCCCGACCTGGCGCAGGTCTGCACCAGGACGGACATCCTCGAGCAGACGCAATACGCTCTGCTCATCCACCGCGCCCGGGGTACAGAACTCCAACGCGGCGCCGAATGATGCGGGCATGCCCGTAACCTGGGTGAACACCTCGGCTGAGGCATGACTCACCATGGCGGTCGTCATACTGCCTTTGCCGTCGTACCAGGTGCTTGAATTCGCAGCATCCACGCAACCTGCCGCCGCACGCCGGCACAAGCGGGCCAGCAGCCATTCACGCAATTCGGCGTCACCATGGAAGGCGCCTGCGCCAGCCCCCTGATCGACCCGCACGGCATTGGCGCCCTCCGGTGCCGTGATGCCTTCTTCAGCCAACCAGCGCCGGAACTCGTCCGCCCGCTTCACGCCCACAACCCGGGATACTTCCTTGCCCTCGCGGAACAGGATCAGCGTGGGAATGCCGCGGACGCCGAGCCTCTTCTGCACCGCGGGATATTTCTCCACGTCGAGCTTGGCGATCACCAGCGCGCCCTCATATTCAGGTGCCAGGTTATTCAAGACCGGCGCTACCGCCTTGCAGGGACCGCACCAGGGTGCCCAGAGATCCAGCAGTACCGGCAGCTTGGACGCCAGCACATCGTTTTCAAACGTTTCTTCGCTTACTTCCAGTATCAATCCAGCCATGTTGCCTTCCAGAAAAGATGAAGGCAGCAAAGCCTGCGCGGCCCCGCTGCCTGTGTGGTGGGTGATTACAGCTTGACCTTGTAGGTCAGGGTTGCCGTCCGGCCTTGCTGGAGCGGCACGTAGCTGGTGGTGGTAGCGAAATCGTAGAGTTCGCGGTCGAACAGGTTCTTCACGCCCAGGATGACCGACCAGTCCTTCTGCCTATAGGAGATGGAGGCATCGGTGCGTGCCGAACCGGAGAGCTTCACGGGGTCACTCGTGCTGGTGGCGTACTTGTCGCCCAACCAGCTCTTGTCGTTCGCCGTGATTCCCATGCCGACGCCCCAACCGCGCAGTGCTGCTGACTGGAATTCATAGGTGCTCCACAGGCTGGCCTTGTACTTCGGACGCGCGGCGAACTCGAGCTTGGAGCCCGAAAGGTCTTCCACCGTGCTGTAGGTGGTGTTGAACAGCACGTTCAACCCCTTGTACAGCTCGCCAGCCATGTCCAGCTCAAGCCCCTTGGTCTTCTGTGCCGCTTGTTGCGTGTAGCAGGCCCCCGCGGCGCTGTAAACCATGGTGTTGCTCTGCTCGAGGCTGAATGCCGCCGTGGTGATCGAGAACTTGCTGTCGAGCAGATCGAACTTCATGCCCGCTTCGCGGTTCTTGGTGCGCATCGGCTCGGCCTTTGACCCTTCGCACATGCGATAGCCCAGCTGCGGGCTGAAACCTTCCGCGTAGTTCGCATAGGTGGAGATACTGGGCGTCAGGTTATAGACGATGCCAATACCGGGGGTAGTCTCCCAGACAGCCTGCTTGGGAGTATCTCTGCGGCTTCCCGAGGTGAGATAAGAAACGCTGCTTTCTGTCTCGTATCGACTGCGGCGCAGGCCCAGCAGCAGGTTTACGTCACCCCAGGTCAGCATATCAACCGCATAGGCGCCCATCTGTTTGGAGTTCATGGCGAAAAGCGAATAATGCGTGCCTTCCGAACGGGAGAACGTATAGGGGGAATACGGCTGTACCAGCGCCGACGGGCTGTCGTATTCGTTCTGCTCGTACTCGGTATCGTCGTGGCTGAAACCGGTGGTGAGCTTGTGCGTGATCGGCCCCGTCGACAGCTTCGACTCGACGTAATGATCGCCTACCGTAGAGGTGGTTTTATTCTCGGAGTGGGTGTTGCTGTAGTAGATCGTATCGGTACCGGCAAGGCCCAATGGCGACTTCATGCGCAGCGCAAGCTGGAGCTCCGTGTGCTGCATCTTGCTGTGAAAAGTTGCATCGCGGCCCAGACTCTTCTCGAAGTTGTAGAAGAAATTCTGTGCCTGTACTTCAAACCCGTCGGACCTGTCTCCCAGCAGCTGGTCTGGCTTCTCCTGGACGCTGCCGCGATAAGCAAAGGTATAGGCAGGCGGTGCAATCCGGCGGTTATCCGTGGAGTACCCGATCGTCGTATCGATACCATCGTCTTTCCAGCGCAGTTGCGGTGCGACATATTCGGTCTGGTTGCCGCGGTATCCGGCCCAGTTGCTGGGTCTGCGCTTCAACGGAGGAAACCAGGCGGTAGGTCAGACGCTTGTCGTCGGTCAGCGCGTCGGAAAGGTCAGCGGAGACGAACTTATCGCCGTAGCTGCCGTACTGCAGCGTCACTTCGCGCAGCGTTTCGGCCTGCGGCTTCTTGCTGACAATATTGATGGCACCACCGAGCGCACCGGGATTGGACGCTCCGCCGCTGGAGCCGGCACCAGCCAGGATCGCCTGCGGCCCCTTGAGGACTTCAATACGCTCCACACCTGCGATATTTGTGCTGGGCGCACCGCTATTGCTCAGACCGTTGCTGAGCGTACTGGTCTGGCCGAAACCACGGATCGAGTAACTCGGAGTGCCTTGCGGGCTCTTGGTATAGACCACGCCGGCAACAGCCTTGATAGCGTCCTCGACGGAAGTCGCTTGCTGATCTTCCAGCACCTTGGCCGTTACCACGCTGACCGCAGCCGGAACATCCATCAGATCCAGATCGCTACGGGTGGAGGTGCTGGAGCGATCCACCTTGTAGCTGGTTTCCGCCTGATCCCGCTCTGCCACCACGCGGATGGCCTTCAGCTGGGTTTCTCCGCCAGCGGCCGCAGTCTGGGCGGAGGCCGGAGCCACCACGCTCAGGACTCCTTCGGCATTCACCGCCAGCACCAGGCCGGAACCTTCCAGCGCCTTGCGCACAGCGTCCTCGGCACTGAAATTCCCCTTCACTGCGGTAGCGGTGCGGCCGTTGGCCAGCGCCGGGTCAAACGCTACGCTCCTGCCGGAAAGACGGCCGATTGCCAGCAGTGTCTGCGCCAGCGGACCGCTTTCAAGGCTGTAGCTGACGGCCGCGACAACCTGTGCGGATTGCTGCGCCTGGGCCGGCATCGCCAGGAATGCGCCGGCGTAGGCAATGGAAAGCGCCAGGACAAGTGGATGGGGTCTGGCGGCAAAGGGGGCTTTTGGATCCAAGATGCTTCTCCTGCGTCACGTTTCATTTGTCGGGAAGGTCTTGCCTTCAGCCCGTATGTGAAACGCAGGAGGAAAAGTGACAGCGCGATGACAGGAAAAAACACCACGCCTATTTCACATACTTGAGCGGCAGCTCGGTGGTGTACTTGATCTGCTCCATGGCAAAGGCCGAGCTGACGTCCGTGAGGCCGGACACTTGGATCAACCGCTTGTACACACCATCGTAGGCCTCGATGTCCGGCACCACGACGCGCATCAGGTAGTCGGTTTCGCCCGCCATACGGTAGACCTCGACGATCTCCGGGATGTCCGCCACCACTTCGTGAAAGGATTCGATCCACTGCAGGTTGTGCTGATTGGTACTCACGGAGACGAACACCGAAACACCGACATTGAGCTTCTTGCGATCCAGAACGGCCACACGCCCACGGATGTAACCCGCCTCCTCCAGTTTCTGCACGCGGCGCCAGCAAGCCGTGGCGCCCAGTTTCACGGCCTCTGCCAGATCGTTGAGCGATATCGAGCAGTCAGCCTGAAGACGAGAAAGAATTGCGACATCAAACTTGTCCATAAAAAAACAATCCAATAAAAACCAATAAAATCGAAATATATTTCGACAAAGACAGAAATAACAGGGAAATTGTCCATTTTTTTCTCCCGCCGTGGATCTACGCTATTCCTTCAGTTTTCTCCGACAGGAAAGCCCATGTCGCACTCTCAAGACACCCTGCTCATCCAGACCGGACGCAACCCGGCAGCCTACGCAGGCTATGTAAACCCGCCCCTCTTCCGTGGCTCCACCATCCTGGCCGAAAGCTACGAATCGTGGGAAGCCGCCAAGCAGACCGGCAATCCCTATGGCAACTACGGACGATTCGGCTCGCCGACCATCCGCGCCTTCGAGGAAGCCATCGCCGGACTGGAAGGCGGATATCGCTGCCAGGTTTTCCCCTCGGGCCTGTCTGCTTGCACACACACGCTGATGGGTGTGCTGGGCAGTGGCGATCACGTTCTGATCACGGACAATGTGTACGGGCCCACGCGTAGCTTTGCCGATGGCATGCTCAGCCGGCTGGGCGTCGACGTCGAGTACTTCGATCCTCTGCTGGGGGCCAGCATTGCCTCCTTGCTGCGCCCACAGACACGGCTGGTCTTCCTGGAGTCCCCCGGTTCGTTGAGTTTCGAGGTCTGTGACGTGCCCGCCATCGCGCAGGCCGTCCATGCCGCTGGCTCATTGCTCGCCATCGACAACTCCTGGGCCTCGCCGCTGTTCTTCAAACCTTTCACCCGTGGCGCGGACATTTCCATCCAGGCGGCCACCAAATACATCCTGGGCCACTCGGACGCCCTGCTCGGCACCGTGACATGCAATGAACATGCCTGGGAAGCGCTGGGCAAGCGCCTGCCGCTCTTCGGCGAAACAGCCGGCCCGGAGGATGTGAATCTGGCCTTGCGCGGTCTGCGAACGCTGGGCGTACGCCTGCGTCAGCACCAGGAAAACGGCATCGCGCTGGCAACTGCACTCGGGGATCATCCGGCCGTTGTCCGTGTCTTGCACCCCGCGCTGCAGAATGACCCTGGGCACGCCTTGTGGAAGCGTGACTTCCTGGGAGCCAGCGGGCTCTTCGCCTTTGTGCTCGACAGTGAATCGCCGCAGGTGCTGTCGTGCTTCTTCGGTGCCTTGCGGCACTTCGGCATCGGGCTTTCCTGGGGAGGCTTCGAAAGCCTTGCACTGCCTGTCGGGCGCCCCAAACGCACGGCATCCGCCTGGCCGCATCAAGGTACACTGATCCGCGTACACGCCGGTCTGGAGGATGGCGAAGAGCTGCTTGCCGACATGCTCGGCGCGCTCGACAGCGCCTCCGCGAGGATCACAAGGGATCGGCGCGACGCAGCCTGAATCCCGAGGAAGAATCACGCCATGAATCACTACGCCTTTGCCAGCGACAACACAGCCCCCGTTTGCCCTGAAGCCTTGCAAGCACTGCTCGGGGCCAACGAGGGCTTTCACCCCTCTTACGGCCAGGATCGCTGGACGCAGCAAGCTTCGGACGCCATCCGCAATACCTTTGAATACGATTGCGAGGTTTTTTTCGTATTCAATGGCACCGCAGCCAATGCGCTGTCGCTGGCGTCCCTCTGCCAAAGTTACCACTCCGTGATCTGTCACGAGCTTGCCCACGTGGAAACGGACGAATGCGGTGCCCCGGAGTTTTTCTCCAATGGCACCAAACTGCTTCTGGCAGGCGGAGAGCAAGGAAAGCTCGCACCGCAGGAGATTGCTCGTGTAGTGACGCGACGGGCCGACATCCACTACCCGAAGCCCAAGGTTGTTTCGCTTACGCAGAGTACGGAGCTGGGCACCGTCTATACCCCTGGAGAGCTTGCAGCCATCCATGCGGAAACGACACGACACGACACGGTCTGCATCTGCACATGGATGGCGCCCGATTCGGGAACGCCTGCGCGCATCTGGGTGTGAAACCTGCAGCGTTGACCTGGAAAGCCGGTGTGGATGTGCTGTCGTTCGGTGGCACCAAGATGGGAATGCCGATAGGGGAAGCCATCGTCTTCTTCAACAAGGCGCTGGCGGCAGATTTCGACTATCGCTGCAAACAGGCCGGCCAGCTTGCCTCGAAGATGCGCTATCTCACCGCCCCCTGGATCGGCATGCTGACCGATGACGCATGGCTGCGCCACTGCACGCATGCCAACGAGATGGCGGACCGCCTGGGCAGAGGTCTGGCAGCGCTTGAAGGCGTCAGCCTGGTCGCACCGGTGCAGTCCAACGCAGTGTTCGCCCAGTTGCCTGCTGACCTGAGCAAGCACCTGAACGATGCGGGATGGGTGTTCTATCGCTTCATCGGCAATGGCGGTGCACGTTTCGTATGCTCCTGGGCTACCACCGAAGCGGATGTGGACGCGCTGCTGGCAACGGCCCGCACCTTCCGCTACGCGGCCTGAACCGTTCGCCTTTTGATGCACCGGGCCGCCCCGCCCGGTTCTGCAACGTCGTTCAGGGGCTGGGCCGGCCTTGATCTTCGAGCAGTTGCCAGTTCGGAGGCGACCGCCCCATGAGCGTACGGACGAAGAAGTCATAGCGCTTGTGGTCACCATACGACCCTCCCAGGGTATGCCCCACGCCGGGCATGAAGACCAGTTCGAAATCCTTCTTTGCGCGGATCAATGCATCTGCTACGCGTAACGTGGAGGCCGGATCGACGTTATCGTCCAGCTCACCGACCAGCAACATGAGCGGTCGGGTCAGACGCCAGGCATTGTCGACGTTCGATGAGGCGGCATACCCGGGCCCTACCGGATAACCCATCCATTGCTCGTTCCACCAGCGTTTGTCCAACCGGTTGTCATGACTGCCGGCTGCGGCGAAAGCCGCCTTGTAGAACTCGGGATGGTGCAGCACGGCAGCCATGGCGCTGTGGCCCCCGGCGGAAGCACCAAAGATGCCGACGCGCGAAATGTCCATCCAGGGACGGGTCTGCGCCGCGGCCTTGATCCACGCGATGCGATCCGACAGGCCGCTATCGGCCAGGTTTTTCCAGATCACATTCTCGAAGCTGCGTGAGCGGAAGGAAGTGCCCATGCCATCGATCTGCACGACGATGAAACCCAGCTCGGCCATTGCCGTCATCGGCCAGTGATCCGGCATGAAGCGCTTAGGCACGAATTGCCCGCCAGGACTCGCGTAGATGCACTCGATCACGGGATAGACGCGTGAGGGATCGAAATCGGATGGACGGATGATCACGCCCCAAATATCCGTTACACCATCCCGCCCCTTGGCTACAAAGGGCTCGGGAGCCGACCACCCCAAGGTTTTCAAGGTGCGATCATCCACACGCTCGACCGGCATGAGCACTTCGCCTGTCAGGGCATCACGTACCGCGGTTTGTGGTGGCAAGGAAAGCGTGGACCAGCGATCCAGCAGATAACGGCCATCGGGTGAAAGCCAGGCCGAATGCATGCCCGGCGCGGGTGTGATATCCCGCATATCCTTGCCATCGAAGCCGATCCTGTAATACCGGATCAGATAGGGATCCTCGGCCGGATTCACGCCATTCGCGGAGAAGACGATTTCGCGTCGCAGCTCATCGACACGCAGGACATCGCGCACATACCAGAGGCCATGCGTGATCTGGCGGATCTTCCGTCCGGAAACACGCTCATACAGATACAGATGGTTATACCCGTCCCGCTCACTCGCCCACAGCATGTGGCGATCATCTGCCAGATCAAAGCGGTAGATCCGTGGCAGGTTGATGTAGGTATCGCTGCGCTCTTCCACCTGAGACCACACGCGACCATCGCTGGCGGACATGCCCAGCACGCGGTAGAGCTGGTAGGCCCGGTCTGCATAATCGAAGCTCAGGACATCACCGCGCCGGTTCCAGCGAAAGCCGTCGAGACGATACGGATCGGGAAACAGCGCCGGATCAGCCTCGAGTACCTTGCCGTCAATGCCAAAGATGCGGGGCTCCCGCTGGATCACCGGATCACCGGCACGTGGGTAATGACGTGTCTGCAACCGAGGCAGACCGCCCTCCCGAGGCGTCGATTCGAGCAACAACAGCGACCTTTCGGCCGGCAAGGTAATACGCGCTGCCGCAATATGTTGCGAGTCCGGAGACCAGATCAGACGGTTGGAATAGTAGTGTTCGGCCGAACCATCCTGGCTGAGCGTCGTGATCTGACCACTTGCCGCATCGAGCAGTTTCAGGTTCCAGCCCTCGACCCAGGCCACCTTGCGCCCATCGAGCGAAGGAACTTCGATCCGCCCTCTTTCCTCTTCTTCGTTACCCCAGTAACCCGGAGTGGCCACAGCCGGGCCACGCAGATTCAGCACGCCAGATGCCAGGTCATAATGCCAGAGACGATCAGCAAAGATGAAATCCATCGTCGACAAATCCGGCGCGAGAGAGAAATGAGGGAAATTGAAAGCCCCCTCATCCACGACTTGCCCGATCTGCTCTGCAAGTTGTGCAGCCAGACGTACGTGATCAAAGACCGGGGTACGTGTTGCGGCACGCACATCGATCAGCACATACCGGAAACCTTCATCTTCCTCGGAGCGAAACCAGAACCTGCTGGAATCGATCCAGACGGGCTCGAAGGACAGTCCTTTCACGGCCTGACGCCATTTTCCCGGCAGTTGAAAGGCCCGCTGGTAGGCTGACAGCAAATCCGCCCCATTCGCCAGCCCTTCACTGGCCAAAGCAGGCAAACAAGAAAACAGGCAGCATAAAAACAGACCATACCGGAGTGACCGCATTCTCGTTCCATCAGGAAAAGCCCATTGAGGGCACTTGCTCCTGTTGTGAAACAAGACGGGAAAAGTGACAGCCCAGCACCTGAAACGGAGGCGATCAGACTCGAAGAGTCTGTCATCCGGCGCCTGCCATGAAATGGATGCCGCAAAGCAAAAGGCCCAACCGAAGTTGGGCCTTTTGCTGAAGGATTTGGTTGCGGGGACAGGATTTGAACCTGTGACCTTCGGGTTATGAGCCCGACGAGCTGCCAGACTGCTCCACCCCGCGTCAGAGAGGAAAGAGTATGGCTGACAGCCGTCGTCCTGTCAAGGAAGATCAGCTTTGACCGGCCATAAGATTCAGGTCCAGCTGTTCGGCGTCCTCATCAGCGGCCTTGCTGGCCGCACCGCGACTCCCCTCCACCCTGTCCAGATAGTCTGCAGTCACATCGCCGGTCACGTAGTCGCCGTCGAAACAGGAGCATTCAAAACGCTCCACGGTGGGATTCAAGGAGCCAACTGCGCGCTTCAGGTCTGCCAGATCCTGATAGATCAGTGCATCTGCTCCGATTTCGACACCAACTTCGGCCTCATTACGGAAAGCACCGATCAGTTCGCTCCGGCTGGGCATGTCGATCCCGTAAACGTTCGCGTAGCGCACGGGTGGCGCGGCCGATGCCATGTACACATTGGTCGCCCCGGCTTCACGCGCCATGTTGATGATCTCGCGGCTGGTCGTGCCACGCACGATGGAATCATCTACCAACAGTACGTTCTTGCCCGCGAATTCCTGGTGCATGGCATTGAGCTTCTGGCGCACGGACTTCTTGCGGACCGACTGCCCGGGCATGA
The DNA here is from genome assembly GCF_014736495.1 of Candidatus Dactylopiibacterium carminicum. Lineage (GTDB taxonomy): Bacteria > Pseudomonadota > Gammaproteobacteria > Burkholderiales > Rhodocyclaceae > Uliginosibacterium > Uliginosibacterium carminicum. Next base: position 65,499 of record NZ_MDUX01000004.1, read on the forward strand.
TGAAGGTGCGTCCGATATAGCGGTTCTTCACGAAGCCTTCGCGGTACGGCAACCCCAGGCAGCTGGCAAGCTCCATCGCGGCCGAACGTGACGAATCCGGAATCGGGATGACCACATCGATCTTCAGATGGGAAAAATCACGACGGATCTTCTCGGCCAGATAGACCCCCATCTTCACGCGGCTTTCATAGACGGAGATACCGTCGATGATGGAGTCCGGGCGAGCCAGGTAGACATACTCGAACATGCATGGCGCATAGGGTGCAGCTGCTGCACAGGATCGGGTGGACAGCTTGCCATGGGTATCCACCAGTACAGCCTCACCCGGCGCGATATCGCGCACGATCTTGAAACCGAGCACATCCAGCGCCACCGATTCGGAAGCCACCATGTAATCGACGCCGGCCGGCGTTTCATTCTTGCCCAGAATAAGCGGGCGGATCCCGTTGGGGTCGCGGAAAGCCAGCAAACCATAACCGGCAATCATCACAACCGCCGCATAGGCGCCACGGGCACGTTTGTGGGTCCCCGCCACAGCACGGAAGATAGTGTCTTCATCCAGCTGGAAACGGCCATTGGAAGCTACCTGCAGCTCATGTGCGAGCACATTGAGCAGCACTTCCGAATCGGAATTGGTGTTCATGTGGCGCAGATCCGCGAGATACATCTCGCGCTTGAGCGCGTCGGAATTGGTCAGATTGCCGTTGTGGGCCAACATCAAGCCGAACGGCGAATTCACATAGAAGGGCTGGGCTTCTGCGGAATTGAAGGCCGAGCCGGCCGTCGGATAGCGACAGTGCGCAATCCCCCAGTTGCCTTGCAGATTACGCATGTTGCGCGTGCGAAATACTTCGCTTGCTAGGCCAGAGCCCTTGTGCATGTGGAACCGTCCGCCCTCTGCCGTCGCGATACCGGCCGCATCCTGACCGCGGTGCTGCAGAACCTGCAATCCGTCGTAGAGCAACTGATTCACGGGGCTTGTCGCCACGACACCTATGATTCCGCACATACCGTTTCACCTGTCATCGATACTTGATACGTTTCCCCAGCTCCGGCGGGAGCCAGGGTTTGGCAGCGATCACTGCCGTCTCCAGCGGCGGCGCGAGCTTGGCTGTCTTCCACCAAGGCTCTCGCGGCAAATCAGTCATCCCGGCAACTGCCACAGCCAGAACGGCAAGTAGCAGGCCACGGGCGGCGCCAAACAATGCACCCAGCCCTCTATCCATCGGACTCAAGCCGGCAATGCTGAGCAGGCCGCGCAAAAGGAAGCGAAGCAGCCCCAGCAACAGCAGCACGAGCATGAAAACCACCAGGAAGGCCAGAGGCCACTGCAACCAGTCAGCAATCCTGAGAGCGCTCATCAGAGGCACGCAGAACCAGGCCAGTTCCCAGGCGGCAAACAAAGCTACAAACAGGCCGAGTAAGGCAAACACTTCGCTGATCAGGCCACGCCAGAGTCCCACGGCAATGCTCAACAGCATCAGCACCAGGAAGATCAGATCAAAGGCGTTCACTTGCTGGTCACGAAACCACTCAGCCCCGCCTTGCGTACCTTGGCCAGAATGCCGTCGGCCTCGCCACGCGTTGCAAAAGGCCCAGCAATCACGCGGAATTGCCCGCCTTGTCGCTCGCTGCTTGCCTTGATGCCGGCCTCGCGTGCTTTCGTCAGCACGCCTTTCGCGTTGGCTTCTTCCCGATAAAGGCCCAGCTGCACAAAGAAACGCCCGTTCGCTACGGCAGCAGGCGCATTCCCGCCGGCGCCTTCAAGGATCTGGCGTGCACGCGCGGCTTCGTTTGTGTTTCTGGCCGGTGCGCTACTGCTTGCCACACTCCGCTCGGGACGGCGGATGCTGCTTGAGGCGGACGCTACAGATGGAGAAACCGATGGTACAGATGGTGACGGGGTGCGCGTAGCAGGCAGCTCTTCCGGATCAGCCTCGATCGGCGCAGGCGCGACCTCCTGCCCCACTTGCGGCAGTTGCGGCGGCTGAGGTGCCGGAGCCTTGTCGGAAGGTCGCAATGCCAGCATGTCCTGATCCTTCGCAGGAATCCGGATGGACAGATCCTGGCTGCCTGGCAAGGGCTCGCTATCCATCACCATCGGCAACACGATGGCTGCCAGCAGCGCCAATGCAATGGCACCCACCAAGCGGCGTCGGGCACGCTTCTTCAGATCGAGCTGGACATCATTCTCAGCCATGGGAAACGCTCACTTCACGGCCAGCGCCTGCATCACGCCAGCCACGGTCAGGAAGGAACCGAAGGCCACGATTCTATCACCCTCACCTGCCCGCTCCCGTGCAACTTGCAGCGCCCCGGCAGGTGAATCCAGACAGACGATCTCGGCCTGGCAGCCAGCGCCTCGAAGCACGTCCTTGAGCATTGAGGCTGTAGCTGCCCGCGGTCCTTGCAGGTCGCAAAGCAGCCAGTGATCGATACGGGGCAGCAGATGCCGCAGCGTTCCGGCAATATCCTTATCGCTCAACATGCCGCAAACAGCCCAGGTTTCACGGTAGAACCCCATGCTGAGAAGATTCTCGGCCAGCACGCCGGCAGCCTGTGGATTGTGTGCCACATCGAGGACGACTGGCGGCTTGCCGGGCAGTATCTGGAAGCGCGCCGGAATCTCGACGTGCATCAGTCCCTCGCGTACAGCCTGCATCGAGACCGGCAGACAGGCCTGAAGACTTTCGAGCGCTGCCAGTACGGTAGCGGCGTTGAGCAACTGGTTGGCCCCCCGCAGGGCTGGATAGGCCAGGCTATGCCGGTTCTGGGCACGGCCGCGATAGTTCCACTGCGTCTTGTCGCCTGAGTAGCCAAAATCTCGCCCCTGCACCCAGAGCTGTGCCCCGATGGCGCGTGCGTGCTCAAGCAGGCTTTGGGGAGGATTGGGATCGCCACAAACCGCGGGCTTTTCTGCACGGAAGATGCCGGATTTTTCGAAACCGATTTTTTCCCGCGTATCTCCCAGGTAATCCATGTGATCCAGCGCCACGCCGGTAACGATGCTGCAATCGGGCTCGATGGCATTGACCGCATCCAGCCGCCCGCCAAGGCCGACTTCCAGGACGATCACATCCAGCCCCTGCTGGCAGAAGAGCCACCAGGCGGCCAGCGTGCCGTACTCGAAATAGGTCAGCGATGTATCACCGCGCGCAGCCTCCACAGCCGCAAATGCAGTGCACAGCGCCTCGTCTCCGACCTCCATCCCCTCCACACGCACACGCTCGTTGTAGCGCAACAGATGAGGCGAGGAATAGACACCGACACGGTAACCGGCTGCGCGCAGAATGGCCTCCAGCATGGCACAGGTCGACCCCTTGCCATTGGTACCACCGACCGTGATCACTCTAGCGGAGGTCACAGCCCCCAACGCATCGCGAACCTTGACCACACGCTCCAGCCCGAGATCGATCGGCCGGCTGTGCTGCGATTCGATATACGCCAGCCAGGCATCCAGCGTGGCGAAGACTGCGGGCATGAGTCAGGCGCTGGTCACGGCAGGTTGGCGGGAGAGCAAGGTCAGCGTCTGCGCCAACTGGTCACGCAACTCGCGGCGGTCGACCACCATGTCGACAGCGCCTTTCTCGAGCAGGAATTCCGAACGCTGGAAACCTTCTGGCAGCTTCTCGCGCACGGTCTGCTCGATCACGCGTGGGCCGGCAAAACCGATCAGTGCTCCACGCTCGGCCATTACCACGTCGCCCATAAAGGCGAAGCTGGCAGAGACGCCACCCATGGTCGGATCGGTCAGCACGGTGATGAAAGGTAGCTTTTTGGCGGAAAGACGCGTGATCGCGGCCGTGGTCTTGGCCATTTGCATCAGGGAGAAAAGGCCCTCCTGCATGCGTGCGCCCCCCGTGGCGGTAAAGCACACGAACGGCAACCCCTGCTCGACCGCCGCATTCACACCACGCACGAAACGCTCACCGACCACCGAGCCCATGGAGCCGCCCTGGAAATCGAACTCGAATACGGCGACCACTAACGGTACGGTCTTGATCGCTCCCTGGACGACGACCAGCGCATCGGTCTCGCCAGTGTCCTCACTGGCGGCGGCGAGACGATCCACATATTTCTTGCTGTCCCGGAACTTCAGCGGATCGACCGGAACTACTTCGGAGCCGATCTCGAAACGTCCTTCGGCATCCAGCAACAGATCAAGCCGGGCACGCGCCCGGATACGCTTGTGATGGCCGCACTTCGGGCAGACATGCTGACTGGCTTCGAGATCGGAACGATAGAGTACGGCCTCGCAGGCATCGCACTTGATCCACAGGCCTTCCGGGATCGATTTGCGCGCAGGCTGGTCACGCTTGATCTTGGGTGGCAGCAGTTTGGTCAGCCAACTCATGGGATTACCTCTCGAGCAATGGGTTCAGGCACGGGGCGCGTTCATCGCGCTGCGCACGCCGGCGACAAAATCCGTCAGACGTCCGGCAAGACCGGATTCGCCCGCTTCAAACTCCTGCACGATGCGCGAGCCGATCACCACGGCATCGGCCACCGCCGCCACGGCACGTGCGGACGCTGCATCGCGGATCCCGAAGCCCACGCCAATGGGCAAGGGAATGTACTGGCGCAACTCGGCCAGCTTGGTCGCGACGCTGCCGACATCCAGGTTGGCCGCGCCGGTAACCCCCTTCAGGGAGACATAGTAAACATAGCCTGCGGCCAGCTCCGCAACCGCGCGTGCGCGCGCAGGCGGCGTGGTGAGCGCGAGCAGGAAGATCGGATCGATACCGTAACGCTTGAGGATGGCAACACGATCAATAGCCTCCTCGGGCGGCAGATCCACCGTGAGCAATCCGTCGATACCGGCAGCGCTGGCCGCCTTGGCAAAGGCTTCATAACCCATCGCTTCGACAGGGTTGGCATAGCCCATCAGCACCACAGGCGTATCGGAATCGGCCTTGCGGAATTCAGCCACCATCGTGATGATCTGACGCAAGCTCACGCCATGGGCCAGCGCCCGTTCGGCAGCTCGCTGGATCACCGGACCATCCGCCGACGGATCGGTGAAGGGCACACCCAGTTCGATGATGTCCGCCCCGCCCGCGACGAGCGCGTGCATCAGTGAAACCGTTGCGCCGGGATGCGGATCTCCGGCGGTAATGTAGGGAATCAACGCCTGCTGACCGGCGGCCTTCAGACGGGTGAATGCGTTCTGGATACGGGACATGATCGGATTCTGGGTTGGATGACCTTAGAGGACGATGCCGTCCAGGCGGGCGATGGTCGGAATGTCCTTGTCCCCTCGTCCGGAAAGATTGATCACGATGATCTGATCGCGGCTCATCTGACTGGCCATCTTGGCGCCATGCGCCAGCGCGTGGCTGGATTCGAGCGCGGGGATGATGCCTTCGTAGCGGCAAAGATCATGGAAAGCCGTGAGCGCTTCGTCATCGTTGATGGCAACGTATTCCGCGCGCCCGATCTCGTTCAAATAGCAATGCTCCGGGCCGACGCCAGGATAATCGAGACCGGCGGAAATCGAATGGGTATCGACGATCTGCCCATTCTCGTCCTGCATCAGGTTCACGCGTTGACCGTGGAGCACTCCGGGGCGGGCATTGCTGGTCAGCGGTGCTGCGTGACGACCGGTTTCGACGCCATTCCCGCCGGCTTCAACACCGATCAGGCGTACGCCCGGCACATCGATATACGGGTAAAAGATACCAATAGCATTGGAGCCTCCCCCCACGCAGGCGACGACCGCATCCGGCTGGCGGCCTATCTGCTCCGCGCACTGGACCTTGCATTCCTCGCCGATCACGGACTGAAAATCGCGCACCAGCTGCGGATAGGGGTGCGGGCCTGCGCAGGTACCAATGATGTAATACGTGCTGTCAACATTGGTCACCCAGTCACGCATCGCTTCGTTCATCGCATCCTTAAGCGTCCGCGAACCACTTTCCACGGCGACCACGGAAGCGCCGAGCAATTTCATGCGAAATACGTTTGGCGCCTGGCGGGCAACATCTTCTGCGCCCATGTAGACCACGCATTCGAGCCCGTAACGGGCAGCAACCGTCGCCGAGGCTACGCCGTGCTGACCGGCGCCGGTTTCCGCGATCACGCGCTTCTTGCCCATACGGCGGGCCAACAGCGCCTGGCCGATGGTGTTGTTTATCTTGTGTGCCCCGGTATGGTTGAGGTCTTCACGCTTGAGGTAGATCTGCGCACCACCAAGCTCATCCGACCAACGCCTGGCGTGATACAGAGGGCTGGGACGACCGACATAGTGCTTGAGCTCGTATTCGAACTCGGCCAGAAAGGCCGGATCCTTCATGGCCCTTTGATACTCCTCGCGCAACTCATCGAGCGCGGGGATCAGGGTTTCTGCGACATAGATGCCACCGAACTGACCAAAGTGACCATGCTCGTCCGGCAGTTCATACGGCTGATTGTTTGCGGCCATCGGCTTCACGTACTCCAGCAACAAAAGCTTCCATCAGGGCGCAAGCCTTGATGCCCTTGGCGATCTCCACGCCACTGCTGACATCCACGGCCCAGGGCCGTACCCGCTCCACGGCGGCAGCCACATTGGCAGGCGTCAGGCCACCCGCCAGCACCAGCGGCTTCGAAAACCCGGAGGGCAGCAGGCTCCAGTCAAAGACTTCCCCGCCACCGCCGTAACCATCCACCCAAGCGTCGGCAAGAATGGCGCAGGCTCTCGGAAAACGGGCGGCGTAGTTTACCAGATCGAAGCCCGCCCTCACCCGCGCGGCCTTCATCCAGGGGCGTCCAAAGGCTGCGCCATAGGCGTCGTCCTCATCGCCATGAAACTGCAAAAGCCCCAACGGCACGGCATCCAGCACTTCGCGCACCCTTGCAGGCTCCTCGTTGACGAATAAGCCCACCGAAGTCACAAAGGGCGGCAGAAGGCTTATGAGCGCCTGCGCCTGCTCTACGCTCACGCTGCGCGGACTGGGCGGGTAAAACACGAAGCCGATTGCATCTGCGCCGGCAGCCACGGCATCGCGTACATCTTCAGGCCGTGTCAGGCCACAAATCTTGATTCGGGTACGCATGATCAGCCTTCGCCGGGCAGGAACAGGGGCGCGATGATACGGCCTTGATCGGGCAGATTCCAGCGATCCGGATAGTGCACACCGGCCAGATACAGACCATCCGGAGAAAACGTCGGCGGAGCCAGGCGACGGTCACGCATCGCCAGCAACTCCTGGATCCAGCCAGGGGAATGTCCGCCCTTGCCGATATCCACCAGCGCGCCGACCAGATTGCGAATCATATGGTGCAGAAAGGCATTGGCCTCGAAATCGAACAGAATCCACTCTCCGCGCCGCTCAACCTGTGCCACACGCAGATCACGCACTGGCGACGCAGCCTGGCACTGTGCGGCGCGGAAAGCGGAGAAATCGTGAATCCCCGGCAGAAACGCGCAGGCAGCATGCATAGCCTCGACATCCAGTGCTGCGTGATGCCAGCCCACACGCCCATGCAGCAACGCACTGCGCATGGGCCGATTGAGCAGCACATAGCGGTAACGCCTCGACAAGGCGGAAAAACGTGCATGAAAATCCTCGGCCACCTCTTGAGCCCAGGTGACCACCACGCCCGCAGGCAAATGGGTATTCACGCCTCTGACCCAGGCTGACAACGGCCTGTTGGCTGTTGTATCGAAATGCACCACCTGTGTCGAGGCATGCACTCCCGTATCCGTACGCCCGGCACAGACCGTGGCGACAGGTTCACCTGCGATCGCAGCCAGCGCAGGCTCCAGCGCATCCTGCACCGTGCGGCCGTGAGGCTGGGTCTGCCAGCCTTCGAAACCGCTGCCACAGTATTCAAGGCAGAGCGCAATCCTCACCACGTCAGAAATCCGGCAAAGAAGGCACACAAAAGCACGATCGCCACCCGATCACGTACGGTCAGTGCCCTGAGCTTCATGGAAAACGCCTCTGCCTTTGGCGCTGCGTCGGCTTCATGCAGGAACTGGCGCCAGTCCAGGCGTGCCTGGTCGCAATAGTCCAGAACCAAGGCCAAGCGCACTGCAAACCTATGAGGTGACGCGCCGAAACGCTCGAACGGGCGCAACAAAGCATGAAGACTGTCCACCCAGGCCTCGCGCGTGAGAAACGCCAACAGGATCGCTATGCAGGCCACGACAACCAGCAGACGCAAGCCGTGCTCGGCAAAGATCAGCATCCCCTCAAACGTGGGACTCCAGTCCCCCAGACTGGGCAGCAACAAACGGCCAGGCCCTTGCCAGGCGAACAGCAGCAACAGTGCAAGGAATATCCAGCGCAGACGTCGTGCAACGCGCACAAACGACGCCCTGGCACATACCAACGCTAAAGCCACTGCCAGAGCGCTCACGCCAAGCAGCGCAGGCAAAGGCAGCCACTGGATCGCCAGAATCAAAAAAAAACCGGCCGTCACATGGACGGCCGGATGCAGACTTCTGATCATATTCAGCCCGGACTCATGCTCCCAATCGTGCAAGGATACCTTGAGCTTGCTGACGCTGGTTCTCCCCGCCGTCCGCAATCACTTCTTCGAGCAGTTCGCGCGCGCCTTCGACATCACCCATCTCCTCATAGGCACGGGCCAATTCCAGCTTGGTGGAGACTTCGTCATTCAGGTCAATATCGTCCTGAATCGGCTCTACCGGCGCCCGCGGCACCTCAATCGGTTCAGCCTCGCCAAGATTGACACCTGAAAGGTCAATGGTCGGTTTGATATTGGTCTCCTCACCCAGTTCGAAATCGAAATCCAGCAGACTGCCATCAAAATTGGTCTTCTCCAGGTCGACCTCTGCCAGTGGGGCCCTGTCACTAGCGGACTCCAGACCCAGATCGAATTCCGCAGGCGCAGCCTGCTCAACAACCGGCGCGGGCGCGGGTTGAGGCGCCGGTTTATGCACAGGAGCAGGTTGCAGTTCAGGTTCATCGAAACCGATATCGAACTCCAGCGGAGCTCCCGCTCCCTGTGTCGTTACCTGAGATTCAGGATCCTCCGCCAGATCGACTACGGGCTTCGGCACCGACGGAGGGTCACGGGACTCCATCTGCGTCGGAAGATCTTCACTAGAAGGCGTATCCAGGTCGAGATTGAAATCCAGATTCAGCGCTTCGGGTACCACTGCAGCCGAATTCCGCTCGTCTGCCGCAGGTGCACCATCATTGAACTGGCTGATATCTCCTGGAACGGTCCAGGTCGCGCAGACCTGGGAAACATTATCCGTACCGAAACTGACGGCAGGCGTCGCCGGCTCCGACAGTTCCTCCGGAACATCCGGAATTACCGGCGCCTGCGCTGCGGCTTCTCCCTGACCTGATTTGTACAACGGATTCTGCGGATCCAAACGTGCGCCAAGCGCGGCTGCCTTGGCCCAGTCGTCACCCTGGCCATTCGTCTGGGCATACAGATCCGTGGCTACGTTTTCAAACTGCTTCAGGGAACGACGCTGGGCATAGATTTCCAGCAGCTTGACATAGACTGCTGCTCGCGAAGGATCATTCTTGATGGCATCAAGCAGGATCTCCTCAGCCTGAGCGTCACGTCCATAAGCCATGTATACATCTGCCTCGGCGACAGGATCAACCCCCTCATCCGCGTCAATCGCGGAGATGCCGGACTGGCTAAAATCTGTATGCAACAGGCTGGTGCCACCTGTATCTACGACCTGCCCACCTGCGGAACCGAACACAGAATTAGGGCTGGTGGTAGTGGACACCTCTGTCAGCAAAGTGTTGCCCGTTCCGGCTGCAGCACGCCTGCGGCGCTGCTTGATGACGACGTAGCAGGTCAAGGCTCCGGCAACAGCAAGGCCGAGCAAAGCCCAGAGATTGCGCAGCAGACCGTCGTCTTCTGGCGGAGGTGGCGGAACCGGACGGGCGGCAGGACGAGGTTCCTTGGCCACTGGCGCCGGCTTCGGCTCCTCGACCGGCGCCGAGGCTTGCTCCACGGATTCAATCACTGGAGCCTGTTCTACGGCAGTCCCGGCAGGAGAAGCCTCTGCAGCAACCGGCGCGGAAGCCTGCTCCGCGTGGGCCTTGGGTGGCTCAGCGGCCTTGCCCGTCTCGGCTGCTGACGCCTGCATCTTGGCCAGGCTTTCGTTCTGCAATTCAAGCAGCTTCTGAAGCTCCTTGACGTTGTTCTCCAATTGGACGCGGCGCTCGTTCGCTTCCTTGAGCGCCCGATCCCGGGCCGCCAGCTCATCCGTCAGAGCATCCAGGCGTGCCTTGGTAGCGGCGCCTTCTGCTGCTGCAGCACGAGGCGCCTCACTGGAGGTTACCCGGACCTGGTCACGAGGCTGAGTGCTGGCAGGAGCATCGCCCTCCACTCGAGGTGCGATGCGGCCGCTGGCGGCCTGTGTCCCTGCATCCCGTGCGGGCGCATTGGCAACACTGGCCGCCACCCCCTGCCGATATTGCTCGAAGTTGGTAGCGCGAAAAACGATCTTGCGCGCTTCCGCACGGGAAATCTGTTGCGCTTCCGTCTGCTGCGGCACCTTCAGAATACGGCCAGCGTGAATCCTGTTGGCATCGCCGCCGGCAAATGCATCCGCATTTGCACGGTACAACGCTGCCATCATCTGCTCCTGGCTCACTTCGCCGGATTTCAGGCGATCCGCGATGCGATAAAGCGTATCGCCACGCTGCACGGTATACGCATCGGAGCTTGCCGCTTCGGAGGACGTCGGGCGCGGTTCCGCTACCGGCTTGGCAACGGCCAATGGGGCCTGGGCTGCTCTGCCGGGCGCCGGCGCCGGGCGCGATGCACTACGGGATTCCAGAGGTGTTGAGATCGGTTCGACAGCGGACGGTACGCCGCGCGGACCGGACAGCTCAGCAGGATCGAGCAGGAATGTATATTCCCGCAGCAGACGCCCTCCCGCCCAATTCAAATCAAGCAGCAAACCTACAAATGGTTCGTTGATGGACCGGTCAGAGGTCAACAGGATTACTGGCCTGGCACTGCGCCGCTCGATGCTCATCTTGATGCCGCCCAGCAAAGCAACGTATTCCATATTCGCCCGCTTGAATGCATCAGGCGACGCCATACGCGCTGTCATGGTCTCAAGCTCGTCCACGTTGGCCGTCAATTCCACCTCGGCACGCAATGGCTGACCAAGCGAACTCATAACAGAGATGCGGCCCAGACCGGCTGCGCCGGCGCTCCCCCAGAAAGCCAGCATCATTGCTGCAACAAGCGTTTTACGAAGCATCGGAGTTTCCATGTCTATACGCACGGTGCATGCAGGCAGCCACCGTCTCTTGAAGTTAGAGATGTAAGATCAAAATAACATCAATGATTTATCGCCGCAAGCTCACCTAAATCCTGAGTATTTCCCCATTGGGCGAGGGTTTTCATTCGTCCCAATAGTCATATACACAAGCCTGAAAACACGCCCGTTTCAAGACGCTCTTCGCAAAAAATAACGGCGGGTCGCCAATGCGACACCGCCGAATCGAAAAAGCACTTACGTTTCAAAAGTCTGCGAAACGAAGCGAAGGCGTTTCATTTTCTGACGGAGCTTCAGGACTCCAGCAGGATCCTCAGCATGCGGCGCAGCGGCTCCGCAGCTCCCCACAGGAGTTGGTCGCCTACTGTAAACGCTGCGAGGTATTCCCCGCCCATAGCCATCTTGTGCAGGCGACCAACGGGCACATGCAGGTGCCCAGTGACGGCGTTCGGAGACAGTTCGCGCTCGCTTCTTTCGCGCTCGTTCGGAATCACACGCACCCAATCATTGGCTGCAGCCAGGATTTCGGAGATTTCATCCAGCGGCACATCCTGGCGCAGTTTGATTGTCAGCGCCTGGCTATGACAGCGCATTGCGCCGATACGCACACACAGACCGTCGATGGGCACCGAGCCGGCGCTGCGGAACGCCTGTTTGCCGAGGATCTTGTTGCATTCAGCACCGCCCTTCCATTCCTCCTTGCTCTGGCCGTGCTCGTAGGGCACATCGATCCAGGGGATCAGACTGCCGGCGAGCGGTACGCCGCGGAAATTCTGCACAGGCATTTCAGGGGAACGCATGGTTTCGGCCACCTTGCGATCGATTTCGAGGATCGCGGAAGCCGGATCAGCCAGCAGATCGGCCACTGACGCGTGGATCTTGCCCATCTGCGCGATCAACTCGCGCATGTTTTGCGCGCCAGCACCGGAAGCCGCCTGATAGGTCATGGAGGTAGCCCACTCCACCATGTCATTCTGGAACAGACCGCCAAGCCCCATCAGCATCAGGCTGACCGTACAGTTGCCGCCGATGTAGTTCTTCACACCGCGTACAAGGCCATCCTGGATCACGTTCTTGTTGACCGGATCGAGCACGATGATCGCATCGTCCTTCATGCGCAGGCTGGACGCGGCATCGATCCAATAGCCCTGCCAGCCGACCGCGCGCAACTGAGGAAAGATTTCATTCGTGTAGTCACCGCCCTGGCAGGTGATGATCACGTCCATCTTTGCCAGATCGGCAAGCGATTTGGCATCCTTCAGCGCTTCGGTATCGCGACCGATGTCAGGCCCCCTGCCGCCCACATTGGAGGTGGTGAAGAACACGGGATCGATCAGGGCGAAATCATTCTCCTCACGCATACGCTGCATGAGCACCGAGCCGACCATACCGCGCCAGCCGACAATACCTACTCGCTTCATGTTGATTACCTTTTGCCAGAACCGTCCCCGCTCACTTTTTAGCCTGTCTCCGCCGCCGCGGAGACACAAAGCGGCGTGACAGGACTAAACCGTGGTGGTTTTGGTGGTTTTCTTGGTGGTAGTGAGGATTGCAGTCATGGCAACGGACGTGCGAATACCCGCGCCTGCAGTGCAGGAGCGAGAATGTTCGCCTTGTTGAAGCATCCGTTGCATGTCAATCCTTACAGGGCCGCGATCACCGCGTCGCCCATTTCGCGCGTACCAACGCGCTTGGTGCCCTCTTCCCAGATGTCGCCGGTACGCAGGCCGGAGGCCAGCACCTTCTTGACGGCATTCTCGATCCGCAGGGCAGAAGCCTCATTGTTGAAGCTGTAGCGCAACATCATGGCAGCAGAAAGGATGGTTGCCAACGGGTTGGCAACACCCTTGCCGGCGATGTCGGGGGCGGAGCCGTGGGAGGGCTCGTATAGACCCTTGTTGTTGGCATCCAGCGAAGCCGAGGGCAGCATGCCGATGGAGCCCGTGAGCATCGAGGCTTCGTCGGACAGAATGTCGCCGAACATGTTGCCGGTAACCATCACGTCGAATTGCTTGGGCGCGCGCACCAGCTGCATCGCGGCGTTGTCGACCAGCATGTGCGAGAGCTCGACGTCCGGATAGTTTTTCGACACCTCGATCATCACGTCACGCCACAGCTGAGTGGTTTCCAGCACGTTCATCTTGTCGATGGAACAGACGCGCTTCGCACGCTTCTGCGCAGCCTGGAAGGCCACATGACCGATACGGCGGATTTCATCCTCGTTGTAGACCATGGTGTTGCGGCCCACGCGCTTGCCATCCTCGGTGGTGATGCCACGCGGCTCGCCGAAGTAGATGCAACCGGTCAGCTCGCGCACGATCAGGATATCCAGACCCGCCACGACTTCGGGCTTCAGTGTGGACGCATTGGCCAACTCTGGATAAAGGATTGCGGGACGCAGGTTGGCAAACAGGTTCAGATCCTTGCGGATGCCGAGCAGACCACGTTCAGGGCGTTGCGGACGCGGCAGCGCATCCCACTTCGGCCCGCCGACAGCGCCCAACAGCACGGCATCGGCTTCGCGCGCCACCTTTTGCGTGGCCTCCGGATAAGGCGAACCAGTGGCATCCACCGCACCGCCCCCCAGCAGGGCTTCTTCAAACTCCAGCTTCATGCCTTCGCCACGGAACACTTCCAGCACACGCAGGGCCTCGGCCATGATTTCAGGGCCGATGCCGTCACCGGGCAGAACACAGATCTTCATTTCGTTTCCTCGCAGGGCGGATTGGCCGAAGGCGTAATCCGCCAGTTGTGTTTGTCGATCGGTGGGTTACGGCCTGCGGGCCCAACCCACTCTACATCTACTCCGCTTCAGGCAAACAGCCAGGGCTGTGCCGCCTTGTGCCTGGTTTCGAAGGCACGGATCTCATCGGCATGCTTCAGCGTCAAGCCGATGTCGTCCAGCCCATTGAGCAGGCAGTACTTGCGATGTTCGGTGATATCGAACTTGAAGGAGAAGCCGGACGGCGTGGTCACGGTCTGTGCTTCCAGATCCACATCCAGCGTGTAGCCTTCGGCCGCTTCGCATTCCTTGAACAGACGATCGACCGTCCCGGCATCCGCCACGATGGGCAGGATGGCGTTCTTGTAGCAGTTGCTGAAGAAGATATCGGCGAACGAAGGCGCAATGATCACGCGGAAACCGTAGTCCTCGATAGCCCAAGGTGCATGCTCGCGCGAGGAGCCGCAACCGAAGTTGTCGCGAGCAATCAGTACCTGCGCGCCCTGATAGCGCGGCTGGTTGAGCACGAAATCGGGATTCTTCGGGCGATTCGTGCAGTCCATTCCCGGCTCGCCGTAGTTGGTGTAGCGCCACTCATCGAACAGGTAGGGGCCGAAGCCGCTGCGCTTGATCGACTTCAGGAACTGCTTGGGGATGATGGCATCGGTATCGACGTTGGCACGATCCAGCGGACATACGAGGCCGTTGAGACGGGTAAAGGCTTTCATGTTCTTCTCCTCAATCAGGCCTGACGGATGTCAACGAAGTGACCGGCGATCGCAGCGGCAGCGGCCATGGCCGGGCTCACGAGGTGGGTACGGCCGCCGGGCCCCTGACGGCCTTCGAAGTTGCGGTTGGAGGTGGAGGCACAGCGCTCGCCCGGAGAGAGGCGGTCGGCGTTCATGGCCAGACACATCGAGCAGCCAGGCTCGCGCCATTCGAAGCCGGCTTCGATGAAGATCTTGTCCAGCCCTTCTGCCTCAGCCTGACGCTTGACGATACCGGAGCCAGGCACCACCAGTGCGAGCTTGACGTTCGAAGCCACCTTCTTGCCTTTGGCCACGGCAGCTGCGGCACGCATATCCTCGATACGGCTGTTGGTACAGGAGCCGATGAAGACCTTGTCGATCGCGATCTCGGTGATCGGCTGGTCGGCCGTCAAACCCATGTACTGCAATGCACGCTCGTAGCTCGCGCGCTTGACGGGGTCAGCTTCGTTGGCGGGGTTGGGTACACGGCTGCCCACCGACAACACCTGCTCGGGAGACGTGCCCCAGGTGACCTGTGGCTCGATCGCTTCGGCCTTCAGTTCGACGACGGCATCGAACTTCGCACCTTCGTCGGAATGCAGTGTCTTCCAGTACTCGACGGCACGGCTCCATTGCTCACCCTTGGGCGCATGCTCGCGGCCTTCAAGATAGGAGACAGTAATGTCATCGACGGCGATGATGCCTGCGCGGGCGCCGGCCTCGATGGCAAGGTTGCAGACCGTCATGCGGCCTTCCATGGACAACGCACGGATCGCGGAGCCCGCGAATTCCACACAGTAGCCCGTGCCGCCAGCAGTGCCGATCTTGCCGATGACAGCCAATGCGATGTCCTTGGCGGTCACGCCAGGGCCAACCTGACCTTCGACCTTGATCAGCATCGCCTTGGATTTCTTCTGCACCAGGGTCTGGGTCGCCAGCACATGCTCGACTTCGGAGGTGCCGATGCCATGGGCCAGCGCGCCAAAAGCACCATGCGTGGCGGTATGGCTGTCGCCGCACACCACCGTCATCCCCGGCAGGGTTGCACCGTTTTCCGGGGCGATCACGTGAATGATGCCCTGGTTCTTGTGCTTGAACGGGAAGTAGATCAGCGAACCGAATTCCTTGATATTCGCATCCAGCGTGTCGACCTGGGTCTTGGAGATCGGATCTTCGATATCGCGGTCCCAATGGTTGGTCGGCGTGTTGTGGTCAGGCACCGCCACGATTGAAGTGTTGCGCCAGGCCTTACGGCCGGCCAGACGCAGCCCTTCGAAAGCCTGGGGGCTGGTCACCTCATGCATGAGGTGGCGGTCGATGTAGAGAAGACAGGTACCGTCCTCTTCCTGGCGGACAACGTGGGAATCCCACAGCTTGTCGTAAAGCGTCTTGGCCATTCGAATCACTCCTTGCCTGGGCGCTGGATCACCAGCGCAAATCTGGGTTCCGGGTCTGTACCCGGGTTGGTGACGCGGATAATAGTCAGCGATCTATACCCGAACAAGACAAGCACTTATACTGGTATAAAAACTAACAGCCTGATCCCTGTCGCCTCTCCTCTGTCTCACGATCATCCAATGGACGCCCGCCGCAAGGAACTTGGTGAATTCCTGCAGGTGCTGCGCACCCGCAGCCAACCTGCCGATTTTGGTTTTGCCGCCGGCAGCCGGCGACGGACTCCGGGGCTACGTCGTGAGGAGGTCGCGCAACTGATCGCCATCAGCCCCACCTGGTATACATGGCTGGAACAAGGCCGCGAGGTCAACGTTTCGGCCGACGTGCTCGATCGTTTGGCGCGCAGTCTGCGGCTGACTCGCTCGGAACGGGCCTACCTCTTCGAGATGGCGGATCGCCGTGACCCACAGGACAGCCAGCCCGAAGAGGATGCAGCACCGCCCATCCTCATCCAGCTATTGAACGATATCGATGTGCCTGCCTATCTGATGGGCCGGTATTGGGATCTGCTCGGCTGGAATGCAGCGGCGACAGCCCTTTTCGCAGGCTGGCTGGACCAGCCTCGAGCATCGGGCGACGCCTTGCCGAATATGCTCCGCTTCGTCTTCCTCCGCCCTGACACCCGACAGTTCCTGGTCGACTGGGAGACCCGCGCCCGCCGCATCAGCGCCGAATTCCGCGCGGACTGCCGCAGTCGTCTGGATGAACCTGCCCTGCTCCATCTGGTGAACGAACTCAACGAAGGCAGTAGCGATTTCAAACGATTCTGGAAGCAGCATGACGTGCTGGAGCGTCAGGGCGGCGAGCGCGGTTTCCTGCATTCACAGCGCGGCCTGATCCATTATCAACAGGTCACGCTGCGTCCTGTCGAGCATGAGCATCTGAAACTGGTGATGCTGCGCCCTGCGCGTTGATGCAGCGCTTGCCCTGACCGCCGGGTATGGTCACGCCGCCCATTCTTCAGGTGCCCCTCATGGTCAAGGAAATCGAACTCAAGCTGGCCCTGCCTGCCAGTGCGCATCGTCAGGTATTGCGCCACACTCTGATCCGGGACGCCGAGCGTCTGGAACCCGCTCAGACGCTGATCAACACCTATTACGACACACCGGCACAAACGCTCTCGGCCGCACGCGTGGCACTCCGCACCCGCAAGGCCGGCAAGCGCTGGTTGCAGACGGTGAAATGCGCCGCTGTTTCGCAGGGGGGGCTTTCCTCGCGCCCCGAGTGGGAATGCGCCTATCACGGCCGGTTCGATTTCTCGGCCATCGATGCACCTGATGTACGCAGTCTGCTGGAGGCACAGGCAGACAGCATCGTCCCGCTGTTCACCACCAACTTCCGGCGCCACACTTTCGTACTCCGTCCTCGCGCGGGCATCGAAATCCACCTGATGCTGGATGCCGGCGAAGTCCAGGCCGGAAATCAGCAGGAAGCCATCAGCGAACTCGAACTGGAACTGGTTAGCGGCAGTGCAGCAGATCTGCTCTGGCTCGCCTGCGAACTGGCAGAAACTCTCCCGCTGCGCCCGTACGATGAAAGCAAGGCTGCGCGCGGCTATCGTCTGTTCCGGGGCGAACCCGTGCAGGCTCAGAACACCCGCATCCTCAACCTGCAAGGTGACCAGCCGGCCCTGGACTCGCTGCGGCGGATCGCGCACAGCCTGCTGGCGGATTGGGCCGCCAACCTGGATGGGGCTCTGCGCAACCCTGGGGATCCGGTCTTCGTACACCAACAGCGCATCGCATTGCGTCGCCTACGTGCGTGCCTGCAGGTATTCACGCCGCTCTGGCCGCAAGGCAAGGCCTGGATCAAACCGTTGGGCGAGCTGGCTCAGGAGCTCGGTGCTCCACGCATGCTGCGCGTACTGGCAGATGAACAGATCGCACCGCTGCAAGGCCAGGCGGAAGGCATCAGCCTGCTGTATCAAGCCTTGCTGGCAGCCTCCGTCGCCCAGCAGACGCAGATCCTTGCGGGAAACCATGCTGCACGCGCGGGGCAGACCATGCTCGGTCTGATGGCGGCCTTGCCCGACGAAAACGCATCCCCGACACCACTCGCGAAACATGCCAGAAGCTGCCTGCGAAAGCTTTCCCGCGAGGCCCTGCGCCGGCTAAAAAAGACATGTGCCAAACGCCCAGCCAGCCTTCACGCTTTGCGTATTGCCGGCAAACGCCTGCGCTATGCCGCCGAATTCTTTGCCGGCCTCTATCCCGAACGCGCCATGCAACGCCGTTTGCTCGCACTGGGAAAACTGCAGGACGAACTCGGCCGGATCAACGACATATCCCAGCTTGCGCCCACACTGCAGACACTGGTCGAGCAACAGCCCGCACTGGCCAGCCCCGCTGGTTACGCCTGCGGTTGGTACGCTGTCACGGCAACGAAATCCCGCCGCCGTATGCTGCGCAACGCGGCACGTCACCTGACGCCTGCCAACCCCTGGGACAAGCGCTGACGGAATCCCGGCGCCTCCTGCCAGCCCAAAGGAGAATGAGTTGGACCTGCTGCTGTGGCGTCATGCCGAAGCTGAAGATGGAATCCCTGATACCGCGCGCGAACTGAGCCCACGCGGTATCAAACAGGCTCTGCGCATGGCGCGCTGGCTGGACCAGCACGCGCCCACCGCGGACTGCAGGTGTATTGCAGCCCCGCCACTCGCACGCGACAGACCATCGAATCCTGGGGGCACCCCTACGAAATCAGCGAAGCGCTGGGGCTGGACACCACCGCGCCGGCATTGCTGGATGCCGTTGGCTGGCCGGATGTGGAGACGCCCGTTCTGGTCGTAGGCCATCAACCAACCTTAGGCCAGATCGCCTCTCTGTTGCTACGTGGCGAAGCGCAGGACCTGTCTTTCAAGAAGGGGGCGTTGTGGTGGTTTCAGCGACGGCAGCGCAACGACGAATGGCAGACCGTGTTGAAGACCGTGGTCAATGCCGATCTGGTCTAGGTATTGGGTATTGGCATAGCCAGGCCCCGGCTCTGTAATATCCGGCAGAGCCCTCGCTTGCACTGTCGCAAACGATGAAGCCCGGAAAGGCGCACAATTTGGCACTTCCGCCGCCTTTCCCGCCCATTCCCGATGCCTGCTCCATCTTCCCGTCAGCCCGACCTGCTGGGTATCACCTGGCCAATGTTTGTCGAGCAGTTCCTGATGATGGCGATCGGCACATTGGGATTGTGGCTCGCAGGCCAGGTCTCGTTGGGCGCCGTGGCGGTATTCGGGCTGGCCAATCAGTTACGCCAGATCTTTGACCGCATCTTCCGCGTAGTAGGCGTCGGCACCAGTGTAGTGGTCACCCAGCACAAGGGCGGCGGTGACGACGAAGGCGCGGCGGCCATGGCACGCGCGGGGCTGGCTGCCTCGCTTTGGCTGGGCCTGATTTCCGCAGCGCTGGTCGGCCTGATGCCCGCGGCAACGCTGAAATTGCTGCAGCTGCCCGTCGAGCTTTTCGAGCTGGCCGTGCCGTTCTTCATCCTGACTGCCATCGGGCTGGCGCTGGATTCGCTTTTCGTCACCATGCTCTCGGTGCTGCGCGCCTACACCTTCACGCGCGATTCGATGCGCATGACCATGGCCATGAATCTTCTGCAGGTCGTGGTCAGCATTCCGCTGGTCACCGGCTGGGCAGGCCTGCCTGCGCTCGGACTGATGGGCCTGGGCTGGGGTCATCTGCTCTCGCGCCTGCTGGCCGTCGGCTTGCTGGCGATGCTATGGCTGCGCCGCCTGAATATCCGGCTGACACCTTCGCTTTTCTATTCACGTCACCGCGAAGCCCTGCCCCCCATCCTCGCCATTGGCCTGCCCTCGGCGGGCGAGAAGATCGCCTTCCGCATCGCCTTCCTGATGACAGTATCCATGGCCGCCAGCCTGGGTACCGATGCATTGGCCGCACATGCCTGGGTGCTGCAGGCTGCGGGCTGGGTAAACATTTACATGGTGTCTCTGAGCTTCGGCTCCGAAATCGTCCTGGGCCACCTGGTTGGTGCAGGGCGTCTGAAGCAGGCCAACGCCACGCTCCAACGAGCTTTGCGGATCGCGCTGGTCGTCACCGTAAGTGGTGCCATCCTGAGCTGCTTCGTGACGCCTTTCCTGCTGCACGGTTTGAATACGGATCTCGCCGTGATCAGTCTGATCGTCGGCGTACTGCTGATCGATCTTCTGCTGGAGCCGGGGCGCTGCCTCAACATCCTGATGCTCGGCGGCCTGCGGGCGGCGGGAGATGTCCGCTTTCCAGTCAAGGTCAGCGTCGTCTCCAATTTCGTCTTCGGCGCCGGACTGGCATGGTTGATGGGCATCCATTTTGGCCTCGGCCTGCCAGGAATCTGGATTGGTTACACCGTGGACGAATGGGTGCGTGGGCTGTGCATGGCGGCCCGGTGGCGGGCCAAAGGCTGGACCGACAGCGCCAGAGCGGCACGCCGGCGCATCGTGCAACGGCTCAAACCACGCGCCAACTGACACGCATCAGCCCCGCACCGGCCCTTTTCATCTTGGGAACGACGACCCGACCGCGTATAATCCTCAGGTTGATTCTCTGGAGGTCACTATGTTTGTTTTTGGCAAAGATCGCCCGATGGAAGATCTGGGCAACGGCGTTTCCCGTCGCATCCTGGCCTACGGCGGCAAGATGATGCAGGTTGAAGTCCATTTCGCTGATGGCGCCATCGGCTACATGCACAACCACCCGCACGAGCAACTCACCTACATCCTGTCCGGCGAGTTCGAATTCACCATCGGCGACGAGACCAAGATCGTCAAGACGGGTGACACGCTCTACAAGAAACCGAACATCATGCACGGCTGCAAGTGTCTGAAGGCTGGCGTGCTGCTCGATACCTTCACGCCGATCCGTGAAGACTTCCTGCCGAAGAAGTAATCCCCGCTTCGCGCACAAAAAAGCCGGCCTTGATAGCCGGCTTTTTTGTGGGTATACGCAAGGAAAAATACGTGGCCCAATCAGGGCGTGCCCAGCTCCCGCGCAAGATCACGGCCATCAATCTTCACCCGCGCCCGCGTCACGCCGTCGGTGCCTGTATCCAGTGCATCCAGATTCAGGTTGCCGGCATCCAGGGCACGCTGCAAGCGTTGCAGCCCCATGTCACCGTTACCGCTGGCCTTCAGCCCCTCCACGCGGTATTTGCGCCCCTGATAGAAGAAGGTCTCGCCATCGACGGCGTAGGCACGCTCGGGCGCAGGCTTTCCACGCAGATCGGAAGACGGTGCCGGTGCAGCACTGGTGGTCTGCAGGGCGTCCGGCTTGATCGGGCTGGCCAGATCAGGCTGGGCCGCAGGCTTGCACACCCGGCGATTGATGAACTTGCCCTGGCTGTTCTTCACGCGCTGGATGGTACAGCGCTGCGTGCCGGACGACTGCTGCGTCGCCGCCCCACCGGCAGCCTTCTTGCCCGTTGAAGCTGCGCCCGAGGATTTCTTCTTCGTACCGGTCTGTTGTTTGGGCTTCGCCGGCGCCTTGTTCGCAGCCCTCTTGGCTGGCGCGGATTTCTTCGCCTGGCTCTGCGCCGGCTTGGCACTTTTCGCCGCAGCCGTGCCCGAAGGCTTGTTCGAGGCGGGGGCCAGGGTCGGCGTCAGCAACGCCAGGCTGGCCAGCGCCGCCAGTATCCATCGTTTCATCTGTTGTCCATTTCTGCTGCCGATGCTTCCAGCAGGGCCGTCAGCCCCGCCTCGTCCAGCACCGGCACGCCGAGTTGCAGTGCCTTGGCAAGCTTGCTGCCTGCCTCCTCGCCTGCCACCACGTAATCCGTTTTCTTCGATACCGAGCCCGTTACCTTGCCGCCAGCGCTCTCGATCCGCGCTGTCGCCGCATCACGGCTGAGCGTCGGTAGCGTTCCCGTCAACACAAAAGTCTTGCCTGCCAGCGGCGCGTAGCCGACAGCCCCCTGCGGTGCCGCCGCAATCAAGGCCTGGGCGCTGACATGGAGTTGCTTCAGGCGCTCCCGGTTCCCTTCCTTTTCAAGCCAATCCGCCAGACTGGTGCCGACCTCGGCAGGCAGCCCCCTGGCCTGGATCTCATCACCCGGCAATGCCGCCAACCCGGACAGATCAAGCCCTTGTTCGATCAACTGCTGCGCGCGCAGAGGCGTCAGGCGTGGAATGCCGAGGTGCCCCAGCAAGGCCACCGGCGTGAGCAGGCGTGGCAGCTGTGCCGAAGGCGCATGCTCCCCTTCCGGCGCGACGCCCGCAAGCAGCAATTCATCCAGCACACGCTCATTGTTCGGTTCGGCAAAGAAATCGTACAGGGACTCTGCCACCACCTCACCGATGTCAGGCAGTGCCGCGAAGATCTCCCGCGGCACCTGGCGGATGCGCTCCAGCGCGCCCAGCCAGTCGGCCAGGGTCTTTGCCGTCGACTCGCCTACATGGCGGATGCCCAGCGCGAAAATCAGACGCGCCAGCGGCGGCCGTTTGCTGTCGGCGATGGCATCGATCAGGTTCTCCGCCCATTTGGTGGCAATCTTGCCCTGCAGCACGGTCTCGGGCGTAACGCCGTCGCGTTCATCGGCACGGCGCTTCATTTCCAGCAGATCGTCCAACCGCAGGCGATACAGATCGGCGGGGCTGCTGACATAGCCGAATTCGACCAGTGATTCGATGTAGCGGTCGCCCAGCCCGTCGATATCCATCATCCGGCGGCCTGCAAAATGGATCAGCGCCTGCACGCGCTGGGCACGGCAAGCCAGCCCTCCCGTGCAACGCGCCACGGCTTCGCCCGCTTCACGGACCACGTGGCTGCCGCAGACCGGGCAGACGGTGGGCATGACGAAATCCCGTTCGGAGCCGTCGCGCAGATCCACAACTGCAGTCACCACTTCAGGAATCACGTCGCCAGCGCGGCGTACCACCACCCGGTCACCGATCCGCACCCCTTTGTGCGCGATCATGTCCTCGTTGTGCAGCGAAGCATTGGTCACGGTGGCGCCGCCCACGAACACGGGCTCCAGCCGCGCCACCGGCGTCAGCGCGCCGGTACGCCCCACCTGGATCTCGATATCCACCAGACGCGTGATCTCTTCCTGCGGTGCGTATTTGTGCGCCACGGCCCAGCGCGGCTCGCGGGAAACCCAACCCAGCTGACGCTGCCAATCGAGACGATCCACCTTGTAGACCACGCCATCGATGTCGAAAGGCAACTGATTGCGCAGTTCGCCGATACGCCTGTGAAAGGCTGCCAGCTCAGCGGCGCCGTGTGCCACCGTATATTCCTGACTGAGCGGCAGGCCCATGCGGCTGAATGCCTGCAACAGCTCGCTTTGACGCGCAGGAAGATCCCAGCCTTGCACTTCCCCCAAGGCGTAGGCAAAGAAACTCAGCGGCCGGCGCCGGGCGATTGCCGGATCGAGCTGCCGCACAGACCCCGCAGCCGCGTTACGCGGATTGACGAAAGTCTTTTCTCCCAATTGCACCTGCGCCGCATTCAGCTTTTCGAAATCGTCGCGGCGCATGTAAGCCTCGCCACGCACCTCCAGCACCGCAGGCGCCAAACCCGCAAGGCGCAAAGGAATCTGGCCTATGGTGCGGATGTTCTGGGTGACATCCTCACCCACTTCCCCGTCGCCCCGCGTGGCGGCACGCACCAACACGCCGTGTTCATAGCGCAGGTTGATGGCAAGGCCGTCGAACTTCAGTTCGGCAAGATATTCGACCGGCGGGTCGGTTTCATCCAGTTCCAGTTCCTTGCGCACCCTGGCATCGAAAGCGATGGCACCGCCTTCGCTGATATCGGTTTCGGTGCGGATCGACAGCATTGGCACGGCATGACGCACGGGCTGGAACTGCGCCAGGATCCGCCCACCCACGCGCTGCGTGGGTGAGTCTGGCGTACGCAACGCCGGATTCGCCCGCTCCAACGCGTCCAGCTCCTGGAACAGACGGTCGTACTCGGCGTCCGACACCTGCGGCGCATCGAGCACGTAATAAGCATGGGCATGACGGTTGAGCAGATCACGCAATTCGGCCGCACGTTCGGCGTCGTCGGCCTGGTCGAACAGATCCATCATGCAAACAGGCGACGTGCCAGGCTACCACCGGCGGGAATGGACGCCCGCTCCATCTGCATCTCGAACTGCCCGATCTGGCTGCGGATCAGGTCAATGGCGCGATCCGAGAACGGATTGCGGTTGTCGTCGACCAGCTGCCCCCCCAGAGCCTCGGCCAGCTGGCGCGCGCAGCCCAGCATGCGGTCGAACACCTGCATCGGGTTGCGTACACGCGGCACATCCAGCACCAGTGTGAGTCCGCGCGTGTGTAGATGCTTGAGCTGCTCGGCGGAAAGCTTCGCGGACTCCTGATTGGCCAGCGAGAACATCAGTTGCCCGGCGTCATCGAGCGCCTGGTAGGTACCATCGGCCCCCAGCTGCAGGTCGGCGGCATCCGCCGCGGCGCGCAGACGCGGGCCGCTGAAGGGTTGGGAGGTCGCGATCACGTTGACGGCAATCTGGATGTCGACATCGGCACAGAAACCATCGAGCTCCACGGCGGAACGCAGCGTTTCGACGCTCGTGGGCAAGCGCGGCACGGCCAGGAATTGCTCGCAGACGCGCTGCAACTGGTCAAAGAAACGCTTCAGCTCGCTTTCGCTGATCGCACCACGGCGATCGGCCAGCTGCAGCGTGACACAGGCGCGCGAAAGACTGCCCGGACTGCGTGCATCCAACGCGAACCATTCATGCGATTGATCGTTCCAGCCGTACCACTGGAGGCGGCGGCTGACGCCAGCCAGCACTTCTTGCTGCGCAGCGAACAGGGCTGCCGCGGCGACCCCCGCCGGTGCTTCGATGCTGACCGCGCAATCGATGGCGCGTGCCTCCCAGGGCAAAACCGGCTCGCTGGCACGTGTCGGCTTGCTGGCCGCCGCAGCCGGACGGGCGCTGGGCTGCTCCACCTCGACTTCGTGCAAGGAA
The DNA here is from genome assembly GCF_014736495.1 of Candidatus Dactylopiibacterium carminicum. Classification (GTDB taxonomy): domain Bacteria; phylum Pseudomonadota; class Gammaproteobacteria; order Burkholderiales; family Rhodocyclaceae; genus Uliginosibacterium; species Uliginosibacterium carminicum. Next base: position 90,562 of record NZ_MDUX01000004.1, read on the forward strand.
GGCTCCATGCGACCGCCAGGCGCTGGCGGAACAGCAGGCTCGACGTCGCCTTCCAGCAATACGTCGTGGTGGTCGGAGCGGAAGGCCTGCTCCGCGGCCTTGCGCGCACGTCGCTCCTGCCAGAGGTTGTAGACCACCAGCGCGAAAATCGCGACGACACTCAGGCCAATCAGGCCGTACTGCAATTCATTTCCGGACATGTGTGCTGTGCACCCCGTAAAACAATGCGCCTCGATACAAGGCGCGCATTATCGCATCAAGCTGCCGCAGGCTGCGCCAGCCTGAGCGCTTCGTCCATATCCACTTCCACCACACGCGACACGCCCTGCTCCTGCATGGTCACGCCCACCAGCTGCTGCGCCATCTCCATCGTGATCTTGCTGTGGCTGATGAAGATGAACTGGGTGACCGAGGACATGTGCTGCACCATGCGGCAATACCGCTCGGTATTGGCATCGTCCAGCGGGGCATCCACCTCGTCGAGCATGCAGAAAGGCGCCGGATTGAGCTGGAACATCGCGAACACCAGCGCGATGGCCGTCAGTGCCTTCTCCCCACCAGACAGCAGATGGATCGAAGCGTTCTTCTTGCCCGGCGGCTGCGCGATGATCTGCACGCCAGCATCCAGCAGATCCTCGCCGGTGAGCACCAGTTGTGCCTGCCCGCCGCCGAAGAGACGCGGAAAGAGTTCGCCGAAATGGCGATTGACCGTGTTGTAGGTTTCCTGCAACTGGCTGCGCGTATCGCGGTCGATGCGGCGGATGGCGTCCTCCAGTGTACCGATGGCGCTCATCAGGTCATCGAACTGACGATCGAGAAAGCCCTTGCGCTCGCGCGCCGACTCCAGCTCAGCCAGGGCCGCCAGATTGACCGCGCCCATTTCCGCGATCTCGCGCGTCAGCCGTGACACCTCGCGGGAAAGCGCCGTCTCGCGGATCTCCGCCATCACGGAGTCATCCAGCGCCATGAGTTCCGCGCCGAGCTCTCCCAGCCGCTCGGCAGCCTGCTGCGCGCCCAGTTCCGCCGCCTGATGTGCCAGACGCAGCTCGCCCAATTGCTCGCGCAGTGGCGTCAGCGCCTGTTCGGCCTGCGTGCGGGCGGCTTCCATTTCACGCAGCTGGCGCGCCTGAGCTTCCTGTTCCTCGCGTCGCCGGGCCAATGTGGCCTCCCGCCCCTGGCGCAGATCCAGCGCCGTCTGGCGTGAAGTCAGCAGCGCCTGATCATCCAGCGAGCCCTGCTCGCCCTCGATACGCTCGCGCTCCACGGCCAGTTTCTCAAGCTGTGCCTGAGCCAAGGCGGCGTTACGGCGTGCCTCTTCCTGGCGGGCATTACCCTCGCGCGCAGCCAGTTCCGCGTCATGGCGGCCTCGCTGGGCTGCAGCGAGCATCTCACGTGCGGTACGCAGGCGCACTTCTGCCCCGGCGCATCGCTCAGCCGCTTCTTCGGCCTGCATGCCCAGCGTTTCCTGCGTCGCCTCGGCACGCGCGGCGGACTCGGCGATTTCTTCCAGCTGCGCCTGCTCCAGACCTTCCTGACTCTGTATCTCGGCAGCTTCGGTCGCAAGCTGTGCCAGACGCTCGACCTGCCGCGCCTGTGCCTGTTGCGCTTTCACCAGCGCCAGCTGACGCTCATGTCTTGCCTGTTGGGAGAGCTGCAGCTCGCGCCGCCCGGCGGCCAGCGCCTCCTGCAGGCCGCGCAGCTCGGCAAGCAGCCCGTCCACGACATCCTTCGCGGCCTGATGCCTTGCTTCCGCTGGCATCAGAGCCTGTTCCAGCAATTCGATCTCGCGCTGCCGCTCGATGGCGCCATGGGTACGGGCATCCGGCGCGAACAGTGTCAGCGCACCGGCATCCAGCAGCTGGCCAGCTGGCGTGACCAGGGTGACGCCAGCTGGCAGCAACTGCCCACCCGCCAGCCAGGGCGTCAGCGACGGCACGGCATACACGCCATCCAGCCAATGCCGCAGGTGCGGCAGCAGGTCGGCGCGCTGGCAGCGCACGTGCTCTTCGAGCAAGGGTGCATCAAAGGGCGGCGCGCCGGGTTTGCCGGGCGAGCCTTCGCGCAGCAGTGTGAGTGTGGCGGGCGCCGGATCGTCCAGCACGGTTTCTAGCGTGCCGGCCAGCGGCCCGATGGCGCTGACGCGTTCACGCAGCACGGCCTCCACGGCCAGCTCCCAGCCCGCCTCGACCTGCAAGGCCTGCCAGGCGGGCGCCTCACCGCCAAGCCCTGCCGCGGCCAGCCAACCGGCCAGATCGCCCTGATCGCGCAGACTGGCTTGCAGGCCACGCAAGGCATCGAGACGCGCACGCATTTCGGTCAGCTCGCGGCCCGCCTGCTGCAAGGCCTGCTGCGCGTCCTGCTGTGCGGCCTGGCGCTCGGCCTGACGAGCCTGCAACTCGTGCAGGCGGGCTTCGTCGTGCTGCGCGCGTGCTACCAGTTCGCCCAGTTCGGCTTCCAGCGTGCGCAGCACGGCTTCATCTTCGGCATGCAAGCCCGCGCGCTCGCGCTCCAATCGCTCGCGCCGTTGCGTCAGCGCACCCAATGCACGTTCGACGGACTGGCGCCGGGTATCCTCCACGCGCAATTGCTGCTCCACCTGCGCCACCGCCCGCCTGGCCGATTCCTGCGCGGCCAGCGCATCCCGCCAGGCGGCGTCGGCCTCGGGCAGTCCTTCTTCGGCCTCGGCCACCTGGGTCAGCGCGATCTCAAGGCGCTCCTGAGCCTGCTCGCCAAGCAGCGCCCAATGCTCATGCTGCGCCTCGGCCGTACCCAGGCGCTCGCGCCACTGCGTTTCTTCGGCCAGCAGTTGCTGCCCACGTTGGCTCAGGCGCGCGTGGGTGTCATGCAGATTGCGCAGTTCGGCCTCGATGCGCGAAATCTCGGTATTGATCGCATACAGATCTCCCTGGGCGGCATTCAGCGCTTCGTTGCCCACATGCTGCGCCTCGCGCGCCAGCGTGATGCCGGTATCCAGTTCCACCACCTGCTGATTGCAGGCCTCGACATGCGTCTGCGTCTGCGCGATGGTCTCCGCCAAACGCGTCAGCTCGCCCTGCGCGGCGGTGTGCTTGTAGCGCCACAACAGCACCTGACGCTGCGAGAGCTGGCTGGAAAGCTCCTTGTAGCGGCGCGCGAGTTCCGCCTGGGTCTCCAGGCGGCCAATCTGCTGCGTGAGCTCGGCGCGGATGTCTTCCACACGCGCCAGGTTGTCGCGCGCGTCCGCCAGCCGCCCTTCGGTTTCGCGGCGGCGCTCTTTGTAGCGCGTGATGCCAGCGGCTTCTTCCAGAAAGGCGCGAACTTCCTCCGGGCGCGCCTCGATCACACGCGAGATCATGCCCTGCTCAATGATCGCGTAGGCACGCGGCCCCAGGCCGGTGCCGAGAAAGAGGTCGATGACGTCCTTGCGGCGCACCGCGACGTTGTTGATGAAGTAGTCCGAGCCGCCGTTGCGGTCCACCTGGCGTTTCACCGAAATTTCGGCGTATTGCGACCACTGCCCTGCCGCGCGCCCTTCGGCGTTGTCGAAGATCATCTCGACGCTGGCGCGCGAGACCGGCTTGCGCGTGGTGGAGCCGTTGAAGATCACGTCCTGCATCGATTCACCGCGCAGCGCGGAGGCACGCGATTCGCCCAGCACCCAGCGTACCGCGTCGATGACGTTGGACTTGCCGCAGCCATTCGGCCCGACGATGCCTACGAGTTGCCCCGGCGCGAGGATGGTGGTGGCATCGACGAAGGATTTGAAGCCGGCGAGCTTGAGCTTGGAGAGACGCACGTTTTCAGCAGGCAGAAGCACGGGGAACGGGGCGGGCTATAATATCACCCCTCTTTTGACCCGCCCGTGCCCCGCCCGCCGGAGCGCTGCGGGCCGCCAACCCAGCCTGAGCGTCAAAATCTTGAATCCGCTGCTCGATCGTCTCCAGCCCTACCCTTTCGAGAAACTGCGTGCCCTGTTCGCCGGCACCGCGCCCGCTGATCAGGCGGCCATCCGGCTGTCTATCGGCGAACCCCAGCACGCCACGCCCGAACTGGTGTTCAAGGCCTTGCAGGAAGGCTTCAGTGGCTTGGCCCAGTATCCCAGCACGAATGGCAGCGATGCGCTGCGCAACACCATCGCGCGCTGGCTGGAGCGCCGTTATGGTCTGCCCGCCATCGATGCCGGCAGTCAGGTGCTGCCGGTGAATGGTTCGCGCGAGGCGCTGTTTTCGTTCGCCCAGGCTGTGCTGGACCCCAGCCGCCCGGCGCCGCTCGTGGCCTGCCCGAACCCGTTCTACCAGATCTATGAGGGGGCGGCCTTTCTGGCCGGCGCCCAGCCCGTCTTCCTCAACCAGACGCAGGCCAATGGTTTCGGTTTCGACCTGGATTCGCTCGGCGCCGACGAATGGGCACGCGTGCAGCTGCTATATGTGTGCTCGCCGGGCAATCCGACCGGTCGCGTGCTGTCGCTGGATGAATGGCGTGAGTTGTTCGCTCTTTCCGACAGGTACGGCTTCACCATCGCCTCCGACGAGTGCTATTCGGAGCTGTATTTCGACGAAGCCAGGCCCACGCTGGGCGCACTGCAGGCGGCACAGCAGCTGGGGCGCGAAGGTTTCCCGCGCCTGGTGGTCTTCTCCAGCCTCTCAAAACGCTCCAACGTACCGGGGCTGCGCTCCGGCTTCGTCGCGGGTGACGCCGCGCTGCTGAAGAAATTCCTGCTTTACCGCACCTACCATGGCTGTGCCATGAGCCCGATGGTGCAGGTCGCCAGCATCGCCGCCTGGAGCGACGAGGCGCATGTGCTGGAGAACCGCCGCCAGTACGCCGCCAAGTTCGCCAGCGCCACGCCTGCGCTGCAGCAGGCGCTGGATGTCGATCTGCCCGATGCCTCCTTCTATCTTTGGGCCCGCACGCCGATCTCCGATACCGAATTCGCCCGCCGCCTGTACGCTGAGGAAAACGTCACCGTGCTGCCCGGCTCCTATCTGGCCCGTGAAGCGCATGGCGAGAATCCCGGCGCCAAGCGCGTGCGCATCGCGCTGGTCGCCAACCAGGCCGAATGCGATGAAGGCATCGCCCGCATCGTCCGCTTCGTGCGCTGGCTGGGGTGATGTGTTCCCCATCGCTGGTGCGCACGGCGCACCCTACTCGATGGGCGTCATGACTTGATTGATGATATCGGCCCTGCTGCCGAATCCGTTTAGCTGTCTTCCTTTCCCACAAACCGACCCCAACTCTGGAAATCGCCATGAGCAACCTGCAAACCGTCATTGAAACCGCCTTCGAAAACCGCGCCGATATCAATCCGGGCAACGCCACGGCCGAACTGCGCGATGCGGTCAACGAAGTCATCTCTACGCTGGATGCCGGCCGCCTGCGCGTGGCCGAGAAGATCGACGGCGACTGGGTGACGCATCAATGGCTGAAAAAGGCGGTGTTGCTCTCCTTCCGCCTCAACGACAACGAAGTGATGGCGGGCGGCTGCACGCAGTATTTCGACAAGGTGCCGGCCAAGTTCGGCAACTACAGCGAGGCGGATTTCCGCGCAGGCGGTTTCCGCGTGGTACCCAACGCCATCGCCCGCCGCGGCAGCTTCATCGGCAAGAACGTGGTGCTGATGCCCTCCTACGTCAACATCGGCGCCTATGTGGATGAAGGCACGATGGTGGATACCTGGGCCACCGTAGGCTCCTGCGCCCAGATCGGCAAGCATGTACACCTTTCCGGTGGCGTGGGCATCGGCGGCGTGCTGGAGCCGCTGCAAGCCAACCCGACCATCATCGGTGACAACTGCTTCGTCGGTGCTCGTTCCGAGGTCGTCGAAGGCGTGATCGTCGAAGACAACAGCGTGATCTCGATGGGCGTCTACATTGGCAAGAGCACGAAGATCTACAACCGCGCCACCGGCGAAGTCAGCTACGGCCGCATTCCCGCAGGCTCCGTGGTGGTCTCCGGCAATCTGCCGTCGGCCGACGGCAAGTATTCGCTGTACTGCGCAGTGATCGTCAAACAGGTCGACGCCCAGACGCGCGCCAAGACCTCGATCAACGAACTGCTGCGCGACTGAGCGCGGTAGCCCCGTGCGGTGCAGTCAACGGAGATTGACGCGCCGCACAGGGTGCAGGATCCGACAAGCAGCTTGCAGGACCGCAGCCGGCCCGTGGCAAACGGGGTACACAGGCCAGCGCGGCGCAGGATGGATACGGGAGGACTCATGATTTTCGACAAGCTTTTCCAGCTCATGGCCGAGCGCCGCGCCTCGGACATCTTCGTATCGGCCGGCACGCCGGTGCATATCAAGATCAACGGCGTGGTGATGCCGATCAACCAGCAGATCATGGAGCCAGCGGTCACCCAGCGCATGGCCTACGAGATCATGACGCCCGAGCAGATCGCGCATTTCGAAAAGGAACGCGAGCTCAACATCTCTCACTCCAAGCGCGGCCTGGGCAACTTCCGCATCAACTTCTTCTGGCAACGCAACAGCGTCTCCATCGTGGTGCGCTACATCCAGGGCGAAATCCCCAGTCTGGAAACGCTGAACCTGCCGCCCGTGCTCTACGAGATCATCATGGAAAAGCGTGGTCTGGTGCTGGTGGTGGGCGCCACGGGCTCGGGCAAATCGACCACCATCGCGTCGATGCTCGATTACCGCAACAACAATACGCCCGGACACATCCTCACCGTCGAGGACCCCATCGAGTACCTGTTCCGCCACAAGCGTTCGGTCGTGAATCAGCGCGAGGTGGGGTTCGATACCAAGTCCTGGCATGAGGCGCTGAAGAATGCGATGCGCCAGGCGCCGGACTGCATCCTGATCGGCGAGATCCGCGATCTGGAGACCATGAAGGCGGCGATCTCCTATGCGCAGTCCGGCCACCTCGTGCTGGCCACACTGCACGCCAACAACGCCCACCATGCACTCAACCGCATCACCAGCTTCTATCCGCTGGAAAGCCGCGAGTTGCTGTTCCTTGATCTTTCGGTGTCGCTGCGCAGCGTCATCTCGCAGCGACTGGTGAAGAAACCCGACGGCAGCCGCATCCCCGCCGCCGAGATCCTCATGAACACGCGCCACATTGCCGAGCTGATCCAGGCCGGCAATTTCGGCGAAGTGCGCGAAGCCATGGAAAAATCACTGGCGCAGGGGTCTCAGACCTTCGAACAGGATCTGTTCCGCCTGTATCGCTCCGGTGTCATCACACTGGAAGAAGCGCTGACCAACTCCGACTCTCCGACCAACTTCTCCTGGCTGGTCAACAACACACCGTCCGAAAGCGCCGACGCTCCCAAGACGCCGGCTCAGCACGACGCCATCACCGAATTCGAACCCGCAGAAGAAGATGGCGCTTCCTTCAGCTCCTTCACGCTGCACATGGATGAAACCAGCTGACATGACTTCACACCCACACCACGAGCACGACGAAGACTGCGATTGCGGCCACGATCACGAGCACGATCATCACCACGATCCGATCGACGAACTGGTGACCGTGCGCGACCTGATCCGCTATGCCACCAGCCAGTTCAACCGTGCCGGCCTGTTCTTCGGCCATGGCAGCAGCGAAGCCTATGACGAAGCCGTATACCTCGTGCTGCATACCCTGCACCTGCCGCTGGACTGGCTCGACCCCTTCCTCGATGCCTGCATCCCGAGCGACGAACGCGCCGAAGTGCTGGCCGTACTGCGTCGCCGTACCGAGGAACGGCTGCCCGCGGCCTACCTGACGCAGGAAGCCTGGCTCGGCGATTTCCGCTTCTACGTGGATGAGCGCGTAATCGTGCCGCGCTCCTTCTGCTTCGAACTGCTCGAAGCCGGCTTCGAGCCCTGGATCGAAGACCCGCTGCAGGTCAGCCGTGCGCTGGATCTCTGCACCGGCAGCGGCTGCCTGGCGATCCTGCTGGCGCATCACTATCCCAATGCGCAGGTCGATGCCATCGACCTTTCGCCGGATGCACTGGAAGTCGCCCGGCGCAACGTGGCCGATTACGGCCTCGAAGAGGTGGTACGCCTGATCGAGTCCGATGTGTTCGAGGCGCTAGGCGACGAGCAGTACGACCTGATCCTGAGCAACCCGCCCTACGTCACGCCCGAAGTGATGGAGGCCCTGCCCGAGGAGTACCGTCACGAACCCGAGATGGCACTGGCCGGTGGAGGAGAAGATGGCCTCACCATCGTTCGCCGCATCATCGAGGGCGCGCGACGCCACCTTACCGACGACGGCATCCTCGTCGTCGAAGTTGGCCACAATCGCGAACTGGTGGAAGCTGCGTGGCCAGATATCGAATTCGTGTGGCTGTCCAACACCAGCGAAGAAAGCAGGGTCTTCCTGCTGCGCGCGGATCAGTTGCCAGGCTAGACTCCGTTTCCAATCATCTGCCGGATCGCGTTGGCCCCTGCAGCCGCTTTCGAACGAACGCGACCGGCAAATGACTGTCGACAGCCCCTGAGTGCTGTGAAGCACTCAACTCGGATATTCCGCTGCCGATAAGAACGCAGGCAGCATCGTGCTGCATCGCAGCACTCCGGACGCTTTCCCGGTGTGCTCCAGGGGACACCATGGCAACCGACAGACCGATCCTGCTCGTCGAAGACAATCCCGATGATGAAGTACTGACCCTGCGTGCGCTGGACAGGAACAAGATAGAGAATCAGGTCGTCGTCGCCCGTGACGGGTTGGAGGCACTGAACTACCTGTTCGGCGGTGGCCGCTACGCTGGCCGCGACATCAGCGTAATGCCGGCCGTGATCTTCCTCGACCTCAAGCTTCCGCGCGTAGACGGCCTGGAAGTGCTCCGCCGCCTTCGGGCGGATGAACGCACCGCGTTACTGCCGGTGGTCGTCCTCACCACCTCGCGCGAACCCCAGGATATCCACGAGGCCTACCGGCTCGGTGCCAACAGCTATATCCGCAAGCCCGTGGATTTCGAACGCTTCCTGCGCACCGTGGGCCTGCTGGCCCAGTACTGGCTCAACTACAACGAACTGGGCGACCACACCCATCCCTGAGCCTGCGCGCGGGCAGAATCCTTCCTCTCAGAACCTGTTCATAGTCTTACTGCGAGTCCGTGATCGGGGCTCATGCGCTGCTCGGAATCCTCATGTATCCCCTTACACTCCGGTTCCTGCGCTGCTCTTTTCCACGGTTTGCTTTGCATAGCAAACCGGCTGCGGCAGCGCAGAGCTACGCTCTGCTGTTTGCTGCCTACGCCCCCGCTGACGGCCTCTCGCTACAGACTTTGAACAGGTCTCAGGAAATCTGCCGCCACCAGGCCTCACCAGACTGCGGTGCGTGCAGATCGAAGCATTCCCCCATGCGCGGCGTCGCCAGCGGTACGGCCTGATCCTCTGCTAGGGCAGTAATGCGCTCCAAAGGCTCCTTCCAGGGATGCATGGCAAGATCGAAGGTGCCGTTGTGAATCGGCAGCAGGCGGCGGCCACGCAGATCGCGATGCGCCTGGATCACCTGCTCCGGCTGCATGTGGACCTCGGGCCAGCGCCTGTCGTAAGCACCGCACTCCATCATCGTCAGATCGAACGGGCCGTACTGCTCGCCGATGCGCTTGAAGCTTTCGGAATAGCCACCGTCACCGCTGAAGAAGATGCGCGTAGTGCCATCAATCATCACCCAGGAAGCCCACAGGCTGCGATTCCGGTCGGTCAGACCGCGGCCGGAAAAATGCCGTGCCGGTGTGGCGATGAACTGCAATCCATCCGCGAGGGTGGTTCCTTCCCACCAGTCGAGCTGCACGACCTTCTCGGCAGGCACGCCCCAAGCGATCAGCCGGTCCCCCACACCCAGCGGCGCAAGGAAGTGTTCCGTTCTCGGAACCAGACGGAGGATCGGCTGGTAATCGAGGTGATCGTAATGGTCGTGCGACAGGATCACGCCCGCCAGGGGTGGCAACTCATCCAGTGTGATGGGCGGCGCATGATGAATCGCCCCCGGTTCACTAGACACTTCGAAGCCTTAAGCTGGCAACCAAGTGG
>NZ_MDUX01000020.1 GCF_014736495.1 Candidatus Dactylopiibacterium carminicum
TGAAAAACAGTATTTCATGAAGCTCGGGGCTGTCTAGGAAACCCGGGGCGATTCAGCTAGAATACAAGGGCTTTTCCGATGCGCGTTGGCATCGGCTACGGAACCGGGGGCGACCTGGCTTCGACGTGGGTCAAGAAGCGACGTGGTGCATACCGAGGACCAGTCACCTCGTAAATCCATCTGGAAATCTATACTCGCCAACGACGAGCAATTCGCAGTAGCCGCTTAAGGCTACAGCCGCTGCACTGGATCGGTCTCTGGGTCAGGTGGGGAAACCCGCAGCAGCGTCATTCACAGAGACTCGTGCCGCATCGGGTTACTTGGTGCGGAGCTAAACTCAAGGTGACTCGCCTCGTGTCGGCCTGCCGGTCGGCTAAGCACGGGGTTAAATTCAAATAGAGCGGCTAAGTATGTAGATCCAGTTGTGGAAGTCTTGCGGACGCGGGTTCGATTCCCGCCGCCTCCACCATTTATCCAAAACCCAACCGTTCTCGGTTGGGTTTTTTCTTGCCCGAAACCCCAGTGCTGGCGCGGTTTCCGGCGTTCGCCTCTTGGACACGCCACCCCGCCGCAGGTCGGTTCCGGGCCGTTTCCGGGCGTTCGGGCCTCTCCGTTCTCTGCACCCCTCTTGAGCTTTCAAGGGGCGAAGTCATGGATTGACGCAGGTCGGAGGGCGGTCGGTTGCGGTTTTCGTCTGGTGGCCGCAGGCGACCGGGCTGGCGATGGGCGAAAAAAAGGCCGCCTTGCGGCGGCAGGTCGGCAAGGCGTGCGTCAACGCAGGCTGGCGTCCAGCTCACCCCGCTGCCCCTGCCAGTACGGCGTAAACCTGCCGCGCAGCAAGGACGTGAGGCTCACGTCGAGACGGCCTTCGGCCATGCCCTCGACCAGATCGGGAGCCAGTTGCGCCAGCCGGTAAATGCGGCTGGCCTGCCCCAAGTCGATGTCCTCGGCGGCGGCGATCTCGGTCATGGAGCCGAACTTTCCTTCATCCAGCAACCGCTGCCAGTGGTACGCCAGACCCAGAGCACGCATCAACGGCGTGTCCCGCGCCGCTTCCCGCAACCGCTGTTCGCGCTGGGCCTCCTCGACGAATACTTGCGGCGCATCCAGTGGCGTGATCACTTCCTTCTTGAAGCCGCGCTGCACGAGCTTCCACGGCAGGAAGGTTTCGATCTGCACGCCGCCCGCAGGCAAAGGCGTCTGGTAGGTAACGGCGTCGCCGGTCGCGCGCCCACGATGCTTCTTGCTCATGCATCCTCCCTGAAGCTGGCGATCAGATCGCGTTGAGCCTGCCAGTCCACCATCAAGGGATGGCGCTGGAACCAAATCAGGTTGAGGCGACGCGGCTGCGTGCCTGCCATGAACTGCTCGATGATGTCCGGGGCCAGCAGCGTCAGGCGCAACAGCTCGTTGACCACGGATTGATGCAGCCTCTCGGCGCGGGCAATGGCCGAGCCGCTCTGCATCACGCCGCTGTCCAGCAGGTGCTGCCAGTAGAACGCGCGCGCCACGCCTTCCAGCAAGGTCACGTCGTGGACGCACTGGTCTTGCTCCAGCACGCGCCTCGCGCCCCGGCGGCGGAAAGCCAGTGGCACGGAAGGTGGTCATGGCGTCGTCCGTCATCACTCCACCTCCATCAGTTCTGCCCCGATGCTGCCCGGCGCGAACTCCTCGACCAGCGCGTTCCAGCCCAGCTCACGCCACTTCACCCGGATGCCTTGCACTTCGCCCGCGTGGACGAGGTCGATGCGCTCGATCATCAGGTTGGCGATGCGGTGGCGCTCGACCGGGAAAAGCTGATCCCACACGTCGTTGAGCCGTCCCATCGCCATCACCGTCGCAGCTTCATCGATCTGCGCGCCAGTCTTCCGGATGTGCCGAACCACCGATGCGATGGCTTCGGGGCTGGTCAGCACCGTGCGCATCTGCGCCACCACCGCTGCTTCGATTTCCGGCGCAGGCAGACGTTCGAAGCCCTTGCCCGGCGCGCCGAAACGGCTCTCCGACTTCGAGACGTAGTAGCGGTACTGGTTGCCGTTCTTGCGCGCATAGGTCGGGTACATCCGCTCGCCCGATGGCGCGTACAGCAGGCCGCGCAGCAGGGCGTCGGTACGCGAGCGAATCTTCGTGGCGACGCTGCGCGCGTGCCCATCTTGGGACAGCACCTCATGCACCTTGCCCCACAGACCCGGATCGATGATCGCCGGGTGCGCGCCGGGGAACCAGCTGCCCTTGTGGGACAGTTCGCCCAGATAGATGCGATTGCGCAGCAGCTTGTGCAGGTACTTCTTGTCGATGCGCGCCCCTGAGCGGGTCTGCCCCTCCTGCGTCGTCCATGCCTTGGTGGTGACGCCATCGGCGGTCAGGCGGGCCGCGATCTGCGTCGGTGAGCCGATGGTCAGCATCTCCTCGAAGATGCGCCGCACCACGGCGGCCTCGGTTTCGTTGATGACCAGTTGCCGGGTGGCGACGTCGTAGCCCAGCGGGGGGACACCGCCCATCCACAAGCCTTTTTTCTTGGCGGCTGCGATCTTGTCGCGGATACGCTCGCCGGTGACCTCGCGTTCGAACTGCGCGAAGGACAGCAGGATGTTCAGCGTCAGCCTCCCCATCGATGTCGTGGTGTTGAACTGCTGCGTGACCGAGACGAAGGACACGCCGTGGCGCTCGAACACGTCCACCATCTTGGAAAAGTCCGCGAGGCTGCGGGTCAGGCGGTCGATCTTGTAGACCACCACGATGTCGATCTGACCGCGCTGGATGTCGGTCATCAGACGCTTCAAGGCGGGCCGGTCGGTATTGCCGCCGGAGAACCCGGGGTCGTCGTAGTCGTCCGCCACCGGAATCCAGCCCTCGGCGCGCTGGCTGGCGATGAAGGCGTGGCCCGCCTCCTTCTGGGCGTCGATGGAGTTGAATTCCTGATCGAGACGTTCGTCCGAAGACACCCGGCAGTACACCGCGCAGCGTTTGCGCGTCTTGGTCGTGGCGATGTGCGAAGGGCCGTTCATCGCGCACCTGCCTTGCTGGCAAGGCCGAAGAACAGCGGCCCCGACCAATGCGTGCCGGTGATCGCGCGCGCCACGGCGGTCAGGCTCTTGTAGCTGCTGCCTTCGTACTCGAACCGCCCTTCGGCGGTGACCGTGACCTTGTGGTCGCGCTCGCCCCATTCGCGCAGCAACACGGTGCCCGGCGCGAAGTGGTGGTCGAGCGGCTTCGCCCTCAGCTTGATCTTGGAATGCTGCGAGCCGATGGCCTCCAGTCGTTGGCGTGTGGTCGGCGACAGACCGCCGAACGCCTCCTCCTGCAACTTGTAGGCGACGCGGGATTCGATGAAGGCCCGGTTGGTTTTCATGGGGCGGCGGCTGAAGTACCGATCCCACTCGGCCCATAGATCGGCGAGTGGCAGATCGGCCAGCGCCGCGATGCGGGCCGAGATGGATGATTGGCTTTCGTTCATTGCAACTTCTCCTGTTGAGACGGGGTTGCATGAACGCGCTGGTTGGGCAGGAAGCCAAGGCGAACCGCGCCCGGTTTGGGCTCGCCAGAGACAAGGCTGCGGGTGATGGCCGCAGCAAGGATGGTGGTGATCTCCGCTGCGCGGGCGGCCGGATGCATCGCCGCAGGGGATGGCAGTTCGAGGTTCTTCATGACGGCTCCGAGGAATAGCAACCGTCAGGGATAGTGAGCCTGATCTTCCGAAGCGGATGGCAATTCCGGGTAATGCCGATGCCGCGCAGTCCCCAAAATTGCGCGTTCACGAAACAGTTGACAGGCTGACGGAGGGTTGATACGATCCAGCCATTAACTAATCACGCAATCAGGTAACAACCATGCCCTTTGGAGCCTTCATCCGCAAGAAGCGCGAAGAGAAAGGCATTCAGATGAATGACTTCGCGCGGCAACTGGAGATCTCGCCCGCCTACTGGTCGCGCATCGAGCGCGACATGGAAAAGCCACCGAAGGACGAGCTGATCCGCAAAGCCGCAGAGATTCTGGGCATCAGCGCCGACGACGCCTTCGTCGAGGCCAGCCGACTGCCGCCGGACATCCGCGATGATGTGGGCAATCTGGTGCGGATGTACCGCAGGCAAGTGACGGAGAAGAAGTGAATGCCGGTTCTGACGCTTGACTACCGGCATTGCGACCGGAAACGCCCCAAGTACCTCAAGCACGCTGACGTCGAAGGCATCGCCGCGCTCGCGCGTCAGCAACTGGTCGCGGCCAGCATCGACGCCATCTCCTTCGATACGCTGCGCCAGATCGATGGCTTGAAGGTCAACGGCATCGACATCTCGCTGGAGGTCAGCACCGACTACGACGTGCATGACGAACAGGGCAACCACGTCTTCGGCATCTGCGAGTACGACCCCGGCGTCCCCGACACGGCGATGGTGTCCGTCTCGCCCGTCGGCGAGAAACTCAGCGAACTGCTGGCTCTCAGCACGCTCGCCCACGAACTGGGGCACGCGGTGTTCGACGCACCCGGTTGGATTTTTCAAGGCAGCAAGGGGCCGGGCCTGTTCGACGCCATCGAACCTTCTACGCAACGAGCCTACCGCAACCACGACGCCGGACAGCGATCATCTGGCAAAGTCGCTGGCGGCAGGCAACCGGATCGGGCCGACCTCGGACGAGCATTTCGCTGAGCTGCGCGCCAACGAGTTCATGGGGTCGCTGCTCGTGCCGCGCCAGCGCCTGAACGCCGCTGTCGAGGAGCTTGCGCCGAAGTACGGCGTCACCATCCATCGCAGCCCGTCCCTTGATCCGGACATCCCCGGCACGGCCCTGCGCCTCACGGCGGACGGCGACATCGGCTTCTTCGACATGGAATGCTTGGAGAAAGCCTTGGCCACCCGATTCGGCGTCAACCGCCGCTTCATTCAGGTGCGTTTGGATCGCTATGGCCTGACCCGACAGGAGGCCGTGATGCGCTGACCTCCGCCTGCCCGCCCACCGCGCCGACTTCGCGTCGGCATTTTTTGAGTCTCGCCATTAACCATTCGCGCAATCGCGCACTTTTTTGAAGGAACCTGCCTATGCCAACCGGCCAAGCCTCCACCGCCCCGCAGAAATCGGCTGTCGCCAAGCAGTCGACTCCGAAACGTGCGCGCGAACAACGATTCGATGATGGCTCGACCATCCTGCCGAACATGGAGCACTTCGTCGGCCTGCTGCGAAAGCTGAAACGCCCCGGCCTCGCGATGCGCTTGCTTGAACAGGCCAGCGGCGCGGCGCTGCCGGAACTGCACGCGCTGGCCGACGCGGCCAAGGGCAAGCTCCCGGTCGAATCCCGTCAGGCGATCTTCCACGCCGTCACCAAGCTGGAAGTCACCGCCCAGCAGAACATCGAGCGCGCTGCCGAACGGGTCATGCTGCTCGAAGACGACTACGGCGCGCAGGCCGTCCAATCCTTGCTCGACGAGCAGCGCACCGACGATGCCGCCGTTCTGGCGATGCCCAGCGACCGGTACAGCCGCGCGCTGTACCTGTGCATCTTGCAGGAGTTCCCAGAGAACGGCGCGCGACGCGAAGATCGGTTCGATCAGGCCGAACACCCACCTGCAAGTGATGCATCGTCAGTGGAAGAGCGACCACTACTCCAGCCACTACCTCGGCCCCAAGGGCGTGCTGCCGAAGACGGGCACGGACGTGCAGGAGGTGCTGCGCACGCGGATCGCCGATCTGTTTCCGCAGGTGCCGAAGGATCAAATCCTGATTGAACAGTTCACGCGGCGCGACCTCTCGCACGCCCAGCGCGATGGCGATGAAGATGCCGACGAAGATGACCCGGCATTGCTCCACACGTTGACTGCGACGTTCAACGGCTCGACGGCTCACTACCAGCAGGTCGCCAACGGGCAGGTCGTCGATCACGAGGAACCTGCCGCGATGTCGGCGCGCTTTTCGTGGGAGCCGGAAACCGGCGCGCTCAGCGTGTTCTGCGAAGACCGAGAAGCACGCCGCGAACTGGCCACGATCTTCCGTGACGTGGCGCTGGCGCACGATGGCGACATCGACGACATGCCCATGCGCCAGTTCGACCTGCTCGGCTTTTCGACATCGGAGATGCTCAAGCGCCTCGAACGGGATCGCATCGCGGGCATCGAGAGCATCTCGATTCTCCAGATCAAGGTGGCGCGTCCGTTCGAGCAGCAGTCGGAGATCAGCGGGCGCACTGTCGTTCGGCAACTGTCGAGCAAGATGGAAATCACCCGCGACCGCCGCGATGGTCGCAGCATCTATCAGGTCGCCTATAAAGACTACAGCGCCGACGACCTGAGCCAGTACGCGCTTGTGCAGGTGAAGCTGGTGATGCGCATGGCCAAGCAACCGCATCGAAAAGCGCACAACGTCGCCGTGCAGATCACCGCTCCGAACGGGCTGAACGACAAGAGCCGGACGGAGGACGACCGCAAGCGCGTGCTGGAGCAGCTCACCAAGATCGGCGTGTTGAGCCAGTTCTGAGGAGGACGCTGACGATGTCACCGTATCTGAGCTTCTTTCTCGCACTGAACAACCTGCCACGTCTGGACGCGCCAGTCTTGGCTGCGAGCCTCGGACGCGACGGACGGCAGTTCCTTCAGCGTCGCTGGATTGCGCCCGCAGGCTTCCACACCCATGTGATGGTGCCGTTCCTCGATTCCGAGCAGGAAATCGAAGTCGAGGTGGATGAGGACGCAGGCCGATTCCAATACCGTAGTCCGCAGAACGGGCGAACCGTCGTGCAACCGTTGGCGGACATTGCGCTGTATTCCATCCAGATGGATTCGTGGCTCAATGATCTGGCCGCGCTGATCGGCATCGAGGCCCGCCGATGCTCCGCCATTCAGAACCGCATACCGAACCACCTGTGGCACCTCGGCGAGATGCGAATCGCCAACACACACGACTTCGCGCCGGTGTTCGTCGGGCGAGCGTGGTCGCGCGCGCCGCAAGACAAGACCACTGCCGTCCTTGCCGATTCGGGCTGGGCGCGTGGCGGTGTCGTCCTGTGCCCTCGGCGTATCGAAGCAGCACTTCCGCGTGATCACGCCATGCGAGGCCTCGACGAGCTCGTGCGCGTGTTCGATGGAGTGGACGCGTTCGACACCGATGCATTCAACCGTGTCCTGCGCGGATACGTCACCACCGTGGGCGAACCGGAGCCCGTGCAATTCTTGAACGGTACGCGGCTCAAGCTCCCGCACATGACATCGTCAATCGAACTCACCGAAGCGCGCGCAAAGATTATCAAGCAGATGTGGGGCACCGATGGACACGCACCGCCCGTGATGTCGTGGGCGGAAGTCAATGGTGCCGTCACCGTCAACACTGGCTATCAGTCATTCGACAACGCTTTCAACGAGACCCCGAGCTGCGAGGACGTGATCGAAAAGGTTTCGCGCGGGAAATACCGCCTGCGACGCAACCCATAAATCCGACTACAAATCGAACTACACACGGGCCATAAACCCGTGCGGAGACTGCGATGTGCCCATTTCATCTAGGAGGCACATCGCAATGCAACCCCAAACCCTTTCCACCAAAACCGGGCTGATCGCGCATCAGCCGATGCCGGGCGGGACGCCGCGCATCGCCCTCGACGAAAACCAGCTCGCCATCCGGTGGGGGCTTTCCGTCAAGACCCTGCGCCGCTGGCGTCAGGAACAGCTCGGGCCGATCTACTGCAAGCTCGGCCACCGGGTCACCTACCTGCTGCACGAAATCGAAGCCTTCGAGCGGCGCGTCTCGCGCTACTCCAGCTTCACTCGTGCGTACCAGTGAGGAGACGGTCATGAACGATTTGACCCTCTTTCCCGCCGACATCGCCGCGATGTCCGTCAGCCAGTTGGCCGCGCTGCCTGCCGCGCAGAAGGCCGAGATCGACAAGAACCTCGACGAAGCCCTCGACTGGCTCAAGAAGGCGCGCACCAAGTTCGACGCGGCGCTCGACGCCGCCTACGGCGAGCAGGCGCGCATGGCGCTGCGCGATTCCGACCGCGACTTCGGCACCGCGCATCTCGACGACGGCCCGCTGCACATCAAGTTCGAACTGCCCAAGAAGGTCAGTTGGGATCAGAAGAAGCTGGGCGACATCGCCGCCCACATCGTGGCCTCCGGCGAGAAGATCGAGCACTTCCTCGACGTGAAGCTGGCGGTTTCCGAATCGCGCTTCACCAACTGGCCGCCGACGCTCCAGCAGGAGTTCGCCGCCGCTCGCACGGTCGAGCCGGGCAAGCCGTCTTTCACCCTTTCCCTCGATTCGGAGCACTGATCATGAGCACCAGCCTCATCGCTTTGCTGCGCAAGCAGCTGCCGTCCATCTTCGGCGAATCCCTGCCCACAGACATCTACTACCGCAGCGCCGACGGCAACGTGGTCGCCGTCGCGCTCGACGCGGCCACGGTGGACGAACTGGCCTTCGCCATCCAGACCGCCAGCGCGGAAGCGTCGGCCTTGAACCGCCGCCGCAACACGCTGGAAGACCTCCACGCCGAGGTGCGCAAGCGCGCCGCGCGCGGTGCCGACCGCATCGCCGACATCGCGTGGGAGGGCTGATCATGAGCGCGATCATTCCCTTCCAGTTCGATAACCACGCCGTTCGCACCGTGGTCGATGACAACGGCGAGGTGTGGTTCGTCGGTAAGGACGTTGCCGGTGTGCTCGGCTACGCCAATCCCTCGGACGCTATCTCCAAGCACTGCAAGGGGGTCGCAAAACGCTACCCCCTTCAGACGCCCGGCGGCACTCAGGAGGTTCGGATCATCTCAGAGCCTGACCTGTTCCGTCTGGTTGTGAACAGTAAGCTCCCTGCCGCCGAACGGTTCGAGCGTTGGGTGTTCGAGGAAGTTCTGCCCACGATCCGCAAGACCGGCGCGTATGCCGTCCCCGGCACGTTGGCGGCTTTGCCAGCGCCGACCCACGACCGCGTGTCCGCCATCCTGCTGATCGGCGAGGCCGTGGCGAAGGTGCCGGGCGTGAAGCCGGGCATCGCGGCGGCGGCGACGCTGACCTGCATTCAGGAGAACACCGGCATCACCACCGAGGTGCTGCGCCGCGCGCTGCCGTCGGCCAACGAGCCGATCTGCGCCTTGAACGCCACGCAGCTGGGCAAGCTGCTGAACCGCTCGGCCAAGGCCACGAACCAGTTGCTGTCGGCGGGCGGCTTCCAGTTCCGCAACGACCGCGACGAATGGGAACTGACCGAGGCCGGTGAAGCGTGGGCCGAGGCCATGCCGTACTCGCGCAACGGCCACAGCGGCTACCAGATTCTCTGGAATCCCGCCGTCGCCGACGAACTGAAGGAGGTGGCGTGATGTCCCTCCCGATCATCTCCGCGCAGCAGCGCATGGCCGAGCGCAAGGGTGTGAAGCTCCTGATGCTCGGCAAGTCCGGCATCGGCAAGACCACCCGGCTCAAAGACCTCGACCCGAAGACCACGTTGTTCATCGACATCGAGGCGGGCGACCTCGCCGTGGCCGACTGGCCGGGCGACACCATCCGTCCGGCGTCTTGGCCGGAATCGCGCGACTTCTTCGTGTTCCTCGCCGGGCCGGACAAGTCCTTGCCGCCGGACGCCGCGTTCTCGCAGGCGCACTACGACCACGTCACCGAGAAGTTCGGCGACCCGGGGCAGCTCGACCGCTACCACACCTTCTTCCTCGACTCGATCACGCAGCTCTCGCGCCAGTGCTTCGCGTGGTGCAAGACGCAACCGGGTGCGGTCAGCGACCGCACCGGCAAGCCCGACATGCGCGGCGCTTACGGCCTGCTCGGCCAGGAGATGGTCAGTGCCTTGACGCACTTGCAACACGCGCGCGGCAAGAACGTGGTGTTCGTCTGCATCCTCGACGAACGGCTCGACGACTACAACCGGAAGGTGTTCGTGCCACAGATCGAGGGCAGCAAGACCAGCCTCGAACTGCCCGGCATCGTCGACGAGGTCGTGACGCTGGCCGAGATCAAGGCAGAGGACGGCAGCGGCTTCCGCGCCTTCGTCACCCACACCCTCAATCCCTACGGCTACCCGGCCAAAGACCGCAGCGGTCGCCTCGACCTGCTCGAACCGCCGGACTTGAACGCGCTGATCGCCAAGTGCGCGGGCACGCCCGTGCCCGCCAGCGCCGCCATTCCCCAATCCCACGAATCTCAGGAGTAATCGCCATGACCACGCAGAACTGGAACGACTTCAACGACGCCGAACAGCAGCAAGGCTTCGATCTCATCCCCAAGGGCACCATCGTCCCGGTGCGCATGACCATCAAGCCCGGTGGTCACGACGATCCCGAACAAGGCTGGGGCGGCGGCTATGCCACCGAATCCTTCGAGACCGGCTCGATCTACCTCGCCGCCGAATTCGTCGTCACCGGCGGCGCGCACGCCAAACGCAAGATGTGGTCGAACATCGGCCTGCACTCCAAGAAGGGGCCGACGTGGGGCCTGATGGGGCGCAGCTTCATCCGCGCCGCGCTCAACAGCGCCCGCAACGTCCATCCGCAGGACAACGGCCCGCAGGCGGCGGCCGCGCGCCGCATCCAGGGCTTCCACGAACTGGACGGCATCGAGTTCCTCGCCCGTGTGGACGTCGAGAAGGACGCCAAGGGCCTGGATCCCAACGTCGTGAAGCTCGCGGTCGAACCCGACCACCCCGACTACGCGAAGTTCATGGGCGTGCCGCCGAAGACCAAGACCGGCGGCGGCACCTCGGGCGCTGCGGCGCAGGCCGCGCCGTCTTCCTACACCGCCACGCCCACCGCGCCGCAGCGCGCGCCGGTGACCGGCAAGCCCGCGTGGGCGCAGTGAGGGAGGCGAATGAAATGCTGGGTCTGCAAACGACAGGCGCGCGGCTACAGCCACACGGATGGCCGGTTCAAAACCGCCGATCCGCGCCGCTACGTGATCGATTGGGTGTTCTGCTCGCGCCGCTGTCAGGACGCCTTCCACATGCTCTACGGCAACTGGATGCGCGTGAAGGAAGGGCGCACGCCCAAGACGGAGGTCGCCATGATCGATCCGTCTGATGTCGAGCTGGGCGCGATGCGCAAATGCCTCAAGGCTTTCGGCGAGGCGGCGGGCGAGATCGGCTTCGACAAGCCCTTGGGCAGCTACGCCGAAGCCGAGGCGCTGCGCGTCATCGACGCCATCGTCACCTGCTACACGGAGGCGATGGTCGATCACCACGAAGCGACCAAGTACCCGCCCGTGCGCGGCATGGAGCCGACGCCCGATCCGTTCGGCTTCTCCGATTTGGAGGACAAGGAATTCTGGGACGAGCCGAGGGGGAAGAAGCCATGATGGACTTCAATTCCTCGTCCAGCGTCTCCGGCCAGATCACGGCGCTGATCGACATCGGGATGCAGCATGCGCGCGAACAGCAGCCCACGCGCGACTACCTCGGTGCCTCGCGTCTCGGCATCGAATGCGAGCGCGCCTTGCAGTTCGAGTACGCCAAGGCTCCCGTGGATCACGGGCGCGACATGGGCGGGCGGATGCTGCGCATCTTCGAGCGCGGCCATGTCATGGAGGACTGCATGGTCGCGTGGCTGCGCGCGGCGGGTTTCGACCTGCGCACGCAGAAACCCGACGGCGGCCAGTTCGGCTTCTCCGACGCGCATGGCCGTCTGCGCGGCCACATCGATGGCGTCATCGTCGGCGGGCCGGACGGCTTCCGCTATCCCGCGCTGTGGGAGAACAAATGCCTCGGCGCGAAGGCATGGCGCGAGCTGGAAGCCAAAGGCCTCGCGGTCGCCAAGCCGGTCTATGCCGCACAGATCGCGCTGTATCAGGCGCACCTGCAACTGCACGAGCACCCGGCGCTGTTTACCGCGATCAACGCCGACACGATGGAGATCTACGTCGAACTCGTGCCCTTCGATCCCGCGCTGGCGCAACGCATGACCGACCGTGCGGTGAAGGTCATCGCCGCGACCGAAGCCAGTGAACTGCTGCCGCGCGCATTCAACGATGCCACCCACTTCGAATGCCGCATGTGCGCGTGGCAAGACCGCTGCTGGAGGACACCGGCATGAACGATGAAACCCAATTCGCTGGCGGCGTCGAACCCATGATCGACGCCAAGCAGGCTGCCGCTGCCTTGCGTTTGCCGTACTACTGGTTTGCCGATCATCAGATGCGATCCAAGTACCGGATTCCGCACTACCTTATGGGGGGCTGGTTCGCTACCGGCTGTCGGAACTTTCCGCTTGGGCCGCGCGCAGCAACGCAGTCCAGAACCGCAACGAACACGACGGCGGATCGTCTGTCGAGGGGGTCGAATGATCGACTTCAACGACGCCAATCCACCTGCCTCTCATGACCTCGACGCCGAACGCGACACCATTCGCACCGAGCTGCTTGGGCGGCTGGAATCGGTGCTGGCGGCACTGTTTCCCGCAGGCAAGAAGCGCAATGGCAAGTTCCTGATCGGCGATGTGCTGGGCAGTCCGGGCGACAGCCTCGAAGTCGTGCTCACCGGCGACAAGACCGGCCTGTGGACGGATCGCGCCACGGGCGACGGCGGCGACATCTTCACGCTGATCGCGGCGCAGCTCGGCGTCAATGCGCACGCGGATTTTCCGCGCGTGCTCGAAGCGGCGACCGAACTGGTCGGGCGCGCTCCGACGACACCGGCGCGCAAGGGCAAATCGGTGCCGCCGGTCGATGACCTCGGCCCGGCCACCGCGAAGTGGGACTACCTCGACGCATCCGGCAAGCTGATCGCCGTCGTCTACCGCTACGACCCGCCCGGCAGGAAGAAGGAGTTCCGTCCGTGGGACGCGCGCCGCCGCAAGATGGCTCCGCCCGATCCACGTCCGCTCTACAACCAGCCGGGCATGGTCAGCGCATCGCTGGTGGTCTTGGTCGAAGGCGAGAAATGCGCGCAGGCGCTGATCGGCGCAGGCGTCGTCGCCACCACCGCGATGCACGGCGCGAACGCGCCGGTGGACAAAACCGACTGGTCGCCGCTGACCGGCAAGGCCGTGCTGATCTGGCCCGACCGCGACAAGCCGGGCTGGGACTACGCGACGCAAGCGGCGCAGGCCATCCTGTCGGCTGGCGCGAAATCCTGCCACATCCTGTATCCGCCCGAAGACGCTGCCGAGGGTTGGGATGCGGCGGACGCGGCAATCGAGGGTTTTGACATCGCGGCCTTCCTCACGCACGGGCCGCGCTTGCAGATGCACGACATCGACGAGGAAGCCGCGCCAGTCGTCAGCAACGACGAATCGGTATGGGGCACCGAGGATGCGCTGGCGCTGTCCTTCACCCGCCGCTATCACCGCGACTGGCGCTACGTCGCATCGTGGGGACGCTGGCTGGTGTGGGACGGGCAACGCTGGCGCACCGAGGACACGCTCGCGGCGACCGACCTGATCCGCAGCGTCTGCCGTCACGCCGCCGTCCACGCGGAAAACCCGAAGATTGCCGCCAAGCTCGCCACCTCCGGCACGGTCGGCGGCGTCGAACGGCTGGCGCGCGCGGATCGCAGGCATGCAGCCACCACACCGCCGAATGGGACGCCGACCCGTGGCTACTCAACACGCCCGGCGGCGTGGTCGATCTCACCACCGGCAGGCAGCGCACGCACGACCGCGCTGACCGGATGACGAAGATCACCACGGCCACGCCCGGTGGCGACTGCCCGATCTGGCGGCAGTTCCTCGCCGAAGTCACGGGTGGCGACAACGAGCTGCAAATCTACCTGCAACGGATGGCGGGCTACGCGCTCACCGGCTCGACGCAGGAGCACGCACTGTTCTTCCTGTACGGCACGGGCGCGAACGGCAAGTCCGTGTTCGTCAACACGCTGGCCACGATCTTGGGCGACTACGCGGCCAACGCGCCGATGGACACCTTCATGGAAACGCGCGCCGACCGGCATCCGACCGACATGGCGGGCCTGCGTGGCGCGCGCTTCGTGGCCGCCATCGAAACCGAACAAGGGCGGCGCTGGGCCGAATCCAAGGTCAAGAACCTCACTGGTGGCGACAAGATCTCCGCGCGTTTCATGCGGCAGGACTTCTTCGAGTTCTTCCCGCAGTTCAAGCTGGTCGTCGCAGGCAACCACAAGCCCGCCATCCGCAACATCGACGAAGCGATGAAGCGGCGGCTGCACCTGATTCCGTTCACGATCACCGTGCCGCCCGAACGCCGCGACAAACACCTCCAGCAGAAGCTCTTGGCCGAACGCGACGGCATTCTGGCGTGGGCGATTCAGGGCTGTCTGGACTGGCAGCGTCTCGGAAGGCTTGCGCCGCCTCAGCAGGTGCTTGAAGCGACGGAGGAGTATTTCGAGTCCGAAGACGCGCTGGGCCGTTGGCTCGACGAACGCTGCGTGCGCGAGACCAACGCCAAGTCGCTCACCGCAGAGCTGTTCAACGACTGGAAGCAGTGGGCCGATTCCGCTGGCGAGTTCATCGGCTCGCAAAAGCGGTTCTCCGATCTGCTCATCACCCGTGGCGTCGAGAAATGGCGCAACACAGCGGGCCTGCGCGGCTTCCGTGGAGTCGGCCTCAAGCATCCGCCCACGCCCGCCTACACCCCTTATGCCGACAACTGACCGCCATGCCGACACACCCGACTGACGGATTTGACGGACTACGTCGTTACTTCCCCCGCGCGCGTGCGCGTGCGCGCCTCATGGAGAGTTTCGATGTCATCCGTCCGATGCGTCAGTCCGAACTGAAACAAGGACTGCAACCATGACCACGACCATCCTCGCCCTCGACTTGGGCACCACCACCGGCTGGGCGCTGCGCGGCAGCGACGGCCACATCAGCAGCGGCAGTGAGAGCTTCCGTCCGCAACGCTTCGAAGGCGGCGGGATGCGCTTCCTGCGCTTCAAGCATTGGCTCACGGAACTAAAGGCCGCGACCAGCGGCATTGATGCGCTGCACTTCGAGGAGGTGCGTCGCCACGTCTCAACCGACGCAGCGCACGCCTACGGCGGCTTCCTCGCCACGCTCACCGCGTGGTGCGAGCACCACCAGATTCCGTATCAGGGCGTGCCGGTCGGCACGATCAAGAAGCACGCCACCGGCAAAGGCAACGCGGGCAAGGATGAGGTGATCGCGTCCGTCACCGCGCGCGGCCACGCGCCGTCCGACGACAACGAGGCCGACGCGCTGGCGCTGCTGCACTGGGCCATCGCGCAGCACGATCTGGCACAGGAGGTATGAGATGAAGATTCCCACGCCCACCTACCGCTGCCCGCTGGCGCGCATCCAGCCCGAGACCACCGACCTCGAAGCGATGAAACAACGCGGCTGGCGCGACCAGCACATCCTCGTCGTCAACGAAGCCGACGAACGCCTCGACTTCATCGAGCGCGAGTTCATCCGGCGCATCGGGGAACGGCTATACGGAGGGGTGCGTCATGGCTGACCGTCGAACCCCGTGGACGATTGACGACGTGGCGGCACGCTTCGAGGAAGCCGCCAGCACCGGACGTCGCCTGCCGCCCGTGCGCGTGCAGGGCTACTTCAACACATGGCCGATCATCGTGCGCAAGGAGTGGGAAGCCTTCGCTGCCGACGAGCACGTCTACCGACCGTTCCCTCCGACCCCAGACGCCATCGACCGGATGCTGGAGACGATGAAGTGGGTGCAGTGGCTGGAGGTCGAGCAACGGCATCTGGTGTGGATGCGCGCCAAGCGGTACGGCTGGCGCGACATCACCATCCGCTTCGCCTGCGACCGCACGACGGCATGGCGGCGCTGGCAGCGTGCCTTGCAGATGGTGGTCGACCAACTCAATGCCGCGTGCGGC
The DNA here is from genome assembly GCF_014736495.1 of Candidatus Dactylopiibacterium carminicum. Taxonomy (GTDB): domain Bacteria; phylum Pseudomonadota; class Gammaproteobacteria; order Burkholderiales; family Rhodocyclaceae; genus Uliginosibacterium; species Uliginosibacterium carminicum. Next base: position 15,749 of record NZ_MDUX01000020.1, read on the forward strand.
GTGCCTTCCAAAAACGTGGGCAATTCCGGGTAATGCTTGCCGCGTTTGTCCTCGGTTTGCCGCGTTTGTCCTTTTCGCAGGGCTTTCGGCGTGCAACAAATCCACCGCTCCGAGGGTAGGATTCGCTCCATGCTTGGGATCAGTGACGACGAAGCGACAGTCGCTTCAGAGCCACGCTCCCGAGGCGAAATGGGCCCTTCCTGCGGAATATCCCATGCGGGGGGCGCGAGCGCGACGCTTTTCTAGCGTCAGGGTGCGAACCGAGGTTCGCACAGGTTCGCGGTTCGCACTCCGTCAAGTTCGCACTTCTCACTCCAACCCGCCCACGGCATCGTCCGTCGGCGGGTTTCGTTTTTGGCTGCGCCGAAACGGCGCTTCGCTTGTTTTCTGGAACCCGAAACCTTGAATCCACTGAACGTCGAGTACCGCAAGGTCGAGACGCTGATCCCCTACGCCCGCAACCCGCGCACGCACACCGAAGCGCAGATCGCCAAGATCGCGGCCAGCATCGTCGAGTACGGCTGGACGAACCCGATCTTGGTCGATGGCGGTAACGGCATCATCGCGGGGCACGGGCGGCTGGCGGCGGCGCACAAGCTGGGCTTGGCCGAGGTGCCCGTGATTGAACTGGCGCACCTGTCCGCCGCGCAGAAGCGCGCCTACGTCATCGCCGACAACCGGTTGGCGCTGGACGCGGGCTGGGACGAGGAGATGCTGGCGTTGGAACTGGCCGAGCTGTCCGAGGCCGGATACGAGCTGGCGCTCACCGGCTTCGAGGATGGCGAGCTGCAAGAACTGCTGGCAGGTGTCGGGAAAGCCGAAGAACCCGACGCCGACGCGCAGGACGACGAAGCGGCAGACGATGCCGACGACGTGCCGGAAGTTCCGGCCACGCCGGTGTCCCGCGCGGGCGACGTCTGGGCCATCGGCGCGCATCGCCTGATCTGCGGCGACGCCGCCGACGCCAATGTGGTCGTCACCCTGATGGCGGGCGAGCACGCGGCGCTGTGCTTCACGTCGCCGCCCTACGGCAACCAGCGCGACTACACCACCGGTGGCATCGCCGATTGGGATGCGCTGATGCGCGGCGTGTTCGCGCAACTGCCGATGGCCGGCAACGGTCAGGTGCTGGTCAACCTCGGCCTGATCCACCGCGACAACGAGTTCGTCCCGTACTGGACGGCGTGGCTCGACTGGATGTGGACGAAGGGCTGGCGGCGCTTCGGCTGGTACGTCTGGGATCAGGGGCCGGGAATGCCCGGCGACTGGCAGGGCCGCTTCGCGCCCAGCTTCGAGTTCGTGTTCCATTTCAACCGCGCCAGCCGTAAGCCCAACAAGATCGTTCCCTGCAAGTTCGCCGGGCAGGAAACCCACCTGCGCGCCGATGGCTCGTCCACCGCGATGCGCGGCAAGGATGGCGAGGTCAACGGCTGGACGCACGCAGGCCAGCCGACGCAGGACATGCGCATCCCCGATTCGGTGATCCGCGTGATGCGGCACAAGGGCAAGATCGGCGACGGCATCGAGCAACTGATCGACGACGGTTCTGGCCCGCGCGCGCATCGACGCGCAGGCGGCTTCCAGTTCGGCATGGCTGGCGGTGGCGACTTCCTTGCGGCAGGCGCGCACCAAGACCGTCATCGCGGCTTCGGCGAGCTTGACGGCGAGGGTGTCGGGGGCGGGTTTGTTCATCGGATGTCCTTTCGACGTGATTGATGGCGTGACGTGATGAACGCGCTGTTCCCGATGGAAGCCAAGCTCTTTCTCGACGAAGGACGAACGAATGATTGAAGGTGCCGATGGGAATCTCGATTCGCGCGTATGCGCGTCACCGTGGCGTGTCCGACGCGGCGGTGCGCAAGGCCATCGCGGCTGGGCGCGTCACGCCGGAGGCCGACGGAACCCTTGACCCGGAGCGCGCCGACGCGGAGTGGGCGCGCAATACCGAAGCCCCGCGCACCGGCACGCGCATGCGCGCGGTCAAGGCCGCCGTGCCGCCGGAAACCGCCACGGCTGCGCCGGTTGCCCCTGCGGGCGAAGGTCAGGCCAATCTGCCCACGGGCGGCGCGTCGCTGCTTCAGGCGCGCACCGTCAACGAGGTGGTCAAGGCGCAAACGAACAAGGTGCGGCTGGCGCGGCTCAAGGGCGAGCTGGTCGACCGCAATCAGGCCATCGCCCACGTTTTCAAGCTGGCGCGTGCCGAGCGCGATGCGTGGATCAACTGGCCTGCGCGCGTGTCGGCGCAGATGGCGGCCAAGCTCGCCATCGACCCGCACACGATGCACGTCGCGCTGGAGGCCGCCGTGCGCGAACACTTGCAGGAACTGGGCGATCTGCGTCCGCGAGTGGATTGATGGACATCGACTACGAAGGCGCTGCCGAAATCGAACGCGCGTGGCGCGAAGGCCTGACGCCAGACCCGCTGCTCACCGTCTCCGAATGGTCGGATCGGCACCGGATGCTTTCCAGCAAGGCGTCCGCCGAACCGGGCCGCTGGCGCACCAGCCGCACGCCGTACCTGAAGGCCATCATGGATTGCCTGTCGCCGACCTCGCCGGTCGAGCGCGTGGTGTTCATGAAGGCCGCGCAGCTCGGCGCGACCGAGATGGGGTCGAACTGGATCGGCTACGTCATCCACCACGCGCCCGGCCCGATGATGGCCGTATGGCCGACGGTGGAGATGGCCAAGCGCAACAGCAAGCAGCGCATCGACCCGCTGATCGAGGAATCGGCGGCGCTGGCCGAACTGATCGCTCCGGCGCGCTCGCGGGATTCGGGCAACACGATTCTGGCGAAGGAGTTTCGCGGCGGCGTGCTGGTGATGACCGGCGCGAACAGCGCGGTCGGCCTGCGCTCGATGCCGGTGCGCTACCTGTTCCTCGACGAGGTGGACGGCTACCCGCTGGACGTCGAGGGCGAAGGCGACGCGATCTCGCTGGCGGAGGCGCGCACGCGCACCTTTGCGCGCCGGAAGATTTTCATCGTCTCCACGCCGACGATCTCCGGTGCGTCGGCCATCGAGCGCGAATACGAGGCCAGCGACCAGCGTCGCTACTTCGTGCCGTGCCCGCATTGCTCGCATCGGCAGTGGTTGCGCTTCGAGCTGCTGCGCTGGGACAAGGGTGCGCCGGAGACGGCAGCCTACATCTGCGAGTCGTGCGACACCGCGATTGCCGAGCATCACAAGACGTGGATGCTCGAACATGGCGAGTGGCGTGCGATGGCAGAAGGCACGGGCAATGAAATTCAGAGGACGGCGGGCTTTCACCTGTCGAGCCTGTATTCGCCGGTGGGCTGGCGTGCGTGGCGCGACATCGCCGCTGCGTGGGAAGCCGCCGTCAGCAAGGAATCTGGTTCCGCCGCCGCCATCAAGACCTTCAAGAACACCGAACTGGGCGAGACGTGGGTCGAGGAAGGCGAAACGCCCGACTGGCAGCGGCTGGTCGAGCGCCGCGAGGAATACCGCATCGGCAGCGTGCCGATGGACGGCCTGCTGCTGGTCGGCGGCGCGGACGTGCAGAAGGATCGCATCGAAGCATCCGTCTGGGCCTTCGGTCGCGGCAAGGAAGCGTGGCTGGTCGAGCACCGTGTGCTGATGGGCGACACCGCCCGCGAGCAGGTGTGGAAACGGCTGGCCGAAATGCTCGACGAGCACTGGACGCACGCCACCGGCGCGGCCATGCCGCTGGCGCGTTTCGCGCTCGACACCGGCTTCGCCACGCAGGAAGCCTACGCCTTCGTGCGCGCTGCCCGCGATGCGCGGGTGATGGCGGTCAAGGGCGCTGCGCGTGGCGCGGCGCTGATCGGCACGCCGACGGCGGTCGATGTCTCGCGCGACGGCAAGCGGTTGCGCCGGGGCATCAAGGTGTTCACGGTCGCGGTCGGCATCGCCAAGCTGGAGTTCTACAACAACCTGCGCAAGGCGGCCAACGTCGGCGAGGATGGCGTCACGACGACGTTCCCCGCGGGCTTCGTCCACCTGCCGAAGATCGACGCGGAGTTCATCCAGCAACTCTGCGCCGAGCAACTGATCACCCGCCGCGACCGCAACGGCTTCCCCGTGCGCGAGTGGCAAAAGATGCGCGAGCGCAACGAGGCGCTCGACTGCTACGTCTATGCCCGCGCCGCTGCGACGGCGGCAGGGCTGGATCGCTTCGAGGAGCGCCACTGGCGCGAACTGGAGCGGCAACTCGGCATGGAACGTCCACCGGACGAGCCACCGCCACCACAACCGATCGATCTCGAAGAGGCCACCCGCAGCGGTGGCCTTTCTGTTTCTGCAACCCCGAACCGGCGGCGCGTCATCAAGAGCCGCTGGTTGTCCTGACCCGAAGGAGAAGTCATGAGTCTCGCAACCCGCATCGAAAGCCTGGTCATCCGCGTCGCGCAAGAGTTCAACGACGTGCGCAACAAGGCGGGCAACCTCGCCAGCCTGTCCACCACCGACAAATCCAGTCTGGTGGCCGCGATCAACGAACTGACAAGCCGTGAACGAACCACTTTTTGTGAGAGCCGAGAGGCGCCGGCGTGGTGTTGCTGGTCCGTGCCGGCCTGTGGGCCAGTTCGTGGTGGCCGCACCGATGGCGGCCGCACAGTTGCGCGAGGGCGCTGCTGGGGCGCTTTCAGCGTGCCCCAGGGGCCGCGCAGGCCCCGACTCAACCGGCTGGCGCGATACCGAGGCTGCGCATGCGCATCAGGTTGTGTGCCAAGGCATGCCACAACAGCACCGCGCGCGCCTTGACCATGCCACAGACGTTGAACCGGTGCAGTCCGCGCCGTCTAAGCTGCGCGTTGGCGCACTCCACGCTGGCGCCACGCCAGACGTACAGGTCTTTGGCGAACTCGCTGGCCATGAAGGCGCGCCAGTGCGCCTGCGCAGGGGTGTCGCTGTCCTTGGGGGCCAGCCGGTCAATGTCCGGGTTGCGGCTGCGCGGTGGCGGCAGCACCGGCTGAGTGCCACGCTCGCTCACCTCGTCGATGGCCTCAAGCTTGGTGAAGCCGCCGTCGGCCAGCCAGTGCTCGGGCATGGTGGCGTAGCGGTGCTGCAGGTCTTGGTGCATCGGCGCCATCTGGCCCATGTCGCTGCCGCTGTTGGTGATGGCCACGGCGGCGATGAGCTGGGTCTGCACGTCAACGGCCAGCTGGGCGTTGAAGGCCGGGCGAAAGCCTCCATCGGCTATCTTCATCACGCGTGCCTCAGGGTCGGTGGTGCTCACGCGCGGCTCGGGCTCGGGCTTGGCTGCTGCGGCACCAGGGCCAGTGGGCGGATCATCGCCGCGGCCACGCCGTTTGGAGCGCTTGGGCACCTTGGGCTCGGGTGGCGGCTTGCGCCGCGCGCTGGCGCCGGCGTCCTCGGTCAGTTCGCGCTTGAGCGCCTGGACCTGGGCCTTGGCCTGGGCATGCAGTTCGGCCAGCTTGTCGCGGCGGCGAAAGCTCGAGGCCTTGGCGTGCGCACGCACGCGCAGCCCGTCCTGGGCCACGACGTTGAGCGTGACCAGCCGGCGCTCGAGCAGGGACGTGATCGAGCATGTGAGCTGCGCGTCCAGCCAGGCCTCCTGCGCGGTACGAAAGTCCGCCAGCGAGTGGTAGTTCACGCCCACGCCGCCGCAGATCCAGCGGTACACGTCATCGCGCTCGCACAGCCGGTCGATCTCGCGCGCCGAGCCGACACCGTCGATCGTGGCCCACAGCCACAGCACCTCCTGACCTCCGGCACCACGGGCCTCGATGCGCTGCTGGCGGCGGTCAACAACCGCGTGCGCTTCGACGCCGCGCAGACGCTGACCGTCGAGGCGCAGGCACAGGCGCGCAGCAACATCGGCGCGGCATCCGCCGCCGCCGTCGGTGACGCCGACACCGACTTCGTGGCGATCTTCGACGCGGCGCTGGCCTGATGACGCTGGTTCAACGCATCGCCGATCTGGTCGCCCGGATCGGCGGCGTGGTTGCCACCAAGATCGACGCCACGCATCCCGGCGTGGCACGCGCGTGGGTGTGCTTCGGCTACGCCAACAACCAGATCACGGTGCGCGCACAGCACAACCTGGCCAGCGTCACGCGCACCGCCACGGGCCGCTACCGCGTGACCTTCGCCACGCCGATGCCCGACGCGAACTACTGCTGGACGGCGCTGGCGCGCAGCAGCGTGGACACGGGTCAGCAACGCATCGCGGTCGTGCGCGCCAGCGGCGACACCAAGACCGCGCAGCGCGTCGATGTCAGCTGCGCCACCGCCGCGACCAGCTTCGCCGATTCCTCCGAAATCAACCTCGTGGTGTACCGCTGATGGCCTACACACAAACCCAACTCGACGCGCTCGAAGCCGCACTCGCCAAGGGCGAGAAGCGCGTGACGTTCGCCGACAAGACCGTCGAATACCGCTCGGTCGATGAACTGAAGGCCGCGATCCGCGAGGTCAAGCGCGGCATCTCCGAACAGGCCGTGGCCAGTGGGCTGTGGCCCGGTGCGCCGCGCCAGATCCGCGTTACGACCAGCAAGGGATTCTGAGATGGCGTGGTTTTCCCACACCGTGCGCCGCTTGTTCGGTGCCTCGCCGGTGCATGAAGCCGCAGGCCGTGGTCGTCGCTCGCTGGCATGGATGCCGGGCAATCCGGGCGCGGTCGCCGCGATGCTGGTCACCAGCAACGAACTGCGCATCAAGAGCCGCGACCTCGTGCGCCGCAATGCGTGGGCGCAGGCGGCACTGGAAGCCTACGTCGCCAACGCGGTCGGCACCGGCATCAAGCCGCAGAGCCTGTCGGACGACGAAGGCTTCAAGGCCGACGTGCAGGCGCTGTGGCGCGACTGGACGGAAGAAGCCGACGCCGCAGGCCAGACCGATTTCTACGGCCTGCAAGCCTTGGCCTGCCGCGCGATGCTCGAAGGCGGCGAATGCCTGATCCGGTTGCGCCCGCGCCGCCCGGAGGATGGACTGGCCGTGCCCCTGCAACTCCAGTTGCTGGAGCCGGAGCACCTGCCGATCCATCTCAACACCGACCTGCCGTCGGGCAACGTGGTGCGCTCCGGCATCGAGTTCGACAACCTCGGTCGCCGCGTCGCCTACCACCTGTATCGCTCGCATCCCGACGATGGACGGCTTGCGCCGATGTCCGGTCAGGGCGGCATGGAAACGGTGCGCCTCGACGCGCGCGAAATCATCCACCTCTACCGCGTGCTGCGGCCCGGCCAGATTCGCGGTGAGCCGTGGCTGTCGCGCGCGCTGGTCAAGTTGAACGAACTCGACCAGTACGACGACGCCGAGCTGGTGCGCAAGAAGACCGCCGCGATGTTCGCGGGCTTCGTCACGCGCCAGAACCCGGAAGACAGCCTGATGGGCGAAGGTGCGGCGGACGGCAATGGCATCGCGCTGGCCGGACTGGAACCGGGCACCTTGCAGATGCTGGAGCCGGGCGAGGACATCAAGTTCTCCGATCCCGCCGACGTGGGCAGTTCGTATTCCGAATTCCTGCGCACGCAGTTCCGCGCGGTCGCCGCCGCCGTCGGCATCACCTACGAACAACTGAGCGGCGACCTGACCGGCGTGAACTACTCGTCTATCCGCGCGGGGATGCTGGAGTTCCGCCGTCGCTGCGAGATGGTGCAGCACTCGGTGCTGGTGCATCAGATGTGCCGTCCGGTGTGGGCTGCGTGGATGAAGCAGGCCGTGCTCGCGGGCGTGCTCGATGCGCCCGGTTTCGCGCGTGGCGGCCCGGCGCGACGCCGCCAGTACCTCGCGGTGAAGTGGATTCCGCAAGGCTGGCAGTGGGTCGATCCGGAGAAGGAATACAAGGCGATGCTGCTGGCGATCCGCGCCGGTCTGACGAGCCGTTCGGAAGCCATCTCGGCCAACGGCTACGACGCCGAGGACATCGACCGCGAGATCGCCGCCGACAACAAGCGCGCCGACGACCTCGGCCTGATCTTCGATTCCGACCCTCGCTACACCTCGAAGGACGGCGGCAGCGCGGAACCCAATCGCAACGCCGTCGCACCCGACGCCACCGGCGGCAGTTCGTCCGACTGACCGCCTGACTTCTTTCCCCGAAGGATTCCCATGAACGTGCTGCCACATCTGGCGGCGCGCCTCTTTGGCGTGCCGCTGGCGATCCATCGCCCGAAACTCGACGTCATCCTCTCCGTGCTCGGCGCGCGCGTCGGCCTGCCGGAGCTGGCTGCGACCGGCGACTACGCGCCGCCCATGCGCCAGCCGACGCCCGCGACCGGCAAGGTCGCCGTCATCCCGATCCACGGCACGCTGGTGCGCCGCATGTCCGGCCTCGAAGCCGCATCGGGTCTCGCCAGCTACACCGGCATCGCCGCGCAGCTCGACGCGGCGCTGGCCAGCCCCGATGTCGCCGCCATCCTGCTGGATGTCGATTCGCCCGGTGGCGAATCCGGCGGCGTGTTCGATCTGGCCGACCGCATCCGCGCGGCGGCGCAGGTCAAGGCCGTCTGGGCCGTGGCCAACGACATGGCGTTCTCGGCGGCCTACGCGCTCGCTTCCGCCGCCAGCCGCGTGTTCGTCGCGCGCACCGGCGGCGTCGGCTCGATTGGCGTCATCGCCATGCACGTCGATCAATCGGTGAAGGACGCGAAGGACGGTCTTCACTACACCGCCGTGTTCGCGGGTGAACGCAAGAACGACCTCAACCCGCACGAGCCGATTTCCGACGCGGCGCACGCCGTCCTCAAGGCCGAGGTGGATCGCATCTACGGCCTGTTCGTCGAGACGGTCGCGCGCCATCGCCGCCTCGATGCCGATGCCGTGCGCGCCACCGAAGCGGGTTTGTTCTTCGGCGATACCGCCGTTGCTTCAGGTCTGGCCGATGCCGTCGGCGGCTTCGACGACGCGCTCGCGCAGCTCAACGCCTCGCTTTCCCCACTCCCGACTCGGGCGGCTTCGGCTGGCCAAGCGGGCTTTCTTCGCAACCACCCGATGGAGTCTTCCATGAATGAACGATCCAACCCCGCTGCTGTTGATCGGCCTCTTGCTGATCTTGCTGGCAGTCCTGCTCAACCGCCCGCCGCCGCCACGTTGAACGTGGCCGACGCCATCGAGATCGCGCAGACCTGCACGCTCGCCGGTCGCGCCGACCTGATCGCGGGTTTCCTCGAAACCAACACCGCGCCCGCCACGGTGCGCAGCCGACTTCTCGCGGCGCAGGCCGAAGCCAGTCCGGAAATCACCAGCCGCATCGCGCCCGATGCCGCGCGCCCTCCGGCCAGCAATCCGCTGATCGACGCGGCCAAGCAGATTGCGGCGCAGTCCACCAAGAAGGAGATCTGAAGAAATGTCCGTACTCACCGAACCGCTGAATCTGGGCGATCTGCTCAAGTACGAAGCGCCCAACCTCTACTCGCGCGACCGCGTCACCGTCGCTTCCGGCCAGAACCTGCCGCTGGGCACGGTGCTCGGCATCGTCACCGCCAGCGGCAAGTTCAAGCAGATCGACCCGTCCGCCGAGGACGGCACGCAGGTCGCCGCCGCCGTGCTGCTGCAAGCCTGCGACGCCTCGCTCGCCGACCGCGATGACGGCCTCGTCGTCGCGCGCCATTCCATCGTCGCCGACCACGCGCTTGCGTGGCCCGACGCCATCACCAACGCCGAAAAACTCGCCGCCGTCGCGCAACTGAAGGCGCTGGGCGTGCTCGTCCGTCAAGGAGCCTGACCATGAACAACCCCTTCAGCAATCCCGCGTTCTCGATGACGGCACTGACCGCCGCCATCAACATCCTGCCCAACCGCTACGGGCGTCTGGAAGAACTGAACCTGATGCCCGCCAAGCCGGTACGCCAGCGCCAGATCGTCGTCGAGGAAATGAACGGCGTGCTCAACCTGCTGCCGACGCTGCCGCCGGGTTCGCCCGGCACGGTGGGCAAGCGCGGCAAGCGCAACCTGCGCTCGTTCGTCGTGCCGCACATCCCGCACGACGACGTGGTGCTGCCCGAAGAAGTGCAAGGCATCCGCGCCTTCGGTTCGGAAACCGAAACCGAGACGGTCGCGGGCGTCATCGCGCGCCATCTGGAGACGATGCGCAACAAGAACGCCATCACGCTGGAACACCTGCGCATGGGCGCGCTCAAGGGCGTGATCCTCGACGCCGACGGCTCCGAGCTGGTCGATCTGTTCGATGCCTTCGAGATCACGCCGCAGTCGGTGTCCTTCGAGTTGGGCACGGCGGGCACCAACGTCAAGGCCAAGTGCGGCACGGTGCTTTCCACCATCGAGGACAACCTCAAGGGCGAGTTCATGAACGGCGTCCACTGCCTGTGCTCGCCGGAGTTCTTTGCCGCGCTCACCGGCCACGCGAAGGTCGAGAAGGCGTTCGAGAACTGGCAGAACGGCGCGATCCTCATCAACGACATCCGTCGCGGCTTCACCTACGGCGGCATCACCTTCGAGGAATACCGGGGACAGGCCACCGATGCCAGCGGCAACGCGCGCCGCTTCATTGCCGCAGGCGAGGCGCACGCGTTCCCGCTGGGCACCGTCGATACCTTCGGCACCTACTTCGCACCGGCGGACTTCAACGAGACCGTCAACACGGTGGGCCAGCCGCTGTACGCCAAGCAGGAGCCGCGCAAGTTCGACCGTGGCACCGATCTGCACACGCAGTCCAATCCGCTGCCGATGTGCCACCGCCCCGGCGTGCTGGTGAAGCTCACGGTGTCGTGATGGGCCTCGTCGAACAGGTCTATGCCGCCGCCGCGAACGCGGGCCTGCTGCGCGATTGCCATTGGCAGCCCGCCGATAGCTCGCCGTTGCAGACGCACGCAGTCGGGTTTGCCGCGCCGGACGACACCGTGTTCGATGGGCTGGTCTCGGCCACCGACTACCAGATGTCGTATCTGGCGTCGGTGTTCGCGGGGCTGGCTGTGCGCGACACGGTCGAAATCGGCGGTGTGATCTATCAGGTGCGAGACATCCGGGCCGTGGGCGACGGCTCGGAGATGCGCGCCAAGCTCACCCGGCTCTGACCGTGTCCGGCAACTCGATCCGCGAGCGGATTCTGCTCGCGGTGCTCGACGCCGTCCGCGCGCCGGTGGAAACGCTCGGGGCCACCTTGCACCGTTCGCCCACGGTGGCCATCAGCCGGGATCGATGCCCGGCGCTGGTGGTGTTCCCCGAATCCGAATCCATCACCGAACGCGCCAACGACCGCGTCACGCGCGTGCTGACCGTTCGCATCGTCGCGCTCGCCCGCGCCGTGCCTCCGGCAATCCCCGAAACCGAAGCCGACCGGCTGCTCACCGCCGCTCACGCCGCGCTGCTGGCCGACCGGAATTTGGGCGGGCTGGCGCTCGGCATCCGCGAACAGGAATGCGAGTGGGACGTCGAGGACGCGGACGCGGTGGCCGCCGCCATTCCTGCGCGCTACGCGATCACCTACCGAACGCTGGCCAGCGATCTCTCAACCACTGGATGACACCCATGACCTCACTCGTCTTGCTGTGTCCGCACACCCATGCGGGCAAGCCCTTCAAGGCGGGCGAACGGCTGATCGTCGATGCGAGCACCGCCGACTGGCTCATCGCCAACGGCATCGCGCGCGCCGACCGGCAGCCGGATGTCCCGCCGCAACCCGATGCCGACGGCAAGCCCGCCGACGCCAAACCCATTCAACGCAAGGAATCCAAATCATGAGCACGTACGCCAGTTTTCAGGGGCGCGTCTTCCTCGGCAAGCGCGACGAATCCGGCCTACCCATCGAAGTGCGCTCGCCCGGCAACGTCGCCGAGTTGAAGCTCTCGCTCAAGACAGATGTGCTGGAGCACTACGAGAGCCAGACCGGCCAGCGTTCGCTCGACCACCGCATGGTCAAACAGAAGTCAGCCACGGTGAACCTCACCATCGAGGAATTCACCAAGGAAAACCTCGCCTTGGCGCTGTACGGCAACCACGTCACCGGCAGCACCGGCACGGTGACGGCGGAACCCATCGGCGGCGCGACGCCCGTGGTCGGCGACCGCTACTTCCTCGCCCACCCGAAGGTGTCGGCGGTCGTGGTCACCGATTCGGCGGGCACGCCCGCGACGCTTGTCGCAGGCACCAACTACACCGTGGACACGGATTTCGGTGCCCTCCAGTTTCTGGATACCACCGGCTTCACCGCGCCGTTCAAGGCGGCCTACACCTACGGCGCGGCCACCGAGATCGGCATCTTCACTCAGTCGGTGCCCGAGCGGTATCTGCGTCTGGAAGGCATCAACACCGCGCAGGGCAATGCCAAGGTGCTGGTCGAGCTGTACCGCGTGGCCTTCGATCCCTTGAAGGAAATTTCCTTCATCTCGGACGAGTACAACAAGTTCGAGCTGGAAGGCTCGCTCCTGGCCGACACCACCAAACCCTATGACGCGCTGCTCGGCCAGTTCGGCCGCATCGTGCAACTATGATGGAGGCCGCCATGAGCGATCTGGACAAGCTCGTTCCGCAAGCCTTCGAGATCACGCTGGCCGGTGAAGCCGTCAGCGTGAAGCCGCTGAAGGTCGGTCAGATGCCCGCCTTCCTGCGCGCCATCACCCCGGTGATGCAGCAGATCGGCGGCGATGGCATCGACTGGCTGGCGCTGTTCGGGCAGCAGGGCGACGACCTGCTGACGGCGGTATCGATTGCCGTCGGCAAGCCACGCGCGTGGGTGGATGACCTGGCGGCTGACGAAGCAATTCTGCTGGCAGCCAAGGTGATCGAGGTCAACGCCGATTTTTTTACCCGGACGGTGATGCCCAAGCTGGACGGCCTGTTCGCGCAGGCGAGCACGGTGGCGGCGACGGCCACGGCTGGTTCGACACCGTCCAGCACCTGATCGCCCACGGCCACCGGCTGCCGGACATCCTCGACTACACCTTGGCGCAGGTGCGTGGCTTTTCCGCCGCCACCGTGCGCGAGGACGCCGCCCGTGACGCACGGCTACTCTCGCTGATCGCCATCGGCACTCGCGGCGACGCCCGCCACATCGACCAGACCCTCGACAGGCTCACCGATCAGGCAACCGACCATGCGCATCTCCGTTCGCATCGATAGCAAGGCCGCGCAGGCGCAGTTGCGCCGCTGGGGCAGCGAGTTCCGCGACAAGGTCAAGAAGGCGGTCGCGCGCGGCATCGCCAGCGAGGCCGCCGATCTGAAGCAGGACGTGCGCAGCCACGTCGCGGGCCAGATGACGGTAGTCAAGAAGTCCTTCGTCAAGGGCTTCACCGCCAAGGTGCTGGACAAGGACAAGAACCGCCTGCCCGCGCTCTACGTCGGCTCGCGCATCCCGTAGTCGGGCATCCACGAGCGTGGTGGCGTGATCGGTGGCCGGATGCTGATCCCGCTGCACGGGCGCGTGGGCCGCAAACGCTTCAAGGCGCAGATCGCCGAGTTGATGCGCGGCGGCAACGCGTATTTCATCAAGAACGCCAAGGGGAACATCGTGCTGATGGCCGAAAACATCAAGGAACACGACCGGCCACTGTCGGGCTTCAAGCGCCGCTATCGCAAGGCCGAAGGCATCAAGAAACTGAAGCGCGGCGCGAACGTGCCGATTGCCGTGCTGGTGCCGCGCGTGCAACTCAAGAAGCGCCTGAACGTGGAACGCATCGTCGCTGCACGCATCCCGCGCCTGTCCGCGACCATCGAGAAGCAGTTGCGGTTGGTGGACTGAAGATGGCGAACCGCATTTCCATCCTCGTCGCGCTCGACGAGGGGCTCAAGCGCGCCATCACCTCTGCCGAGCGCAGTCTCGGCGGCTTCGGCTCCAGCGCCAAAACCGCAGGCGACAAGGCCGCCGCCGGGGTGGCCGAGGTCAAGGCCGGGATGAACGCCTTTGGCGATCAGGTCGCCAAGGCCAAGACGCAGTTGCTAGCCTTCCTGACCATCAACTGGGCCAGCGGCAAGGTGCAGGAGATCGTCCAGATCGCCGACGCCTGGAACATGATGTCCGCGCGCCTGAAGCTCGCCACCGCAGGCAGCCGCGAGTACGCGGTGGCGCAGAAGGAGCTGTTCGCCATCGCCCAGCGCATCGGCGTGCCGATTCAGGAAACCGCCACGCTCTACGGCAAGCTCCAGCAGGCGGTGCGGATGCTGGGCGGCGAGCAGGAGGATGCGCTCACCATCACCGAGAGCATCTCGCAGGCGTTGCGCATCTCCGGCGCATCGGCCACCGAGGCGCAATCGGCGCTGCTGCAGTTCGGACAGGCCTTGTCGTCAGGCGTGCTGCGCGGCGAGGAATTCAACTCCGTCGTCGAAAACAGCCCGCGTCTGGCCAAGGCACTCGCCGACGGCCTGAACGTTCCCATCGGGCGGCTGCGCAAGCTCGCCGAGGAAGGACGCCTCACCGCCGATGTGGTGGTCAATGCCCTGATGAGCCAGAAGGACAAGCTGGCCGCCGAGTACGCGCAACTGCCGATGACCGTCGGTCAGGCCTTCACCCGCCTGTCGAACGCCTTCGGCCAGTGGATCAGCAAACTCGACGAATCGACTGGCTTCACCAAGAAGCTCGCCGAGGCCCTGACGTGGCTGTCGGAGAACCTGGACACGGTGATGAAGTGGCTCCAGCGTATCGCCGAGGTCGGCCTTGCGGTGCTGGTCTACCGCCTGATCCCGGCGCTGATCATCGCGTGGCAGACGGCGGGCGCGGCGGCGGTGACGGCGGCCAGCACCACGGCGGCGGCGTGGGCCACGGCCAATCTGTCCCTGTCGAATGCCATCGCCACGGTCGGCAAGCTGCGCGTGGCCTTCGGCGTGCTGGGCGCGGCCATCATCGGCTGGGAGATCGGGACGTGGCTGTCGGAGAAATTCGAGATCGTCCGCAAGGCGGGCATCTTCATGGTGCAGGTGCTGATGACGGGTATCGAGCACTTGCGTTATCGGTGGGAGGTGTTCGCCGCCATCTTCACCTCCGACACCATTGCCGAGGCCACCCAGCGGCACAACGAGCGCCTCACGGAGATGAACCGCATCTTCGCCGAGATGTACGCCGACGCCACGGAAGGTGCGAACGCCGCCAAGGGCGCGATGGACACCGCCGCGACCGCCGCCGAGGAGATTTCCAAGCGGCTCGAAGCCGTGCGCCAGGGCACGCAGGAAGCGGTCGGGCGCGGCATCGAGGCCGTCCACGCCGCGCTGGAGAAACTCAAATCCCGGCTGGGCGAGGTCGAACAGGCCGTCGGCAAGGCCCAAGGCGTGGTCAACGACGCCACCGCCAAGATGGCCGAGGCCTACAAGGGCTTCACCGCCATTGTCGAGGCCAATCTGCAAGCGCAGATCACGGCGGTGAAGGCGCGCTACGACCAGGAGAAGGCGGAACTGGAGCGCACCCAGCAGTCCGAAACCGCCAAGATCACCAAGTCCACGCAACTGCTCACCGAGGCGCTGACGCAGCAGACGACGCTGCGCCGTCAGGCCACCACCGAGACACTGGGCCTGATCGACCAGGAAACGCAGGCGCGCAAGGACGCCGCCGCCCGCCAGGGCCAGACCGAGGAAGAGCGCCGCGCCAACGTGCAGCGGGTCGAGAACGACATTCTCGCCATCAAGCGCCAGACGCTCACGCAGGCGCTCGCCGAATACCGCCAGCACATCGACGCCCTCAACGCCGAGGCCAACCGACATCTGGCCGAAGTGCAGCGCATCGAGGAAGCCAAGCGCCAGTTGTCGATGTCCACGGAGGATCGCATCCGCGACATCCGCCGTCAGGGTATGACGGAGTACGAGGCCACCGAGGATCGCAAGCGCCAGATCGCCGAGATGCAGGAGCAGGCGCGCCGGGCGCTGGCCAACGGCGAGTTGGAGCTGGCCCGCCAGCTCGCACAGAAGGCGATGGACATGGCCGCGCAGGTGGCCACCAGCCAGACCAACGAGGCCAAGCGCGGCGAGGAAGCGCGCAAGCAGTCCGAACAGGCGGTGTCACAGGTCACGCAGCTCGAAGCGCAGTCGCGCGAGGCCTACCGCAGGCAGGAATACCAGCAGGCCACTGATCTAATGCGGCAGGCCGATCAGCTGCGCGCTGAGTTGGCGCAAAAGGCCCGGGACGCCGACACGCAGGCCGCGCAGGGCAAACAAGGCGTGCGTGACGCCATCGACCGCATCCGGCAGTCCGAAGAAATCCTCAACCAGACGCTGGATGCCGAAGCCAAGGCGCACCAGACGGCGGCACGCTCGGCGATCACCGCGCGCGATGAGATTCAGCGCACGCTCACCGAGACCACGCGCCAGATCGACGACATCACGGCCAAGCTCAAGGATGGCCTGAAGCTCACGCTCGATGCCGACACCACGCGCTTCGACAAGGCACTCGCCGATCTGGCAAGGCGCTGGCCGAGAAGGAGTACCTGCTGCAGATCCAGGCCGACTTGCAGGAAGCGGAGAAGCAGCTCAAGGAATACGAGGCGCTGCTCAAGGAAGGCAAGACGCTGCCGGTCGATGCCGATGTGTCCAAGGCGAAGGAA
Organism: Candidatus Dactylopiibacterium carminicum; assembly: GCF_014736495.1. Taxonomy (GTDB): domain Bacteria; phylum Pseudomonadota; class Gammaproteobacteria; order Burkholderiales; family Rhodocyclaceae; genus Uliginosibacterium; species Uliginosibacterium carminicum. Next base: position 32,174 of record NZ_MDUX01000020.1, read on the forward strand.
GCACTGGACAAGCTCAAGGCCTACGCCGACCAGAACGCGCAGTTCGAGCTGAAGGTGGCCACCGACCGAAAAAGCGCAGGCCGCGATCACCAACGTGGACGGGATGATCAAAACGCTGGATCGCATCCAGACCGAGTCGCACCACGCCATCCAGCACAACGCTGATGCCGCACGCGCCGAGGTGATGAGCCTCAACGGCATGCACACCACCAGCACGCACACCATCTACGTCACCAAGGTGGAAACCAATGTGCCACCGGGGGACTGGTCGGCAGTGCGAGCGGCGGCGTGCGGCACTTTGCCGATGGCGGTGCGGTGGCCCCGGCCTTTCCCCGGATGGGCGGCGGCACCGTACCCGGTTCCGGCCACCACGACACCGTGCCGCGCACGCTGGACGCCGGCGCCTTCGTGATTCGCAAGGCGGCGGTGCGCAAGTATGGCGCGGCGCGGCTGGCGAACCTCGCTCGGGGTGTGGCGCACTTCGCGCGAGGTGGACAGGTCGGCGGCGGCAATCCGCCCAAGCGCAACCGAGAGGCGGTCGAGGCGCTGAAGATGATCGACCTCGGCCTGCAGGGGATGAACGAGTACACCAGCTGGCTGCAGTTCAAGTACGGCGCGGCGGTCAGTCTGAACATGAAGTCCGACACGATGCGCAACTACGGCCAGCAGGCGCAGGCGGATCGGCGCACGCTGGATGAGTTCATCGACCGCAAGACGCTCACCGGCAACGAGAACCAGAACCTCCAGCGCATCAAGCAGACGTGGCGGCAGGCGATGGCCCAGCCATTGATCTGGGGCAAAGACCTCGAGCGCGAGCTGATCGACTACATGGAAAGCCTGGACGGCCAGTTCCTCGCGCGCGGCGGTCTGGCCAAGTCCGACACCGTGCCCGCGATGCTCACGCCGGGCGAGTTCGTGGTCAACCGCAGCGCCGTCGCGCGGCTGGGCGCGGGCTTCTTCGAGGCCATCAACAACCTGTCCGCGCCCGCGCAGGCACTGGCAGGCCGCACGCTCGCCAGCGTGCAGGGCTTCGCCAGCGGCGGCTTGGTGCAACCCATCGGCGCGAACGTGCCGCGTCCTACCTTGAACGAGGCCAGCGCGCCCACGCGCACCGTGCGCGTCGAACTGGCTGCGGGCGGCCAGCAGGTCACCGCCACCGTCGATAGCCGCGACGAAGCGCGCCTGCTGCAACTGCTGGACGCCGCACGCGCCCGCACTACCTGAGTTCGATTCCGATGCAACTGAAGAACCTCGCTACCGGGGTGGCTCTGCCATTGCCGGATGATTTGCTGTGGGCGGACGAACACGCGTGGTCGCCCGCCGTCGCCTCCGTGTCCTACCTGCTCACCGGCGCGCTGCTGGTGCAGTCGGCCACACGGCAGGCGGGCCGCCCGATCACGCTGGTCGGGCCTTCCGACATGGCGTGGGTGACGCGCGCGGCGGTGAACCAACTGCACGGCTGGGCCGCTGCGCCGCTCGCGGCCAGCAGTGGCCGCTTCGAACTGACCTTGCGCGACGCGCGCGTGTTCACCGTGGCCTTTCGCCACCAGGAGGCGGCCGTCGATGCCGAACCCGTGCTGGGCTTTCCGGCGCAGGCCGACACCGATTTCTACCGCATCACCTTGCGGTTGATGCAGATCTGACCCACTGGAGAATTTCATGCCCATTCTTGCAGGCGACGTGAAGCTGGTCGCCAGTCAGGTGATGGACGACGTCGCCGAAGGCGGCGGCGCACCCACCGCCAACGTCATCGTGGACGGCGCGAGCAACTCGTTGTTCAACGACATCTCGGAACTGGATCGCGCGGGCGGTCGCGTGAACCTGCGCAAGGTGTTCGCCAGCATCCAGACCGACACCACCGACACCTATCTGGGCGGCAACGTCGTCGTGTCCGATCCGCCCGGCGACCCGCGCGTGGCCGTCACCATCTTCTCCACCGAGCAGGTGTTCGACCGCCGCACGCAGGCGCGCGACCGCATCGAGGCCTATCTCAACAAAGGGTCGATGTGGAACAGCTACCTGCTGGAGAACCACATCGCGGGCCAACGCAGCATCCAGTTGTTCCAGCGCGTGGGCGCGGAGCTGCCGACCATTGGCAAGACCCTATTCCTGGTGATGAACGAAGGGCTGTCCAACGAGTATGCGCAGTACATCCGCATCACCCGCATCGAGTCGGAAACCCGCACCTTCAGCTACGGCTCGGGCAGCAGCATCCAGGACTATCAGGCAGTGGTCGTCACCTGCGATCTGTCCGATGCACTGCGCTACGACTTCGCGGGCTCGCCGCCGGATCGCCTGTTCACGATGGCCACCGGCAAGACCAAGTGCCGCGACACCGTGGTGGCCGATGCCGCCAAGTATTGCGGCGTGGTCAAGACCACCCAGCCGGTCGCCATCGGCGACGTGGCCGCCAGCGTCACCAGCGTGTTCACGCAACTGGAGCCCTCGGCGCAGACCGAAACGCCGCTGCTCGATCTGACGGCAGGCGGCACCTCAGAAACCCTGATCGAATCGGACAACGGCACCGTTTCCTACACCTCGGCGGTGGCCTTCAATTCCTCGACCGTGCTCTCGGTCGGCAACGCCATCCAGCCGGGGACGCTGTCGATTGCGGTCAGCGGCGCGACGCTTACCGACAACGGCGGCGACCTGATGTCGGGCGCGACTGTGGTCGGCACCATCAACTACGGGCGCGGCCAGATCACGCTGGCCTCCAGCGCTCCGACCTACTCGGGCAGCAAGACCATCAGCTTCCGGCCTGCCGCCGCGCCGATCCGCGTGGCCGACACGGCGGGCGTTCGGGTGGACATCGAGAGCCGCTCCTACAACTACATCCTGACCATCGTGCCCAGCCCATCGCCGGGCGCCCTGCAAGTGAGCTACCGTGCGCAGGGCAAGTGGTACGACCTGCGCGACAACGGCGCGGGCGTGCTCAAGGGCGTCAGCCCGGAGTACGGCGTCGGCACCGTGAGCTACACGACCGGCACGGTGGCCGTGACGCTGGGCGCGCTGCCCGACGTGGGCAGCGAGATCGTCTATGCGTGGGGTGGCAAGGCCAACTACTTCAACCGCGCATCCAGCACCATCTCGCCGCCGATGGTGGCCCTGCAACTCACCAATGCAGGCGTCACGCCGGGGTCGGTGACCATCACCTGGAACGACGGCACGGCCCGCAGCGCCACCGACAACGGCAAGGGCGTGATCAGCGGCAACGCCATCGGCACCGTCAATTACCAGACCGGCCTGATCCAGATCACGCCGACCACGCTGCCTGCGGGCGGCCAGACCTACAGCGTCGCCTACACGTGGGGGCCGCCCAACGAGGAGGAATTCCACGCGCCGCTGCGCAACGGCGACGGCAGCATCGATGTGGAGGTGGATTTCGCGGGCACAGTCGAGCTGGAGTGGAACCTGCTGATCGACCTGTACGAGTACATCTCGACCACGCCCGCCGAGCTGCAACTGATCCGCCAGATCGACCCGATCAAGATCGTCAAGGACGACGGACTGGGCGTGCTGCGCGATCCGCAAGGCACGGCCTTCGGCTCGGTGAACTATTCGACTGGCGTCGTCCATTTCACGCCCGACACCACGGTGCGCATTCCAGTGGCGCGCTACAGCGTCACGCAGATCGGCTGGACGCGCGTCAACAACGCAACCGTGCCGGTGTACCGCAACCTGTTCACCCATTGGGAATACATCACGGCGGGCGCGTCGATGCCCGTGGACGAAAGTGGCCTCGTCAAGGTGCGCTACCGCGCGGCGGGCACGTCCAACGCCACGAACGACAACTTCACGGCGGGCGCGCTGGCCATCGACCTGACGCCCACCTTTGCCGAGAACATCGTCCCCGGCAGCATCTGTTTCACGCTGGGCGGCAAGACCTACTTCGACCGGCTGGGCAGCCTGTACTACGACCTGAACCCGGTGACGGGCGCGGCGACGCTGGCGGGTGGCATCAACTACGCCAACGGTGCGGCCAACATCACGGCGTGGGTGCCTGCCGCCGCCAACGCGGTGGCGCTGCGCTCGCTACTCACCACGCTGGACGGCTCGCCGGTCGATGAAGTGACCTTCCGCGTCCCGGCCTCGCCGGTGCGCCCGTCCAGCCTGCAAATCCTCGCCACACGCCTGACCGGCGGCACAATCAACGTCAGCGCCAACAACAACGGCGACATCACCGGCACCGACGTGCTCGGCTCCATCGACTACGAAACCGGCGTGGTGCGCGTGCGCTTCGGCGCGTGGGTGGTGGCGGCTGGCAACGAGGGGCAAAGCTGGTACGACTCAAATGCGGTCGTGACCATCGACGGCGTAGCGAAGATCTTCAAGCCGGTGCCGGTGTTCGCCGACACCATCAGGTACAACGCCGTTGCGTACTCCTATCTGCCGCTGGATGCCGACATCATCGGCCTCGATCCGGTGCGGCTGCCGCAAGATGGACGTGTGCCGATCTTCCGCGCGGGCGACTTCGCGGTCATCGGCCACACCGCCACCGTGGGGCCGCTCGCCGTCACCAGCGGGCAGTTGGTGGACTGCGGTCGCCAACGCCTGTCGCGTGTGCGCGTGCTGGACGGCAACGGCGCGGTCGTCACCACCGACTATATCGCCGATCTCGAAGCGGGCATCGTCACCTTCGGCGTGGTCACGGGCCTCGTGCAGCCGCTCACCGTCGAGCACCGCATCGAAGACATGGCCCAAGTCTCGGACGTGCAGATCTCCGGGCGGCTGGCCTTCACGCGCCAGATCACCCACGACTATCCCATCGGCGCGCACATCTCCTCGGCGCTGGTGTCGGGCGACCTGCGCGCCTACGTCTCCAACCTGTTCGACCAGACCACGTGGAACGGCACGTTTCTGGACGCCATCACCGGCAGCGCGGCCACCGCTACCTACAACGACGTGCTCGCCCCCATCGTGGTGACGAACGCGGGCGCGATCACAGAACGCTGGGCAATCCAGTTCACGAACGCGACCTCCTTCAACGTCATCGGCGAGCACGTCGGCGTGATCGCCTCCGGCACCACGGGCAGCGACATCGCGCCGATCAACCCGGCTACCGGCAAGCCGTACTTCACGCTCGCCGCCATTGGCTGGGGATCGGGCTGGGCCACGGGCAATGTGCTGCGCTTCAACACCACCGGCAGCCTGTTCCCGGTGTGGGTGGTGCGCACCATCCAACAAGGCCCGGAAACCGTCACCAACGACGCCTTCACCTTGCTGGTGCGCGGCGACGTGGATCGTCCTTGAGGGGAATGCCATGAGCAACAAGGTCAAATGGATGCACAACGCGTTCGCCGGAGCGCCCGTGCTGACCAACAACTGGGGCAGCCTGACGGCACTGCTCGATGCCTGCATCGTCACCGGCTTCAACCTGAAAACCGTGACGGCGCTTGCGCGCACGGGCGAGGTGGCCACGGCGACCATCGGCACCGGCCACGGCTTTGTGGTCGATCAGGTGGTGCTGGTTGAGGGCTGCGACCAGCCGTCCTACAACGGCGAGTTCACGGTCACGGCCATCACTTCGACCACGGTGAGCTTCCGTGTGGATGTCGATGGAGGAGAACCCGCGTCGCCCGCCACCACGCAGACCAGCATCACGATGAAGATCGCGCCGCTGGGCTTCGAGACCGTGTTCACGGGCACCAACAAGCGCGCTTACCGCAGCCCGAATCCGCTGTCGAACCGGCACTACCTGCGCGTGGACGACAGCCTGCCCGAAGGCTACACGACGACGTGGGCCAAGTTCGCGCGCGTGACCATCGCCGAAGGGATGGCCGACATCGACACCTTCGTCGGTGCGCAAGCGCCGTTCACGCCGGGCGCGCCGACGCGCAACGAGGTGCCGTCCGGCAGCGGCACGGCGATGTATACGGGCTGGTTCAAGTGGTACTACGCGCGCTCGACCGCCTACGAGAACAACGGGGACAGCGGCGCAGCCGCACGCAGTTGGGTGCTGATCGGAGACGACCGGGGATTCTTCCTCGCCAATTCCTCTGGCCTTGGCGGCGACAAGCGCGTGCTGCACGCCTTCACCGACTTCGATAGCTACAGGCCCGGCGACAACTTCGCGTCCTACTTGATCGCCACGGAAAACTACAGCCCCACGGGCAGCGGCAACTACTTCAGCTACCCATCGCAGTATGCCTACTCGGCTTATTCGCTGGACACCACCGGCAAGATTTGCCTGCGCGACTACACCGGCATCGGCGGCAACGTGCGCATCGGGATGCTCTCGCTCAATGACCAGAACGGCCAGAACGTCTCGGGTCGCTCCGCCGCCATACCGTTCCCGAACGGCCCGGACTACGGGCTGATCATCCACCCGATCTACCTACGTGAATCGGGCGGCCATCTGCGCGGCACACTGCCGGGGATATTCTGGGTTCACCAGAACCAGCCCTACGGCCATCTGACGAAGATCGACAACGTCATCGGCTACGAGGATCGCAAGTTCCTCTACGTGACGGTGGACTACGGCAGCGAAGGAAACACCAGCGGCTTCATGTTCGACATTACCGGGCCGTGGAGGCATTGATCGATGGCCTATCCGTTTGAGGAGGATTTCGCCACCGGCATTCCGTCCGGCTTCGCCAGCAACGGCGGCGGTGGCGGCATCACGGCGACGTGGAACGAGGGACAGCAGGCCGCCGAGCTGGTGTTCAACAACGCCCAGAACTTCTGGCGGCTGACGGATGCACCGCTGTCCACCGACTTCTGGTTCGAGATGGACGTGGAGATCGTGGCATCGGCTGCGCCGCCGCCGCACTTCGGCTTTTGGCTGTGGACGGGCGTGGCGACCTACGAAGGGCATCGCCTGTGCGTCTACAACAGCAACTGGGCGCATTCGTACTGGTCGAGTAGCGGCTCCGAATACGAGCACATCGCCGAAGCGTGGGCAGGCTGGGCGGTGGTCGGCGCGCGGCGCACGCTGCGGCTCGACGTGAAGCGTCAAGCCCATCTGGACGTGTGGCTGCTGCAACTGTCGGTCGATGGCGAAGTGGTCTGGCGCGACTTCAAACGGTGGTATTCGGCGTTCCGACCCTGCATCTTCGGCTACGGCATCACGCTGCGCGTACATCGCGTGGCCGGAGATGCACCGACCGTGCTGGGGGACGCACCCGTTCCCGCGCATCGGCGATTGCCCACCGCCCTGGCGCACCGCGTTCTCGTGCCGGACAACGCGGCGATGGTCGGCTACCACCACCGCGCCTTGCGTCCGCTGCTCGGCAAACGCAACCACTACTACCACGGCGGCCACCGCATCGCGGGCACGGTGAAGCACCGCGTCAAAGGCGTGATCGCCGATGAGCCACTGCGGCGGCGCGTGCTGCTGATCGACCAGGCCACCTACGCCGTGGTGCGCGAGACGTGGAGCGATGCAGCCACCGGCGCGTACTCGTTCGACTACATCGACGACGTGCCGCGCTATCTCGTCATCGCCTTCGACCACGAACGCCAGCACCGCGCGGTCGTCGCCGACAACCTGCGCGCGCAACTCATGACGGAGCTTTCCCCGTGATCCAGATTTCCACCGCGCTCAACGACTACCGCCTGAACGCCGTCATCAACTTCCTCGCCATCGGCACCGAAAACGCCCGCGTCCAGATCTACGGCGGCGAGCGCCCGGACTTCGGCGAGGAACCGGACGGCGACCTGCTGGCGACCATCGTGCTGGTCGAACCCATTGGCGAGGTCGAGGATGGTCTGTTGGCGATCACGCCCACCGGCGAAGCCCTGATCGAAGCCAGCGGCGTGGCAACGTGGGCGCGCATCGTCAATGGCGACGGCGCGCTGGCGTGGGATTGCGACGTGTCCGATCTGAACGGCGCGGGCGAACTGCGCCTGCCTTCCACCACGCTCTACGCCGGGGGCTACACCCGCATCGTGTCCGGCCTGCTGGGGTAGCCCATGAGCGAACCCGGCGATGTCATCCTCGCCGCGACGCTGCCGGAACTGAGCTTCACCGCCACCGCCATCCCCGACGCCAAGGCGACGCTGCTGGCGAACCTGCCGCCGCTCACCTTCGTGGCGAGCACGGGGACACTGGCGGGCGCGGCGCTGGCGGCCACGCTGCCCGCGCTGGTGTTCGCGGCGCAGGCCGTGCCGGTGACGGACGTGGCGCTGACCGGAGCCTTCCCGCCGCTGGAACTGGTGGCCGAGGCGCGCTACCAGTCCTACGCGGTGCGCCCGGTCACCGGCCAGAGCGCCACCCGCTGGGGGCACGCCGCCAGCCGCGACGCCGGGGCCGAGGATCGGCGCGAGGCCACCGTGCGCGAACACGCGCCCACCCGAGCGCCGTGGCAGCGGCTGGCCCACGTGCGGGCGTGGCGTACCGACGCCACAGCACGCGCGTGCGCCCGCCCGTGGCCAACCGGGCGGGGCACCAAGAAGCCGTGCCAGTGCAAATCGGTGGGCGGGTGGGACACGCCGACGCCATCCGGCTGCGCACGACGCGCAGTTCGGCCTTCGAAGGCGCGATCCGCGCCGAATGGCTGCGCTGGGCGCTGCGGCATCAGGACGGCTGGCGCGACCGGCGGTTCATGGGCACCTCGCGCTTTGATACGGCGCGGCGGCACGCCGGGCACTTCCACGCCGAGGAAATCCAGAACGCGGTTTACCTGCGCCGCTGGTGGCGTTCGTTCTTCCAAGCGGCGATGCGCCCGCTGCCGGGCCGCCATCCGCCGGTGCCGTTCGTGCCGCCGGTGCCTGCGGCCTGCTACCTGCCGAACGCGCATCTGCTGTTCACCGAGGACGCCGCCATCGACGGCGACCTGTTGTTCGTCTGCGAGCACTCCGACCACCCGGACGCCGGGTCGGTGCTCGTTCCCAACCGGAGGGTGTATTTCGTGATCAATGAGGTGACGCTGACGCGCTGGCCGGATGGCACACCGGTGCCGGTGCTGGGCCTGTCGCTGTCGCTGGATGCCGATTCGTGGGCATGGGGCTTCGAGGCCACGCTGCCGGTCATCGCCGAATCGCTGGTCGTGCCCGACGTGGGTGCTGCGCCGGTCGAGCTGATCGCCACGGTCAACGGCACCGCTTTCCACGTTCTTGCCGAGAACCTGAGCCGCGAGCGCGTGTTCGGCGACGCCAGCATCCGCATTTCCGGGCGCGGGCGCAGCGCGGCGCTGGCCGCGCCCTATGCGCCGGTGATCGCGTTGGCCAACACCGAGCCGCGCAGCGCCCGGCAGTTGATGGACGACGTGCTCACCTTCAACGGCATCCCGCTGGGCTGGACGGTGGATTGGGCGCTGACCGACTGGCTGGTGCCCACGGGCGTGTTCGCCAAGCAAGGCACATGGATCGAAGCGTTGACCGCCATCGTCGGCGCGGCAGGCGGCTACCTGCTGCCGCATCCGTCCGAGAAGATTCTGCGGGTGCGTCATCGCTATCCGGTCGTGCCGTGGGATTGGTAGATCGAGGTGACGCCAGACTTCGTGCTGCCGGTGGACACGGTGGCGCGCGAGTCGCTGCGCTGGATCGACAAGCCCGCCTACAATCGCGTGTTCGTGGCGGGCCAAGAAACCGGTGTGCTCGGTCAGGTCACGCGCACCGGCACGGCGGGCGACGTGCTCGCGCCGATGGTGGTGGATGCGCTCATCACCCAAGCGGCGGCGGCACGTCAGCGCGGCATCGCCATCCTGTCGGACACGGGCCGCCAGATCGAAGTGACGCTGCGTTTGCCGGTGCTGCCCGAAACCGGAATCATCGAACCGGGCGCGTTCGTCGCCTATCAGGACGGCGGCGTGGCGCGGCTCGGCATCGTGCGCTCCACGCGCGTCGAAGCGGGGCTGCCGGAAGTCTGGCAGACCCTCGGAGTGCAGAGCCATGCATAACCTCTACCAGCAGTTCCGGCAGTTGCTGCCCGATGCGCCGCTGCAAGCGGGCACCGTGCTCGAAGTCGGCTCCGGCGTGGCCTTGGTGGTGCTGCCCGGCGGCGGCCTGATCCGCGCGCGCGGCAACGCCACCGTGGGGCAAACCGTGTTCGTGCGCGACGACGTGATCGAGGGCGCTGCGCCGTCGCTGCCGATGGAAGTCATCGACATCTAAACCGCTTCCTCAACCCTCGTTTCAACCCTGAAACCCGCTCCGGTGCTTCGGCATCGGGCGGGTTTCGCATTTCTGGAGAAAGCCCATGACCGAAGAAGCCAAACCCGAAGACACGCTGCTCCTGCGCCGCGAGGACTTCGAAGACCTGCTCGACCGCGCCGCCGAACGCGGGGCCGAGCATTGCCTCGCCCATCTGGGCTTGGAAAACGGCAGCGCCGCGCGCGACATCCGCGAACTGCGCGATCTGCTCGAAGCGTGGCGCGACGCCCGCCGCACCGTCTGGCGCACGGTCATCAAGGTCGCCACCACGGGCCTGCTGGCCGCGTTGCTGGTCGGTGCCGCCATCAAGCTCAAGCTGACCGGAGGTGCGCCATGATCGAGACGCTGCTGGGTGGTCTGCTGGGCGGCGTGTTCCGCCTCGCGCCCGAAGTGCTGAAGTGGCTCGACCGCAAGGGCGAGCGCGGCCACGAACTGGCGATGCAGGACAAGGCGCTGGAGTTCGAGAAGCTGCGCGGGGCGCAGCGGATGGCCGAGATCGGCGCGGCGGCGGATGCCGCGTGGAACGCCGGAGCCATCGAGGCGCTGAAGGGAGCGGTCGGCGCGCAGGGCAAGCTGTCGGGCGTGCGCTGGGTGGATGCGCTGTCGTGCAGCGTGCGCCCGGTCATCACCTACTGGTTCATGGCGCTCTACTGCGCGGCCAAGACCGCCGCTTTCGTCGGCGCGGTGGACGCGAACATCGACTGGATCGCGGCGATCCAAGCGGCGTGGAGCGAGGCCGATCAGGCGCTGTGGGCCGGTGTGCTGAACTTCTGGTTCCTCGGTCGCGTGTTTGAGCGGGTGAAGTCGTGAGCAGCATCCTGATGCCGCAGGCGGCCATCGCGCTCGCCAAGCGGTTCGAGGGCTTCCACCGCGTGCCGAAGAACAATCCGGGCCGGGCGCATCCCTACGTGTGCCCGGCAGGGTTCTGGACGATTGGCTACGGGCATCTGTGCGACGCCCAGCACCCGCCGATCACCGAGGCCGAGGCGGAAGCCTATCTGGCCCGTGACCTGAACACGGCGCTGGCCGCCACGCTGCGCCACTGCCCGGTGCTGGCCACCGAGCCGGAAGGGCGGCTGGCGGCCATCGTGGACTTCACCTTCAACCTCGGTGGCGGGCGCTTGCAGACCTCGACCCTGCGGCGTCGCGTGAACCAGCAAGACTGGGCCGCCGCCGCGACAGAGCTGCGCCGTTGGGTCTATGGTGGCGGCAAGGTGCTGCCGGGCCTCGTGGCGCGGCGCAAGGCCGAGGTGGCGCTGCTGTGATGACCACAAAACCTGTCCGGGAGGGGTGCCCCTCCGGGGGAGCCTCCGGTAAAATCACCTGTTTAGAGGGGCAGAAAAGAATGACTGTATTCACAATCGGCTACGAAGGACTGGACATCGACGATTTCATGTCGCTGCTCTCCGAGCACGGCATTGAAACCGTCGTGGACATCCGCGAGCTGCCCCTGTCCCGCAAACCCGGTTTCTCGAAGAAGGCGCTGGCCAACGTCCTCAACCTCTCCGGCCTCGAGTACGTCCACATCGTCGAGCTGGGCTGCCCGAGGCCCGTGCGCGACGGCTACCGGGCCGATGGCGATTGGAAACGCTACACGGCGGGTTTCCTCAAGTACCTGAAGACGCAGAAAGACGCCATCGCTGAATTGGCCGATCTGGTGCAATCCTCGACCTGCGCGCTGCTGTGCTACGAGGCCGATTTCAATTTCTGCCACCGCTCGATGGTGGCCGACGCCGTCAGCAAGCAGTGCGACGCGGACATCGAACACATCCCCGTCGTCAAAGCAGCGACATCTGCCGGTCGTCAACTGGCGTTCGCTTAGGCGGGTAGATCAGGCTGACGATCAGCCACTGGTCTTGGAACCGGTGCTGGTTGCCCATCAAAAACATCAGTTCCTTGCTGCCGAGGTCTTCCTCCAGCTTGGCGCGAAACGGCTGCTCCGAATCGACGCCGTGGCTCTGGCGGCACTTCCAGAACAGCGCGCCCGCCTCCCAATCCACGATCTTGTGCCGGTGTTCCTTCTCGCCCTCCGGCGTGTCGCACACGTAGCGGTAGTGGAAGTCGAAGGGCACCTTGCGCAACTGCTTCACCTGCTTGCGTTCCTCGACTTCCGAAAACAGATTGCCCTGCATCTGCTCTTGCAGCAGCTTCTCGCGCTCCTCGTCCGTCCAGTCCGGGTTGCGAGCTTTCGTGATGTCGAGGCCCAGCAGTCGCTTGGGGCGCAGCAGGGCAAGCGATAAGCCATCGGCAAGGCGGGCAGCATCGATGGCGTCGAAACTCTCGAAGGACGGCATCTTGTCCAGCCATTCCCACCGGCTGGCCCACGCCTTCTTGGTGTCGATCACCTCGCCGCAGTTGATGGTATCGACGTAAACCTTGTGGCTTTCGGGCCGGTGATCCTTGTTGGCCTTCTCGACGCGAACGTCGATCCACTGCCACTTCTTGAACTGCTGGCCATCCTCGACCATCCGGAACGGCACGGGGAAAAGGCGGCGCATTGCGCCACCTTGGGCGATGCCCGCGACGCAGGAGGTTTCCACGTACTGCGCGCTCGGCGACGGATAGGTCTTCGCCAGTATCAGGATTCTTTCCACCCGTCCCAAAGCCATCGCGCGTCTCCCTCGTTTTCTTGATTGTCAGCCGCCACGCCCGGTTTGGGTTGGCGGCTTCGCAACGCGCCATCCCCATAGCATCCGAACGCGCTTGGCTTCTCGGCCAGACAGCGCGTTCATGTCATCCGTATCGACCACGGAGCAACCACCATGAGCAACCGATTCAAGAAAGCTGTCATCGACGACGTGACCGCGCGCAACATCGACGCCAGTCTGCAAGAGAACCTGCTCGACCTGTTCGAGTCGGCCATGAAGTCGGTGGCCACGACGCTGGTGCGCGAGGCCAAATTCGACACCACCGACTTCGCCACCGCGAAGATGCGCGGCTGCGAGGGCTTCACGCTGCTGGTGAGCCGCGCCCGCGCGGATTCCCGCGACGGCTGGTTCGGCGCGCTTCAGCGGGGTGACGAACGCCTCGACGTGGTCGGCCATCTGGAATAACCCTCACTCCTCCGCCTCGGGCACGTCCCAGTCCGCCCGGCGCGCTTCGCCGGTCTGGTAGAACTGCTTCACCAGCTTCACGTACTCCAGAAAATCCTTGTTCTCCGTGGCCAGTCGGTTGGCCATGTCCCAATCGATCTCGTCGCGCTCGCGGGCCGGAATCAGCACTTGGCTGTCAGCGGGGTTGTCCACGTCCAGCTTGATGAAGCCGATGCCGTGGGCCGCGAAGAGCATCCGCAACTCCTTCAGCGTGTCCTGCCCGCCGACCTCCGCCGCGACCAAGTAGCCGAAGTTCGCCCACGACGAGTTCGACACCGCCTGAAAGAAGCACTCGCGCACGTTCGAGCGGTTGATCAGCAGCTTGACCTCGAACGACCACAGCTTGGTGCGCTTGTCGGAATACTGGGTCACGCAGTCGCGCACTTCCTGATGCCAGTCCGCGCCCAAGTCCTCCATGCCCACCACGTCTGGGTAGAGCCAGCGGTTGCCGTTCGGCCCGCGCTTGTTCGACGACCGCTTCTCGTCCACACGCTTGGAATACAAGTCGAACTCCTCCCACAGATACTGCGAGAGCAGCGGGTACAAGGCGTGCTCGTCGAGCTTGGGCTGCCCGGCGTCCGCCGCAGTGATGGCCGCCGCGCTTTCGACCGCCGCCACTTCCGCGCTGTCGGACTTCTCCGAGTAGTAATACTTGCGCGGACGGCCTTCCGTCGTCTTCACCTCCGTGTGCCGCTTCTGCAACACCGGACGCTGCGAGCTGATCTCGGCAACCAGTTGCTGCACCAGCTCGGCATCGTTGGTGATGAACTTGCTGCCTGCCTTCTTGGCCTGACACTCGGCGGGGAACGTGGCGAACACCCACTCGGCGATCTGCCGCGCGGTGAACTTCTCTTCGGGCCGGTCTTTCAGGTAGCCAACGACAGCCTTCGCCAGATTGAGTGCCATATCGGTTCCTTACTTGGTGTTCGGCGAAGCGGAAGAAGCCCGGCGCAACGTGGCGGGCAGAAACTTGTCGATCTCCTCGTCCGAGAACGTCAATTCCTCCTGCGCCTTCAAGCCATCACTGGCAATTCCGTAGGCCTTGGCATTCGTTCTTGGTGCTGCGGCATAGATGCCCGCGAGCCTTGCTTGCAGCGCATCGCGCTTCTCCCGCGCTGCCGGAATGTCCAGATTGCCGTCGTGAAGGTCGGAAAGGATGGAAAAATAGGATTCCCGTATATCCCACAGTTCACTGGCCGTTTTCTTGTGCTTCTCCGCTTGCTAGCCGGGGTCAACGTCCTTCATATACGACGTCAACACCAGCAGGATGGTCGAAAACAAAGTCGAAACGACCGTGGCAATTTGGGCGACCTTTGGATCACCAAGCAACGCCGTGATCAAACCGCCGGTGGTGATGGCGGACAAAACGATCTGCACAATCTTGACCCGCTGAAGTCGCCCCATGCACAGATCGGCACATTTTTCGTGCGTCTTGGTCGAGTAAACAACACGCCCGAAGCATTCGCGTATTTGAGCCTCGATGGCTTCTTCGCGCTCAGGCCCGGCCCCGGTCTTTTCCGCAGCTTGCACGAGTCCTTCGATTACGTCACCGAAGTCCTCGACAACCCGGCAGGTCTCGTTCGCATCACCGGCTCGTCGCGCTTTGACTGGCGCAGCTATGGCGAATTGATGGAGTGGTATCACAGCCTGCGTGGCTCGGATCGCTTTGGCGCGTGGACGGCGCTCACGCCGTTCTTCGTCTGCGGCAATACGGGGGTGCTGCACTCGTACAGCACCGAGCGTTGGGCGCGTGCTGGCTTGAGCAGGCCCGCAGAGGAGCCCGCCAAGTGGTTCGTGCTCCGCCCCGGCCTGCAGGATGCCCAGCTCGCTATCCGGCTGGAAATGGAGGAGTATGGCTGGGCCAAGCTGCACCTGACGCTCGACGATGCCACAGCCACGATTCACCTGTCAGAGGTGTTCGACCCATTCCCCGAATTGGTGGCTTGGGGGCGTGAGATCGGCGAAGGCGATCTGCCAATCGAGATGGAAATCGACGAGGAGGGTCAGGAGGCGGTGCTGACGGTGCTGCGCACCGATGATCCGCAGCGCGTGCTGCTGCGCGTCACGCGCAAATACGAGAACACGACGCTACTGGAGGGCATCATGGCGCGCGCCACCTTGGCGGCGGCCTTGAAGGCGGAGTTGCTCCGGTTTTTCGCGGTGGAGTTCGATCCGCAGCATTGGGATTTGCGGGGCGATCCCGAAGACATCGAAGACGACCACGTCTTCGTCAAGGACACCGTTCTGAATCACCCGTGGCTCGCCACTGCCGATAGCGCAAACGGGCCGCGCAGTCAGGATACGGAGGTTCTATGAACCCAAACGCCGCCGTGCTGCTGATGCTGCTTTGCATGCTCGCCGCGTAGGCATGGGTTTGGCGCGTCATCGCCACGCGCCGAACGGTGCGCGGGAAAAACCGCTTCATCGCGCACCTGATTGGCGCACTGGCGGGCAGCGGTGCGGTGTTCGGCGCGTTCTGCCTGAGCGGAGCCTTGCTGATGCCGGGCGCGGGCGACGGGACATCGATTGCGATTGGGGTATTCGGCGCGCTGGTGCTTTGCGCGTATCTCGGCGCATTGCATTCCCCAAAGCAGAAGGCGTCGCAAAGCGCCGAGGCTGAGCCTGCCGTGCTGGTAGCGGTCGCCGGGACGAAGACTGACGCAAGCCCTGTGTCGCGCGTGTCGCGCAAACCCTTCAAGGATTCGCTCCAGTCATGGTGGCAGGAGGAAAAACGCAGGCAGGAAGAATTTCTGCGGCAAGAGGAACGCAAGCGCGTCTCGCGGGAAAAGGCGCTGGGCATGCCATTCGGCACGTTTTTCTCGGAGCGGATGGAAGACCACCTCATGCTTTGGGGCGGTGTGCTGTTCCTCATCGTGTGGGGGTGCCTGTTTGCTTTCGTCCCCTCGGCGGAGGACTGGCTGACCCGGCTGGTTGTGAGTTTCATCGTCGCGTGCCTGCTGGCTGCCGTGTGGGGCGTGTCCTGCATCGTGATCGTCCCGGCCATATTGCTGCTCTTGGCGCTGCTGCCATTTGCTTGCGTCAGCATTCTTGCGGAGGCGTGGTGGCGCATTCGCCACAACCAGCCCTACATCGCGCCACCCGTTGTCATCAGCTACGACAGCATCGCCCCTTCGGCCCCAACCCGGAACGCCGGCAACTGGCTCGTGCCGCTGGCCATTGGGCTGTGGATAGGAAATGCGTGGGGCAAGGACGATTGAGGGTGACTGAATCATGAGCAATGTCGGAAACCCGCCGTTCGTTCCAGTCCTCACCGTGATGGTGGACTACGGCAATGCGCCGTTCCTGTGGCTGGTGGAAAGTCCTGACCAGGGCGGTGTCGGGCCGAACCTGTGCGACGGCTCGTTTTGGGATGATTCTTTCCCGATGTCCGAAGGGCTTTGGCGCAAGTTCGCCGACTGGGCCATCGAGTTCGACCGCACGGCGTTCTACTCCGACGCTTTCAACGCCGACGACTGGGATTGGCCTGCCTTCCACGCACGCGGAGTGCAACTGTCCCGCTGGCTGAAAGAGGAAGTCGGCACTGCGTATCGCGTCGTGTACGACAAGCCTTTCGAAGACCCGAATCACCGCATTGACGAACGCACGGAAATACTCGCAGACGGCACGCTGTTTCCGCTGCCGCCGTTTCGCAGTCCGTTCCCCGAACCACTTCGCTTCTGCGAACGCATCGTCTCCGATGGACAGACGGGGGCGGATCGCGGCGCGCTGGATTTCGCCATCAAGCACGGCTATCCGCACGGAGGGTGAACCCCGCACGGGCGTGAAGCCGAGGATGGCCTTGTCCCACTGAAATACCAGCTCACGGAACTGGCCGATGGCGGCTACCGCCAACGCACCCGACGCAATGTGGAGGAGAGTGATGGCACCTTGATCGTCAATCTCGGCGAACTGGACGGCGGGACGCTGGCAACCGAAGCCTTCGCCCGGCAGAGAGGTCAGCCGCATCTCATTGTGCAGCTCGACGCCGGGGTCACAGCAGATGCGGCGGC
Organism: Candidatus Dactylopiibacterium carminicum; assembly: GCF_014736495.1. Lineage (GTDB taxonomy): Bacteria > Pseudomonadota > Gammaproteobacteria > Burkholderiales > Rhodocyclaceae > Uliginosibacterium > Uliginosibacterium carminicum. The sequence goes on from NZ_MDUX01000020.1 coordinate 49,368, forward strand.
CAGTGTTCTTGCATGGCTGCGTGAATACACCATCAAGACCTTGAACGTCGCTGGCCCGCGAGAGAGCAAGCGACCGGGCATCTACCGATTGACCGGAGAACTATTGGAAGCGGTCAATGCCTTGCTTCACCCGGCTTGATGCGTTTGCATAAGCACCCGGCGAAATGAGCGAAATCAGCGAAATGAGAGGCCCGACAAGCGTTTGCAGGCGTCTTGGCTCGGCGAAACGAGCGAAATGAGCTTTCGCGCTACGCGAGCCGGTACACGCGCGTCGGCGTGCCCGGCGCATCGGCGGGCCGCTCGACCGTTTGCACGCTGATCTTCGGCGGCGTGCTGGCCAACAGGTGCTCCAGACCGGCGTCGATCCGCGCCTTCGGCATCTTGCCCTTGAAGCATTCGGCGCTGATCTGGCTGCGTGTGGCCTGACCGCGTTCGCGGAGAAAGACCAGCACGCGGTTCGACAGTTCCCGCACCTGCGCCAGCTTCGCTTCCTCGGCGGCGCTGACGAACACGAAGCGGACGGAGGCCGTGGCGTGCCGAATCCACACCATCGCCGCGTCGATGTGCGGGGTGTCGATACGGGTTTGCAGATCGGCCAGCGCCATCAGCATCGCCAGCCGCAGCAGCATCGGAGCGCGGCGCTCCAGCAATGCACCGGCGACGCCGTCGCCGAGATCGTCGTTCAACTCGCCCCGGTAGAGCTGGGCGTAGCGCCACTGCGCCTGCGGCGACAGTTCCATTCGCAGGTGGTCACGCTCGTCGTGCCGGTCAGCGCGGACGAAGGCGTAGAGCCGGTTCGACTTGGTGGCGGGCTTGAGGTCGACGCCATCCCAACAGTCGCGCAGCGCCGCCGACAGGGTGTTGCCGTCGCGCCGCCCCTGATGCAGCACGTTGGCGAATTCCGACTCGACCACCCACAGGCGCTTGTCCTCGATGGCGGGCACGTCCTGCCGACCTTGCCGGTAGCCGTCGTGCATCAACGCCACCAGCCCTTCGCGGCTGGAGAGGCCGCCGCGATGAATCTGTGGCGCGAAGGCTTCGTCCATCTCGCGCAACGCCTGATCGATGCGCAGCACCAGCGATACCGCATCGCCCTTGCGGCCACGGCCCGAACGTCCGACGTGCAGGCAGAACAGGCGCGCGTGGTGGCGGGTATTGCCGATGGGCAGGTACACGCCGCGCCCGACCGCACAGGATAGATAGGCCATGAAGTTGGCGGCGATGGCCACGGCGTTGGTCTCCGTGCCTTCGCTGCCCGCGCGGGCGACGTCGCCGATCAGTCCATACAGGCAAGCTGGGCCGGCATCGGGAGCGTTGCGATGCGCGGCCATCGCTGCCTCGCCGTGGTCATCGTCGAGCGGCAGGGCAATGTGCGATGGTGCAGTGGCATCGGCGATCCGGCGCATTCATTTGCCATCCAGCGCCACGGTCTGGATGATGTTCTCGAACTCGGCCAACACGTCGGGCTGGCGTTGCGACAGAAAACGGAACACCGCCTTGTTGTCGATCAGCTTGGAGAGGTAGCCGCGCGCCAGCACGAGCAGCAGCACGTCCTGACCGTAGGATTTCTCGACCATCTTCAGTTGTCCCTGCAGGTTACCCATTTCGCGCTCCATCTTCACCATCTGTTCCGCCGTGACGCCGGATAGCTTCCGGGGCCGCTTCTCGCTGACCAGCATGTTCGGCGGCGTGGCTGCGAGCAAGGCCTCGGCGTAGGCGACGGTCATGTTGTTTGCGGTCAGCATCAGTTCCACGCACTCGACCTGTCGCGTGGGTTTCATCTTTCGCAGTACCGAGCCGAGGTTGGCGGCGAAGTGCTGATCCTTGAGCATTTCTGCAGCCTCCGGGCAAATGCCGTCGAGCAGGCTCACTTTCTTGTGGATCAGGCTGACGTCCACGCTCAACGCCTTGGCCAGCCGCTCGGGCGCGACGCCGCGCTCGACCGCGCGCCGGAGCATGTGATGCTCCTGAATCGAAGAGATGCGGTTGATCCGGTTGTTGTAGGTGTAGCTTTCGTCGTCGGTGGCGATGAGGCATGGCGCATCGACGTAGCCGAGCTGCCGCAGGGCCAGCAGGCGCATGTGCCCGTCGAGGAGGACGTGCTGGCCGGTTTTCTTGTCGGCCTTGCCCACGCTCAATGGTTCGATCAGACCGACTTCTTCCATCGACGTCACGATCTGCTTGAATTTGCGCGAAGTCAGAAGTCCTTCTGGCGGCTTGCGTGACGGCAGAATTCGATCCAACGCCAGCGTGATCGGCTCGGGGATGAACCCCAGTGGTTGCTGGCTCATGCAGAGTGGCCCCCGGCCCAGACACGCTCGGCCAGCTGTTTGGGCATGGTGTCCAGGCCTTCGGCGCGCAGCAGGTTCGAGAAATGTTCGTCGGCCAGCAGCTGGCGCAGTGCCTCGACGACGAATAGCAGGCGTTGCTGCGCGAACTCCGCCTTCTTGACCATCAGTTTTTGCCGCTCCACCTCGTGCTGGTAGTTGCGTACCAGGCTGGTCGTGGTGACGGCAGCCCCCTTGCGTGCGGGCCGGTGGGCCAGTGTCTTGCCGAGGGCACTGCGTCGTTGAAGCACGCGCCGCGCTTGCATCAGTTGCCCGCCGCGTAATTGGCCGCTTTCGTAGGCCTCTTGCAATGCAGCCTGCACCGCTTCCTCGTCGCTCGCGCCTGCGATGGTGATGGCGACATTGAGCGGAACTCGCCCGACCTCGACGGCGGCCAGCAGGCGCTCCTCGCCTTTCTCGAAGAGGAGCAGGATGCCTCTGATGTAGTCGAGGCTCAGGCCGGTTTTCTGGGCGATGACGCGTTTGTCGTAGCCCTGTTCGCTCAACTGCTCGATGCTTATCAGCAGTTCCAGCGCACTGTATTTCCTGCGGGCAATGTTCTCGGTCAGGCTCATGATGAAGGCGTCCTCGTCGTTGACCGCGACGACCAGTGCCGGGATTTCCTTCTCTCCAAGCGACTTGAACGCCTTGAGCCTGCCCTCGCCGCAGATCAGCAGGTAGCGTTTCCCGTCCTCCAGGTCATCGCGGGGCGTCACCGTGACGGGCTTCTTCAGACCGATCTTCTTGATGTTGCCGACGATTTCCTCGAACACGCGACCATTGCGGTCGCGCGGGTTGAGCACGGCGATCTGGTCGACCGGAATCATTTGCAGGTTGGTGGCTTGGTGCGGTTTTGTCATGCGGCTCTCCGGATGCGGCTGCGCTCGGCCATGCTGTAGAGGCAGTCCAGGCTGTCGAAGCGGTAGCTTTCGAATTCGAGGCCGTTGTGGTCGGCCAGATGGATGCGCGGCTGCCCGAAGTCCAGGCGCGGCAGCAGGTAGTAGTCCAGCGCAGCCTGATTGCTGTCATCGAGGCGCACGGCGACCGTGATGTCGGGTGTGAGGCTGATGTCGAAGCGCACTTTCCAGCGGCGGCGGTCGTTGCCCTGCAACTGGCAGCGCGACAGCACCAGCGACACGGTGAACTCGCGGTTGACCGTGAGCAGGTCGGTTGCCGGATCGCGGGCGACCGCACCGCCGACTTCGGCGATCATCTTTTCGGTCTGGCCGACGATCTCCGGATGCAGGCGGCGCAGGAACTGGTTGACTTCGAGGTACTGGTAGTCCCGATCCGGCGTGAAGCCCACTGCTTGATAGGCGCGAATCAGGTTGCCGAAGCGGTGCGCGTAAGCCGCCGCAGAGGGCATCCCCTCGGCTTCGTCGATGATTAGGCCGGAGAGGTAGCCGTGCTGCTGGAACAGGCGGCGCAGTTTTTCGACCAGCTCTTCGTTGGTGTACCGGTGCGCTCGTGCGCGCAGGATGCCCTGTGCGGTGTAGAACAGATCGGATCGCACGATGCCCTCGAACGCACCTTCCTTCTTGATCCACATCTCCGGCTGGTTCACGACGCGTACCTTCTTGAGTTTGAAGGAGCGGCGGTTGTAGACGTTGTTGCCGATGTATTTCTCGTTGGAGAGGATTTCGCGCACGGTGGCCCGTGTCCATGCCCGCCCCAGATCGGTGACGATGCCTTTGGCGTTGAGCCGGTCGGCGATTTCCGACTCGAACAGGTTGCCCTCGACGAACCAGCGGTAGATCTGGTTCACGACCGTGACTTCCTCGTCCGGGCCGGGTTGCAGGATCACGCGGTCGGTTTGCAGGCTCTTGTGCTCGCCGCGCGAAAGCTGCCCCTTCACCGAGCCGGACTGATCGATCAGCACGCGCCGCAGGCCGTAGCCCGCTGGCCCGCCTTGCCGGAAGCCCAGCTCGATCAGGCGGCACTGCCCGGCGAACACCTTCGCTGACAGCTCGCGGCTGTATTCGCCCGCCATCGCGCGTTTGACGCCCTTGACGATGGTGGACACCGGCGAGCCGTCATTTTCGAACTGCTCGGCACAGTAGGCGACCTGAATCCCGGCGCGGCGACAGATGTATTCGTAGTAGGCGCTCTCATCCGCGTCTTGAAACCGGCCCCAACGGCTGACGTCGTAGACGAGGATGATCTGGAAGTCGGCCTTGCCGGACTGCACGTCGGCGATCAGTTGCTGGAGCGCCTGCCTGCCGTCGATGCGCAGGCCGCTCTTGCCCTCGTCGGCGTAGGTGCGGACGATCTCGATGTTGCGCCGGGCGGCGTACTCGCGGATTTTGTCGCCCTGGTTCTCCGTCGAATATTGCTGGTGCTCGGTAGACATGCGCACGTATTGCGCGGCGCGGTACACCGGGCCTGACCCTGAAGGGCTTGGAGACGATTCGTTCGATTGCATAGACCCTGTCACTTCGATGGTTGACGTTTCGGGTCTGCCGCTCCCCTCAATGGTTGCGCTACCGCCGAGCGGACGCCGCGCACACGGTTGGAATCGTTGCCATGCACAGGATGTTCGAGAACCCGTTTGGAGACGACGTTACGGGCGGATCGCCGGGGTGTCGATCAAGTCATCTCTTTGCACACGTCCTTTTTGCAGACGCAGTCGATGTTCACGGGCGTGATCTCGACCAGCCACGCATCGCTTTCCTCTGGGAAAGGCGCGGGAATTCGCCGCAGCCGGTACAGGCCGGACGGCAGAATTGACACGTCCATTTTTGCAAGACCCTTGCCCACGCCATCGGCTCCTCCGTTCAGACCACTTTCCACGACATCGGGATTGGCGGCACGATATGCGCGCCAGTAGTCTGGATGCCGGTTGAACCACGCGCGCTGGGCGTCACGCTGGTTGTCGCGGTAGTCCGGATCGGTGCGAAGCTTGTCCTGCTGCCAGCGCAGCTTGCGGGCGCGTTGGCATTCGGCGGATGAGCAGTAGCTCTGGTTCGGGACTTGTGGGCGGGGCTGAAAGGCTTGGCCGCAGTGCGCGCAATTTCGGGGCATCGTCGAGGTCTCCATGCAAATTCGCATGGAAGCCGCGACCGATCACCACAGCCGGTCGGTCACGCGCGCGGGCGAACGCTCATGGCTGCTAGGCCGCGCGATTACTCATGGGCGACCACTTCCATATAGGGCCGCATCACGTTGGCGACCCGGCAAACCTTGGCGTAGCGCCACAGGTCGTCTGCCGATGCCTTCCGCGCCCGCCACGCATCCTTCAGCGCCTCCATCGCCACATCCAGACCGATCTTGTTGCGGTGCTTGAAGCAGTCCACGACCGTCTTGGCCGCGCTGTAGACGCGCAGCGTCGCGCCGTCGCACGGGTGTTCCTCGATGCCCGCCGCGTGCGCGTCGCCCGTCATCTGCACCATTCGGATCGGCGGCCAGTCGATGCGGGGCGCGTGGCTGCCACGCGGCATGGCGATCCAGACCTGATGCGGCAGTTGCGTGGTCAGCCCGTGGAATTGCAGCGCCGTCAGCAGGCAGAACACGGCTTGCGGTGCCTTGGCGGCCACGACCGCGAGGCCTTCGTGCTCCGAGGCCGGATGGTTCGGCAGGCGGTAGAGGCCGCGCCCGACCCTGTCCAGCAGGCCAGCGGCGGTCAGGCGCGTCAGGACGACCCGGGGCGCATCGATGGCGTCCAGATCGCTGGCGCGCAGCAGCCCTTTCTGGCGAGCCAGATCAAGGACGCGCTGGGCGTGGGTGTCGGCGAGATGTTCCATTTATTCTCCTAATTTACCATTAAAAAGTTGATTTGGAACATCGAAGCCTGTTGAGGGGCATCCACTGGAAGCTGGCCTCTACCGTGATCCTTGACGCGGATGTGGATTTGTGACCCAATATAGGGGAACAATTTGAGGCGACTCCCATGCACACCTTCACCATCCGCAAACTGCGCGAACGCTCCGGTGACCTCAGCCGTGAGGCCGAGGAAGGTCGGCTTGCGCTCGTCACCCGGCACGGGCAGCCGCTGTTCGTCAGCGTCCCCTTCACGGAGGATCTGCTGGAGGCGGGCGTCCATACGGCGTTGGCCGTGAACCTGTTCAAGAGCGGCGAGATGACCTCCGCGCGTGCCGCCAAGCTGGCTCGGATGAGCCTGCCGCAGTTTCTGGCGCATCTCTCTGCGCAGGGCATCCCGGTGGTCGATCACGATCCGGCGGAACTGGAGCAGGAACTCGCTGCCTTCGATGCGGCGCAATGAACCGGCCTGTCGTCGTTTCCGATTCCGGGCCGCTGATTGCGCTGGCCGGGTGCGGTCAACTGGAACTGCTGGTGGCTGTTTTCGATGTTCTCCATGTGCCGCAAAAGGTGCTGGATGAAACCACGGCAGATCGCTCGCGCCCGGGTGCGGTCGACATCGCCGCCTTCGTTCAGAACCGTGCACAGGTGCATGCCGACCGCGATGACGCCGTCTATGCCGCTGCCGTCGGCCACCTCGACGAAGGCGAGGCGCAAGCCCTGAGCTTGGCGCACGCGCTGAGCTGTGGCGTGCTGATGGACGAGCGCCGTGGCCGTCAAACGGCGACCCGCCAAGGTGTGCCCCTGTTCGGCGTGCTGGGTGTGCTGCTGCAAGCCAAGCGCATCGGCAAGCTGGAACGCGTCGCACCCGCATTGGAACGGATGCAGGCCAACGGCTACCGTATTTCGCAGGCGCTCATCGATCAAGCCTTGCGGCTCGCGGGCGAGACCCGCTGATTTATCAAACGGCCAAATCGTCGAATCCACGGCCTCAAGGCCAATGCGTTACTATCTGGCCCAGAAAACGGACGCGGGGTCAGTTCCGTGTTCCGCCACCAAAAATACCTTGAGTGCAAGTTTGTATGCAGCCCCGCCCTGGGGCTGTTTTTATTTCTGCGTACAAAGCATCCCCGAAATGGGGCTTCACTCGGTTCTTCTCCTTCATCCGCTTGTGCTGCTGGCCGAACATGCCTTGTTCGAGCGCCCCGATCCGACGTCCTTGGTTCGATAAAGGCGCTTCCAGTTCATCAGGAAATGCATAATGAATCGCCCCGGGTTTCCTAGACAGCCCCGAGCTTCATGAAATACTGTTTTTCA
>NZ_MDUX01000064.1 GCF_014736495.1 Candidatus Dactylopiibacterium carminicum
ATGCTCACATCCAGTCGCCCGGCAACGTCCGCAACGCTATGTCCGCGATCGGTCACTTGCTTGACCGCTTCAATCTTGAACTCTTCCGTGTATCGCTTGCTACTCATAGACACCTCCACTTGGTTGCCAGCTTAAGGCTTCGAAGTGTCTAGTGAACCGGGGGCGATTCAGAGCTGGATGTCAGCTTCTCCGATGGTGCGTGTGAGGCTTGCACGTTCGCCGATGACGATTTCGTCATATGTGCGATTCTCGATGAAGTCGGTCATGCGAACCTCCTTGCCATGGGGGATGCATTGCGGGCAGGGTGCCCGGAGCGAACCTGCGAGAGGTTCCGCGTTGGAACGCAGGTGTTGGTGGGAGATTCAGTTGACGATGTTGTAGCCACCATCCACATGGATGGTGCCGCCCGTCAGCGAACGCGCGCCATCGCTGACGAGGAAGGCGCACAGCGCGCCCACGTCTTCGATGTCCACCAGCTTGTGCAGTGGCGCGCGCTCGGCCGCCGATTGCATCAGGTTGTCGAAATCCTTGATACCGGAGGCTGCGCGCGTGGCCAATGGCCCCGGGGAAATGGCATGCACGCGAATACCCTTTGGCCCAAGCTCTGCGGCCATGTAGCGTGTGGCTGACTGCAATGCTGCTTTGACCGGCCCCATCATGCCGTAGTTGGCAACTACTTCATCGGCGCCGTGGTAGCTCATGGTGAGCAGGCAGCCTCCCTGGGTCATCAGGGGCTCGGCGAGCTTGGCCATGCGCATGAAAGAATGGCAGGAAATGTCCATTGCGCGCAGAAAACCGTCACGGGAGCAATCGGTGACCCGACCGTGCAGATCGTCCTTAGGTGCGAAAGCGATGGAGTGGACGAGAAAATCCAGGCGTCCCCAGCGTTTATGGATCTCCTCGAATACTGCTTCGAGCTGGTCCTGCTGTTCCACGTCTAGCGGCAGGATGATCGGAGCTCCGAGTTTTTCCGCCAACGGCCGTACATAACCTTCTGCTTTGGCAGGTTCAGGTAGGTGATGGCCAAATCTGCACCGCCCTGGTGAAAAGCGCGTGCGCAACCGTAGGCGATGCTGTGATCGTTGGCGATACCGACGACCAGGCCGAGCTTTCCTCGCAGGCTGAACATTGGCGCATCCTCCAGCTTGTGTGCGGTGCAGCAATCATACGACGGAGGATGCAATCGGCGAAACGTACTTTCGGGACCATGACCGGCATGCGCCCGGCACGTCGCCCACGATCGAAAGCGCGTCAGAGCGCGGCCAGATCGATTCCGCCGACGTCGTCATGGACGAAATCAGGCTTGTAAGGGAACTGGGTCATGATTTCAGGCGTTGTCACGCCGGAGAGCACCAGAACCGTTTTCATGCCTGCTTCCATGCCGCCGACGATGTCGGTATCCATGCGGTCACCGATCATCACGCAATCTTCCGGATGCGCGCCAAGCTTGCGGGCGGCGAGCATCATCATCAGGGAGTTGGGTTTGCCCACGATGTAAGGTTTTTTTCCGGTCGCTGCGGAAATGGCAGCTAGGATGGTGCCGGCGGCAGGCTCCAGGCCACCTTCGACGGGGTCGATCATGTCCGGATTTGTGCCGATGAACTTCGCACCCTGATCGATCAGGCGGACGGCCTTCTTCAGCTGTTCGTAACCGAAGGTGGAGGATTTAGCGACCACCACGTAGTCCGGATTGGATTCCGAGATCGAGAAGCCGACGTTGTACAGTTCGTTGATGAGGCCGCCACCACCGACGACATAGGCGGTCGCATGCTGCTTCTGGTTCTGGTTTTTGAGGAACATCGCCGTGGCCATGGCGGCGGTGATGAAGTTGTCTTCGGACAGTCCTTCGATTCCAAGGCTGGCGAGCTTGAGCTTCAGATCCAGCGGAGTCTGCTCGGCATTGTTGGTGAGAAAAAGGAAGGGAGTCTGCGATTCAAGCAGACGTTGTACGAAAGTCTTGGCGCCGGGGATCAGCTGTTTGCCCCGATAGATCACGCCATCCATATCCGAAATGATGCTCTTGGCCATGTGTCCTGGTCCTTTGGCTTGGGGGTGAGACGAGCAGAAAGTATGCCGTAGAAACCTCCTCTATGCTGTGACGACAGGCAAGGAGATCTGTTGTGCAATGTCAATGGTATTTGTTAAAAAATTAATCCGTTGATTGGATTGCACTAATGTCGGTTATGGAAGATAGGGGGTTTAAACCGGGTTGGCGTCGCGGCTATAATCCCGCAGCTTTCTCAATCATATTCACTCAGGGTTTGCAATGAGCGATCACAAACAAGAAGCATTGGCCGGGGAGTCGTTCTGCGCATGCAGTGCAGACCCGTCGCGCCGGGCATTGCTGGCAGCAACTGCAGGTTTGGGTGCTGCGGCAGGGATCGGCGCTGCTGTGCCGTTCGTGGCCAGCTTCACGCCATCGGATCGTGCGCGAGCAGCCGGAGCGCCGGTGGAAGTGGATCTCTCGGGCTTGCGGCCTGGAGAGAAGCTTGTCGTCGAGTGGCAAGGCAAACCCGTGTGGATATTGCGCCGTACGCCTGAGATGTTGGCTGGCCTCAAGACGCTGGACGACAAGCTCGTCGATCCTGGCTCAAGTGCTGCCGAGCAGCCTGCCTATGTCAGCGGTGAGGCACGCAGCATCGCCGGCAAGGAAGAGTTCTTCGTCTGTGTCGGCATCTGTACGCACCTGGGCTGCTCGCCATCGGACAAGTTCGCCACCGGAGCAGACAGTGGCATGGGCGAGGGCTGGAAGGGCGGTTTCCTGTGCCCCTGCCATGGTTCGATGTTCGACCTGGCCGGACGGGTGTTCAAATCCATGCCGGCGCCGACGAATCTGGTGATTCCGCCGCATACCTATCTTTCCGATACACGACTGTTGATCGGTCAGGATTCCAAGGGGGCGTAAGCGATGCTGACAGCCAAGGAACTTGAGGACAAGGGGCGGCAGGCGTTGGCCTGGGTGGATGAGCGCTTCCCGCTGAGTGTTCTCTACAAGACGCACGTCTCGGAATACTACGCACCGAAGAATTTCAACTTCTGGTACCTATTCGGCTCGATGGCGCTGTTGGTGCTGGTGATCCAGATCGTGACCGGCATCTTCCTGGTCATGCATTACAAGCCGGATGCCTCGCTGAATGCCGCCGGCGTACCGGTGGCATTCGCCAGCGTGGAATACATCATGCGTGAAGTGCCGGGCGGCCGGTTCATCCGCTACATGCACTCTACGGGAGCCTCGATGTTCTTCATCGTGGTCTATCTGCACATGTTCCGCGGATTGCTTTATGGCTCATATCGCAAGCCGCGTGAGCTGGTGTGGCTGTTCGGCATGGCAATCTTCCTTTGCCTGATGGGCGAGGCCTTTTTCGGCTATCTGCTCCCTTGGGGCCAGATGTCGGGCTGGGGTGCGCAGGTGATCGTGAACCTGTTTGCGGCAATTCCGGTCATCGGGCCGGATCTGTCCGTGTTCATCCGTGGCGATTTCGTGGTGTCGGATGCAACCCTCAACCGCTTCTTCGCCTTCCATGTGATTGCCATTCCGTTGGTGCTGCTGGGGTTGGTGACGGCGCACCTGATTGCGCTGCATGAAGTCGGCTCCAACAATCCGGATGGCGTCGAGATCAAGGAGCGCAAGGATGAGCAGGGCATCCCGCTGGATGGCATTCCGTTCCATCCCTATCACGTGGTGAAGGACGTCTTGGGCGCGGTCGTGCTGTTGATCGTTTTCTCGATCATTGTGTTTTTCATGCCCGAGGGGGGCGGTTACTTCCTCGAGTACAACAACTTCATGCCGTATGACCAGCTAAAGACGCCGCCACACATTGCGCCGGTCTGGTACTTCACGCCGTACTACTCGATGTTGCGTGCTACCACCTCTTCCTTCCTCCCGTTCCTCTGGCTTCTGGTCGCTCTGATCGTTGGATTGACCTGGCGTGGCTGCAGCTGCGTCTGGATACGCCGTGCCTGTCTGCTGGTGGTTGCTGGCGCCTATTGGGGTTTCTTCGGGCTGACTCTGTTCGGCTTCACCAAGCCACCGTTCGATCTGGCAATCGCCGGTATTCATCTCGGACTTGGGCTGGATGCCAAGTTCTGGGGTGTGGTGATGATGGGGGGCTCCGTGATGTTGTTCGCCCTGTTGCCTTGGCTGGACCGCAGTCCCGTACGGTCGATCCGTTACAAGGGGGTGTTGTACAAGGCCATCCTGGCCGTGTTCGTGATCTGCTTCCTGATCCTCGGTTATTACGGTACTCAGCCGCCGTCTCCCGTTGGCAACGTGGTCTCGCAGATCTGTACCATCCTGTATCTGGCCTACTTCGGCCTGATGCCGTGGTATTCGAAGCTCGACAAGTGCAAACCCGTGCCGGAAAGGTTGACCTGGAAATGAGCATGAAAAAGATCCTTGCAGCTTTCGGTCTTGGCCTGATCCTGGCAATGCCGGTGCAGGCTTCCGGCCCTGCCGCGGTTCTTGACCGTGCACCAGTGAGCTTGGATGCCGCCAGTTTGCAGGCGGGGGCCAAACTGTTCGTGAACTACTGTCTGGGATGCCACGGGGCGAGTGCGTTGCGTTACAACCACTTGACCCAGATCGGGCTGACCGAGCAGCAGATCAAAGATAATCTGATGTTTACTGCCGACAAGGTCGGCGGGCAGATGCTGACTGCCATGCGCATGGAAGATGCCAAGCGCTGGTTCGGTGCCGCTCCGCCCGACCTGTCATTGATCGCCCGTGCAAAGGCGTCGGCCTCCGGCAGTGGTGCCGACTGGCTGTACACCTACCTGCGCCAGTTCTACCGCGACGATTCCCGTCCGACCGGTTGGAACAACGTGCTCTTCCCGGGAGTCGGGATGCCGCACGCGTTGTGGGAACTGCAGGGCGAGCAGCAAGCGCGCTTCGTGACGCGGGATGATGGCCAGGGCAACCAGGTCCAGCATTTCGAGGGGCTCGAAATCGTCCGCCCCGGTAAGTTGACGAAGGAGGAGTACGACGCGGAAGTGGCCAACCTGGTGTCCTTCATGGTCTGGATGGCCGAACCCGGGCAAGAGTCCCGGCGTGCCATCGGTTGGGTGGTCCTCGCCGTACTGGGTGTTCTGGCATTGCTTTCCTGGCTGCTCAAGCGGGCATACTGGAAAGACGTGCATTGATCGGGTGAACAACCGAAATGATGGTGTTGGCTGGTCGCAACAGCGAGGTGCAGCAAGCGCGTCGTGTGGTTCGTGACACTGAATATTCCTGGAGTAATTCCGCAATGATGAATTTGTATTCCGGTACTACGGATCCCTTCAGCCACCGTTGCCGGATCGTGCTGTACGAGAAGGGCATGGATTTCGAGGTGGTGGACGTCGATCTCTTCAACAAACCTGAAGATATCGCTGTCATCAATCCCTATAACCGCGTGCCCGTGTTGGTTGACCGCGACCTCGTCCTGTATGAGGCCAACATCATCAACGAGTACATCGACGAGCGCTTTCCCCATCCGCAACTGATGCCGCCGGACCCGATCATGCGGGCCAAGGCGCGCCAGCTGTTGCATACCCTGGAACTGGAGCTGTTCTCTCATATCGAGACGCTCGAGAAGAACCAGAAAGCGTCTGCCGACAAGGCTCGCGGGCTGGTGCGTGAGCAACTGACCCAGTTGGTGCCGTTGTTCGCCAAGCAGAAATACATGCTTGGTGACGAGTTCTCCATGCTGGATGTGGCCATCGCCCCGTTGCTGTGGCGCTTGGAGCACTACGGTATCGAATTGCCGAAGAGCGCGGCACCGCTGATGAAGTACGCTGAACGTATCTTCACTCGCCAAGGCTTCATCGACGCATTGACGCCCTCCGAGCGAGCCATGCGTCGTTGAGCACTATCGGGCGAATGTCATTCCTCCGGGCCTCTGCGCCTGGAGGAATGGCTTTCGCCCGGATTTCTGCAGTTCCTGCGGGCGCGATTTCGCGCCCGTTTCGCATGCAAGGCAGTTTCATGAGCACAACGCAAAGCCCTTCCACGAAGCCGTACCTGATCCGGGCCATTCATGAGTGGTGTGTCGACAATGGATTCACACCTTACGTGGTGGTGCAGGTCGATGGGCGTACTCGCGTACCGCCGCAGCATGTGCGGGATGGTCAGATCGTGCTGAACATCGCACCTTATGCCACTAATCGCCTGATGATCAGCAATGACGACATCTCCTGTCAGGCACGTTTTGGTGGTGTGGCTCAGGATCTCTATATTCCCGTCAGTCAGGTACTGGCGGTCTATGCCCGGGAAACGGGGCAGGGCGTGGCCTTCCAGCCGGGTGTGCTGGCCGGGTCAGCCATGGAGATGGGAGGCGTGATCGAGGGCGTAGCTGGAGATGCGCAGCAGACTGCTGTTTCTGTCATCGCGGAGGATGGCGTGACGGCTGACGGGAACGATGAAGATCCGCCTCCTGCCGCACCAGCTCGCGGTGGTCATCTGCGTCGCATCAAGTAGAGAGGTGCGAGAGGGCTCTGCCGCCTTGGCGCTGCAGCAGCGGCGCATTCAGCCCAGCGTGAGCAGCTCGTCAATGCGAGACAGCAGATAGCGGGGGGATTGCTCCGACAATTCTTCCTGACTACCGAACCCCCACAGTACACCGGCTGCACTGAGTCCGTTGCGGTGTGCCGCGATCATGTCGACCGCCCGATCTCCCACCATCAGACTGTCGGGGCCGACCAGGCCACGCTGGCACAGCGCCCCGAGCTGTTGCCATTTCGGTGTGCCGATCTCGCCGCCGCTGACGAAGCTGAAATGCTGGCGTAGCTTGAAAAGCGCCAGGATCTGTTCGGCGAAATCCACGCGTTTGGAAGTGCACAGCCCGATGCGACAACCTCGCGCCTGCAGGCCGGCCAGTGCTTCGGGAATCCCAGCGTAGAGTGCGTTCTCAGCATAGCCGATGCTGCCGTAACGCTCGCGGTAGTGAGCTACCAAGGCCGCAATATGTGCTTCGTCCTGCGAGCCTGTCAGTTCCCGGAAGCTGAAATCCAGGGGCGGGCCGATGTAGATAGCCAGTTCATCCAGCGGATGCGTAGCATAGCCGCAGGCCTGCAGGGCATGGTTGATCGAGCGGCCGATGCCTTCGAGCGGATCGCTCAGGGTACCGTCCAGATCGAAGACGATGACATCGTGTCGCATCGGGATCATCCTCAGGCGCGCAGATGCAGTTCGTCCGCCGCGAATGTGAGCTGCAGCGGTTCGATGACGACCTGCTTGGGGCCAGACTCCACCACGCCCGCATTCCAGGCGGCGACGCCCTGCTCGTGTGCGATGCGTACCACTTCGTCCGCTTGTTCTGCCGCGACAAAAAACGCGAAACCGGCACCCATGTTCAGGCTGCCGTAGGCCTCGCGGTCGTCGATGGCTGCATGCTGCTGGATGAAGGAAAGCACGGGAGGTACATCCGGCAGGGTGTGGAAACGATAAGTGAGCTCCTTGGCGTGGCGCATGATCTTGCGCCAACCATGGCCGGTGACGTTGGCGGAGTAGTGCGGCACGATGCCAGCAGCAAAAAGCGCTTCGGTGACCGGGACATATAGTGTGGTTGGATCGAGCAAGGCCTCGCCGTAGCTGCGGCCATCCGCGATCTTTGTGGCATAGCCTTCGGGCAGGCGCTCGACGAGTTTACGTGCAAGGCTCACGCCGTTGGCGTGGATGCCGGAGGATGCCAGCAGCACGATCGCATCGCCTACACCAAGCTTGTCGCCCAGGGTCAGACGATCACGTGAAGGGATGATGCCGACCGAAGAGGCTGCAAGATCGATCCGGCCAGCTTCCACTACTCCAGCCAGCGCTGGTGTTTCACCCCCTCCCCAGCTGACATGACAGACATCGCAGGCACGTTGCCAGCCGGTGACCAGATCCGTCATGCGTGTTTCATCGGCGAACCATTCGCTGCCACCTGCCGACCAGTAAGCATGGATGGAAAGCGGAGTCGCGCCAACAGTGATCAGATCGTTCACCGCCATGGCGATGGTGTCCTGGGCGATCGAGTCGTAATGAGTCTTGCCGCTGATCGGGCGAACGGCATCCGCCACCAAGGCCTTGGTGCCCAGGCATTCGGTGATGGAGGCAATGAGTACACCGCCGACGTCCATCACATAGGCGGATTCTCCGCGAGAGGCGGGAATCTCTGAGACGCCCCGAGCGTGCAGATTCCCTGCTGTTGCCGCTGCAGCCTTCTGGGCAAGGATCTTGAGCGGATCGATCTTGCTGTAATCCACGCCGGCGGCGGTGTAGTCGAGAGGAGTCTGGGTCATGGCGGGCTCGGGGTACGTGAAAGCCCGGCATTTTAACCGTTCGGCGCTTCAGTCCGCATCTTCTAGCCAGGTGCGCCCGTCCCGCTCGATCAGCGCGACCGCAGCGGAAGGCCCCCAGGTACCGGCGGAGTACAGGTGCACGCGCCGATTGCCACTGCGCCAGGCCGTCAGGATGGGGTCGATCCAGCGCCAGGCGGCGCTAACCTCATCATGGCGCATGAACAGCGTCTGATTACCGCGGATCACATCCATCAGCAGGCGTTCGTAGGCGTCAGGGTTGGCCACTCCGAAGGTTTCGGCGAAGCTCATATCCAGTGGGATGCGTCGTAGGCGCATGCCGCCTGGGCCAGGATCCTTGATCATGACTTCCAGGTTCATACCTTCGTCGGGTTGCAGGCGGATCACCAGACGGTTCTGGCTGATACGCCCAGCGGTGTGGTCGAAGATCGAGTGAGAGATCGGGCGGAAGGTGATCACGATTTCCGAGCGCCGCGCAGCCAGGCGTTTACCGGTGCGCAGATAGAAGGGGACTCCGGCCCAACGCCAGTTGGCGATCTCGGCACGGATAGCGACAAAGGTTTCGGTGTCACTCTCCGATTCACCGATATCTGCTAGATAACTGCTCGTAGGCTGCCCCCCAACCGAGCCGTTACGATATTGGCCGCGTACGGTGCAGGTTTCGGAATTGCGCTCGTCGATGCGCTTGAGTGCCTTGAGGATCTTGAGTTTTTCGTCGCGTACCGAATCGGCGCTGAAAGCGTCTGGCGGTTCCATGGCGGTCAGGCACAACAACTGCAGCATATGGTTCTGCACCATGTCGCGTAGCGCGCCGGAGGTGTCGTAATAGCCGGCGCGTTCGCCCACGCCGAGCTCTTCAGCGACCGTGATCTGAATGTGATCTATATGCGTACTGTTCCACAACGGCTCGAACAGGCGGTTGGCAAAGCGTAGGGCCATCAGGTTCTGCACTGTCTCCTTGCCCAGGTAATGATCGATGCGGAACACCTGGCTTTCCTGGAACACCGCTGCGACTGCCGCGTTGACCGCCTCGGCGCTCTCGCCATCCTTGCCCAACGGTTTTTCCAGCACCACGCGGCTTTCAGGGGTGACCAGACCGAACTGCCTGATGCGTTGGCTGATCGCGGCGAAGAGGTCTGGCGATACCGCGAAGTAGAACGCGCGCACGATCTCTTCGCCACTAGATAGCAACGTGGCCAGCTCCGCCCAGCCGGTGTCGCCAGTGGCATCCACGGCACAGAAGAAAATGTGGCGGCAGAAATGCTCTACAGATTCGGGGTTGCGCTCCGTGGGCGGCACGTGCCGGTTGATGGCTTCTCGCACGAAGCTCAGGTATTCCTCGCGAGGGAGCGGGCGCCTGGATACGCCGATGATGCGGGCTTCCTCTGGCATCTGGCCGGCACGATCCCGTTGATACAGTGCCGGCAGCAACTTGCGTGCGGCCAGATCGCCGGTGCCACCGAAGACGACAAGATCAAAAGGGGAGACCTGGATGGTGCGTGATGACATGAGGGATGCTCCGGGCAACGACAGGTTTTCCAATAGTGTAGACCTTCCCGCGCGGGCTGACCTCGGCGGCGCATCGCGCTATCCTCTTGGCTTCAGTAGTGCAAGCAGGAGTTTGCAGCATGAGTAGCGAGCAGCAGATCGTGATCGAGCGCCAGGTGGATGCGGCCCGGCGCGAGGCCCTGGGAGTGGTGGATTGGCCTGTATGGGAAAAGGAGATTTCCGAGTTTCCTTGGTTCTACGACAGCAGCGAAACCTGTTGCCTGATTGCCGGAGAGGTTGTCGTTACGCCCGAAGGCGGCGAGCCGGTGACCCTGCGCACCGGTGATCTGGCGACTTTCCCCGTCGGCACGGCTTGCACTTGGCGTGTTGTGGCGCCGCTGCGCAAGCATTACTGTTTCGGATGAAATTGCTGATCGCCCGTGTGGCGGTCGATGACGTGCTTCCCGTGCGTCAGGCTGTGCTCTGGCCCGATCAAACCCTGGCTTTCAGCCGTGTGGCGGATGATGCGGACGGTCTGCATTACGCAGCCTTGCATGACGGACTGATCGTGGGTGTCGCCTCGCTTTTTGTGCGCGATGGCACGGCGCGCTTGCGCAAGTTCGCCATGCTGCCGGCCTGGCAAGGGCGCGGCGTGGGCACCAGCTTGTTGGATCGGGTGCTGCTGGAGGCCTCGCATCGGGACTGCGTGTATTTCTGGTGTGATGCACGGCGGGATGCCGTGGGTTTCTACCGGCGCTTCGGTCTACGAGAGCAGGGAGATGCGTGGGAACGCGAAGGGGTGTTGTTCGTGCGCATGGGGCGTGAGCTGGTGGCGAGCTAAGATGCGCAAGCCGGTACGGCCCGGACGCCGGCTTTTTCTTTGCAGGTTCTTCTCATGCAGCTTTTCTTCGACCGCCTCTGGGCGGTAGGCCCGCTTTTCGTCCTGATCCTCGCCGGTTACGTCATCACGCGTTGGGGGCAATGGCCCCGTAGCGTGGCCGACGCCTTGACCCGCTTCGTGTTTTCACTGGCGCTGCCTGCCTTGCTTTTCTACACGATGAGCGATTTCTCACGGTTGCCGCCGGTGGATGCGCGCCTGCTGATCGCTTTTTTCGGTGGCATCCTGCTGGTCTTCATCCTCGGGCGCGTGCTGGCTGCATGGTGTTTCGGACTGGATGGCGTGTCGGGCTCGGTCTTTGCACTGGGCTGCATCTTCTCCAACAATCTGGTTCTGGGCTTGCCACTGGCCAAGGCCATGCTGGGTGAGCAAGCCGTGGCGATCGTCGCGCTGGTGCTGGTGTTCAACTCCCTGATCCTGTGGACGCTGGTGACCGTTTCGGTGGAATGGGCCCGGCACGGTGAGCTCTCCGCGCATGGCTTCCTCAAGACCCTGCGGAGCGTGTTGACCAATCCCATCGTGGCTTCGATTCTCAGTGGCACGCTCTGGGGGCTCACGGGCTGGCCGTTGCCGCATCTGTTGGGTGAACCGCTGGAGATGGTGGGGCAGGCGGCCATGCCGCTATCGCTGGTGGTGCTGGGCATGGGGCTCGCGGAGTACCGTGTGAGCGAGGGCATCGCACAGAGCCTCGCGGTTTGCTGCATGAAGCTGCTGGTGCTGCCTGTCGTGGTCTGGCTACTGGCTTGGGTGCTGGGGTTGCCGGCGCTGGAGACCCAGGTCATCGTGCTGCTGGCCTCGATGGCGATGGGGGTGAATGTCTATCTGATGTCGAGACAATTCAGGGCTTTCGAAGCCCCGACGGCCACCAGCCTTGTGCTGACGACGGTATTCTCCGCCGTGACTACGCCGGTGATCCTGACATTGATGGCGCTGGTGTAGTGGGTGCTGCTCGTCAGATTCAGTTACCAAGCACGCTGAACACCTGGCGCACAAGTTGCCCGGCCGCACGGGTCGGGTCCGAGCGGATGGCCCGCTCCTCCTCGGCGATCATCAGGTACAGGCCATCAAGGGCACGTGCGGTGACATAGGATTCCACACTGGCTTCCTGGGCCTTGAGCAGCCCCATGCCCGATGCTGCGGTGGCCACCTGGTTGTATTGCTGGGCAAGCGTCAGCTTGCCGGTGATCTTGCGTACTTCTGGCAGGAAGCGTGTGTTCAGTGCTTCACGCGTCTTGCTTTCGAAATAACGTGTGGCGGCATCATCACCACCAGTCAGCACACCTTTCACATCCTGCACGCTCATCTGCGACACGGCGTCGGCCAGCAACTTGCGGGCCAGTGGTACGGCCTGTTCTGCTGCGCGGTTCAACCCGGTTTCCAGTTCGTCGAGCATCGGCCCCTTGCCCATCAGGCGTAGCGCGGGTTCGGCGCGGCGCAGTTGCTCCGGTAACTGGATGTGCACTTTCTGGTTGGAGAGAAAGCCATCGGTGCGCCCCAGGCTGCTGACCGCCTGCTCCGCGCCTTGCCCCAATGCCTGACGCATGGCGCTGGTGGTATCACGTTCGGAAAATGCATCCAGCAAGCCTGCCTGGGCGAGTGGGCCAAGGCTGGCAAGCAATGCGGAACAGATCAGGCGGCTGATGAGCATTCAGGCTCCGGAATTCAGGTGTTGCAGATGTCGAAGGCGGGGTGATAGTGCAGTGTGCCTTGCGGGATTTCGCCCGTGAAGGATTGGGCGAACAGTGGCATATCACCATATCTCAGGGCAGGGTACGCTTTGAAACCGAAACGTTGGTAATAGTTCAGATCTCCGACGACAACACAGCCAAGTGCTGCGCGCTGGCGGATCTGTGCCATACCTTCACGCAAGAGAAGGGAGCCGATGCCTTGGCGCTGATGCCCGGCAAGGACTGATAGCGGGCCGATGCCGAACCAGCCTTGTTCGCAGCCTTCGATGCGCACCGGTGAAAACGCGATGTGGCCAACCAGTTGGCCGCCACGTTCAGCAACCAGCGAGAGGCTCAGTGCACCCGCATCGCGCAGTGCGCCAACCAGCAGGTATTCCTTGCCACAGGTATGTTTCTGGCCGAGGAAGGCTTGGCGTGTCAGGCGGGCGATGGCTTCTTCGTCTCCGGCATGCTCGTCCCGGATGTTGACGCTCAGGCCATCACGCGGCCGGACTAGTGCGGCGCAACGAGTGGCTCGTGCACGCGCGGTATCGTATCGATGTCGTCCGCACTGGCCACGGCCACGCCCATGCGTCGCCGCATGAATGATTCGGGTTTGCCGAACAGACGCAGATCGGTGTCTGGCACGGCCAGGGCTTCGTCCAGATTGTTGAAGACGATGCTGTGCGCATCCAGGCCGCCATAGATCACCGCGCTGGCGCCCGGGTTGCGCAGGCGGGTATCCACAGGCAAGCCAAGAATGGCGCGTGCATGTAGCTCGAATTCGGAGAGCCGCTGTGTGGCCAGCGTGACCAACCCCGTGTCGTGCGGACGGGGGCTGACCTCGGAGAACCAGACCTGTTCTCCCCTGACGAATAGCTCGACACCGAACAGGCCTCGTCCCCCCAGCGCTGTGGTCACCTTGTCTGCGATCTCGCGAGCCTGGGTCAGCGCTGGCACGGTCATGGGCTGGGGTTGCCAGCTTTCAATGTAGTCACCCTGGCTTTGTACATGACCAACCGGTTCGCAGAAGCTGGTCTGCAGCGCACCTGTGGCATCCAGCGCGCGTACCGTGAGCAAGGTGATTTCATATTCGAATTCGACAAAGCCCTCAACGATCACCCGGCCGCCTTTCACCCGGCCACCGGTAGCCGCATGGTCCCAGGCCGTTTTGATGTCTTCACCGCTATGGACGACGGATTGCCCCTTGCCCGACGAAGACATGACCGGTTTGACCACACAGGGCAGACCGATCCGGGCAACGGCGGCCTCGAACTGCTCGAATGTATCTGCAAACGCATAGGGCGAGGTCGGCAGGCCAAGCGTTTCGGCGGCAAGGCGGCGAATGCCTTCTCGATCCATGGTGAGCTGGGTGGCGCGCGCGGTGGGCACCACGATGGCCAGTCCGTCCTCCTCGATCCGGGCAAGCTCATCGGTGGCGATGGCTTCGATCTCGGGCACGATGAAGTGCGGGCGTTCGGATTCAACCAGCCGGCGCAAGGCTGCGGCATCGGTCATGTCGATGGCGTGCCATCGATGTGCCACCTGGTGCCCGGGCGCATGCTCGTAGCGGTCAACCGCGATCACTTCGCAGCCAAAACGCTGCAAGGCGATGATGACTTTTTTGCCCAGTTCCCCCGACCCCAGAAGCATGACACGGGTGGCGGAAGGGGAGAGCGGTGTGCCGATCTGCATGAGCAAAAATCCTGAGGCTAAAGCGTGCATTCTACCTTTGCCGGCGAGGTACCAATGAAAACGGCTCCAGGAGGAGCCGTCTCTTCGATGGTTTGCCGATGGCCGGCCGTTCAGCGCTGGGCCGGGGATTGGGTCGTCATGATCTTGAGCATCAGGTCGGTTGCTTTCGGTGTTTTGACGACGGGCTCATAAGTGGTCTTCATTTGCGAGATCACGGTAGAGGCGCTGCGGAAGTTGAAGAACTTCACGCCGAGTTTTTCCAGTTTTGCACGTACGTCGGCATCCTCTGCTGCGCGTAGGCGGGAGGCTTCTGCGGAGGACTCGAGTGCCGCCTGGCGGAAGAGTGCCTTGTCCGACTCCGTGAGGGACTTCCAGCGCTGCGAGGAAACCAGCAGTGCGATGAGAGACACCGAATGGTGGCTGAAGGTATAGAAGGGGGCGACCTTGTAGTGTTCTGAGGTGTAGTAGGACGTCAGGTTGTTTTCTGCGATATCCACCTCACCGCTCTTGAGCGCGGCCGACAGCTTGTCGTAGGCAAGCTGTGAAGGCTTAGCGCCAAGTGCCTCGACCATGCCGATGTGGTCCTTCTTGGCAATACGGACGGTCTGGCCCTTGAAGTCGGAAAAATAGACCAGCGATTTGCTGCGCGAATAGAAGGAGCGAGAGCCTCCGTCATACCAGGCCAGGATGGCGTAGCCCTTGGCGGCGAGCATGTTCTGGTATTCGGCGCCAACCTCACCATTGAGGGCGGCCATCATGTGTGCCGGATCCCGGAACAGGAAGGGCAGATTCAGCACCTCCACTTCTGGAACATCCTTGGTCAGTGCGGAGGGGTAAAACAGAACGATATCGACCTCGCCCTTCTGGAAGACGGGTATCACCTTGGCTTGTCCGCCCAGATCTTCACAACAGGCGACCCGGCCGGTATAGCGGCCTTGCGATAGCGTGCGCAGACGATCGAAAAAGAAGAGCAATGCCTGATGTTGCGTGAATTCCTTGTCCTCACGTACCCATCCCTTGAGATCGATGGCATTGGCGGGGATAAGGGCGAGCTGCACGGCGGCGAAGAGGCCCAGCAGTAAGGACCGGATAAAGATGCGCATGGCTTGTTGTCTCGCGGGCGGGCAAGGCCGCCTGTTCGGGTTCGGGCTGATCGGCAGGGCTTTCTGGAGCCCCTTATGCTTCGAGAATGCTTGGGTCACATGCAATGAGCAAGTCCGTTTGTCGAACGAATTGTCAAAAACCGTCACATTATTTTTGTTTTTTGCAATTCTGCAATACCTGCTTGGATTAGTCGTGAAGCGATGCTGACAGGCGCTGGCAGCTCGGGGAGGTCATCGAGAGAGAACCATTGCGCATCCTCGATTTCACTGGCCTGAGGGGTGATCTCACCAGCGGCATATTCCGCATGGAAGGCGAGCATCAATGAGTGTGGGAAGGGCCAGGGCTGGCTGGCGAACCAGCGCAGATCGCGTATGTGAAGGCCGGTTTCCTCGAAGACTTCGCGATGCACGCAGTCCTCCACGCTCTCGCCGCTCTCCACGAAACCTGCCAAGGCGCTGTACATCCCGGGGCGGAAATGCTTGGAGCGCGCGAGGAGCAGCTCACGCCCGCGGCGGACTAGACACATGATTGCCGGTGCGATGCGCGGATATTCCAGACGCCCGCAGTGGGGGCAGCGCTTGGCCGGCTCACCGTCGGCCAGTTCGTTGATGTGGCCGCAACTGCCGCAGAAGCGGCTGGCAAGATCCCAGTCGAGCAATTGCTTGGCGCGTGCGGCAAGTTCCCAATGCCCTTCGGGCAGGGAGCCGAAAAGCTGGCGCAGGCTGACGGCACGCAAGCCGCCCGGCAGTGGTTGGGAAACGGGCCAGCGTTGTGCGCTGACGGAGTCCCCGTCGAATCGGCCTATGCCGATCAGGGCTTGTGCAGGAGGCATGGTTGCCAGTGCAGTGGCTTGCGCGATGCCCTCGGTAGCATCGATGAGCAGATCATCGCCCCAGAAGGCGAAGTGCAATGTGGTGGAAGGGATGGAAGCAGAGACGAGGTCAGGCAGAAAACCGGCAGGCCAGGGGGCATGCATGATGGGAAGCGTCACAAGGGAGGTTGATCGATAGGGCAGATAGTCACGTACGCGTGCGCGCCGTGCCTATCCTCGCCGGAGTTTAACGCGGAGGAGGCGGCATCATGGCAGTGGGAAGAAAACGGAATGAACGGGCAGGCGCCCGATCGGCCCTGATCATCAGTGGCGGTGCGCCGAATGCAACCCTGATGGCCGGGGCTCTGGTGGCTTTTCATGAACTAGGGCTGAAGTTCGACGTGATTTCCACGGCTGGTGCCGGGGCCTTGCTGGGGCTGATGTATGCGGCGCCGGCAAACGGTGATCCGGTTTCAACGCTGGCTAGCCTCAAGGATCTGGGAGTGGCCGACCCGATCTATGAAGCCTTCCCGGTCAACTACAAGGTTTTCAACAAGCCGGGCATGGCCGCTGAAGTCTATCGTCGCCTGCTTGCACTCAATCCGCTGGTGCAACAGATCATGGAATGGCCGGCGAAGGATCCTCTGAGTCAGTTCGCCAAGGATAGTGCTCAATTGATGTGGGCCTGTGTCTCCCCCAGCGACCTCAGCCCCTCCTCACTGGGGCTCTGTGCACACGTGCCTTTTGCGGAGCAGATCATCGATTTCGCCGCCGTGCCTGAAATCGAGCCCGAGTTCTATGTGAATGCATTCAACCTGGTGAGCAAACAGATGGAGAATTTCGACAAACGCATGTTGAGCGTTCAGCATCTTCAAGCGGCATTGTCGTTCCCCTTTCTGTATCCGCCGACCCCCTTGGGGGATGGTCTCTATATAGAAGGTGCTGCGCTCGATTGCCTGAACTTCTACGGCCTGCTGGAACGGCATCCGGATCTGGAGGAAATCGTGGTCTTCGATATTCTGGGGGCCGAAAAACTGCTGCGTGCGCCGCGGGATCTCTACGATGCCTGGGTGATGTCCATCATCACCCCCCTCATCGAGATCGCCCGGGATGATCTCAAGATCTTCGAGGCCCAGCATCTGGGGAAATACCCGAAGTTGCGCAAACCCTGGCGTGTGCCCCTCATTGAGGGCATAGCGGAGGCCGACCTGCCTGACGTGTTCGACTGGTCGCGCAGCAATCTGTCACGCCTGTTCGATATCGGCTATGAAGCAGGCTTGCATGGAGCGCGAGGAACATTATCCCATCTTGCCGGCTGAAACGCAGGCATAGAAACCGGGATGTGTTCTGCAGGGGAGAGAGAGTACACATTCTGTCGAGGTTTATTTACAGGCTTCTACTCTCCTCTGCATCGGGCGGCGCCCGTTCTTGCTCAGGGATTTCACATAGACACGGCAATACTGGCCGACGATGCCAGCCATGATTGAATCGCCCCCGGTTCACTAGACACTTCGAAGCCTTAAGCTGGCAACCAAGTGGAGGTGTCTATGAGTAGCAAGCGATACACGGAAGAGTTCAAGATTGAAGCGGTCAAGCAAGTGACCGATCGCGGACATAGCGTTGCGGACGTTGCCGGGCGACTGGATGTGAGCAT
>NZ_MDUX01000021.1 GCF_014736495.1 Candidatus Dactylopiibacterium carminicum
TGAAAAACAGTATTTCATGAAGCTCGGGGCTGTCTAGGAAACCCGGGGCGATTCATTGCGCCTGGATGCCCACGCTCTTGAAGCTGAAGTTGCGCTTCTTGCCGGCGTCGTAGATGGACTGGGCGTCGTCGTAGAGCACCAGCAGGGAATTGGTGCGCGGATCGACCATCTGTGTGACGAGCTTGAGCCATTCCGGGCGGAAGTCGTGGCCTTCGTCGATGAGCACGGCTTCGTATTGCCCGCCGGGAATCTGGCCGCGCGTGGTAGCGTCGATCACTGCCTGCACCTGCGCGGCGTAGTAGGCGTCGGCGTCCTCACCCTTGACCGGCATGTCGACGTGGTAGGCCTTGAGCTGGGCGTAGCACCAACTGTGGAAGGAGCTCACATTGACCTTTTCCGCCACGCCGCGCGCCTTCATCCAGGCTTTGAGCCGGGCCGCCAGTGAGCGGTTGTAGCAGAGCACGAGGATGGGCTTGGTGGCGGCGTGGGCGAGGTGCTCGGCGCGGTAGCCGAGGATCAGGGTCTTGCCGGAGCCGGCCACACCGTGGATCACGCGGTGGCCGTCGCCCAGGCTGCGCGCGAGCTGCTCCTGCTGCAGGTCCATGACTTTCATGATGTCCGGCAGCTGGACGGGGTCGGCTTCGATCTCGTTCTCGAACAATCCGCCTTGCGTACCGGTTGCGATGCGCACTTCGGGAAAGAGCTGCCAGCGGATGCGGTCGATCTGCGGCAGGCTGAGGATGCACTGGAAGCGCACGCGGAACATCTGCCACAGGCGCTCCTGGAAGGCTTCGGCGTCGACCGATTCGAGCATCTCGTCCTGGCAGATGACGAGGTTTTCCGGGATCACCTCGCCAAGCTGGCCCTCGATGAACTGCTTGCGCGTCATGTGGCTGAACACCACGCCGTATGCCCAGGGTAGCCGCAGCTTGCCTTGCTCACGACCACTGGTGAATACGAGCTGCGGATCTCGCTCCAGTACCCGGGCGACGGCCTGCGCATAGTGGCGGGCTTGCTCCTTGAGGTTCGGGACGTGTTTGACGCCAGTGTCGGTCAGGATGGTGGCGTCGGTCTTCGTCATGGCCTGCAGGGTGCCGGGCTTCCAGTCTTTCACCTCAAGGATGAGGATGCCGCGTCGCGGATGCAGGATGATGAAATCGGGGTGATCGTTGCGGTGATTGCCCAGTGGTACGTCGTACCAGCAGAGGTAATCGTCTTCGAGCTTGGCTTCGAGGCGTTGGGCAACGCGTCGCTCGCCCGGCTGCATGCGGCCGGTGCAGGTGCTGTAGGCTGGGATGAGCGTTGCCATGCGGTTGTGCTTCTCCAGGAGTGGGTACTGCGCTGGGAGTGCTGCTCACGTCATATCGCTACGGGATTGTAAGGGGATGAAAGGTGGTTATGGCGGGATGCGCGTTGGATTTGGATCAAGGATGAGGGGATTTGCGGGACAGGTTTGTCCCGCAGGCGTCGAGGTTCGAAGGGGGTGTGCGGCGCATGCGATGAATCCGCGCCGCGTTTGCCGGGAGCCGCCTTGCACGGCCCCGGCCTGTGGGGCGGGCAGGTTCAGTCTTCGCCGAACACCTGTTGCCACAGTGCGCGCACGGGAATGCGCCAGGCGTCCAGGCTGTCGTCGGGAACACGGCTTTTTTGTTGGTTGAGGCGCAGGCCGTGCTGGGCGTGGCGCAGGGCGCGGTAGCTGTCGGCGCTCTGCTTGGCGAGGTCTGCGGGGATCAGCCCGGCCTGGGCGGCCATCCCGAGCAATGCGATGTTGCCTTTGTTGGCGCACAGCTCGGGATGTTGCCGGGCGTGGGCGAGCACGAGGTATTGCACGATGAATTCGACGTCGATGAGGCCGCCGGCATCGTGCTTGAGTTCGAACCCCGGGCCTTTGTTGGCGAAGGCGTCCCGCATCTTGTGGCGCATGGCGAGCACGTCGGCGCGCAGTTTGTTCGGGTCGCGCGGCAGACGCAGGAGCTGATCGCGCAGGGCTTCGAACTTTTCGCCGACTTCTCTGTTGCCGGCGCAGAAGCGGGCGCGGGTGAGCGCCTGGTGTTCCCAGACCCAGGCATTTTCGCGCTGGTACTGTTCGAAGGCTGCGAGCGAGGTGACCATCAGGCCGGATTCGCCGTTGGGGCGTAGCCGCGTGTCGGTCTCGAAGAGGTGGCCGGCGGCGGTGTGGCTGTCGAGCCAGCTGTTGATGCGTGCGCCGAGGCGGGCATATACGGTCTGGCATTCGGGATCGGGGTCGTCGTGGATGAAGACGAGATCGAGGTCCGAGGCGTAGCCCAGTTCTTTGCCGCCGAGCTTGCCGTAGCCCAGGATGGCGAAGCGGTGCTCGGGGGCGTGGCGGCGTGCGCGCTGCCAGTTGAGCCTGAGCGTTTCTTCCAGGATCACGTCGGCCAGCGCGGAGAGGTGATCGGAGAGGTGCTCGACGGTGAGCAGGCCGGCCAGATCCTGGTTGAGCAGGCGGAAAACCTGGGCGTGATGCTGTTCGCGCATCACGTCCATCTGCCGTTCCACGTCGCCGTTGAGGCCATCCATGGTGGCGGCGAGTTCGCGGGCGAAGGCGGGCCAGTCGTGTTCGGTGGCGAGCAGGCGGTTGTCGAGCAGTTCGTCGAGCAGCAGCGGGTGGCGCGTGAGGTAGGTGGCGGCCCAGCTGGAGGCAGAGAGCAGCTCGATCACGCGTGCCAGCGATTTCGGGTACTCCATGAGCAGCGCGAGGTAGGCCGGGCGGCGGCCGATGCCTTCGATCAGCGCGATCATGCGTGCCAGCGTGTCGTCCGGATTGGGGCGTGCGGCGGCGTGTTCGAGCACCTGCGGCATGATGGTGTCCAGCCGTTGCCGCGTCTGTGTGCCCATGCTGCGCAGCCGCGCGCCCTGGGTGAAGGCGGTGAGCCGGGTGCAGCTTTCCTCGGCATCGCGATAGCCCAGTTCGGCGAGGCTGGCTGGCTCAAGGCGCTGCTCACTGGCGGCGCGCCAGAGCGGCTCCAGCGGATGGTCGTCGTTCGCGTGTTCGCCGAAGACTTCCGAGAAGTGCTTGCTGACGAGCTGGCGATGCGTGGCGAGGTCGACGGCCAGCGCGGCGTAGTCCGCATAGCCCATGGCGTGGGCGAGCGCTTCGCGGTCGGCCGGGTTTTCAGGAATGTCGTGCGTCTGCGCGTCGTCGAGGTACTGGATGCGATGTTCGAGGCGGCGCAGGAAATCGTAGGCCGCATTGAGCAGGTCGACGGTATCCGGTGATATCTGGCCGCGCTCGGCCAGCGCCTTGAGCACGACCAGCGTGGGGCGCAGTTGCAGGCCGCGATCGCCGCCGCCCCGGATGAGCTGGAACACCTGGGCGATGAATTCGATCTCGCGGATGCCGCCGGGGCCGAGCTTGACGTTGTCGGCCATGTCGCGCCGCGCCACCTCGCGGCGGATCTGCGCGTGCAGGCTGCGCATGGCGTCGATGGCGCCGAAGTCGAGATATTTGCGGAAGATGAAGGGCCGGGCGATGTTCTTCAGTTCGGCGTGCTTCTCGCCCGTGAGCGGGCGGGCCTTGATCCAGGCGTAGCGTTCCCATTCGCGGCCCTGGGTGACGAAGTAGTTCTCCAGCATGTCGAAGCTCGCCACCAGCGGGCCGGAGTCGCCATTCGGGCGCAGGCGCATGTCGACGCGGAAGACGTAGCCCTCGGCGGTGTGCTCTGAGATCGCGCCGATGAGCTGGCGGCCCAGGCGCGTGAAAAAGTCGAAATTGCTGATGCTGCGTGCGCCATCGGTGTCGCCGTCTTCGGGGTAAGCGAAGATCAGATCGATGTCGGAAGAGACGTTGAGCTCGCCACCGCCAAGCTTGCCCATGCCGAGCACGATGAGTGCTTGGGCCGTGCCGTCGGCACCACGCGGCTGGCCGTAACGTGTTGCAAGCTGGGTGTGCAGCAGGGCCTGCGCGGTACGGATGGCTTCCTCTGCGATCAGCGTCATGGTGGTGGTGACTTCTCCCAGCGGGGCCAGCCCGGCCAGATCGCGCACCATGGCGTGAGAGGCGGCCCAGCTCTTCAACTGGCGCAGGCGCGGGCCGAGTGTCTGCTCGTCCAGTGCTGTCTCGGCGAGGAAAGCCTGCAGATCCTCGCGCGTGAGGGCGCGATCGAGTGTGGGGGCAAGGCGTTCGGCGAGCCAGGGGCGGGCCTGGCAGAGGCGGTTGAAATGGCGGCTGTAGGCGGCGGCTTGGGCGATCAGGTCGGCTGCGGTCATGGCGGCTTTCGGGCGCGGTGGTGTGCGGGATCTGTAAGAGACTGCTCATAGTCTTACTGCGAGGCTGTGATCCGGGCTCATGCGCTGCTCGGCTGCCCACGGCTGGCTACGGCGGCGCGCAGCTGTGCTTTTTGCTGCCTACGCCCCCATTGACGGTTTCTCGCGACAGACTTTGAATAGTTTCTAACGGCCCGGGGATTGTCCACGCTCGTTGAGCATCTGGAAAGTCTTGTGCCCACGGGACGGCCGGAAACCATGCTTTCCGGCAGGCGGGGTAGAATCCCGCGCGTGTTCCTGCGCTGTGCATCTTTCTGGATTGCACGGCGGTTCCGGCTCTGCCGGATCGGGATTTCGAGACTGTTATCGTCCTTGCCTGTTTCTGTCGCTTCGCATTGCCCCGGATGCCCGCTTTCCTTTCTTCCTGCCGCCTGGCTTTGCGCTTCTGCTCCCGCCTGCCTCTGCATCTGACGGTGCTAAGCTGGCGCTTGCTGCTGCTGTCCTTCTTCCTTGGCGCATTGGCTTTGCTGGCGGCGCGCTATGTGCTGGCGCCGCAGGTCGCCGCGCAGCGCGAGCGCATCGAGCAGGTGCTCAGCACCGAGCTCGGCCGGCCTGTGCGCATCGCCGCGCTGCAGGCGAGCTGGCGCGGGGTGCGTCCGGAGTTGCGCATCCACGGCGTGCGGGTGCTGGATGAGGAGCAGCGCACGGCGCTCGAGTTGCCCGAGGTGGATGCGGCGATCGCGTGGTCTTCACTGTGGCGCTGGCGTCCGGTGCTGGCACGGCTGGAGCTGGTGCGGCCGGAACTGGAGGTCCGCCGCGAGGCCGATGGCCGCATATTCGTCGCCGGCTTGTCGTTGAGCGATGAGGGGGAGGGAGACGGTTCTGCGGTCACGGATTTCGTGCTGGAGCAGAAACGCATCGTGATCCGTGATGCGCGCGTGAGCTGGCACGATGCCTTGCGCAATGCACCCGCGCTGACGCTGGAGAAGCTCAATTTCCGGCTCGAAAACAATGGCGACCGACACCGCTTCGCGCTGCTGGCGAGCCCACCGGCTGCGTATTCGGCCAATCTGGACCTGCGTGGCGATCTCTACGGCCGGCATCTGGCGGATTGGGCACAGTGGTCCGGCCAGTTCTATCTGTCGCTTGATGAGGCGGATCTGGCTGTCTGGCAGCAATGGGTGGATTACCCGCTGGCTTTGCCGCGTGGGCGCGGTGGTCTGCGTGCGTGGCTGGAGTTCGATGGTGCACGTGTGGCCAAGGCGGATGTCGATGTGGCGCTGGCTGGTGTGGCCCTGCGCCTTACGCCGGACCTGCCGATGCTGGAGCTGGCAAGTCTGCAGGGGCGCCTGAGTGCTGCACGCAGTGGCGACGAGTTCGACTTCTCGGCCAGCCGGCTGTCGCTGGCTACCCGCGAAGGGCTGCGCCTGGGGCCTACGGATGTGCGCCTGCGGTATGCCGAGGCCAGCGATACCCAGGCGGCACACGGGGAGTTTTCGTCGGATGCGCTGGATGTGCGTGTGCTGGCGCAGCTCGCCGGGTATCTGCCCTTGCCCGAGGATGCCGCGCGCCGGCTGACGGAGGCCGAGCCTGGTGGCGTGGTCGATTCGCTGGCATTGACCTGGGAAGGCGCGGCGGGGCGTCCGGCGCATTTCACGCTGGAGGCACGCTTTCGCGATCTCCGTCTGTCGCCCTCAGGCAGCCTGCCCGGATTTTCGGGGCTTTCGGGGCTTGTCACCGGCAACGAGCGTGAAGGGGAATTCCGTGTGGAGGGGCGCAAGGCGGCATTGCATGCACCGCATGCCTTGCACGAGGCGGATCTCCCGCTTGACAGCCTGAACCTGCAAGGCGGCTGGGGCCATGAGACGGCCAAGGTCGGTGAAGGAGAGCGGCTGACCGTGCGGGTCGATAGTTTCGAGTTCACCAACCCGGATCTGGGCGGGGATTTTTCCGGGCTGTGGCAGGCGGGCGCTGGCGATCCAGGTTATCTGGAGGTCTCCGGCGAGGCACGGAACGCTCAACTGGCCAGTGCCTGGCGCTACATTCCGGCGTCGTCGCCACACGATGTGGTCGCCTGGCTGCGCGACAACCTGCGTGGCGGGCAAGCGCAACGCATGACGCTGGCGATCAAGGGGGCGCCGGCGGATTTCCCCTTCCACAACAAGCCGGGCGTGTTCCGGCTGAAGGCCGATTTCGCCAACGGCGTGATCGTGAACTTCGCGCCTGGCTGGCCTGGTATGGAGGCACTGCAGGGCAGCTTCGAGATCGATCGCCAACGCATGACCATCCTTGCGCATCGGGGCCGTTACCTGGGAGCACAGGCGGCTGACGTCAAGGTGGAGATCCCGGATCTGATGGCCGACGGTGAGCAGGTGCTGACCGTGGACGGGGCTGCAGCAGGGCCGACGCAGGACTTTCTGCGTTATTTCAGCGCCAGCACTCTGGCCGAGCATATCGGTGATTTCACGCGCAATGCGCGTGCCCAAGGGGAGGGCCGGCTGTCGTTGCATCTCACGGTGCCGCTGCACGACTCGCACCACACCCGGGTCAAGGGGGATTACCGCTTTACCGGCAACAATCTGCGCCTGGTGTCCTCGTTGCCTGATTTCGCCAATGCGGGCGGTACGCTGGCATTCGATGAACATGGCATTTCTCTGCCTGGCGTGCAGGCACAGTTCCTCGGGCGCCGGGTGAGCGTGACCGGCCTTACCGAAGCCAATGGCACCGTGGCCTTGCAGGCCGAGGGCGGTGCCACCATCGCGGCATTGCGCCAATTGTTGCCATCCCCGCTGTGGGACAGGCTGGCTGGCGAAGCTGCGGCTACGGCTCAACTGCGTATTGGTGGCGAACGTATCGGGCTGCAGGTGCGCTCCCGCCTGGTGGGCGTGCGCAGCGACCTGCCGACGCCGCTGGCCAAGGGCGTGACGGAGGAGTGGCCGTTTGCGCTGGATTGGGAGGAAAGCGGCGCGAAGGGTGAAAACCAGCGCTGGCAGCTGAGCCTGGGCGAACGTTTGAACATGGATTGGCAGGAGCGCTGCGCCACCGGTGGCTGCCAGATTCTGCGCGGCGCGCTGGCCAGTGGCACGTCCCTGAAGATGCCTGAGCGCGGCTGGAGCCTGAACGGCAGCTTTGGCATGCTGGATACGGACGTCTGGCGTCCGGTGGTGGAAGATCTGCAGTCCAGCTTCTCCGGCTCTGGAGGTGGAGATGGCGGGCTCCTGCAAGTGGGCCTGCGCGCGCAGACGTTGCAATCCGGAGGCCATCGTTTCGAGCGCGTCGATCTGAGCGGGCAGCGGCAGGCGGGCGTATGGCAACTGCAGTTGCAGGGGCCGGATCTGGCCGGGCGCATGGCATGGTATGAGGCCGGCGCAGGTCGGCTGGAGGCGCGTCTCTCGCGTCTGTCCCTGCAGCCTCTGCCCAAGGGATTCGTTCCGCTGGCCGACCAGAATTCGCAGGCCCGCGAGGAATTGCCGGCGCTGGACGTGCAGGCTGACAGCTTCCGTCTGCACAGCATGGAGCTGGGGCGCCTGTCCTTGCGTGCGGAAAGTGTGCGGGGTGGCTGGGCCTTGCGTGAGCTGCGTGTGCAGGCGCCGGACATGCTGCTCGCCGGTAGTGGCACCTGGCAGCGCTGGGGCACGGACCCGGGTACCAGTCTGGCTTTCGAACTGAACAGCGAGGATGCCGGTTCGATGCTGGCACGCCTGGGATTCCCCGACACGGTACGCGGCGGCCGCCTGCGTTTTACCGGCAGGGTCGGCTGGCGTGGTTTGCCCAGCGAACTGGATTACGCCACGCTGGATGGCGAGACTCACCTGGAGGCAAGCCAGGGCCAGTTCCTGCAGATGCAGCCGGGCACCACCGGGCGACTGCTGGGCATCATGAGCCTGCAATCGCTGCCGCGTCGGTTGACGCTGGATTTCCGCGATATCTTTTCGGAAGGGTTTGCCTTCGACAGCATCCGGGGCGATACGAGCCTGGATGACGGCGTTCTGTCCACCAAGAATCTTGAGATCAGAGGCCCGGCCGCCCGGGTGTTCCTCTCGGGCAAGACGGATCTCGGACACGAACAGCACGATCTGCTGGTCCGGGTGCAGCCGACCCTGTCAGAATCCGTGGCAGTGGGTGTGCTGGTCGGTCAGGCCGCGCTGGGCGTCTTCAACCCGGCCATCGGCGCCGCTGCCTATTTTGCACAGAAGATCCTGCAGGATCCTGTCGAGAAGATTTTCAGTTACGACTACACCGTCAGCGGCAGCTGGGCCGATCCCCACGTGGAGCGGAAGATGCCGGCCAATGTGCAGGCAGACCCGGCCGCCAAACAAGAGGAGGTTCATCCGTGACAAACACCATTCGCGTTGCGGCCATCCAGTTGATTGCCGGCCCGGACGTGGAGACCAATCTTGCTCATGCCGGCGGCCTGATTGCCGAGGCTGCGGAGCAGGGGGCACAGCTGGTGCTGTTGCCCGAGTATTTCGCATTGATCCATATCGACGAGCGCGCCAAGCTCGGTATCCGTGAGCCCTTCGGGCATGGCACGCTGCAGCAGTTCCTTTCCACGCATGCAGCGCGTCACAGGATCTGGCTGATTGGTGGCACGGTGCCCCTGGAAGCTTCGGACGACAGCCATGTACGCAACAGCACGCTGGTATATGACCCGGAGGGTCGATGCGTGGCACGCTACGACAAGATCCACCTGTTCAGCTTCCAGCGCGGCGAGGAAAGTTATGACGAATCCCGGGTGATCGAGCCTGGAGGGGAGATTGTCTGCTTCGATGGCCCCTGTGGACGTGTGGGGCTTTCGGTCTGCTATGACCTGCGTTTCCCCGAACTTTTCCGTCGCATGGGGCCCGTAGACCTGATCGTGCTGCCCGCGGCCTTCACCGAAACCACCGGTCGGGCTCACTGGGAAGTGCTGCTGCGTGCCCGTGCCATCGAAAACCAATGCTATGTGCTGGCTTGCGGCCAGGGGGGCGAACATCCCTCGGGGCGCCGAACCTGGGGGCACAGCATGCTCATCGACCCCTGGGGTGAAGTGGTCGGTCGTCTCGGTACCGGCCCTGGCCTGGTGTTGGGTGAGATCGATCCGGCCCGCATCGCCGCCGTGCGTGAAAGCCTGCCTGCACTGCAACACCGCATCCTGACCTGAATCTTCCGGAATTTCCTGATGAACACTGTTTCCAGCCCCGCCGCACTCGATCTCGCCCGCCAGCTGCTGCTCGCGCCCTACGATCTTTCCGAGACACACCTTGCACGCAATCTTGGCCGAATTCTCAAGCATGACATCGACTACGCCGACCTCTACTTCCAGTACCAGCGTGCCGAGAGCTGGAGCCTGGAAGAAGGCATCGTCAAGGCCGGCAGTTTCAACATCGAGCAGGGCGTGGGTGTGCGTGCCGTGTCAGGCGAGAAGACGGCTTTCGCCTATTCCGATGCCATCAGCCAGAACGCACTGAAAGAAACTGCGCGCACGGTACGCGCGATTGCCGCCCAGGGCCAGCGCCGCCGTGTGGGGGTGCAGGCCGCGCCCGCGCGCACGCCTTTGTATGCCGTGCAGGATCCCTTGCCCTCGTTGGGCGATGCGGCCAAGGTGGCGCTGTTGGAACGCCTGGAACAGTTCGCACGCGAGGAAGACCCATGCGTGGTACAGGCCATGGCGCATCTGGCCGCAACCTGGGATGTGGTGCTGGTGGCACGCAGCGACGGCCATCTGGCTGCGGACGTGCGCCCGCTGGTGCGCGTTTCGCTGACCGTGATCCTGGAAGAGAATGGCCGCCGCGAACAGGGCAGCTCGGGCGGTGGTGGCCGCAGCGACTACGCCATGTTCGACGACAGTCTGCTGCGGGAATACCCACGCCGTGTCGTTTCACAGGCCCGCACGAACCTTGCCGCGCAACCGGCGCCGGCTGGCACCATGACCGTGGTGATCGGCAGTGGCTGGCCTGGCATCCTGCTGCATGAGGCTATCGGCCATGGACTGGAAGGTGATTTCAACCGCAAGGGCAGCTCCGCATTCTCCGGGCGCATCGGCCAGCGCGTGGCCGCGCCTGGCGTCACGGTGGTCGATGACGGCACCCTGCCGGGCCGGCGCGGCTCACTGACCATCGACGACGAAGGCAACCCCGGTGCCCGTACGCCACTGATCGAGGATGGCATCCTCGTTGGCTACATGCAGGACATGCTCAATGCCAGGCTGATGGGCGTGGCGCCCACGGGCAATGGTCGCCGCGAGTCCTATGCGCATCTGCCGATGCCGCGCATGACCAACACCGTGATGCAGGCTGGCGACAAGGATCCGCAGGAGATCATTGCTTCGGTGAAGAAGGGGCTGTACGCCAGCAACTTCGGCGGCGGGCAGGTCGACATCACCAGTGGCAAATTCGTGTTCTCGGCAGCCGAGGCCTGGCTGATCGAGAATGGCAAGCTCACGCACCCGGTGAAGGGCGCCACGCTGATTGGTAACGGGCCGGATGTACTGACCCGTGTGGCCATGATAGGCAACGATCTGGCACTGGATCCCGGTGTGGGCACCTGTGGCAAGGAAGGGCAGAGCGTACCGGTGGGGGTAGGGCAGCCCACGCTGCGCCTCGACGGGCTGACGGTGGGCAGCACGCGCGGCTGATCTCCTGTTGTGTCTGCCCCTTCGGGCAGGTTCGGAGGGCACGGGCGGGATGTGCTTGGCGCTGCGTTCAAGCGGCGCCAGAATCGCGCCTCCATTACAAAACCGAGGGGAATTCCATGCAGCTCAACCAGGGCGTGAATCCGTATGCCGTCCCGACTGCCACCGTGCGGGACGAGGCCGGTAGCGACGAACGGGATACTGAATTCAGGCTGCGGCTTTTTTCGTCCGAGGGGCGGATCGGACGGGTACGTTATCTGGGGTATTCAATCGGCCTGAGCCTGTTGCTCTACGCTGTCGGCGCAGCCTTGGCCGCAGCAGCGCTGGGCGTGCTTGGCACGAGTGCCGGGATGATCCTGGCAGGGGTTCTGGTCGCTGTGGCCTACATTCTGTTGTTTGTCATACAGATCATGCTCACCATCAAGCGCTCGCATGATTTCAACAGCAGTGGCTGGCTGTCATTGTTGCTGTTCGTGCCCGTGGCGAATCTGATCTTCCTGTTCATCCCGGGAACCAAGGGAATCAACCAGTTCGGCCCGCGTACCGCGCCGAATGGCAAATTGGCAATCATCCTGGCCTGCCTGCTGCCATTGGTTTTCGTGATCGGTATCCTGGCTGCCGTGGCGATTCCGGCCTATCAGCAATACACCCTGCGTGCGCAGGCTGCGGGTTACGAGCAGGTGGACTGACTTTTCTGAAGCAGCTTTTCAGAATGGAAGCCGGCGTTTCGACGCCGGCTTCTGCTTTTCAGGCGACGCCTTCGGTCCGGGATCGGCCTTGACCGGTTTGCGTGGCAGATTCAGCTCGGGGTTGGCGAAGCGGACCTTGCCTTCCAGCACACAGCCGCGCATACCCGGTGCGCAGCGGGCACCGCGTACGTGCTGACAGATGCCTTCGACATCATGTGAACAGCTCCAGGCGCCACTCACGGCAACTCCTCGCTCTTTCGCGGCAGGCGCAGAATGCGTTCGCCAAAACCGAGCAGATACTCGCCATCGGCGCCGGCAAGCAGGAACTTCAGCGGGCGCAGGCTACCGGTGGGGCGTTTCTGCCAGCTGTGTCCGCCATCGCTGGAAATCAGCAGCAACCCGTTGCGGGTTGGTACGTAGAGTGCGTCATCGATCTGCAAGGGGGCCCGCAGGTTCTGATCGGTACCACTGGTTACGGCTTGCCAGTTTTCACCCGCATCTTCGCTGCGCAGGATGATGCCACCGCCGCCGAATACCAGCAGTGCGTTGCCTTGCGGGCTGGATATGAAATGCCGCAGGGCCTGCGCGCTGCCGGTGGCGTGGCTCTGCCAGCTTGCGCCGAGGTTGTCCGAATGGAGCAGGATGCCGCGCTCCCCGCTGGCCCACAGACGTTTGCGCGGGCTGTCGTAATACAGGCCGTACAAGCTCACCGGCGATGGAACGGATGATGGGATGGATACGCGCTGCCAGTGCTGTCCGCCATCCGTCGAGCGCAGGATGACGCCACCGCCACCCACGGCGACGAAGTGCTTCTGCGGCAGTGCAACGAGTTCGAACAGATGCAGGCTGGCCTCCACACCAGTGTCATGCCAGCTCACGCCGTCATCGGTCGACCGCCAGAGGCCGCCGGGGGCTCCCACGGCAAGCAATACACCGTCCGCACTGATGACTTTCTGGAAATTGCCGCGCTCGGCGTTGCCCAGCGCCAGGGCGCGTTGCCAGTGCAGGCCGTCATCCGTGCTGCGCAGGATGTTGCCGGGCGGGCCGACGGCAATCAGCGTGCCGGCTGCCGTGCGGGTGAGATCTAGCAGATATTCGTGACGCTGCAGCCCGGCGTCCACGGCCTGCCAGTGCTCACCGCCATCTTCCGAGCGCATGATCCAGCCCTCGGCGCCCACACCGACAAATGTACGCGCGTCATTCATTGCTACTGTCGCATGCACATAGGGCATGAGTGCCGGGCTGAGTGTTTCCCAGTTTGCTGCGCCGGGGCTCCCCAGTCGCAGCAGGCCACCCCCTCCGTATTGCAGTACACGGCCATCACGACACGCGATGAGCCCTTCGATCTGGGCCACACCTGGCGAAGGCAGGGCTTGCCAACGCTGTCCGCCATCCTGGCTGGCATGCAGGCTACCTGCGTTGTCGGCGAGCAGCCATTGCCCGTTTCCAAGTGCCGTGCCGGCGACGAGGTAGGGGCGAGCCGACCCGGGAAGACGTGCGCTCTGCCAGCGGGCACCGCGATCAGTGGAGCGCAGGAGGGTGCCGCGCGCTCCCCAGGCGAGCAGCACGCTTTGGTCTGCGTTGGTCGCCAGCCCGGTGAGGTATTCGCCAGCGGGGTGCTGGCTGCGGCGCCAGTGGCGGCCGCCATCGCTGCTGCGCAGGATCTTGCCGTCGGCGTCGAGGGCGAAAACGATGCGGCCACCCGGCAGGGCCTGGAGCCGGATGATGTTGGCCTGTGTGGGAACGGGCAGGGGCTGCCAGTCATCGGCATTGCGCGCGCTGCGCAGCAACAGGCCACTTTCGCCGGCCGCAAGTACGCTGCCATCGGGAAGGGCAAGCAGGCTGCCAAGCGCGGCGCGGGTCGGCAGGGCTACGCCGGTCCAGTGTTGCGCATCGGCTTCTGCGCGCAGCAGTGCGCCTTGCTCGCCGGCAGCCAGCCAGCTGCGGCTGCGGGATTCGAAGGCCACGGCCCGCAATGCGTGCGGTTGGCCGGAGGGGAGACTCTGCCAGTGCGCGCCGCCATCGTTGGAGTAAAGCAGCGATGCTTGCTGACCGGCAGCCAATAGCAAGCTCTCATTGGCGTTCGCGGCGAAGCTGGTGGCAGCGAAGCCCGCTGTGGCTTCATCCAACGGCAGCCGGGCGGCTCGCCAGGCGTGGCAGTCCGCTTCAGCGCGCAGGATCGTGCTGTCGGAGCCACCGATGAACTGCCCGCTGCGGCCGCTCCAGCTGGCGAGCAGATTGGGGTTGAGGATAGGCTGGGCCTGCGCGGCCAGGAGCGCGGGGCACAGCAGCAGCGCCATCAGGCCCGTTCGCAGGGAGAGGCGCGCGCTTGCCCTCATCACATTTATTGCCGGCCGACCTCAGGCATCACGATGTTAACCTCGAGCACTTCGTAATTGCCTTTTTTCTCGAGCTGCACCTTGATGTCGTCGGTATTGACCTTGACGTACTTGGAGATGACGTCGATCAGCTCCTTCTGCAGCGCCGGCAGGAAGTCCGGCGCTGGTTGGTTGTCGGAGCGCTGGTGAGCGATCACCAGGGTCAGGCGTTCCTTGGCCAGCTGGGCCGACTTGGGCTGGTTGCTGCCGAAGATCTTCTCAAGCCAGGACATGGTCAGGCCCCCCCGAAGATACGCTTGAGGATGCCGGGCTTCTCGTAGGAGACGAAGCGCATTTCGCGCGTTTCGCCGAGGAAGCGGGCCACCAGGTCCTCATAGGCTTCGGCGGCATCGGATTCCTTGTTGTGGATCACCGGGCTGCCGGCGTTGGAGGCCTGCAGCACGGTTTCGGATTCGGGGATCACGCCCAGCAGCGGCAC
Organism: Candidatus Dactylopiibacterium carminicum; assembly: GCF_014736495.1. GTDB lineage: Bacteria > Pseudomonadota > Gammaproteobacteria > Burkholderiales > Rhodocyclaceae > Uliginosibacterium > Uliginosibacterium carminicum. The sequence goes on from NZ_MDUX01000021.1 coordinate 14,347, forward strand.
GCGCAACAGCTCCTGCACGTCCTTGTAGGAAAGCATTTCACCTTCGTCGACGCGCTTGGCGGAGTAGCGGGTGATCACCAGGTGTTCCTTGACGGCTTCCTGGCCCTCCTTGGCACGGCGGCTCTTGCTTTGCAGGATGCCGAGGATGCGGTCCGAGTCACGGATCGAGGAGACTTCGGGGTTGGTGACGATCAGTGCTTCGTCGGCGAAGGTCAACGCCATCACGGCGCCACGTTCGATGCCGGCGGGCGAATCGCAGACGACGTAATCGAAGCCCATCTGCTTGAGATCGTTGAGGACCTTCTCGACCCCTTCTTCCGTCAGTGCATCCTTGTCGCGCGTCTGCGAGGCGGGCAGCACGAAGAGGTTCTCGCAGTGCTTGTCCTTGATCAGCGCCTGATGGAGATTGGCTTCGCCCTGGATGACGTTGACCAGGTCATACACCACGCGGCGCTCGCAGCCCATGATGAGGTCCAGGTTGCGCAGGCCGACGTCGAAGTCGATCACTGCGGTCTTGAAGCCGCGCAGCGCGAGGCCGCTGGCAAAACTCGCGCTGGAAGTGGTCTTGCCCACGCCTCCCTTGCCGGAGGTGACGACGACGATACGGGTCACGGTATGTTTCTCCTGTTGGATTCTGTTTGTGTCAATCGGTTATCAGCGTTTCGAGCAGTAGCGAGGCCTGTTCGCCTTCGCCCTGCAGTCGGGCCTGGACGGCACGCCCGGCGAGTGCCTGCGGGATGCCTTGTTCGAAAGTACGGTATACGCCGGCCACGGCGATCAATTCGGGGCCGAAATTGCTGCTGAAGATGCGCGCGCTGCGTTCGCCGCTGGCGCCTGCCAGCGCACGGCCGCGCAGCGGGCCATAACAATGGACGTTGCCATCTGCAATGACCTCGGCGCCATTGCTGACCGCGCCCAGCACGATGAGGTCCGAGCCGCGGGCATAGATCTGCTGACCAGAGCGGATGGTGCGGTCGATCACCATCGGGCTGCCGCGGGAAGGCGCCGGCGCTGCCACCGGCTCGGGGGCGGGAGGCGTTTCTGTGGCCGGCGTGACGGGTAGCTGCGGTTCCTTGTCCAGTCCGTCCAGGATCGCCAGTCCGGCCTTGCGGGCGCCTGCGTGCAGCGCCTCGGGAGCGCCGCGCAGGGCTACGGGCTGCAGGCCGTAGCGGCGCAGCAGGCTTTGCAGACCGGGCCAGTCGATACGCGTCGGGAATTGCGTGACCTGGGTGACGTCGATCACCGCGGGTTCGCCCGCGAAGAATTCCCCTATGCCGCCCAGCATCACCTGCAGGGCGTCGGCCAGGCGGACATTGTCGATCTCGCGCAGCACGGCGCTCATGGCATGCAGGCTGCCAGCCTTGAATTCGATGGGTTTGGCCATGGACAGGCGAAAGGAGAGGCGGGTTTGATAAAGGGGCCGAGTCTACTTTTTGGGGCGCGCCGGAGCAAGCCGCCTGCGCTCACGGACGGCCCAATTGATGCAGAAAGATGCCTACATGCTCGAAGCCTTGCTCGACGAGCGATTCGAGCACGGGTGCGAGGTTCTGCAACAACAGGATCAGCACGATGAAGCCCACCGTGGAAGTGATGGGGAATCCAACCGCAAAAATGTTGAGTTGCGGCGCGCTGCGGGTGAGCACAGCCAGCGCGATATTGGTGATCAGCAGGGCGGCCACCACCGGCAGCGCGATCATTACCCCGCTGGCGAAGGCCACACTGACCATTCGCACCAGCACCAGCCAGGCATCGGCATGCATGGGCGACGCGCCGATGGGGATGAATTCGAAGCTGCGGACCACCACCTCGATGAGCATCAGGTGGCCGTTGAGGGCGAGAAAGAAGAGGGAGGCGATCAGCGTGAGAATTTCCGAGAGCACGGCGGTCTGCCCGGAGTTGTTCGGATCGAAGAATACCGCGAAGGAGAGACCCATCTGCAGGCCGATCATTTCACCGGCGGTATCCACGGCTGCCATTACCACACGGATGGCCAGGCCCATGGAGAGCCCGATCAATACCTGTTGGCCCATGATCAGCAATGCCTGCCAGGAGCCGGCGGGAATCGCGGGCGGAGGAGGGAGGGACGCCGCCACGGCCACGCCGATGATCACGCCCATGCCGATGCGGATGTTGCGGGGGATGGCGCGGTTGTTGAAGATCGGTGCGCTGCCGATCAGCCCCAGCACCCGCATCATCGGGAACAGCCAGGCGGTGATGAAGGCATCGAGCTGGGTGCTGGTGATCTGCAGCATCAGCCGATCAGCGTCGGAATGGCTTCGTAGAGCCGGCGGATGTAGTCGGTCATGGTGGTGATCATCCAGGGGCCGGCGAACAGCAGCATCACGAACATTGCCAGCAGCTTGGGCACGAACGAAAGCGTCATTTCGTTGATCTGCGTGGCAGCCTGCAGGATGCTTACGATCAGGCCGGTGACCAGCGCCGCTATCAGCATGGGCGCGGCCACGAACAGGCCGGCCTCCAGGGCGCCGCGGCCGATCTCGAGTACGGTGGTGGGAGTCATGCGGATTCTCCGGGAAACAGGGCTAGCCGAAACTCATCACCAGCGAGGAGATGAGCAGGTTCCAGCCGTCGACGAGCACAAAAAGCATCAGCTTGAAGGGTAGCGAGACGATCACTGGCGACATCATCATCATGCCCATGGACATCAGTACCGAGGCGACGACCATGTCGATCACCAGGAAGGGGATGTAGATGATGAAGCCAATCTGGAAAGCGGTTTTCAACTCGCTGGTGACGAAGGCGGGCACGATTACGCGCATGGGCAGATCTTCGGCGCGATCCACCGGCTCGGTCTTCGACAGGCGGGTGAACATGCTCAGATCCGGCTCGCGCACCTGCTTGAGCATGAAGGCCTTGAGCGGCACGCTGGCACGGGTGATGGCCTCATCGAACTGGATTTGGTCCTGCTGCAGCGGTACCCAGGCTTCGCGATAGACCTGGTCCAGCACCGGGGACATGATGAAGAAGCTCAGGAACAGTGCCATGCCTACCAGTACCTGGGCAGGCGGCGAGGTCTGCGTGCCCAGCGCATGGCGCAGCAGGGAGAAGACGATGATGATGCGCGTGAAGCTCGTCATCATCAGCACCACGGCTGGAATGAAGCTGAGTGCCGTGAGCATCAGCAGGGTCTGCACCGACAGGCTGTAGGTGGTGCCCCCACCTGTGGTTGGCGTGGCGGTCAGCGCGGGAACTGCCTGCGCCAGGGCAAGGCCCGGCATCAGCAGCAGGGCGATCAGGACGAAGAGCCTGAAGCGGCGATCATTGATCACGGCGGCGCTCCATCAGCTGGCGCAGCTTTGCGGCGAAATCCGGCGTGGCAGGCGTGCCTTCTGGAACGGAGGGCAAGGCAGACAGAGGCAGACGATGCAGCGGCGAGATACGTCCCGGGGCCACGCCCAGTACCAGTACCTCCTCGCCGACAGCGACCAGCACCACACGCTCGCGTGGCCCGACCGGCGTCGCGCTCAGCACACGCAGCGCGCCAGCCTTGGCGGCCTGCGCGCCCTGCAATCGGCGCAGCAGATGGAGAGCACCGAACAACAGTGCCAGCGTGACGCCCAACCCCAACAGCATCTGGCCGATGCCGGCCACGGCTGAGGGCGGCCCTTCGCTGGCCAGCGCGGCGCTTTGGAACAGACAGGCTGACAGGAGGACGAGGATTCTCACGGCAAGCTCACAGGACAGGGGATGATGTGAGCTTAGGCGCGACAGCCCGGAAAGCAGGCGCGGAAAAGCGCAACAAAAAGGCGGCAAATCCTGCCGCCCCTGGATATGGCCTGCAGTTGCGGTATCAGACGTGGTACTGGGCGACCGCCTTGCGCATGCGCTCGACGTTGTCCAGCAGCTTGTGCGAAGCCGACTCGGTGCCATGCGCGGCGGACAGGTTGTCGTCGGTAAGGTGGGCGAGCTGTTCCACGCTGCGCGACATCAGCAGCATGGCTTCATTCTGTTCGCCGGCGGCGTGCGAGATGTCCGCGACCTGCTGCGCCGTGGTCGTCATCTGTTCACGGATGGCGAGCAAGGCTTCGTGGGAGCGATGGACGAGATCGACACTGGCGTTGACCTGCCCGGCGCTGTCACGCATGCCGGAAACGGCATTGTGGGTATCGATCTGGATGTGCATGATCATCTGATCGATTTCCTGCGTGGCCTTGGCGGTGCGCTCGGCGAGCTTGCGTACCTCGTCGGCCACCACGGCGAAGCCGCGACCTTGCTCGCCGGCACGGGCGGCTTCGATGGCGGCGTTCAGCGCAAGCAGGTTGGTCTGGTCCGCGATTTCCTTGATGGTGGCTGCAACCTGGCCGATTTCGTCGGTACGGCTGCCCAGCTGCTCGACGGTTTCGGCCGAACGGCCGACGCTGCTCGCCAGCGTCTGAATCGATTCGGTGGCTTTTTCCGACAGGCTCGCGCCTTCCCGGGCCTGATCCCCCGCGTGCTGGGCCAGATCATGCGTGGCATCGGCATGCTGGGCGACTTCCCCGATGGAAACCGTCATCTCCTCCACGCCCGCCGCAGCCGACGCCGTGGCGTTGCTTTGGGTGTCAGCCGCAGAAACCAGCGTTTCCACGCTGTGATTGAGGCTGCTGGTGGCGTCGGATACTTCGCGCGTGGCGTCCTGCACGATCTGCAGCGTGGCACGCATGGCCGAGAGCAGGGTGTCGACACGTGTGGAGATCGAGCCGACCAGATCGGCCCGGGCATTGTTCAGATCACCACAAAGATCGCCACTGCTGAGGGCGTGTTCGGCGAAGTCGCGGATAGCACGCAGACGCGCATTGTTGCGCGGCAGGTGCCAGAAGAGGACGTAGAGACCCAGCGGCAGAAGCAACAGCGTGCCCAGCTGCAGCACTTGCCCCGGCCAGCTGGTGGCCAGTGGGGTGGAGATCAGGGTGATCAGGCTGATGAGCAGTGTCAGCACAACAAAGACGGCCAGGGCTGTCTGGAAGGAGAACAGGGTTTCGAACCAGGCGGAATGATTGGGCATGATGCGCCCATCCTGCACGCGGATGCGCTTGTCACCGGCGCGCAGCCTTGCGTAGGCCTGTTCGGCGGCTTTTACCTGCTGACGTGTGGGAGGCGTGCGCACCGACTGGTAGCCGACGATCTTGCCTTCTTCGCGCACGGGAGACGCATTGGCAATGACCCAGTAGAAGCCACCATCCTTGCGGCGGTTCTTGACCAATCCCTTCCAGGGACGCCCGGCCTTCAGGTTGACCCACATGTCCGCGAAAGCTGCCGGTGGCATGTCCGGGTGGCGGATCAGGTTGTGTGGTTCGCCGACCATTTCTTCGGGAGCGAAGCCGCTGATGTCTGCGAAGGCCTTGTTGGCGTGGGTGATGCGTCCCTTGAGGTCGGTGCGGGAATAGATGAAGGTGTCCGCAGGGACGAGGGTTTCGCGCTGGGTGACTGGCTGATTGATGCGCATGGTTTGGGCTGTACGGCAGGAAGGGAAAGAGCGATTCCTTTTGGGTGCTTACGACTTGCTGCGCCGCAACTTTATGCCGGGAGGGAAATAAAGCCGGGCAATGCGTAAAACCGTGACTTTGGTCACATTTTTACGACTTAAGTACTAAAACCTTGTTGACGAGCAGGGCGTCAGACCATGCCGGAGTGCCCACTCCGGCATGGCTTCTGCTGTTTCAGAGCCCGGAATAGGACGTCAGAAAAGACTGGGCGCGCGGGTGTTGCGGGCCGCTGAAGAAGGTCCTGGGGTCGTCACTTTCTTCAACGATGTTGCCGTGGTCGAAGAAGATCACGCGATCGGCCACGTCGCGGGCGAAACCCATTTCGTGCGTGACGATCAGCATGGTCATGCCGCTTTTGGCCAGATCCCGCATCACCTGCAGTACTTCGTTGACCATTTCCGGATCCAGGGCGGAAGTGGGTTCGTCGAACAGCATGATCTTGGGCTGCATCGCCAGCGCGCGTGCAATGGCCACGCGCTGCTGCTGGCCGCCTGAAAGCTGGGCCGGGTACTTGTGTGCATGAGCCGCCAGACCGACGCGCTGCAGAAGCTCCAGCGCCACCTGCTCGGCCTTCTCGCGATTCCAGTGGCGCACGCGGCGCGGCGCGAGCGTGATGTTGTCGAGCACAGTCTTGTGCGCGAACAGGTTGAAGCTCTGGAACACCATGCCGACTTCGGCGCGGACGGCGTCGATGCTCTTGAGGTCGTCATCCAGTGTGATGCCGTCGACAATGATGTGGCCGGAGTCCTGCCGTTCAAGGCGGTTGATGGTGCGCAGCAGGGTGGATTTGCCCGAGCCGGAGGGGCCGATGATGCAGACGACCTCGCCTTCGCGGAAGGTGACCGAGACACCGTTCAGCGCGGTGAAACTGCCCCAGGCCTTGCGGACATTTTCGATGCGGATGATCTGTTTGCCGGTGCGTGTGCTCATGCTTTTCCCCGCGAAAGTTTGCGTTCCAGGGCCGCGGCAAACTGGGTGAAGGTGGTGGTGAGAATCAGGTAGATGACAGCCACGGTGATGAACACCGGTACAGGCTAAAAGCTTTCGGCCTGCACCCGGCTGCTGACCATGGAGAGTTCCACGACGCCGATGGCGTAGGCCAGAGAGGAGTCCTTGAGCAGTGCGACCATGTTGTTGGCCAGTGGCGGCAGTGAGATACGCACGGCCTGGGGCAACACCACATCCCAGAAGGTGAAGAGTGGATTCAGGCCCAGCGAGCGGGCTGCCTCGATCTGACCGTGTGGCACGGCGTTGATGCCGGCGCGGATCACCTCCGCGTTGTAGGCGCCGACGTTGAGCGAGAGCGCGATCACGGCAGTCCAGAATTCCGAGATCTGCAGCGGGATGTTGAGATCCTGAAGCAGTGCGGGAACGGCGAGAAAGAAGAACAGGATCTGCAGCAGCAGCGGTGTGCCGCGGATCACCCAGACGTAGAAGTCTGCCAGCCAGCGCAGCGGCGCCACGTGCGAGCGCTTGCCCATGGCGGTGACCACACCGAGCACCAGACCGATGACTGCGGAGACCAGCGTGAGCTTGATGGTGGTCAGTGCGCCATCGGAGAACTGTTCGGCGGCGGGGCCGATCGGGGCTGGCAGCATGGCCAGCGGCATGGACATCAGACCGAGAATCAGTGCCAGGCCGAGCATGGCGCCGATGAGCGTCAGCGAGTCGCGGTCTTGGAGAATATTTTTCATTGTATTCAAGAACGGAAAAGGCACACCTCATGCGAGATGTGCCCCGGTGGATGGAGGCGTTGCCGCTGGATCAATTCAGGCAGGTCACGTCTTCCTTGAAATACTTCTCCGAGATGCGTTTGAGCGTGCCGTCAGAGTTCAGATCCTTGAGGGTCTGGTTCAGCTGGCCCAGCAGCTCGGGATTGCCCTTGCGCAGGATCATGGCCACGCGTTCGACGAACAGCAATTCCCCGGACTTAAGCTTGTTGCCGGATTTTTGTACGGCGGTCTGGGCCACGAAGCGGTCGGTGACCCAGGCGTCGATACGGCCACCGAGCAGTGCCTGCTGGGCGTCGGTATCCTTCGGATAGGTCTTCACTTCCTTGGCGCCGCTGACCTTGCGCGCGGCATCGGCGTAGGTGGTGGCCAGCTGCACACCCAGTGTCTTGCCTTGCAGTTCGGCAGCCTTCAGCGGGCCTCCAGGCTTGGCGACGATCTGACCACCTGAGCAATAGTGCGGCAGGGTGAAGTCCACGGATTTCTGGCGCTCTTCGGTGATGCCGTGGCTGGCGATGGCGACATCGAAGCGATCCTGAGCGATGGCTGCAACCTGGGCATCGAAGCCCAGCGTGCGCCAGTCGAGCTTGAGATTGAGCTTCTTGGCGATGGCTTCCATGACGTCAACTTCATAGCCAGTGAGCTTGCCACCCTGGAAATAGTTGAACGGAGGATAGGCGCCTTCGGTGGCGGCGATCAGCGTGCCGGTCTGCTTGATGGTCGCCCAGTCACGGGCTTGCAAGGTGGGTGCTGCACAGACCAGGCCAAGGGCCAGGGCAATGGCAGAAATGGAGCGCATGGAGCGGTTTCTCCTGAATGAACGGTTTTGCCCCTCTGGGCGAGGGGTGTAATGGTAGCCGGGAGTGGCCAGTGTTTGAACAGCTGTTTTTACGCGAGCACCCCGTCAGCGATGCATCCGTGGCGGGAGAGGCCCGTGCCAGCTGCCATAAGCAAGCCAGGTGCCAGCAGCATGCAGGCACTGAATCCGGGCTGGCAGCGCGGTTTTCGGCATTCGGACGGCATTGTCTGGTGCCGTCAGGCACCAATTTGGGGAGCCTTTGGGCGCTTTCCTGCGCCACGATCTGGTGCGGGAACCCCGCTGTATCGGGGGATGCGTCGGCGACTTTCGATCAGGAACGCAGTTTGCGGACGCGTTCCGAGGGGGTGATGATGTCGGTGAGGCGGATACCGAACTTGTCGTTGACCACCACGACTTCGCCTTGCGCGATCAGGGTGCCGTTGACCAGTACGTCCATCGGTTCGCCGGCGAGTGCATCCAGTTCCACGACGGAGCCATGGGCCAGCTGCAGCAGATTGCGGATCGAGATGCGCGTACGTCCCAGCTCCACCGTGAGCTGCACGGGGATGTCGAGGATCAGCTCGTAATCATTCATGCTGCTGGGCTTGGCGCCCGTGCCATCGAAGCTGGGAAACAGATCGGTGGCGGGTTGGGCCTCGGCAGCCATCGCGGCATCGGCGGCGGCCTGTTCCTGCATCGCGGCCGCCCAGTCGTCGCCAACGTCTTCCTGGGATTCTTCGTTGGGCAGATCGGTGTCAGTCATGGTCCTCTCCTTTGACGCCGAGTTTGCTGGCGATCAGGTTGATTTCGGTATCCTCGGGATGGATGAACTGCTCCACGCGCAGGGCATAGCGTCCGCCCTGTATGCCGTATTTGCATTCGAGGATGTTGACGCCATCGATGTGGGCGTTGATGTTTTCCGGGATGTCCAGCGGAATGATGTCGCCGACCTTAAGATTGGCAACCTGGCGCAGCGAGACCCGGGTGGAGCCCAGATCGGCCGTGAGCTTGACATCCACACCGCTGAGCTGACGCTACATGAGACTGACCCAGCGCTTGTCCTGGGTGATGTGGTCTGACTGCATCGAACTGTAGAGGATGTCGCGGATCGGCTCCACCATCGAGTAGGGGAAGCAGATGTGCATCTCGGCCTGCGCACCGCCGAATTCGAGTGTGAATGAGGTGGCCACGACGATTTCGCTGGGCGTGGCGATGTTGGCAAACTGCGAGTTCATCTCGCTGCGGATGTACTCGAACTGGATCTGGAACACAGGTGACCAGGCTCGCTCGTATTCGGCGAACACCACACGCAGCAGCCCCTGGATGATGCGTTGTTCGGTGGCCGTGAAGTCGCGCCCTTCGACACGGGTGTGGAAGCGCCCGTCGCCACCGAACATGTTGTCGACGACGAGAAACACCAGATTCGGATCGAAGACGATTAGGCCGGTGCCACGCAGGGGTTTGGCCAGGACCAGGTTGAGGTTGGTAGGAACGACGAGGTTACGCACGAACTCGCTGTACTTCTGTACTCGGATCGGGCCGACCGATACCTCGGCATTGCGGTGCATGTAGTTGAAGAGGCCGATGCGCAGATAGCGCGCGTAACGCTCGTGGATCAGCTCCAGCGTGGGCATGCGCCCGCGCACGATGCGTTCCTGCGTGGCGATGTTGTACGGGCGGATGCCCGAACCGTCGTCAGCATTCTGCTCAGGTTCGTCCAGTTCGCCGGTCACGCCTTTGAGCAGCGCGTCGACTTCTTCCTGGGAGAGAAAATCCTGTGCCATGTCAGCCTCTTTTGCTCAGCCTTGCCTCACTGCACGATGAACTGGGTGAAGAACACCGAAATCACCGGCGCAGCGGTTGCCGTGGGCGTCACGCGTTTGCTGTCGGCAGGCGGTGCATAGCCGAGGATCTCATTGATGATGTCACGCAAGTCCTCGGAAAGCGCATGGCGCCCATCTGGCGTGGTGATTTCGGAAGCCTTCTTGGATGCCAGGTAGGCCAGTACTTCGTGGCGCACCTGGGGCATCAGCAGCTTGATCGTGTCGCCCGTCTTGATGTCGGATACACGCAAGGTGGCCACGATCTGCAGGTATTGCTCGACGCCTTCCGGTTGCAGGTTCACCGTAAATGGCTCCAGGGGCACGAAGACGGGTGGGCTCTTCGGATCGAACGTGACCTGTGCGGGAAGCGGTGCCGAGGCGGCTACCGGTTCTGCAGCTTCGCCCTTGTTCTGGTTGTGCCGGGTCAGCAGCAGCAACGCCCCCACGCCCACCACGGCAAGCAGGAGCAGGATGATGGCGATCAGGATGAAGAGCTTGAGCCGGCTCTTGGGTGGCGCGGCTGGGGCTTCGGCGGCAGGTTTTGGAGCTTCCTTGGTGGCCATGTTGAATAGTCCTGTGGGCTTTTCTGTTCGATTGTCCTGCTTTAGAGCAGGCTCCCAAGTTTCGATTAACGGCGCTTGGGCGGCCCAAATGAAGGCTTAGGCGAAGATATCGATCATGCCACGCCCGCTGCGCACCGCGCTCTGGCTCAGCAGGGAAGCAGGGACGGACATGTCGCCATCACCGCCGCGTCCGCCACCTGCGTTGCCGCGCTGGGTGTTTTCGCTGCCGCCGGCGTGTTCGCTCTGGCCTGAGCCCACGTTTGCTTGCCCGAGCTGGATGCCTGCCTGGGCCAGGATTTCACGCAGCCTTGGCATGGCGTCCTGCAGGGTTTCACGGGCCAGGGCGTTGGCTGCCACGAAACTGGCCTGAGCCTGATCTCCCTGCAGATTGATGGATACCTGAATCTTGCCAAGCTGTGGCGGGGTCAGCGTCAGCTCGGCCAGTCCGTTGTCGTGGCTGGCGGACCATACCACTTTCTGACCGAGCTCTTCAGTCCAGCCTCGGCTGCCCACGGGGGTCTGCACCACGTGCTGCGTGGGGGTCTCGCGGGCGGCCTCCGCGGCTTTGTTCTGGACACCATGTTGCGCCATTGCTTGGCTGAGGTTCTCGGCAAAACTGTCTGCGCCGTTCACTGCAGTTTTGGCAACGTCGGCGCCCGCGGTTTCGATCTCGCCGGTGGCAGCCTGTACCTGGGGTGTGGTCTGCGTGGCGGCCTGGCCGCGGCTGCTGCGCAGCCCCGTGTCGGTCAGGGCCAGCTCTTCACCTTCGGCGCCCTCCGTGTTCTCGGTGATTCCGGCGGCCAGTTCCGGTCGCGGTGCGGCGGCAGGGATTGCCGGCGTGCTGGCGAGCGTTGCCGTCTGCTGATTGCCGCCGTCGGTCAGTAGATTGATCGTATCGATCTCGGCTTCGGTCTCCGTGGTGTCCTGCTCCGCACGAGGTTTGGTCTCGCTGGTGGGCTGGGCCTGCTCCGCGTTGTTCGCCGGGGCCTTGGCTGAAGCCTTGTCCTGCTTGCTCTGACTGGCCTGATTGCCGGTGGTCGCAGGTTTGCGGGCCTCCAGTGCCTTGACGAAGGCATCACCTTCGGTGTCGCCTGCATTGGCGGGCCGGGCCGACAGAGCTGCCTGGATCTGGGAGACGGGATTGACGTTGGCGCTGGCCATGACTGCTTACCTCGGAGGGATGACTCTGGGCAGCATTCAGCAAAGGCTGTGCCAGCACCTTGCCGATGCATTCGCAAGTACGCCTTACTGCCGCGCCAGGCGGGTTTTGGCGATAATTGCGGCCACCATGATCGATATCGTCCTGCATCAACCTGAGATTCCGCCCAACACGGGCAACATCATCCGTTTGTGCGCCAATACGCGCGCACGTCTGCACCTGGTCGAACCCTTGGGGTTCGAGCTGACGGACAAGACACTGGCACGCGCCGGCATGGATTACGCCGAACTGGCAATCGTGACGCGCTATCCGGATTGGGCCAGCTGCAAAGCTGCGCTGGCAGGGCGGCGCTTCTTCGCGCTGACCACCAAGGGCAGCGTGCGCTACGACAGCGTGACCTTCCAGCCTGGCGATGTGGTGGTTTTCGGTGCTGAGTCCTGTGGATTGCCACCTGCCGTGCTCGCAGAATTCCCGGATTCCGTACGCCTGCGTCTGCCCATGCCGCCCGGCGTGCGCAGCGTAAATCTGTCCAACACCGTGGCGGTGGTGGCCTATGAAGCTTGGCGCCAGATGGGTTTCCCCGGCGGGGTGTGATGATGGATTGTTTTGGCTGGCACAATGGCAGCCCCCGTTTCTGATTGATCAAAGTCATCGGCGACGGGATCGCCGGGGAATCGTCGGGTCGGGCTGCGGTCAACTTGATTAGAATTTCACCGGGGTCCGCGCAGGTGGCGCGAGAGCCTCCCTCTACTAGCTGACAAACACAAGGAACCATGGAAAAGAAATGTCGGATCGCCCTTTTCGGCGAATGCATGATCGAGTTGCGTGGAGAGATGTTCGGCACCATGCAGCAGACCTTCGGGGGCGATACCCTGAACACGGCGGTCTATCTGGCGCGTCTGGGCGCGGATAGCGGCATCCAGGTGTCCTACGCGACCCAGTTGGGTACCGACGCGTTCAGCGAACGCATGGTTTCCGCCTGGGAAAAGGAGGGCATCGATACCTGCATGGTGCGTCGAGTCGAAGGCAAGATGCCCGGTCTCTACACCATCCAGGTCGATGACACCGGCGAGCGCACCTTCTATTACTGGCGCGACATGAGTGCCGCCAAGGACTTCTTTGTCGGTCAGGACAACAGCAGTCTGCTCGAGCAGCATATCGACGAACTGGATGTGCTCTATTTCAGCGGTATCAGCTTGGCCGTGCTGCCGGACTCCGGGCGTGAAACGCTGTTCCGTCTGGCGGAACGCCTGCGTGCGCGGGGCGGCAAGGTGTTTTTCGACAACAACTACCGTCCGCGCGTATGGCGGGGAGACTCACGTACCCAGGAATGGTACGACCGTGCCTTCGCCTGCGCCGATCTGACCCTGATCACCCTGGAAGACAACGCTGCGCTCTACGGCCTCGACGAGGAGTCCGCGCTGGCGCACGCCTACTCGTTGCCCTGCGAAGAAGTGGTGATCAAGCGTGGCGCCGATCCCACGATCATCCGCCTGCGTGGTCAGGAACCGCTGCTTGTGCCGACCTTCCGTGTCGACAAGGTGGTGGATACTACCGGGGCAGGGGATTCCTTTGCCGGGGGCTATCTGGCTGCCCGCCTGGCGGGTCGTCCACCTGAGGTGGCCGGTCGTTATGGCAACAAGCTTGCCTCCATCGTGGTGCAGTATCCGGGAGCCATCATTCCCATGACGGCGATGCCCGTTTTCTTCTTCGGTTGAGCATCATCAGGCTGGCAGGCGCTGCCTGTCAGCCTGCCTGACTTAGGGTTTACATAGGCTTAAGTTGTCAGGCAACTAGGCCTAATCTGTCGCAGATTCTTCGAATTTGTCAGGCGTATTGACCCTCGGTCGAGTGGCCATCGCCCGACTTCCATGACCCAGGAAGGAGCAAGAACGTGGCTGCACTCAACCGTACTACCCTCGCCGGCATCACTCCGAATGCGGAATACCAGCCCGATGCCTCCGCTGGCAAGCCGCCGGTACGCATCCTGCAGATCGGCGATGGTAATTTCCTGCGTGCCTTCGTCGACTGGCTGGTCGATGTCACCAATGGCGCCGGTCTGTTCAACGGTCGCGTGACCATCGCCCAACCGCTCGCGCGCGGCATCGCGGATCTGCTCAACGCTCAAGACGGCCTCTACACCGTGATCCTGCGTGGCGTGCAGGGTGGCAAGACGGTGGAAAGCCGCCGCATCGTCAGCTGCATCGAAAACAGCCTGAATCCGTATTCCCAATGGCAGGAAATGCTGGCCCTGGCCGCAAATCCCAGCCTGCGCTTCGTGGTTTCCAACACCACCGAAGCCGGTATTGCCGACGTGGCCGAAGCGCAGGGTGACCAATGCCCCGATAGCTTCCCTGCCAAGGTCGTGGCCCTGCTGTGGGCGCGTTACCAGGCGCTGGGCGGTACGGCTGCCTCCGGTCTGGTGTTCCTGCCCTGTGAGCTGATCGAAGCCAACGGCAGCAAGCTGCGCAGCATCGTGCTGCAGTACGCCAAGCGCTGGAACCTGCCGGAAGCTTTCGCGGCCTGGGTCGAAGCCCACAACCATTTCTGCAATACACTGGTCGACCGTATCGTGCCGGGCTATCCCGCCGCCGAAGCGGAAAAGCTGTGTGCCGACCTGGGCTATACCGACAAGCTGCTGGTCACCGCCGAGCCTTTCCTGCTCTGGGTGATCGAAGGCCCGGCCCATCTAGCCGAAGAGTTCCCGCTGCACAAGGCTGGTCTGGACGTGGTGTGGACAGACGATCTGCAGCCCTACCGTACGCGCAAGGTGCGCATCCTCAACGGCGCGCATACCGCTTCCTCGCTGGCTTCCTATTGTGCCGGCCTGGATACTGTGCAGCAGATGACTGAGGATCCGGTGGTGTCCACCTACCTCAAGCGCGTGATGTTCGAAGAGATCGTGCCTTTCGTGCCGCTGCCCGATGCAGAGCGTCGTGCCTATGCCGATTCCATCATGGAGCGTTTCGCCAATCCGCACATCCGCCACGAATTGATCTCCATCGCGCTGAACTCCGTGTCCAAGTGGCAGGTGCGTGTGTTGCCGACCGTGAAGGATTACGTGGCCAAGCATGGCAAAGCGCCTGCCGGGTTGGCGTTCTCGCTGGCTGCGCTGCTGAATTTCTATCACGGCCAGTTCGGCGCCGATGGCGAGTACACCGGTCAGCGCGAAGCTGGCAGCTACCCGATTCGTGACAACCCCGAGGTGCTGGCGGCGCTGAGCGAAGCCTGGCGTGGCTGGCAGGAAGGTGATGATCTGGCCGCACGCGTGCGTGGCATCCTGGCCGATGCCCGTCTGTGGGGCGAGGATCTCAACCTGGTGGCCGGGCTGGCTGATCAGGTCGTGCGTGCCCTGGCAGGCATCAAGGCGCAAGGCGTGAAGGCCACAATGGCCGCGCTCTGATCTCTCAAGACAGTCGCCGAGCCGCTCCGGGATCTTCAGCCCCCACGGGGCGGCTTGAGCCGAACAGGCCAAGCGGGGGCTCGTTCACCACCCAGCCAGACTTCAAGCAAGGAATCATCATGGACGCCTCCATTGCCATCCGCCTGCATACCAACGACGATGTGGTCATTGCCACGCGCCAGTTGATGCCAGGCAACACCATTCCCGGTGAAACCTGCACCGTGCGCGATCTCATCCCCCCCGGCCACAAGGTGGCAGCACATGACATCGCGGCCGGTGCGCCGGTACGCCGCTACAACCAGATCATCGGTTTTGCCAAGGAAGCTATCGCGGCCGGCGCGCATGTGCACGTGAAGAACCTCACCGTGGGTGAGTTCGAGCGGGACTATGCGATCGGCACGGCCAAGTACGAGCCCGCAAAGGTGGCGGAGCCTGCAAGCTTCATGGGCTACAAGCGCCCGAACGGCAAGGTGGGAACCCGCAACTACATCGGCGTGGTGGCATCGGTGAACTGTTCGGCCACGGTGGTGCGCGCAATCGCCAACCATTTCAACCGCGAAAGATTGGCAGCCTTCCCGCACGTGGATGGCGTCGTGCCGATGCCCCACCCGCTGGGTTGCGGCATGAACAGTGCAGGCGAGGGCATGCTGGCCCTCAGGCGCACCATGGTGGGCTATGCCCAGCATCCGAACTTCGCAGGCATCCTCTTCGTCGGCCTGTGTTGCGAGATGAACCAGGTCCAGCCGCTGATCGAAGAAATCGGCGCCTACGAACCTGGCATGCTGGACAGCGTCAACATCCAGGATCTCGGTGGGACTTCCAAGGCCATCGCGAAGGGGATCGAACTGGTGGAAGCGATGCTGCCCAAGGCCAATTCCTACGTGCGTTCGCCCGCCCCGATCAGTCATCTGATCGTCGGCCTGAACTGTGGTGGCTCGGATGGTTACTCCGGCATCACGGCCAATCCGGCACTGGGTGGCGCGGTCGACCTGCTGGTGGCGCATGGTGCAACCGCCGTGCTGGCCGAGACACCGGAAATCTATGGTGCCGAGCACCTGCTCACGCGCCGTGCGGCAACTCCTGAAATTGCCGAGAAGCTCATCGGCCGCATCGCCTGGTGGAAGCATTACACCAGCGTGAATGGTGGCGAGATGGACAACAACCCCTCCGTGGGTAACAAGGCTGGTGGCCTGACCACCATCCTCGAGAAATCACTCGGCGCGGTCGCCAAGGGCGGTACCACCACCCTCAATGGCGTATTCGAATATGCCGAGCTGATCACGGCGAAGGGCTTCGTGTACATGGACACGCCCGGATATGACCCAGTCTCCGTGACCGGACTGGCCGCGGGCGGTGCGCAGATCGTCTGTTTCACCACCGGACGTGGTTCGGCCTTTGGCTGTGCCGGCGTGCCCACGCTCAAGCTGGCGACCAACAACGCTCTGTGGGAACGTCAGCGCGAGGATATGGACATCAACTGCGGTGATCTGCTCGATGGCGTGTCGATGCAGGAGATCAGCCGGCGCATCTTCGATTCCATCATCCTTCACGCCTCTGGCGAGAAATGCCGCAGTGAGGTCGCCGGCTACGGCAACGACGAATTCCTGCCCTGGCAGATCGGCGCGGTGATGTAAGCATTCTCTCCTCTGTGTCTTGAAGGCCGGTCAGCAATGACCGGCCCTTTTTTTGCCGCCGGGCCGCCCCAAGGCAAGTACCCCTTCGGGGCAGCACCGCCGCGTTAGCGGCAAGCGCGGGGGCCTTTTTTGGCTACGGCTCCATGGTCCGAATAAGGCCGCCCATGCGAGCCTGCGTGCCCACCGGCACGAGCAGACTCAATTGTCGAAGAGCGCGTCGATATCCGCCTGTAATTCATCGTTGCTGACGACGGCAAGCGGTGCCGTGATCAGGCCGGCGGCGAGCAGGTCTTCGTAGCGTTTCACCAGGTTGCGCCCGTTGGCCTTGCAGTAGTACAGCGCTTCGTCCGCGCGGCTGAGAATTTCTGCGGGCGTCAGGCTGGGGTCGATCTGTACGTAGCCCACCGAGCAGGTCACCTGGCCGACTTGCGGGAAATCATGGGTTTCGACGGCCAGCCTGAAGCGCTCGAACACCGCGGCGGCACTGCACTTGCTGACGAAGCGCAGCATCACCACGAACTCCTCACCGCCAAACCGGAACAGGCGGTCGCTGGTGCGGAAATTCCGCTTGAGCAGATCGGCCACCCGGATCAGCACTTCATCGCCGAAGAGATGGCCGAAGTTGTCGTTGATGCGCTTGAAACGATCGATGTCCACAACGCCAAGCCAGCAACTGGGGATCTTGTCCGGATCCGTCTCGAATTCCTCTTCCTCGCGCTGCTGCGCGGCTTCGGCCATCGAGATGAAACGGTCGAAGTTTTCGTCGAAGGTCTTGCGGTTGTGCAGACGTGTAAGCGTATCCAGTTCGGCATAGTCCAGCAGGCCGATGTGTTCCGCATAGATCCCGAGCAGTTCGTGCACGCAATCGTTCAGCCCGTCGCTGGGCAGAGCATCGCAATGCACTTCGGCAATCGCCACCGGCATGCCCTGCGGCCCCACGGCGAAGGCGAGGATGTAGCCGGCGCCCTCTACATCCCGCATCGCCACGCCACCTTCCGCGTGTGCGGCCTCTTCCAGCAAGGGGGCCGCGGTCAGCAGCGTTTCGTCCAGATCGAAATGGTCCAGGTTCGTGGTGGCGGATTCCCCGCCTGCCACGGCCCATGCCAATGGCGTGGCGACGTAGTTGTCCTGGGTGGCACGGAAACCATGCAACAGGGCAAAACGTGCATCCAGGATTTCCAGGCAGGTCACCACCAATGATTCGGCAATGATCAGGCGATCCCGCGAAGCTTCGAGAGACTGGAGTTTTTTTGAGCAGGCGCAGCAAGGCGACTTCAGTTTTCATGGCGGGCAGCGGGCAGCTACATCCAGTTCGGTTGTCCCTGTAACGGAGTCGGGGCAGCTTTCTTGAGATTGGCTACCCGCGCGAATCACTTTGCGAAGAATGCCGTAGCAAGGCGTCGCGCGGGCAGCGATCAGGCGCGCATCTGACGATGCTCAGAACTCTTCGTGTTCACCGAGGTAGCGCCATTGACCCACAGGCAGCTTGCTCAGCGGAATACGCCCGATGCGGATGCGCTTGAGGCCCACCACCTTCAGGCCGACCAGCTCGCACATGCGACGGATCTGGCGCTTGCGGCCTTCGTGCAGCACGAAGCGCAGCTGATCCTCGTTCTGCCAGCTGACCTTGGCCGGCAGCAGCTCCATGCCATCCAGTTCCAGGCCGTGATTCAGCAGCTTCAGGCCGTCCGGGCGCATCTGACCTTCCACGCGCACAAGGTATTCCTTTTCCACCTCGCTGTATTCGCCGATCAGTTGCTTGGCGATGCGTCCGTCCTGGGTCAGCACCAGCAGGCCCGTGGAGTCGATGTCCAGCCGTCCTGCCGGCGCCAGCTTGCGCACGATGCGCCCCTCGAAACGGCGGTGGGTCGGATCCTCGCTCCAGTGGTTGTCTGGCGTGATCAACACGGCAGCAGGCTCGTGGCCGTCCTCGGCCTGGCCCGAAACGTAGCCGATGGGTTTGTTGATCAGGATGGTGACGCGACGCATCTGCATTTCCTCGGCCACCACGTCCAGCGCAATTTTCTGATCCGTTGTGACCTTGGTGCCCAGTTCGCACACCACTTCGCCATCCACCTTCACCCAGCCACGCTCGATGTATTCATCGGCTTCGCGGCGCGAGCAAAGGCCCAGTTCGGACATACGCTTGGAGAGGCGCATCGAGCCGGGCGCATCCTCATGCACCACAGGCTCGGCTCTGTGTGCAGGCGGCGCCGGCTGACGCAGACCTGGCTTGGCACGGCTGAAGGACTTGCCGCGCGGCGCCGCTGCATCATCAGCAAAGCGCGGACGATCCGTGAAATCACGAGCAGGGCGTCCGTCTCCCGATCGCGGCGCCGGTCGGCGATCCTCGCGGAAGCCACGCTCCTCGTCGCGGCGGAAATTAGTCCGCTCGCGTTGTGCGTAGGGCTGGCGGCGTTCTCCGTCGCGGCGATCCGCTGCCGGGCGTGCATCATCCCGATAGGGAGGACGCTCACCGGGAGCACGGCGCGGCGCGCGTTCGCCTTCTGCGCGGGGTTTGAAACCGCGGGTGTCGTCACGATCACGGGCAGGGCGTTCGCCGAAGCCACGTCTTTCCTCGCCTTCGCGACGTGGACAACGCTCTTCGCCAAAGCCCCGCGCTTCGCGTTCGCGCGGCGGACGCTCGCCAAAACTGCGGTTCTCGCGCGGCGGGCGCTCACCCCGGGAGCCGCGATCTCCGCGGGCATCGTCCTCACGGCGGAAGGCGGGGCGTTCGCCACGTTCCGGGCGCCCCTCGAAATCGCGGCGTGGGCGTTCGCTGCGTTCTCCGGCATTCCAGCCACCCTCCCGGCGACCTTCCCGCCGGCCGTCAGCCGGGCGGGCCTCGCGCTCGCGAGGCGGGCGATCACCGAAGCTGCGGCCCTCGCGCGGCGGGCGTTCGCCGCGGAAACCACGGTCACCACGGCCGTCATCTTCGCGGCGGAAGGCTGGGCGTTCGTCACGTGCTGGGCGTCCCTCGAAATCGCGGCGTGGGCGTTCGCTGCGTTCTCCGGCGTTCCAGCCTTCGCGGCGGCCTTCTCGTTGGCCATCTTCCCGCCGCGCATCGAAACGCGGACGGCGCGTATCCGGTGCGCCATCCGGACGCGGGGCTGCGCGGCCGAAACCGCGCTTGCGATCATCGCCTTCGCCATCGCGACGGAAACCCGAGCGCTCTCCATCCCTGCCACGGCCTTCTCCGGCGCGCGCGCGCGAAGGTTCGGCAGGCGGCTGCGGACGAGCGGGCGGACGCGATTTGTTGGCTCCACGCAGCGGCGGGCGGCGGCGCTCACTGTTGGCGGGCGTGCTGTCGCTCTTGGTGGGAAGGGAGAGTTTGGGGCGCTTGGTCTCGGCCATGATGGAATTCTTCTTTGAAAACGATGGGTGCATTCAGCGTAGCCCGGATGAGGGGCTTTGACCGGAATGCGGAAACCTAGTTGCCGGATTTCTCCGGGCCGGGGATCTGGTGGGGGTCAGGGTTGATAACCCAGCAGGGCCAGGTGTTTCGGGCGCAGATAGCACCAGTCGGTAGGTTCCAGCTCTGGCAGGGAGCCGTCCTCCAGCGAGAGCTGGCCCACGGCAAAGCGGTGCAGTCGTTCCACATGGTTGCCGGCGGCGGCGATCATGCGTTTGACGAGGTGGTACTTGCCGTGATCGATCACCAGTTCCAGTTCCCGTTCGCCGGTCTTCCTGGCGGACAGCGCGGCGATGGGTTCGGGTTCGTCGATCAGCTGGACGCCTGCGAGCAGGGCTTCGATCTGGGCGTCTTCCACAGGCTGCGCGGTGATGGCGCGGTAGCCCTTGGTGACCTGCTTCTTGGCGTGTGCGATGGCGTGGATGAACTGGCCATCATCGGAGAACAGCAGCAGCCCGGTGGTATCCACGTCCAGCCGGCCCACGCTTTGCACGCCGCGCGCCACCAGCGGCTCGGGCAGCAGGTGATAGACACTCTCGTGATGCTTGGGCTTCTGCGAGCATTCGTAGCCTTCCGGCTTGCACAGTGCCACGTAGACCTTCTCGGTGTATTCCCACTCCCATTCGCCGATCTCGAATACCAGCCCATTTTCGTCGAGTTCGATGAACGGATCGGTGACGACTTCACCCTTGATCTTCACTTCGCCGTCGCGCACGAGTTTGCGGCATTCCTTGTGCGAGCCGAAGCCCTGGGACTGGAGGATTTTGTCGAGTTGCATGGCGGCGTTCAGCGATGGCCGGAGGCGGGGTCGCGATGATCCCCGAAAACGGGCCGCTTGGGGAGGACCTTGGTCAAACCGGGCGGGATTGGGTGCCCAGCGCCTGATTGATCAGGGCGGTGTAGCGCTGAAGCGAGACCGGATTGTAGAAATGCGGCCGTTCGCGCATGCCACTGGCCAGTTCGGTGGGCGAGAGGTCAGCGAGCCTGCGCAGCTCGTGTACGAAGTGCGAATGATCGAA
This sequence comes from Candidatus Dactylopiibacterium carminicum, assembly GCF_014736495.1. Lineage (GTDB taxonomy): Bacteria > Pseudomonadota > Gammaproteobacteria > Burkholderiales > Rhodocyclaceae > Uliginosibacterium > Uliginosibacterium carminicum. Next base: position 35,375 of record NZ_MDUX01000021.1, read on the forward strand.
GAAGCCCGCATCCAGGGCGCTGAGTGCGGTGCTGCTGGCCGGATCCAGCGCCAGCTTGCGCGCCACGCGCTGCAGGCGGGCGACGCGGGCGAAGTACTTCGGCGCAACACCATAGGTGCCCGTGAAGCGGCGTTCGAACTGGCGCAGGCTCAGGCCGGCGTCCTGCGCGAGATCCGAAATGCGGCGTTCAGGGCCGAGGTAGAGCAGATCCATGAGCAGGTCGAAATCGGCCGAGCGCGTTTTCTGCAGGCGGCGCTCCAGGAACCCGGCGAGTGCGACGATGGCGGATCCTGGATCGCTGGCCTCCGCAAGCCGTTCGCCTAGGCTGGCGCTGCAGGAGCCCCAGAGCGCCCGAGAAGGCGTGATGCGATCCTGCAGATCTGCAAAGCAGGTATCGCCGAAGTGGCGCAATCGCCCGGGGCGGAAACTCACCACGAAAAGGCGGGAGGGCTCGCTGGCGGAAAGATCGAGTACCTGGTGGCGGTTGCACAGGATGGCAGGCTCGTCGAGCAGATGCTGCTGGCCACTGTGGATCTCGGTGAGCTGCAGCGTTCCGCCGCAGGGGATCAGCGCCAATGCGCCATTGCCGGGCAGGATGCGCGGCAGCAGCCCGGCATGCGGGATGTGCAGGTACTGGAAATTGTCGACATGCGTGGCGAGGCTGGCCGGCGGCAGGCTGCGCCGCAGGACCAGATGGGCGTCATGATGCGTGTCGATCAGATGCATGGGTTCAGTTTAGCGTAGCGCCCCGCACGGCAAGTGGCTTTTTGCATACGTGCGGGCGCGGGCCGCCCGGGCTCAGAAGCTGTTTATGATCTTACTGCGAGGCCGTGACCGGGGCTCATGCGCTGCTCGGCAGCCCACGGCTGGCCTTGCACAGCCAGCCGGCTGCGGCAGCGCAGAGCTGCGCTCTGCTTTTTGCTCCCTACGCCCCCGCTGACGACCTCTTGCTACAGATTCTAAACCGCTTCTCAGCCGGGCAGGTCGACCAGATACATCGCGGGTTCGCCCTCGAAGTCCGAGGTGAACAGCACCTGGGTTTCGTCCGGTGTGAAGCCTGGGTGCGGATGCGTGACCTAGCGGTTGGCGCGGTATTCGCGCCAGGACGAGTTGTGCGCGCACAGCGGCCGGCTGGTGCGTGCCTTCAGGTCGAAGAGGTGGATGAAGGGGTCGCGCGCGCGTTCGAAGCCGCGGGTGTCCGCCATGTCCTGCGGTGTGCCCGAGCCGTCGGCCACGGCCAGCGTGCCCTTGACGTTGCTCATGATGTGCGAGCAGGCAGGCATGGGCATGATCACTTCGTTCTCCATCGTCACCGGATCGGCGCTACAGATCCAGCGGTCGTGGCCGTCGCGGTTGAGGTAGGAGACGTACATCAGCTTCGAGCCATCCGGCACCCAGAACTCGTGCGTGCAGCGTTCGCCGGGCTCCTGGCGCTTGACCGGGCGGATGTTGCTGCCATCCTCGTTCATCAGCCACATGCGCGTTTCCACGAGGTCCAGCGGGCCCTCGTGGCAGAAGGCCACGGTATGGTCGTCGAAGGGGCGGTAGATCGGATGCCCGGTCCAGAGCGCCTGTTGCAGCAGTACGTCGCCCTGGCCGCTTTCGATGTCGATGCGCACCAGTGCGCAGAAGGGATTGCGCAGATACTGCTCGCGGAATTCCTGCCAGGTCGCCAGTGCCATCAGTTCGTTGCTGGCCACTTCGATGCCGACGAGCTTGGTGCAGTCGGAATTGGCCGTCCAGGTGCCGTAGCCGGTGTAGCCGTCGGCGACGCGGTAGACGCTTTCCTCGGCAAGCGTGTCCAGGCGCAGGCGACGTAGTTCACGGCCGCCCTTCACGTAGTAGAGATATTGATCGTCGGGGGAGAGGAAGCAGCCGAAGGTGTTGTCACCCGCGCCTTCCGTCAACTGGGTGGCCAGGCCGGTCTGGCGGTCGAGCAGGTAGCAGTTCCAGTCGTTGTCAAACCAGCCGCCGAAAAGCAGATGGCGACCATCGTTGGTGAAGCACTTCTGGTAGAAGTAGTTGCGGTGACAGGTCACGTCCGGCGGGGTGAGCCGGGTGACGCGCGCGCCGGTGTCCGGATCGGCGAAGGTGTGAAATTGCAGTTGCTGTGTGCTGCCTTTGGCCACGGTGGTTTCCTTTGATACGGTTTCGCCTTCAAACGTATAACTGCGTTGGATCGCTTTGCCGTGCGACAGCACTGTCTGCAGCGCTCCGCCTTGTTCTACGCTTGAATGCAAAACCGTCTGAAACGGTTGATGCGGGTGGGGCGGCGGTGTGCGCCGCCCCGGTGATGCAGATGATTACTTCGCGTAGAACCACTGCTGCGGCAGCGAGGGGCCGGGGGTGGGCCAGGTCCAGCCTGCGGGCATGGATTCGTACACGTTGGTGAGGTTGGCGCGACGGATTGCGTTGTCACGCGGCGGGCGTACCACGCCGAGCACCTCGAACTCGTCGGCCGCGATGCTCAGGATCTCGCGGAACAGGGTGTCGGCCTCGGCGCTGGTCTTGGCTGCGCGCCATTGCTTGTAGAGATCCAGGCGCTTCTTCATCGAGGTACTGGGCTCTTCACCCTGCTTGCCATCCGAGAGGTACCAGCGGGTCCACATCACGCTCTGACGCGCTTCGGGGTGGAAGGTGAGGTAGGGGCGCGGATTCATCGTGGCGTCCAGACCGCCGGGGGCGACATCGACGTTGAGGTCGTAGTCGTTGGCGTTGGCCCGGTCGAAGGTGAGCGAGCGTTCGGCGGCACGGATCACCAGCTCGATGCCGATCTTCTCCCATTGCTTGCGGGTGATCTCCAGCACTTCAACCTGTTGTGCGAGCTGGATCGCGACGATGGCGGTGATCACCACACGGCCGCCGTCCGGATAGGTTCGGTAGCCGTTGGCGTCACGCTTGGTCAGACCCAGGCGGTCGAGGATCTCGTTGGCCTGCTTGAGGTCGTACTTGAGGTACTGGGTGCCCAGCTTTTCGTTGTACCACTTGGATTCCTTGAACGGCCCGGTCTGCCAGGGCACACCCTGACCCATGTAGACGATCTCGTTGATCTCCTGGCGGTCCAGACCGACCGATAGTGCGATGCGGAAATCCTTGTTGCGGATCAGTTTGCGCAGCTTTTCGTTCGGTGTGGACTGGTTCAGGTAGAGGCCGGCGGAGTTGGCGTTCAGCGATTGCAGCTGCATCAGCGCGTAGTTGCCCTTCTTCATGTTTTCGGCCAGTACCGGGCGGTTCTGGATCGGGAAGATGTGGCGGTGCTGGAAGTCGAGCTGACCATTGATCGTGGCGAGGAGGATGGTTTCCACCTCGGAGATGACCGCCAGTTGCAGGCGATCGATGTAGGGCAGTTGCTGGCCAGCGGTGTCCACCTGCCAGAAGTAGGGGTTGCGTCGCAGCACCACCTGAGTGGCGTTGCCGCTGTAGGGCTGATCGATCACCCAGGGGTCCAGCGTGGGCTTCTCGGAGTTGCCCCAGCGTGTGGGCACTTCCACGTCACCACAGCGCACGCGCATCAGCGTGCCCCAGTCGCGTGTGTTGGTCTGTGCGATGAGGTCGCTGACCTTCGGGTTGTATTTGGGGTGGAACTGCGAGCAGTACTTTTTCTGCCACAGCACTGGATACTGCCCGAGCGGCGTTGCCAGGGTTTCCGGAAAACTCACATAAGAGCCAGCGAAGCGGAAACGCACGGTGTAGTCGTCGATCTTGGTGACGTCCGCAAGCTTGCCGCCCACCGCGAGCACTTCGGGCGGGTTGGCTAGAAAGCCCTTGTGACCGGCGATGTCATTGACGGAGAAGAGGATGTCGTCTGCCGTGAAGGGGGTGCCGTCAGACCAGCGCATACCCTGGCGCAGCTTGAAGACGTACTCGCTGGCATCTGCGTTCACGGTCCAGCTCTCGGCCACGTTCGGCTGTACCGAGTTGAAGTCCATGGACCAGCGCGTCAGGCCCTGGTTGCCGACCAGGCGCAGGATGGCGTGATAGTCCGCATTGCCGCGCAGGGCGGAGCGCAGCACGCCGCCATACTGGCCATTACGGGTGATGGGTTTGATGACTTCGGGCTTGGCGGGCAGGCGTTGCTCGACAGCCGGTAGATTCCCGGCCTTAACCTGAGCATCGAGTTCAGGTGCTTGCTTGTAGGCGGCCCAGCCTGCCGCGGGCAGGCTCGCGCCGAGCAGCAGGGCCAGGCGCAGGACGGTGGGTCGGGTGAACATGGGTTGCCTCCTCGTGTTTTAGTTGCGGAGGCAAGTTTCCGGGGCCGGCTCGGAGGTGTCTTGTACGTTTACGACACTTTTGATCTAGGGGTTTACCGCAGTGTTGATGGCTTCCGGCCGGTCTGCCGTGCTCATTGCCCGCGCATGAAGAGCTTGTCCAGATCGGTCATGCTGAGTTGGGTCCAGGTCGGGCGGCCGTGGTTGCATTGGTCTGCGCGCTCGGTGGCTTCCATGTCGCGCAGCAGCGCGTTCATCTCGGGAAGTGTCAACTGGCGATTGGCGCGCACGGCGCCGTGACAGGCCATGGTGGCCAGAAGCTCGTTACGCCGCGCGGCAATCACCTCGCTGGCCGGGAAATCCCGCAGCTCCGCGAGCAGCGCGCGCAACAGCTCGGCCACGTTGGCACGGCCGAGCAGGGCGGGCACGCTGCGCGCAGCCAGCTCGTTCGGTCCGGCAGCAGCCACGTCGAACCCCATGCGGGTCAGCGTGTCGGCATGTTCCTCGGCGGTCGCCAGTTCGATCTTGCTGGCATTGAATACCGCCGGGATTAGCAGGCGCTGCACGCCGGGATTACCGTCCAGCACATGCTTGAGCTGTTCATACAGGATGCGTTCGTGCGCCGCGTGCATGTCCACCAGCACCAGACCATGGGCATTCTGTGCCAGCACGTAGACGCCGTGGATCTGGCCGACGGCGTAGCCCAGCGGCGCGGAGGCGTTGTCGGGCGTCTGCGGCAGCGCGGGGCCGGACGTGCGCGGGGCCAGCTGCTCGAGCGCGGCAGGGTTGAACGGTGCCCGGTTTCCGACCGGGAAACTGGTCGGGCGGAAATCCGCACGTGTTTCCACGTTGTCCGCGTGCCAGCTGGAGAGCTGCCGTGGCAGGCCGGGTTCTTCCACGGCCAGGCGGATCTGTTCGGTCGGGCCGCTGTAGCCCGCGGGGTCCGCAGGAGAATGCATCAGGCTCGCGGCCTGCACCGGTGCGGCGAGGGCGCGGGTCAGACCGTGGAACACGAATTGATGGATGGCGCGGCCTTCGCGGAAACGCACTTCGGTCTTGGCTGGATGCACATTCACATCGACACCGGCCGGGTCCAGGTCGAGGAACAGCACGAAGGCCGGATGCCGCGCACCGTGCAGGATGTCGGCATAGGCTTCGCGCAGGGCATGCTGGATCAGCTTGTCGCGCACGAAGCGGCCATTCACGTAGAAGAACTGGGCGTCGCGGTTGGCACGTGCATAGGCGGGCAGCGCCGCGAAGCCCGTCAGGCTCAGGCTGCCGCTTTCGGCCTGCACGGTACGGCAATTGGCCATGAAATCGTCGCCCAGGATCTCGCGCACGCGGCGCTCCGCGTCACCTGCTGCCAGCCGCAGCGAGACGCGCCCATTGTGTGCGAGCTGAAAGCCGACATCGGGCCTCGCCAACGCGATGCGGTGGAAAACGTCATCGCAATGGCCGAATTCGGTGGATTCCGACTTGAGGAATTTTCGTCGCGCCGGGGTGTTGTAATAAAGATCCTCGACTTCGACCACGGTGCCGCCATTCAGCGCGGCCGGTGCCGGTTCGCGTTCCCGCTCCGTGACTCGCCATGCATGCGCAGCTCCGGTAGCTCGGCTGGTGATCTTCGTGCGTGCCACCGAGGCGATGGCTGCCAGCGCTTCGCCCCGGAACCCCATGGTGCCGACGGCCTCGAGATCCTCCAGTGAAGCGATCTTGCTGGTGGCATGACGCTCCAGCGCCAGGGCAAGGTCATCCCGGTCGATGCCGCAGCCATCGTCGGTGATGCGCAACTGTTTCACGCCACCCTGGGCAAGCGCGACCTCGATGGCTCGGCTGCCGGCATCCAGGCTGTTCTCCAGGAGTTCCTTGAGCACAGAGGCCGGGCGCTCGACGACCTCGCCGGCGGCGATCTGGTTGATCAGGACTTCAGGCAGCTTGTGGATGGCGGGCATGCGGCAGGCAGGGCGGCAAAAGCCGCATTATCCCGGAAAAGAAACACGGCCGCGCACAGGCTGTGCCGGTGCGTGTTATCCCGCGTCTTCGCTGGCAGCAACCCGGCGCCAGTATTCCTCGGGAACGCCCACGCGCTGCATCACCGCGCTGCGCCGCATATGCAACAGCCCGGCAATGCCGGTGTAATCGTCAGGCAGGGCAGGGTCATCCCAGCCATTGGCGGCATGGCGCGCGAGATCGCAGGCCAGGATCACGGTGCGTACCCGGGGATTGTCCGCATGCTGTTCGTTCATCAGCGTGACCAGCAACTGCGGCAGATGCCAGTTCTGCACCAGCGCGAGCTGCACATCACGGATGTTCACGCCGAGCACCGCAGTCTGCGCGACCGCGCTGCGCGTGCCAGGATTGGCTTGCTTGATCTGCTCGATCTTCTGCATGAAGTCTGGCGCGAAGCACCAGAACAGGATCTCGGCTGCTTCATGAAGCAAGGCAGCGACCGTCACTTTGTCGACATCGATGTCGTGGCGCTGCAAGGCGAAATCCCGTGCCCAGCGTGCGGCGTTGCGTGCCCGGCTGACGACGCGCAGCAGGCCGATGAGATCCTTTGGATGCTCGGACAGCGCATCCTCCACCGTGGGTAACTGGCCAAAGTAGCCGAAGAAACGTGACAGGCCCATCATCATGATGGCGCGGTCGATGGTGGTGATGTCGTGGTTCTGGCGTTCGCTGCGGGTGCTCTCCAGCAACACCAGCAGACGCAGCGCGAGCATCGGATCCTGCAGGACTTCCGTGGCGAGCACCCGGCCGCTGAGCTGATCCTGATTGCGCTGCAGCGCGGCGAGCGAGCGCATGCTGCGGCGCAGGACGGGGATCTCCCGGCTGGCGAAGTATTCGATGTAGCTGTCGATGGATTCCAGCGGCTGCTCGAGCATGGGAAGGACTGGGCCCAAGTTGGCGTGCCGCAATTAACGGCTCGGCACTCGGGGGACTTGAGCTTTCGTGGCAGTAGCATCACCACTCGTCGGTTCGAGGGCATTGCTTGCGCCAGATCGAAAGTCGTACTTGCCGGTTTGCCTTGGATGTGTGACACAGTTCACACTATTGAACATTTCGCGTCTCCCGAAAGTAGAAAGGGCTATGGGTTTCAAGGCTTTCCGCATAGATCGTGACGATAAGGCTCAAGGCGGTGTGCGCGCCGGCTTCGTCACGATGGACGAAGGAGAACTGGATGCCGGGGATGTACTCATCCGCGTGGTTTGCTCCTCCGTCAACTACAAGGATGCCCTTGCGGCCACTGGGCGCGAACGCATCGTGCGCCGTCTGCCTTGCGTGGGGGGCGTCGATCTGGCAGGCACCGTGGTGCGTAGCGCTGCACCGCGTTTCCAGCCTGGTGATGCGGTGATCGCCACCAGCTACGAAATCGGCGTTGCGCATCATGGCGGTTACGCCGAACTGGCGTTGATGCCCGGCGGCTGGGTGTTGCCATGCCCTGCAGGCCTGGATCTGAGCGAAGCGATGGCCGTGGGCACGGCGGGCCTGACGGCGGCGCTGGCGATCACCCGCATGGAGGACGCAGGACTCAAGCCCGAACGTGGCCCGGTGCTTGTCACCGGCGCGTCGGGTGGGGTCGGCAGCTTGGCCATCGACATGCTTGCCGGTCGTGGCTACGAAGTCGTGGCACTGACGGGCAAGGCCGAAACTTCGGATTGGCTGCGTAGTCTGGGCGCAACGAGGGTGATGTTGCGCGATGAGCTGGCGCTGGACACCGTACGCCCGCTGGACAAAGCCGTCTGGGCTGGCGCAATCGACAATCTTGGCGGTGCGGTGCTTTCCTGGCTGCTGGCCTCCACCAAGCCGACCGGCGTGGTGGCGAGTGTCGGGCTGGCAGCGGATACCGTGCTCAACACCACGGTGATGCCCTTCGTGTTGCGTGGCGTGAGCCTGCTGGGAATAGACTCGGTCTATGCTGGATTCGGTGTCCGCGAGAAAGCCTGGGCGCGTATCGCGGCGGATCTGCGGCCGCGCCATCTGGCAAGCATTGCGCGCGAAGTGAACTTTGAGGCGCTGCCGGAAGTGTTCGAATCCCTGGTGGCGGGCGGCTCCCGGGGGCGTACGGTGGTGCGTATTGCGAGCGAACGACAGAATAAGGACGAGACATGAGTGAAGTGGTTGCGCAGTTGCCGCGCGTGCTGATCGTTGACGATTCGCGCATGGTGCGGGCCTCGCTGAGCAAACAGATCCGTGACAAGTTCGACGTGCGTGAGGAATCCGACGGCGAGGCCGGTTGGCAGACGCTGCTGCTGGATCCGACCATCGAAGTGGTGATCTCGGACATCGGTATGCCACGCCTGGACGGTTTCGGCCTGCTCGCGCGCATTCGGGGCTCGCGCTTGTCACGCGTGAATTCGCTGCCGGTGCTGATCATTTCCGGCGAGGACGAGAACGAGGCGCGCATGAAGGCCCAGGGCATGGGCGCCACCGATTTCATCACCAAGGGCACGCCACGCGTCGAGCTGGTGGCCCGCATCGAAGCACTCGCCAAGCGGGCGCAGACCCGCCGTGAACTGGAGGAAAGCCGCGAGCAGCTGGTGCGGCGCAACCGTGGCGACGTCAGCGTGATGGTGGTGCAGGTCGATCACTACGATCAGATCTGCGAGCGCTTCGGCCACAGCGTCGGCCAACTGGTGCACCGCAAGCTTTCCAAGCTGCTGTCGGCCAAAGTGCGCAAGGAAGACACCATCGCCCACCTGGCCGAAGGCCAGTTCGCGGTGATCTCGCCTTCTGCCGATCTCGATGCCTGCGGTGCCTTCGCACTGCGCCTGCGCCGGGCCATCGAAACCATCGTGATGACCTACAAGGAACATCGCATCCGCATCAGCCTCACCATCGGTCTGACCAGTGCTCATGGTGACCCCAACCTCACGTTGGAAGAGCTGCTGCAACTGGCGGTTTCACGCGTGGCGGAAGGAACTCTGCTGGGTGGCAACCGGGTGGTATCCGAATCCGGCGAGGTGAATCAGGACAACATCGGCCGCTTCAGTCGCCTGGCTGTCAGTGTGGATCATGCGCTGACGCAGATCCGTAGCGGTTCGCGCGATGAGGCGCGCAAGCGTCTGCGTGAGCTCGCGCAGACCTTGATGCCGCTGCTCGAACTTATGGAGCAGGACTTCGATGTTTCGCTGAATCTGCTGATGCTGGCCGAGAAAGCGCAGATCACCGCGCTGGACCTGCATACCGCAACCACCGTGACGGCCAGCATGGAGACCTCGATGGCGACAGCCCTCACCGCCACGGCGACCAATCCGCCGACTGAGTGGCGTGGCTGATTGACCACAATCCGGGCCTGGATGGCCGCCCGTGAAATGGCGGTGCCGCTGGCAGGGCGACATTCCGCGCTAGAATCCGCCATCCCCGCAGCCTGCCGCAAGCCATGCCCTATCAACATGTCTGTGCTGTCGATCTGGGATCGAACAGCTTCCGCCTGCTCATCGGACGCGTTCTGGGAGATCAGATCTATCCCCTGGACGGTTTGAAGGAGCCAGTGCGTCTGGCCGCCGGTCTCGGGCCTGACAAAATCCTCGACCAGGCTTCTCAGGCGCGCGCGCTCGAAGCCTTGCGGCGCTTTAACGAGCGCCTGCGTGGCGTGGCGCCTGACGCTGTCCGTGCCGTGGCCACGAACACCCTGCGCGTGGCCAAGAATTCCGCCGAGTTTCTGCTGGAAGCAGAGAAAGCATTGGGTTTCCCCATCGAGGTGATCGCCGGGCGCGAGGAAGCGCGGCTGATCTATGTCGGCGTGGCGCATTCATTGCCGGATCCCACACGCCAGCAACTGGTGGTCGACATCGGTGGCGGCTCCACGGAATTCATCATTGGCCGCAATTTCGAGCCGCAGCATCTGGAATCCCTCTACATGGGCTGTGTGAGCCACAGCCTGCGCTACTTTCCCGAGGGCCGCATCACGCGTGCCGCGCTGAAGGAAGCGGAACTTGCCGCCCAGCAGCAAATCGAGGCGATCTCCTACGCCTATCGCAGCACCGGTTGGGATCAGACCGTGGGTTCCTCGGGCAGCGCCAAGGCAATCTGCGACGTGCTTGAGCTCAACGGTTTTTCGCGCAGCGGCATTACGCGCGATGCGCTCGAACGCCTGCGCAATGTGATGCTCAAGGCGGGCAGCATCGACAAACTGGAGCTGGAAGGTCTCAAGGCGGATCGCATCCCGGTGTTTGCCGGTGGTTTTTCGATCATGTCGGCGGTATTCCGCGAGTTCGATCTGGAGGAAATGGTGTTCTCGGAAGGTGCGCTACGCCTCGGCGTGCTCTATGACCAGCTCGGGCGCTACCATCGCAAGGATCTGCGCGATGCCACGGTTGCGACGTTCACCGAGCGTTATCGCGTGGATATGGCGCAGGCGCAGCGCGTACGCGAAACGGCCTGCCGCCTGTTCGATGGCATGTTCCCCGGCGAGCAGCCTGAAGCCGTCCATGAAGCCCGCCGTTTCCTCGAGTGGACCGCTCAGTTGCATGAGATCGGCCTGTCCGTCGCGCATGTGGGCTATCACAAGCACACCGCCTACATTCTGGCCAATGCCGACATGCCGGGCTTTTCGCGCATGGACCAGAACAGGATGGCGCGGCTGGCACTGGCGCATCGCGGCAAGCTGGAGCGTGTGCAGGCCCTGGATCGTGCCAGCATCGACTGGGCAGCGATTCTCTGCCTGCGCCTGGCCGTAGTCGTACATCGCGCGCGCATGGTGCGCGCCGAGCCGCCGATCTCCGTGACCCGCGAAGCCCTTGGCAACAGCACCGTCATCCTGGGGCACGAGTGGTTGCATGATTCGCCGCTGACGGCTGCCGCGTTACGCGAGGAGCCCGATCAATGGGCGCGTGTCGGGCGGGTGCTCAAGATCCGTACCCAGCGCAGGCAGCGCGAGGAAGAGCGGGTCTGAGCGTGGTGGGCAGGGCGAGGCTTCCACAGGTGGCTCCTCCAACTCTGCGCATGACGCAAGGATGTGCTCATCTGGCCGGAGACTGGAGCCTTGCCGCACTGCGCCCCCGTCTGCCAGTGTTGCGCAGGCTGCTGTCGGTACATGGCCTGCAGGCGGCTGGCTGGGATCTTTCCGCCGTCACCCGCATGGACAGCTTCGGCGCGTTACTGCTGTGGCGCGCCTGGGGCATGCACGAGCCGGCTTCCGTGCTGCTGCCGCCGGCCTTGCAGGCCGTGATGCAGCGCGTGCGGCTGGCACCGCCAGTGCAGTCAGCGCCACCTGTGCGTGACTGGCGGGTGGCGTTGCGGGCACTGGGGCGGCCCGGCCTGTTGATTGCCTCGCACGCGAAGGGCTTTCTGCTGATGTTGGGCAGCGTGGTGCTGGAAGCCGCGCGCCTGGTATATCGCCCGCGTGCGATCCCCTGGCGCGAATTCTCTGCGGCGTTCTACCAGATCGGCGTACGGGCCTTGCCCATCGCTGCGCTGGTCGGTTTTCTCATCGGAATCGTGCTGGCCTATCTCTCGGCACTGCAGCTGCGTAACTTCGGTGCCGATGCTCTGATCATCAACATTCTCGGCATCGGCATCCTGCGCGAGCTGGGACCGGTGCTGGTTTCCATCCTCGTGGCAGGGCGTTCGGGCTCGGCGATCACGGCTCAACTGGGTGTCATGCGTGTTACCGAAGAGCTGGATGCGCTGGCGGTGATGGGCGTGTCGGCGCATCAGCGGCTGATTCTGCCCAAGGTGCTGGCCATGGCGCTGGTGATGCCCTTGCTGGTGCTGTGGACCTCTGCTGCGGCGCTGGGCGGTGGCATGGTCGCCACGCAACTGCAACTGGAGATCGGCTGGCAGCATTTCGTGGTGAGCCTGGCCCAGGTGGTGCCAGTACAGAATCTGGTGATCGGTTTCATCAAGGGCAGCGTGTTCGGTGTTGCCATCGCGCTGGTTGCCTGCCATTTCGGGCTGCGCATTCAGCCCAATACCGAAAGCCTGTCGCGCAATACCACCGCCGCTGTGGTGGCCGCCATCACCTCGGTGATCCTGCTGGACGCCTTGCTGGCTGTCATGACGCGGGGTATCGGAGTGCCGTTGCGATGAGTCCGGTCGTCAGCCTGTGTGATATCAGCACCCGGTTGGGTGGCCAGTGGGTGCATCGTGGCCTGACGCTCGACGTGGCGCAGGGCGAGTTGATGGCGCTGGTCGGTGGCTCTGGCGCGGGCAAGACCACCTTGCTACGCCAGATCACCGGCCTGCAGCGGCCGACTTCGGGGGCGATCGAGCTGTTCGGCGAACCCTTGTACGCGGGCCGGCGTTCCCAGCGGTTCGCGCGTCTGCGTCGCCTGGGCATGCTGTTCCAACAAGGGGCACTGTTCTCGGCGCTCACGGTGTTCGACAACATCGCGTTCCCGCTGCGGGAATTCGGCGGGTTGCATGAAGCGGAGATCCGCGTACTGGTGCTTGCCAAGCTGGGCCAGGTCGGTCTGGCAGCGCAGCACGCCACCTTGATGCCGGCGCAGCTTTCGGGAGGCATGGTCAAACGTGTGGCGTTGGCCCGCGCGCTGGCGCTGGAGCCGGAGTTGCTGCTGCTGGATGAGCCCACCGCGGGGCTGGATCCCGAGCGCAGTGCGGCCTTTGTTGCGCTGATCCGCCAACTGCACGCCGAGCTGGGTTTCACCGTGGTGTTCGTCACACACGATCTGGATACCCTCAGCGCGCTGGCCACGCGCGTTGCGGTGCTTGCCGAACGCCGTATACTCGCCAGCGGAACCCTGGACGAAGTGCATGCCACCGAGCACCCCTTCATCCAGAAATTCTTTCGCTATCACACCACCATCGACGAGACCCCTGCCGAGTAGTATGGAAAATCGCGCGCATGCCCTGATCGTCGGACTGTTTACCCTGTTGCTGGGCACTGCCGCCGTGGCGTCGTTCTGGTGGTTTTCCGGCGGCGCGCAAGATACGCGCAGCTACCTGATCGTCACCACAAAGGGGGTGGCCGGGCTCAATCCGCAGGCCGCCGTGCGGTATCGTGGCGTACGCGTGGGCAAGGTGGTGAAGGTCGATCTCAGCGACGCACTGGAAGTCAATGTGCTGATTCGCGTGGATTCCGCTGTGCCGGTCACGCGTGGCACGCGTGCCCGTATCGCCTCTCAGGGGCTGACCGGACAGGGCTATGTGGCGCTGGACGATGACGGCCTGGACCCCACGCCCGCGCGGCCACTGGCACCCGGGCTGCCGCCCGTCATCGCGATGCAGGAGGCGAGCGCCATCTCGTTCAACGAGGGCACACAGGAGCTGTTGAGCCGTCTGCGGCGAAGTACCGAGCGGCTGGATCAGGTGCTCAGCGAAGAGAACGTGACGCGTCTGAATCAGACCCTGGTGTCTCTTTCCGCCAGTGCGGCGAGCCTGGAGCAGGCGATGCGCCAGACGGCGGCTCTGGCTACAGATCTGCGCCGTTTTTCGTCTGCCGAGAATGCCGAGCACCTGACGGCCAGCCTGCAGGAAATCCAGCACATGAGCAGCCAGCTTGGGCCGGCAGTCACGGATTTTCGCCGTGCGCTCGGCCGTGTGGAAGCAGCGGGCGCGCGCATCGACCGGGTTGGCGAAACCTTGCAGGCGGGGCTCACCGGCGAAACCCTGCCGCGCGTGAACCAGCTCGTGGGCGAGTTGCAGGCAAGCACGCAGCAATTGACTCGCGTGCTCGACGATGTCGAGCGCAATCCGCAGATCCTGCTGGGAGGCCGTACCCGCGAGCTCGGGCCCGGTGAAGTGAAACAATGAAGCGATTTCTGCTGCCGCTGTGCCTGATGCTGGCCGGCTGTGCCCTTTCGAAACCCGCTGCGCCCCTGCGCGAGCATGATCTCGGGCCGATGTTCGAGACGCCGGCTGGCCGGGCGCCAGTCGTGCTGCGCAAACTCAGCGTCAGCGCGGCGCCGCAATTGTCCGGTCTGTCCATGCATTACCGCGAGGCTGCGCATCCGACACGGCTCGGGAGCTACGTGCAACATCGCTGGGTGACGCCGCCGCCCAACCTGGTCCGCCAGGCGATGCTCCGGCTGTTGCCGCAGGAGCCGGGCGAGCGTTGCAGCCTGATGGTGCTGCTGAACGAGTTCAATGTGGATATCGATGCTGGAGGCGCGGCCCGGGCCGTACTGGCGTCAGAGCTGAAGCTCAGTCGGGATGGTCAGGAAATCCTGCGCCGGCCGGCTGATCTGCGTGTGCCCATGCCGCGGCCGGCGCCGGGCGAGGGGGCCCTGGCGTTGCGTGAGGCCACGATCCGGCTCAGCCAGTGCATTGCCGACTGGCTGACGCAAGCGCAGGTCCGCGAGCGCTGTGCGGACTGAACGGCGGCAGGCATGTGGTTCGATACCCACCTGCACCTGGATGCTCCCGAATTCGAGACTGATCGCGCGGCGGTGATCGCAGCTGCACGTGCGGCCGGTGTCGAGGCCGCGCTGCTGCTGGGGGTGGAGCGTGCCAACTGGGCCTGCCTGCCGGCGATGCGTGAAGCCTGGCCGGGCTGCTGGATCGCTTACGGAATCCATCCGCTCTATGTCGCTCGCGCCCAGGAAAGCGACATCGAGGCGCTGCGCGCGCAACTGGCCGCGGGCGAGGCCGTGGCGATCGGTGAAATCGGCTTGGATGGCTACATTGCCGACCCGGACTGGGAGCGGCAGGAATGGTTCTTCGCCGCACAGCTCAAGCTTGCACGCGAGTTCGATCTGCCCGTGGTGCTGCATATCCGCCGCGCGCAAGACCGGGTGCTCAAATACTTGCGGCGCCATCGCGTGCGCGGTGGTTTCGCCCATGCCTTCAATGGCAGCCGGCAGCAGGCCGATGCTTTCATAGGGCTGGGTTTCAAGCTGGGCTTTGGTGGCGCCATGACCTATTCAGGCTCCACGCGCATCCGGGCGCTGGCCACGACGTTGCCGCTGGATGCCCTGGTGCTGGAGTCCGACGGGCCGGACATCCCGCCTGCCTGGGCACCCGACCGGCGCAATGATCCGGCCAATGTCGCGCGTTTCGCCGAGGTGTTGGCCGGGTTGCGCGGCATCCCGCCCATCGAGTTGGCAGTTGCCTGCGAAGCCAATGTAAAGCACATCCTGGGGGCTTGAACTTTCTGCCGGCGGCACGTATCCATGCCAGTGGCGTGTCCGCCCCGCAGAGCCGTGGATCACCGGCCAGGCACGCATCTCCCAACCTGACAGAGAGGAAAGCATCATGACCAAGCCCCAGGCGCGCGCCGCCATTCAGCAGGAAATCATTGCCCTCTATGACGAGTACACCCATGCGCCCTTGCCGCGGCGGGTGTTCATGAAGCGCCTCACCGCGATCACCGGCAGTACCGTGGCGGCCAGTGCGGTGTTGCCGTTCCTTGAGAACAACTACGCGCAGGCGGCGGTCATCGCGCCGGATGATGCGCGCATTCATGCGGAGACCGTGAGCTTTCCCGGGCCGGACGGAGATTTCAGCGCCTATCTCACCGCGCCCAAGGCTGCTAGCGGCAAACTGCCGGGGGTGATCGTGATCCACGAGAACCGCGGCCTGAATCCGCATATCCAGGACATCACCCGCCGCCTGGCGCTGGATGGTTATCTTGCTCTGGGTGTCGACTATCTGAGCGCGCTGGGAGGCTCGCCGGCAGATGAGGACAAGGCGCGTGAGCTGATCGGCAAGCTCGATGCCGGCACGACCGGCGCGATCTCCGTCGCCGCGCTCAAATTCCTCAAGCACCATGCGCGCAGCACTGGCAAGGTGGGGGTGGTCGGTTTTTGCTGGGGCGGCGCGGCAGTGAACCAGCTCGCCGTGCTGGCGCCGGATCTCGATGCCGGCGTGGCCTATTACGGCATGCAGGCGAGGGTCGAGGATGTGCCGAAGATCCGGGCTCCGCTGCAGTTGCACTATGCGGCGCTGGACGATCGCATCAATGCCGGCATTCCTGCCTATGAGGCGGCGCTCAAGGCGGCGAACAAAACCTATTAGCTTTACATGTACGAAGGCGTGAATCACGCCTTCAACAACGATACCAATGGTGCGCGTTACGATGGAACGGCGGCGAAGCTCTCCTGGCAGCGCACGCTGGAATTCTTCACCAAGCATCTGAGCTGATCGGCTCGGTGTACGCGGGCTGGAGCGGACTTGGCGGCAAAACCGCTCCTCTGGCGCTCTGAGCCAGACGCGTTGCCTGCGTCCACCATCAGGCCGCAGCAGTCCCTTCTCCCTTGAGGGGAGAAGGTGGCCGTCAGGCCGGATGAGGGTGGTGAGACGCGCCCGATCAGCGGGCGGCCCCGCCAGCGGCGTTCCCCCTCGGCCCTGCGCGCCACCCTATCCCCCGTAGGGGCTAGGGAAAAGGCGGGTACGACGAGGCGAGGCCAGGTGGTGCTTTTTCGCAGGCGGGTGCTTGCCTCCCTTACAATGCGCCGGCTTCGTTCCGGACCTTGCCATGCCTGTTTCCCCTTTGCGCGTATTGAGCCTCATCCCGCCGATGACGCAGCTCAACACGCCTTACCCCTCCACCGCTTACATCACCGGCTTCCTGCGCCAGGAAGGCGTGGTGGCGGAGCAGGCCGATCTGGCCATCGAGCTGGTGCTGCGCCTGTTCTCGAAGACAGGGCTGACGCGGGTGCACGAGCGGGCGCTGCAATTACCCAAGCGCGAGCGCAGCGCACAGGTGGTGCATTTCCTGGCGAACTTCGAGGCCTATTCGGGCAGCGTGGATGCCGTGATCCGCTTCCTGCAGGGGCGGGATGCCACCCTGGCATACCGTATCTGCGGCGGTTCCTTTCTGCCTGAGGGGGCACGTTTCGGTGCCCTGGGCGAATATCTGGTCGGCGAGGATGAGGATCCGCTGGGGTGGGCCTTCGGTTCGCTTGGCCTGCAGGATCGTGCGCGCCATCTGGCCACGCTGTATCTCAACGATTTGGCCGATGTGCTGCGCGATGCTGTGGATTCACGCTTCGAGTTCGTGCGCTATGCCGAATCCATAGCCCAGTCCGCGCCGAGCTTCGATCCGCTGGCCCGTGCGCTGGCCGAACCCTTCAACCTGATCGATGAAACCTTGCAGGCGCTCACGTGTGAAGTACTGGCACGGCATGCTCCGCAGGTGGTGCTGGTGAGCGTGCCGTTTCCTGGTTCGGTATATGGCGCGTTCCGCATCGCGCAGGCGATCAAGGCGACGCATCCGGATCTTCCCGTGGTGTTGGGCGGGGGTTATGTGAACACCGAATTGCGCGATCTGGCCGAGCCGCGTGTGTTCGATTACTTCGACTTCGTGACGCTGGACGATGGCGAACGGCCTCTACTGGCGCTGCTGGAACACCTGGGTGGCGCGCGCTTGCGCGAGCGTCTGGTACGCACTTTCGTGCGCGAGGCCGGTCGGGTGCGCTACGTTCATTTCCCGGAACCGGATGTGCCTTTCGACAGAGTCGGCGCACCCACCTGGGATGGGCTGCCCATCGATCGCTACCTGTCGGTGCTGGACATGCTCAACCCCATGCATCGGCTGTGGTCTGACGGTCGCTGGAACAAGCTCACCGTGGCGCATGGCTGCTACTGGAAGAAGTGCAGCTTCTGCGATGTGAGCCTGGATTACATTTCGCGCTACGAAACCGCAAATGCTGCGATCCTGGTCGATCGCATCGAAGCCATCGTGGCCGAGACCGGGCAGAGTGGCTTCCATTTCGTTGATGAGGCCGCGCCGCCGAAAGCGCTGCGGGCGATGGCCGAGGAGCTGCTGCTGCGCAATCTGTCGATCACCTGGTGGGGCAATGTCCGCTTCGAGAAGTCTTTCACGCCAGAGCTTTGCGGGTTGCTGGCTGCTAGCGGCTGCATCGCCATCTCGGGTGGGCTGGAGGTTGCTTCGGATCGTCTGCTCAAGCTGATGAAGAAAGGCGTGTCGGTGGAGCAGGTGGCACGTGTCACGCATGCTTTCAGCCAGGCCGGCATCCTGGTGCATGCTTACCTGATGTACGGTTTTCCCACCCAGACAGAGCAGGATACGGTGGATGCACTCGAATACGTGCGCCAGCTATTCGCCGAGGGCTGCATCCAGTCAGGTTTCTTTCATCGCTTCGCTTGCACGGTGCACTCACCTGTTGGCCAGCATCCGGAGGAATATGGCATTGAGCTGGTGAAGCACGGCCGCGGCAGCTTCGGCAACAATGACGTGCCCTTCATCGATCCGACCGGTGTCGATCACGCCATGCTGGGCCGGGCGCTTTCCAAGGCGATCTACAACTTCATGCACGGCATCGGCCTGGATCAGGACGTGCGCCAGTGGTTCGAGGAATGCCGCGTGCCACGGCCGCAGGTATCGAAGCGCTTCATCGAGCGGGCACTGGCCGCGCGGGGCACAGCCTGAAGCGCGGTGCTTCAGGCTGCGTGGCGCGAGTTACATCATTCCCAGCGTCTTTGGCAGCCACAGCGACAGCGGCGGCCAGTAGGTGACGAGCGCTAGGAAGCCCAGCATCGTGAGCAGCCAGGGCCAGACCGCGATGGTGAGCTCGGTGATGCCCATCTTAGTGATGCCCGAGGCGACATACAGATTCAGGCCGACTGGCGGGTGACACATGCCGACCTCCATGTTCACCACAATCAGGATGCCGAAATGGATCGGATCTATACCGAGCTTGGCGGCTACCGGAAACAGGATGGGCGCCATGATCAGCACGATGGATGAGGGCTCCATGAAATTGCCGGCCATCAGCAGCAGGATGTTGACCGCGAGCAGGAAAGCGATCGGCCCCAGCCCCAGATCCAGCAGCCAGTCCGTGAGTTGCTGGGGCACCTGCTGATCCGTCAGGATGAAACTGAACATCACCGCGTTGGTGATGATGTAGAGCAACATCGCACTCATGTTCGCAGAGGACAGCAGCACCTGCGGTACGTCGCGCAGCTTCAGATCCCGATAGACAAATACCGCCACGATGAAGGCATAGACGGCACTCATAGCCGCGGCTTCGGTCGGCGTGAAGATGCCGGTATAGTGCCACCCATCACCACGATGATCAGCAGCAGGCCCCAGATGCTGTTCCAGTAGGCACGCCAGACTTCGAGTGCTTCCCATAGCAGCTCGAATCGGAAGGTTGGTGCGATTTTCGTGTGATTGCCGCAGGCCTGGATCAACGTGAGCCAGGCGAGCATCAGGGCGACTGGAATGAGGCTGGCATAGAGGAGGGGAATGTCGCCCAGAGCGCGGATAAGCAGAACACTCGCCAGCAGCGGGACGCCGATCACGATCAGGGCGATGTATACGATGCGGGTGACCCACTTGTTCTTGGTGCTCCAGGGGACCAGCGCCAGCCAGAAGACAAACGCCAGGAACCAGGCAAGCCCGCCTTCCGCCGGCATCTGGGTGGCGAGCAGGGTACCGAGAATGGCTGGTGGTGCAACGGTGAATACCAGCGCGTAGAACACCCCGAAGAGACTGCCTATGGTGGCCTGCAGACCCGTTCGCCCGGGAAACGCCATGACGCGCGGCAGATCCAGCTTGCGTGCCCGCCACCAGGTGGTCAGCCCCAGCAGGAATGCCAGCACTATCCCCGGGATCACCCCTGCGATGAACAGTGCACCGACCGAAGCATTGGTGGCCACCGCGTACATCACCATCACGATGCTCGGCGGGATCAAAATTCCGAGGGCACCGGAAGTGGTGATCACGCCCGCGCCGAAACGGTTCGGAAAACCGGCCTTCACCATCGCCGGTAGCAGGATGGCGCCGATGGCGACCACCGTGGCCGGGCTGGAGCCGGAAACTGCCGCGAACAGTGCGCAGGCGATCACGCCGGCCAGCCCCAGGCCGCCATGCCAGTGGCCGACCAGCGATGTGGCGAAGCTGATCATGCGTTTGGCGACGCCGCCATGAGTCAGGAAATTCCCGGCGAGGATGAAGAACGGGATGGCAATGATCTCGAATTTCTCGATGCCAGTGAAAAGCTTCATGGCGACCGACTCGATGGGAACCTGGGTCATCGTGTAAAGGAAGGTCAGCACCGTCAGGCCCAGGGAGATTGAAATGGGCATGCCGGTGAGCATCAGGGCCAGCAGCAGCCCGAAGATAATGGCGGCGTTCATGTGCGGGCTCCTTCGTGTTCGCCTGTATGCTCGTCTTCATCCATTCCGGCCACGGCTGCGTGGTCGTGATGCGGCAGCTCCCCTGTCTGCCGGAAGATCCAGGCTACTTGCAGGAAGCGGAAGCACATCAGCGCGGAACCCAGCGGGACGGCGAGGTAGACAGCCCAGGTCGGCCATTCGAGATCTGGCGTGACAGGACCTTCGGGGACGAATTCCGTACTGCCGATCCAGTGATTGAAGGCTGCATGCAGGCCGTTGCCCCATACGAAGCGGGAGCCGAGCATGCAGATGACTCCGGTGCAGAAAGCGCCCGCCAGAAGCCCGAAGAGAACGAAACGCCCTCGCATCCGGGGTTGCATGGCGTTGATGGCAACGTCGACACCGACGTGGATGCCGGTGCGGACGCCATAGGCTGCGCCGAACTTCGCCATCCAGACGAACAGGATGATGGTCAGCTCTTGGGCCCAGCCCAGATGGAGGCCCAGCAGCCAGTCCTGTACTATCGGAATCTCGACGCCAGCCAGATAACGATGGACGACGGCAATGAAGGTGATGGTGGTGGCTGCTCCGATCAGGAAGATGATCAGCCACTCTTCGAGACGATCAAGGATTTTCATGGCGCCCCCGGAATACCGGTCAATGAACAGGCAGCCAGGCTGGCCGATCAATTGGCCTGCTATCTGGCTGCCACGTTTGTCTGCAATGAGTGTTCAGAGCTTGTTGGGGTCGAACCCGGTTTCCTTGTAGACCGACTGGATTATGTCGGCGCCGATGCGGCTTTCAACCTCCTTATGGGTTTTCAGCATGACTTTCTTGAGCGCGGAGCGCTCGGCGGGTGTCAGCGCGACCACCTGAGTCCGGCCCGAGGCTTTCACGGCTTCTGTGGCGTCATCGTTTTCCTTCTGTGCGATGGCGTTCGCGTAGCGCGTGGCCTTGTATCTTTAAGCCTCGGACCGGCTCGGGTAGCCCAAGCGGCCTCTGGGA